>PYIY01000059.1 GCA_003635195.1 Candidatus Poribacteria bacterium | reverse complement strand
CTCATTTGTTTTTGAATCAACAGGTTGCTGTGCGAGAGTAATACCGAGTTGATGTGAGACCGCCGAGAGTAAGTGTGAGATGACGGCATCTTGTTTCTGACTCCCGATCAAGATTTTGCCATCAATAGCAATGGCGTTTGCTTCTTGAGTGGCAATTTGAGTGAGGACATTTCTTGCCCACTGACTCAGCGTTGTTTCTAAAACTTTGACATCAATGTTCTTCAAAAGATGATGGAGTGTTGCTGCACAAGGTGTTTTCTTGTGTGTGAATCCGAGTGCTTTAGCGAGTTTCAGGTCATAAGTGCGTCCGTATTCAGCGATAGCAGAATAGGTTCGATACCCTGCCATCATAGCGATAACGATGAGTCCGAGGACAGCTTGGAGTGGATGCCGCTTACCTCTGCATTTGCGAAAATCGGGCACATCTGCTAACATATCTAATAAGTGGCGAGAGTTATTTCTCGTCATGGTTTCACCTCAAAAAGATTTGGTTTATCTATGAGGTGAAGTATAGCATGTGCGACGCGAAAAGTCACGTCGCACATGCTCTAAAGATCACAGAAAAATTTCTAATAACGAAAACTGAATGGCTCTGCACATTTGGATTTTTATGCTTGCCTATTTTAAACGGAATTGGTATCATAAAGGTTAGTTCTTGTAGGGGCGATTGATCAAATAGCAATATACCTATAACGGTTTCCAGAAAGATAACGCAATGTCAAAAACCTCCCGTATCCGAGACAACAGCATGTACGATACCGTCGCCGATTTTCTGCGAGATAAAATCCAAGACGGTTCTGATCTCTCCATTGTCTCCGCCTATTTCACCATTTACGCATTTGACAAACTCAGAGACGAATTAACAAATATCAAAGAACTCCGTTTCCTGTTCGGTGAACCCAGTTTTATCAACATTGATCCAGACAAAACCGAAAGCAAGGCGTTCCAACTCACCGAATCAGGGTTAAAACTCCAAAACTATCTTCCCCAAAAAGAGGTCGCCAGAGCCTGTGCCGACTGGATTGAAGAAAAGGTCGAGATCCGTTCAGTCCGTAAATCAAACTTTCTGCACGGCAAAATGTATTATATTGAGAACGGTAAGAGCGAAGATGCAATCATCGGCAGCTCAAACTTTACCGTACGTGGCTTGGGGTTAAGCGAAAAAGCAAGCAACATCGAACTTAACCTCGAAGTTGACAGTAAAAGCGACTGTGCTGACCTTAAAACGTGGTTTGATAATCTCTGGGAGTCGGAGCAGGTAGAGAATGTAAAAGCACAGGTGTTGCAAATCCTCAAAGATGCCTATCAGGACAAAGACCCCGAATTCATCTACTATAAAACGCTTTACCATCTCTTTGAAAACATATTGGCAGATGTAGGCGACACGGAATTTGCCGAAGCGAACCCTTCATTCTTGCAGACAGAAATTTGGCAAAAACTCTACGCTTTTCAAAAACACGGTGTGCAGGCATGCCTCCAGAAACTCAAGGCATATAACGGGTGTATTATCGCTGATAGCGTCGGATTGGGGAAAACATACGAGGCACTCGCGATTATCAAGTACTTTGAACTGCGAAATGCGAATGTTTTGGTGCTGTGTCCGAAAAAATTAGAAAAGAATTGGACGCTTTATCCAATACACTTTCGCAGAAGACGTAATCCACTGAAAGCCGATCGGTTTCGTTACAATGTGCTTGCACACACGGATCTGAGTCGAGACAGTGGAGTATCCAACGGTATTGACCTTGCACAACACGAATGGGATGGGTACGATCTTATTGTCATCGACGAATCCCATAACTTCAGAAACCGCTCCACCAATACACTTGATCAGGATGGCAAACTTGTCCGTAAAAGCCGATATAACAAATTATTGGAAGATGCCATCCAGAGTGGTGGCAAAACTCAGGTACTTATGCTCTCTGCTACCCCAGTCAACAATCAACTCACCGACCTTGCGAATCAGATCTGTTTAATCACTGAGGATAGGGACGACGCATTTAGAGAGACGGGTATTCCAAGCATTAGAGGGACGCTCAACGCCGCACAAAGTCGTTTTGATACGTGGACAGCAGAAACCCATCAGATGTCCGAAAAGTCTCAAAAACAGGAAACCCTTGCGGAAAGCCTGAATGCTGATTTTTTTGCACTATTGGATCGACTCACGATCGCTCGTTCCCGGACGCATGTTGTAAACTTCTATGACAATGCGGTTGAAGAGATCGGTCAATTCCCGGATCGTGAACCTCCGCAGTCTATCTTTCCTGAAATTGACCTGCAAGGGAAATTTCCCACTTACCAAACCATCAGCCACCAGATTGATGGGTATCGACTCGCAATCTTCAATCCGTCAAGATATATTCGTCAGGAATGCCGTCACCACTACGGTGAGAGACTTCTTCAGCAGCGCGAGTTCAACCTTATCGGTATGATGAAGGTGAACTTCCTCAAACGACTTGAGAGCAGCGTCCACTCCTTCGCATCAACTCTTGAACGCACCATTGAAAATATCAAAGAACGTGCGTCTGAAATTCAGGACTTTCTGAGTGCAACCCCAAGTGTTGTAAGCGAAAGCGGGTTCGATCCCTTTGCCGAAACAACGGAAGAATATGGAGAGGATGACGAACTACAAACTGGTGTACAAGCAGGAAAAAATCAGACCTACCTCTATGAACATATTGACCTTGACACTTGGCTTGCCGACCTTCACGACGATAGAACGCAACTGGATAAAATTTACAAAATCGCACAAAATATCACGTCTGATAGGGATGCCAAATTGGAACAACTCAAGCAATTGATAGCCATCAAAGTGCAGAACCCCACAGAAAACCGAGACGGGAAAGAAAACCGCAAAGTCCTCGTGTTTACCGCTTTCGCCGATACTGCCAACTATCTCTATGATAATTTATACGAATGGGCAAAGGAGACATTTAATATTGAATCCGCTGTCGTTACAGGTGGTGCAAGCAGAAGCGAACTCGTCCGAAACGACTTTGACGAAATCCTTACCAATTTCTCACCGATTTCCAAAGAGAGGGAGGAGAGCGAAACGGAAGGTGAAACCCCCGAAATTGATCTTCTCATTGCCACTGATTGTATCTCCGAGGGACAGAACCTACAAGATTGCGATTATTTGATCAATTACGACATCCACTGGAACCCTGTCCGAATTATCCAACGTTTCGGACGGATTGACCGTATCGGCACTAAAAACAAGAAAATCCATCTTATCAACTTCTGGCCTACGCCTGAACTCGACGAATATATCAACTTAAAACCTCGCGTTGAAGCGCGCATGGCACTCGTCAATCTCACGGCTACGGGTGATGATGACCTGCTTTCATTGACGGAAAAAGGGAGTATGGAACAGGTCTGGACGCACCGCGATGAACAACTCCGCCGCATGCAAACCGAAATCCTTGATTTTGAAGATATCGAAGAGCAGTTGAATCTCAACCAATTCACGCTTGACGATTTTCGGGCGCAGCTGCTCGACTATCTCCGTCAAAACGAAGCGAAACTCCGGGACGCGCCACTTGGTTTATACGCCGTCACGGCACCGCTCACATACGACGGGATGCCTGTGAATATCAAACCGGGGGTTATCTTCTGCCTAAAGCAGACCGGTGAGGGAGAGGATAGTGAAGAAGGTGAAAAACTCAACCCGATTCACCCGTATTACCTTGTGCATATCAGTGATGATGGCGAGGTCTCTATCGGATTCACCAACCCAAAACGGATTTTGGAACGTTTCAGCACACTTTGTGTTGAAAAGAAACAACATGATCAAGACCTCTGTCACTGGTTCAACGAGGAGACCGACAACGGCAGCGATATGACGATCTATGAGATGCTACTCGACGCCATCCTCAATTCAATTCGCGAGGCATATAATCGGAAGGTCAACGATCAACTTGACGCAAGTGCTGATGCACTGCTACCGACCGCCGATAGTCAGATTACCGAAAAGACTGAATTTGAACTTGTTACATGGCTCGTAATCCATCCCTAAAGTGAAAAGGCAGAACTTATATGAATTCAGAAATAACAATCAAAAAAAAGATTGAGAATGCCCTAAAGAATTTTGATAACCAACCGCTCAGAGAAGCTGCTACAACTCTCCTGAACACCCTCGGCTATTACAGTAAGATGGTCGGTAACGATGATATAGATAGTGATAGATCTGATCGTCTCACCGCAGCCGCATTAGAAACTGCTAACCCAACCGATAAACTCTGCATTGACGACTGGCAAACCTTTTACCAAATCTTGCAAGTGAGGGACGATGAAATTAACGAGCAGATAACCGGACAGCAATTGCTCTTTGAGAGTGGAACTATAGACGACGCGCTAAGGCATTCCTATATGTTCGTTGCAATGCGACTCGCCGGGGATATCTACACTCGTACGCAGCTTGCCAACATCACCCGCTTTATCAGTAAGAGCATTCCACAACCGATCATGCTCATGTTTCGGTATGGCGATGTCCTTACCCTCGCGATTATCAACCGTCGACAACATCAAATTAATCCCACAAAACAGGTTTTGGAGAAGGTGACGCTCATCAAGGATATCAACCTAAATTCCCCGAAGCGCGCCCATATTGACATCCTATCTGAAATCGAGCTGCACCGATTGATTGAAAATGAAAGCGTTCGCGATTTTGATACCCTCCATAACGCGTGGGAAAACATTCTCAATACGGAGGCACTCAATAAACGTTTCTATCGTGATCTTGAAGAGTGGTATGAGTGGGCAGCATCAGCGGAAACGTGCAAATTTCCCGATAAAGAAAATAAAATGCAGGTTATCCGAATGATAACGCGTCTCCTTTTTATCTGGTTTCTCAAAGAAAAGAACCTCGTACCCACAGACTTATTTGATGAAAAAGGTGTACAGACACACCTGAAGAATTTTGACTACGAAACATCCGATTACTACCAAGCCGTGCTGCAAAATCTCTTTTTTGCAACACTCAATACACCAATTCGCGAACGAGGGTTCCGTGAACCTAATGACTCCAATGATACTAACACATCAACAACCCAACAATCCTCTCGTCCTTCTCGCAATCCAGATCATCGTAATTCAAACAAATATCGATATATCGATCTGCTCCAAAACGGAGACGCTTTTTTGGAACATCTTAAGCAGGTTCCGTTTGTCAATGGAGGTTTGTTCGACTCTTTGGATTCGTTTAAAGGGCAAAAGGCTGGTGGTAAACGTGTTGACTGCTTCACCGATTGGCCGCGGCATAGGCGGAAATTGCATGTCCCAGCAAAACTCTTTTTTCAAGAAGAAAAAGGACTTTATGAAATCTTCACACGCTATAAGTTCACCGTTGAAGAAAATACACCGGTTGAACAAGAGGTAGCACTTGACCCAGAACTCCTCGGACAAGCATTTGAGAACCTACTCGGTGTGTATAATCCCGAAACTGAGGAACTTGCCCGCAAAGAAACCGGCTCTTTTTATACCCGCCGCCATGTCGTTGACTACATGGTAGATGAAGCACTTATTGCCTACTTTCTTGAGAAGGTTCCCCCTGGAGATGGAGACATTAAGTTCTTAGAAGAACGTCTTCGTGACGATCTCCTCGCCTACGACCAACTCGGAGAAAAAGATAAGTCCAATGATCACATGATCTATGATTCTGAGATTGAACCGATGATTCAAGCCGTGGACGACCTCAAAATTCTTGACCCTGCTGTCGGTTCCGGTGCGTTTCCGATGGGAATTCTCAATAAATTAGTTTTAATCCTCAAAAAACTGGATCCAGAGAACGAACGTTGGAAACAGCAACAAATCGATCAAGCAAACAAAATCCCAGATTCTCCAAGCCGAGGAGGGGCACTCGATGTAATTGATGAGGTTTTCTCCGAAGCGAATCAATACAATAACTATGGCAGAAAACTTTACCTCATCCAGAACAGCATTTACGGCGTGGACATTCAACCGATTGCCGTGACGATTGCCAAACTCCGATTCTTTATCTCACTTGTTATTGAGCAGGAGCCGAACGAGATCCCGAGCAAGAACTACGGCATCCGTCCGCTCCCCAACTTAGAAACGAAGTTTGTCGCTGCTAACACCCTCATTGGCTTGAATGAGTTACGAGAGTCTGACTTACAGTCATTGCTTTTAAATGATGCTATTCAGCAACTACGCGATAAAATTGAAACAATCCGTGCCAAGTATTTTAGTGAAAATGACCGCGAGGTCAAGTTGCAATATATAGAAGAGGAGGAAGAACGTCGCGAGCAATTGGCAGAAGCATTAGCAACAGAGCATACGACGTGGTGCCAGCAGGAACAAAACAAAATATCGGAACAAGTAAAATCAGTTCCAAAAGAAGGGGCGCGTCAACAATTGCGTGAAAAATTGCAAAAAGCATATAAGGTGCGCGAGACTAAACTCACTGCGGGCGTTGTCGAGGCAAAACGAATTGCCGATTGGAATCCGTATAACCAGAATGACAAAGCAGATTTTTTCGATCCGGAGTGGATGTTTGGTATCAAAGAGGGTTTCGATATTACCATCGGCAATCCACCTTATGTCCGAGCGGATGCGGGAAAAAACGACCTTGAGCGAGAAAAGGTTAAGAAAATGCGTCAGGAAATTAAGGACAGTAAACAGTATAAGACACTTTATAAGAAGTGGGATCTGTTTATTCCGTTTATTGAGCGGAGTTATAAACTGCTCAAATCCGGTGGTTTTACAACGCTCATCGTTTCTGATGCTTACTGCAACGCACCATATGCCCTGAAATCACAAGAGTGGTTTCTGGAAAAAAGCAAGATAATACGTCTTGACTTTTGCAGTAAAGTTCCACTTTTTGGTCCTGTCGGAGTGCGAAATGTAATCTTTCTCTTTCAAAAAACAGACGGTAATGACAACAAACCTCAACGTCGCGAGCATTACCCGGAATTCGGCAAAGTCCATCTCCTACCAACTGATGAACAGCAGAATCTTACGCACCGAGCGTTTTTCCCGGAAGATTCTGACCGATCTCAATTAGCAACGTCAACGGTAACACTTGATAATATTTGCTATATAACAACAGGAATGGAAGTACAAGCCGACGAGAAAAGGGCACAAGGGGCATTTAGATCAGAGGATTTGCTTTCAGACGTACAAGATGATATTCACCCTAAACCGTTTGTTGAAGGAAAGCATCTTGACAGATGGATTCCTGCTACACATAAATGGCTGGAATGGGGAACAGATCGTGCTCCCGCACTATTCAGAAATGTGCAGTTCCGAGAAATGTACGAAGTTGATAAAAAAATATTGGCTCAACGGAGTCCTGGATCAGATCCAAAGGTCTGCTACGATAATCAAAATCTAATTTTCACTCCTGCAAGTGTCGGATTCATTCTTTGGCATAATCTAAAAGGCGTTAAAAACAGGTCGATTAAACTACGAGCCCGCTATCGTGATGAAAAACTGAAACCAAATTTACCTCAACGAGAAAAACTTGAAAAAATAAGCAGTCAATTTTCTCTTAAATTTTTGCTTGGTGTGATGAATTCTACTGTTGTTCGTGATTTTTTAAGGGTAAATCGTCGCAGTAATATCCATATTTACCCTGACGACTGGAAACAACTGCCGATTCCGGATGTATCGCCTAAGCAGCAAGCTCCCATCGTTGAATTGGTTGATAAGATTCTTGCTGCTAAGCGGAAAGGTCTTCAAAAAAAGGTGTCTCGTCTTGAAAAGAAATTGAATAAGAAAGTATCAGCACTTTATGGTATTGATGATTAGGAGTATGATGTATGAAGATAAAATCTATTAAGTTGAAACGTTTTAGACGTTTCAAAGACTTAACGATAGAGGGATTACCTGAAAAGGCAAAGCTTGTGATGATGATAGGTCCAAACGGAAGTGGAAAGTCGTCAGTGTTTGATGGTTTGGAGTTTGATGCCCTTTACAGTAAAGGTTCAGCGTATCCAGCTGATATATTAAATGATTCGCCAACAATGTTAGCGTATTATTTTAGGCGCAAGTACCCCCAATACTATATTGATGATCCCGAGCCATTACCTGAAAAAATAGATATAGATCCATCGGAAAAGATTCCTATGACTTTCCCGGATGATATCTGGGACTGCGTAAATATAGAATTCTATCACAAACCAGAATCAGGCAGAAAAGCGCATATACGATCTGCCTATAGAAGTTATTCGCCGATTCAGTTACGTAACATTCTGTCACGGGAAAGCTATCACAATTTGCGCTATCAATTACGGACATACGGCCCCGCGATGAGGAGTGATGAGACGTTTGCATCAAATTTTTCGCTATTATCAGTGTGTCAACATGATAAACTTGTATTGGAGGAGCAGCATCCGTATCCACCAATTCCCCCGGAATATAGAGAACAAGCAGAAAAATTTGCTGAACTTCAAGGTAAAATTTTTGAAGAATTCCGCGGTGCAATCAGGAAAATGTTCACTGACTCCGGATTGATTTTGAAATACATAGGTGCTCCGATGTACGAAGGTTTACTCCGATTTGAAAAAGAGGGCCGGGAACAACTTTCATATCAGAATTTATCAGGCGGTGAAATAGCAGTGCTCGATCTACTTCTGGATATTGTAATTAAAAAGATTATAGATGAAGAAACCATAATTTGTATTGACGAACCAGAACTCCATATCCACACGAAACTACAGGGACAACTCCTTGAGACACTCTACAACCTTATTTCTCCTAAATCGCAACTTTGGGTTGCCACGCATTCCGTCGGCATGGTGCGCAGGGCACAGGATCTCTGGCGCGAAGATCCAGACTCAGTTGTGTTTCTTGATTTCGGTAGAGATGACTTTGACGAGCAAGTGACACTCAAACCTATGACGCCGGATCCAGATTTTTGGGCGCGTACCTATGAAGTTGCTCTCGGCGACCTCGCGCAGTTAGTGTTAACCGAATGGACTGTATTTTGCGAAGGTGAAAAATTTGATGCTGACTGCTATAAGAACATTTTTGGAAGCCGTCACCCGGAAGTCCGTTTTAT
Organism: Candidatus Poribacteria bacterium; assembly: GCA_003635195.1. Classification (GTDB taxonomy): domain Bacteria; phylum Poribacteria; class WGA-4E; order WGA-4E; family WGA-3G; genus WGA-3G. Next base: position 37,943 of record PYIY01000059.1, on the reverse strand, counting down.
TTCTTTGGAGGGAAGAGGGAACGTAGAAAAATCCATTGAAGCACTGAATCGTGTAACCGGAAAAATTGCAAAGAACGCGAAGGTTATCGGACTTGTAGACGGAGACGATGCGCTCCCTTCGGAAGTTGAAGAAAGTGATGAAATTGGGATTCGCACTTTGTCACGCCGAAACATTGAAGGTTATCTTCTTGATGACGAAGTGCTCACTAAGTTATGTGAGGCCCACGGCAAATCCGCTAAGATTCAGGATTTACTTGATGCGAAACAAACCGCTCTAAAAAAAAGCATAAGTGAAGGTAAAAATCACGATGATTTGAAACCTATTGCACAAAGTATCCACACCACTGCCAAGACTGCTTTAAGACCATCTAAAATGGGAAATAAAAGTAGAAATTTCATGAAAAACATTCTTGCTCCGCTCATTCAACCTGGCATGAAAGTCTATGAGGAGCTCCACGAGGACATCTTCGGAGAGTGATTCATTGATTGATCTGCTTGGTTTTCCTGCAAGTTCTTTTTGATAAACGTCTTCATTTTGAGAGATAGCATTCATGCGAATTCCGTTTAATCTATATGACTTTTTAGGGTATACAGTGCCTGGGTTAATCCTAATAATAATACTAGCGATTTTGATAAACCCCACACTGCTGTCAAACTTACCCAATGAATTAAAAGATGAAGACAGCGAATTAGCACAGTTTCTGCGTCCTACTGTAACACAAGGGATTTTGTACGTGATAGTTTGTTATTTCGTTGGCTTCGCCACTCATGGATTAATTCATTGGCTTTTTGGAAAACTGGTAAAAATTTTTCAGTCCCTTAAGAGATTCCATGCCCATTACGGGGCGTTTGAGAAAGCTTTATTTGATTGTAAATACAGAGATGATTCTGGAGATTTTGATCCTTATACAGATGAATTTGTAAAAAATTTCAAAGTCAAAATTGACGATGTTTTTGGCATTAAAGTAGAAACAATACGGGAGGAGGCAGAAAGAGCGAAAAATGATGTGAAGTATACGGAAATTTTTGATCTGTGTCGAACTACTGTTCTAAAGCAGAGCCCAGACGTTTACTCGCGCGGTTTTACATTATTAGCTCAATATAACTCTGCCAAATTGATAGGAAGTATCTTTTTTCTTGCAGCAGCCGGATTTTTAGTTAGAATTTTTGTTCCACTACAGTACTTACAATGGATACCGATCCCAATCTGGATTTTGGTGCTTGTCCTGCTTTGGACAAAGAGGGAAGCCAGAGAAGAAGGCAACCAAAACGCAAAAAAGCGATCTTTGTTTGGGATTTTTTATTGGTTTATTACGGGAGGACTTGGTTTCATTGCTTTGTTGAAAGAAGGGGTTAACGTTCTATTTGTATGTTATTGGGTCAGTGCAGTTTTATGCCCTATATTTTTTCATCTTTATCATATAAGTCTTAAGTATTATCGTAACACCATCCTTTACGGATTTTATGAGTATGCCGTAGCCCGAGAAAAATCGGAAGAACCCAGAAATAACAAGAATTAACTTGAACCACTTAACATAATGTAGTATAATTAAAATATGGTAACAAAACGTCCCCATGAAATGCGAGACCCAATTCACGGGTTTATCAAAATTTCTAAAAGAGAACGGGATTTAATTGACACAAAGGTATTTCAGCGTCTTCGTCGGATTCGGCAATTGGCGATGACCTCTTTGGTGTATCCGGGTGCTGTGCATACGCGATTTGATCATTCTGTTGGTGTGATGCACGTCGCTGGACGAATCTGCACTAAACTCCAAGAATTAAATTCGGCAAAAATATGCAGTGAAGATGTGGATCGGGTCCGGTTTGCAGCATTGCTTCACGATGTAGGACACGGACCCTTTAGTCATGTTTCTGAGCACCTATTGAAAAAATATGCCCCAGCAGATGCCGATACAGGTCAGGTACTTGAAAAGATACATGAGAAAATCACGGTAGATATCATCCAAACAGATCCGAAAATCAGTGAAATTCTGGACAGAGATCTTGATTTTGTAGTAGAAATCATTGAAGGAAGTAAAAATATCCGAGACTGGCATCGTGATATTGTCTCCAGTGAGTTGGACGCGGATAAAATGGATTATCTTTTACGTGATTCTTATTTTGCCGGTGTCAAATATGGTGAGTACGATCTGGAAAAACTGATTGAATCTTGCCGTATTGCGGACCGTCGAGAAACCCCACTCGCAATTAGTAGCAAAGGAATTTACGCTCTTGAACAACTCCTGTTAGCAAGGTATCATATGACACAGCAGGTCTATTGGCACCGAGTGAGTCTCATTTCCAATGAGATGATTGTTCGCGGGATTACCCTTGCAATTGATGGACGTAACGCGAAAATGGGGAAACTTTACAAATACCCTAAAAAAAATAAGAGGGCCTCCGATGAGGACCACGAAAAAAAGAAAAAAGATTTCGTTCAAAACTACCTTAACTATCATGATGAAAAGGTGATTGACCTTTTGAGGAATTGCAAACAAGAAAAAGCCCGTGAGATTTTCAATCAGCTTTATAATCGGGAACTTTACAAAATGATTGCCGAGATTCGATTCAAGGACGAAAGGGATGAAATGGTTCGGACTGGTCTCCGAGGAATGATAGCGGATCCAGCTCGGAAACGCCAATGTGAAGAGAGCATTGCGGCGCATATAGGCGTTGATCCAGATTATGTGATTGTTAATAAACCACCAATTCGGAATCTGAATTACGTCAGTCAAACCGAGACCCCGAATCTTGAAGCAATTATGGTTTTCGACGAAAAGCAAGATTTACTCATGTCTCTACCAGCGTACGCAGGTGAACTATTTTTTGTCAGGCACTCCGCTGACACCTCTGCTTTAGAAACTATCCAAGTTTATGCCCCATATAAAAATGATTCAGAAAAAGAGAAAAGCGAAATCCAAAACATTTTGCGTTCCTCATGAAAGGAGATAACATGCACATTGTTGACATCCTTCTACTTGTCATCAAAAGCGAACCGAGAGAGGAGTTACGAGGGAGAACCCTCCTTCAAAAGAAAATCTATTTTTTGAGTGTCCTGCTCAAAGAAAATTTCGGATTTTCCGCGCACTATTACGGACCTTATAGTAGTTTCGTCGCGGAACATTTAGATGGTTTGGTGAACTATGGTGTCATAAAGGAAGTCACAGAGTCTTTTACTACTGCTCTGGTTGAACGAAATACCTTCGGCGAAATTAGGAGGCACACCTATTCTTTGACCGATGATGCTGCAGAGATATGGGAGGCTACTCAGCAAAAACCTGAGTTTCAAGAATGGAATGAGGCACTTCAATCCATCAATGAACGGAAAATATCCCAAAACTTTAACATGCTTTCCATCGCGGCAAAGGTACATTACATTATTAGTTGGCAAGGGCAAAGTACAATAGAAGAAGTTAAACAAATTGCCGAAGAATATGGTTGGGATGTGGATGAAGACGATATCGAAAACGTCCTCTCCTTTCTAAAGGAGCTAGGGCTTGTAACAACTGATGAATCTGATGACATTCCGTTCTAAGAATGAAGGGTATTGTAATCATAGTAGGTGAACGCCTGAGAAGATTTAGACTTGCCCGTGGTATGGCCCTCGGGGACTTGGAGACTGCGGTTGATAGGTTGGTTAGCAGTCAAACGTTGTCAAAGTATGAGCATGGGAAACTTCAACCAACAGCGAGTGAAATCAAAGCATCCTCTGGTATACTCATAATACAACGTAATCCTAACGTAATTCCGATTGTGGAAGGATAAGAATGAGCAAATCTCTGAAGATTTTCATTACTTACGCCCATAAAAATTCAGAAGCAAAGGACGAATTGATAACCAGCCTTGATGTCCTGAAGCAAAACGGGTTAATTGATGTCTGGCACGACAACGAAATTCTACCCGGGGACAAATGGCGGGATGCAATTTTCAACAATCTTGCCGATTCGGACATTCTACTCTACCTAACTTGTCGATATAGTCTTGCCTCTGAAAATTGCAATAAGGAATTGACTGCTGCCTTAAATCCAAACATAAGAGTGATTCCGATTATCCTTGAACACTGCGATTGGCAAAATCATCAACTTAGTGGCTTCCAAGCACTACCGGATAAAGGTAAACCTATTAACGAGTGGCAACCTGAGAGCAAAGGGTGGTTAAATGTAGTTGAGGGTATCCGAAAAGTTGTTGAAAAAATGCAATCTCAAGCAAAACCTTCTCCTAATGTAACACCCGAGGAAATAGAAACACTTGCCTTTTTAGCATTCGATCGGGGGAATTTCATGATGATGCTGGATCAATTAGACGAAGCGTTAAAAGCTTATTCGCGGGCAATTGAACTCAGTCCAAGTGATACAGCAGCATACACCAATCGCGGCGTAGTTTATGACAAAAAAGGTGAACATGACAGAGCAATAGAAGATTATAACACAGCAATTAAAATAGATCCAGACTTTGCCTATGCCTATAACAATCGTGGTCTTGCTTACGTTGAAAAAGACGAGATTGACCGAGCTATGAGAGACTATACCAAAGCGATAGAACTGAACCCAAATGTGGCCTCAGCTTATTACAATCTCGGTAATATCTACAGGGAAAAAAGCGATTTTAGTACCGCGATCTCAAGTTATACTAAAGCGATAGAACTACAACCTGATTTTGCCCAAGCCTATTGTAATCGCGGTCTGGCTTATGCGGATAAAGGTGATGTTGATAAAGCGATTGAAGACTATGATATGGCAATAGAGCTGAACCCAAATGATGTTATAGCCTATAATAATCGTGGTGGTGCTTATTTAAGCAAAGGCGAGATTGACCCAGCTATTGAAGACGGGACCAAAGTGATAGAACTGAATCCAAATGTGGCCTCAGCTTATTACAATCTCGGTAATATCTATAGGGAAGGAAGCGATCTTAGCACTGCGATCTCAAGTTATACTAAAGCGATAGAACTACAACCTGATTTTGCCCAAGCCTATTGTAATCGCGGTCTGGCTTATGCGGGTAAAGGTGATGTTAATAAAGCGATTGAAGACTATGATATGGTAATAGAGCTGAACCCAAATCATGTCTTAGCCTATCGCAGCCGTGGCTACGCTTATGCGGGTAAAGGCGAACTTGAGGTTGCCATCAGCGACTATACCAAAGCGATAAAGTTACAACCTGATTTTGCCAAAACCTATTTCGATCGAGGCTTTGCTTACATGGGCAAAGGCGATTTTGAAAACGCCATAAATGACTATACTGAAGTCATACAACGCAAACCCGATTATGTTGTTGCCTATTGCGGTCGCGGCGTAGTATGTTTGCTACGGCAAGAATGGGAAAAAGCTAAATCAGACCTGACCACTGCCAGAGATATGGGAGTAGATATTGTCGTAGTTTTTCATGACGGCTTCGGAAGCGTTGAAAACTTTGAGCAAATAACAGGTATTCAATTACCAGAAGACATCGCCACAATGTTAACTCCGTTCAAATCTGATTATGCTGATGCTTACAATAACTTGGGCATGCTTACGATGGACAGGGGCGATTTTGATAATGCTATCAAAGATTTTACAAAAGCAATACAACTCAAACCCGATGATGCCAGAGTCTATTACAATCGAGGTAATGCTTACCAACAGATAGGCAATTATGATGATGCCATAGAAGACTATAACACGGCTATAAAACTCAAAAGTGACTATGCTGAGGCCTATTACAAACGGGGCAATGTTTATGCCAGAAAAGACGATTTCGACGATGCCATCAAAGACTACAACACGGCTATAAAACTGAAACCAGATTTTGCCGAAGCCTATAACAATCGGGGTTTTGCTTATGACAAGAAAGACAAACCTGATCATGCTATAGAAGACTGTAACATGGCTATAAAACTGAAGCCAGATTTTGCCGAAGCCTATAACAATCGCGGCACTACCTATGGTAAAAGAGGCTATCTTGACCACGCCATCGAAGATTTGAACGCGGCAGTGAAACTCAATCCTAATTATGCCGAAGCCTATTGCAATCGAGGCAATGCTTACCAAAATATGGACGAACTCGACAAGGCCATCATAGACTTTGATAAAGCTATACAACTTAAATCTGATCTTGCCGAGGCCTATTATAACCTTGGTATTGTTTACTTCAAGAAAGGTGAGTTTGACAGGGCCATTGGAAACTTTAGCAAGTCAATACAGCTGAAGCGGGATTATGCCGATGCCTACAAGAATCGCGGTGGTGTTTATCTCATAAAAAATGAGTTTGATCGGGCCATCAAAGACTATACCAAAGTAATAGAACTACGACCTGATTTTGCTCCTGACTATCATAATCGAGGCAACGCTTACAGCAAAAAAGGCGATTTTGAAAACGCCATCAAAGACTATACCAAAGCGATAGACCTCAAGCCTGATTATGCCGAATCCTATTACAACCTTGGAACTGTTTACCGTGAAAAAGGTGAAACTAACCTTGCCCTCCAAAACTTTAGAAAGGCGGCAGAATTGGATCCACGAATGTTTAGTACACTCCGAACCGATCGGTAGCCCTTCCAATCTCAATCGTTTACAGAGGCTATAAAATTTATGCTGATTTTCTATGAGAGATTTAACTGGTATCTGCACACCGAACGTGTTATCATTGCATGCAAACAACTTGAATTGTAGAGGAAGGGAAGTTGTGAGTAAACCGTTAAAGGGGACATTACCTCTTCACCTACAGATGCAGCAGTGAAGATAAGCAACCTCATTGCGATGCTGATGTAACAGTACAACCAAAACCTATCTACATGAAGAAATGGCCCGCATTTGACAATAATGGTGATCTACCTGTAGGAATTCATCAAGCAACTTTGGCCGAAACTCTACAGCATTTTGGTACAGAGACTCCACAAAGAGAATTTGTTGGGCAGCAATTGGAGCGTATTTTCCTATTGGCAAACAGCACTGGACAAGTTGCACGATTCATTGTGTTTGGTTCGTTTGTAACATCTAAGCCTTCTCCTGGGGACGTAGATATTTTTCTACTAATGAAGGATTCTTTTGATGTTGCTCAAGTACATGGTGATGCAGCTCTCGTTTTTGACCTGCAGAAGGCTCAAGATGTTCTGGGAGCGAGTATTTTTTGGATTCGTAAACAAGGAACAATTAGCAGCCAACCAGAAGCGATGGAAGATTGGCAAATTAAACGCGACAACTCGCGCCGCGGCATAGTTGAGGTGATTCATAATGATTCAAAATGATCAAGAACTTAAAGCAACGCTGGATCGTATAGAGCGGTTTCAAAAACAGGTCGAAAAACTCCAACAGGTTGAAACCAATCCACGGAATTATGAATTATCCGCGGGCGGTTTTCTTTCCGAAATTGATCGGATGAATCTTGAAGTGGCGGAATATTTATCTGTTCATTCAAGCGAACTGATAAAACCGATCACTGATACTGTTCACCTAAAAACAGACGATCTGATTTTTCATTCCTTAACGGGGCACGGGTGGGGGACATCTTCGCAGGCAGAGTCCTTGCAACGGAATAGCGATTCTGATTTTTCATTCCTCAACAGGGCACGGGTGGGGGACATCTTCGCAGGCAGAGTCCTTGCAACGGAATAGCGATTTGGAAAGAAGATGAACAAAGTCAGAGTTTTCGCAGACTTCCACAATGCAGACGTAAAAGGCAGGGTGTGGTTGAACTGCGCTGGAACGATAGAAGATCTTGAACGTCAGAAAATTGTGTTGCAGGATGGACAATCTCTTATCATCTATAGCGAAGAGTTGGAAGTTGAAGGTGTTGTTCACTATTCAGAAGAAGAAAAGTTGTGGACAGCCGTGATTGATTGGAATGCCATTCGAGAAGTAGACTCCGTTGTATCTCAAATAACACCACAAGTCCGTGATATAGCAAGTTAAGCCGCTGTGCCCACAGACAGAGTCATTTAGTTCTCCGCTTAGCAGATAACTTGATGTTACAGAGTGGCAATCCGCGAAATCCGTGAGATCCGCGATTCAAAAAATAAATGTGTAAAATACCAAAAAATTTGACAACACAAATTAGATGTGGTATCATTAATATTAGTATTTGAAATCAAATGTTTAGCTGAAAATGAAAAAAATGACCCTTGTACGTTCACACTCCAACTTGCATAGCATCGTTAACCATTGGCATTGGTGGCATTCCAACTGCTTGCGGGGGAGTGTGCGCCTAAATGGATAACTGAAATACATATTGAAAATCGTTCTTTTCATTTCTAAGTCCAGTTGAAGCCTTATGCACACAAATCCGAGCTGCATAAGGTTTTTTGTTTTAAAAAGGAGAACCCGCATGAAAATTTTGTCGGAACTCAAATATGACAGTGATGGCTTAGTCGCTGCAGTCATTCAAGATTGCACAAACAATGAAGTTCTAATGGTGGGCTATATGAACGCCGAAGCAATAACGGAAACGCTGAATACAGGGCGCGTCTGCTTCTGGAGCCGTTCCCGTCAAAAATTGTGGATCAAGGGGGAGACTTCAGGGCATACACAGACGGTGGAATCTGTCGCAGTCGATTGCGACGGCGATGCCCTTCTCATAAAGGTTGAGCAGAAAGTTGCAGCGTGCCATGTCGGCTATCGCTCCTGCTTTTTTAGGGAAGTCTCCCCCGATGGTGAGTCAACGCGTGTCATAGGTGATAAGATTTTTGAGGCAGATGCAGTGTATTAGCCGCCGTAAACGTGTCCGTTATAGATTTAACATTCACTATGGACAACAGGCAATAAACTGCTCTACTATTGGAGATGGGTTTGATTTTAAAGAAAATCGCCTGCCAACAACGGCAGCAGGCGAAGAAGTTGGCCCATAGTTGAAAATATGTATTATCCAACGTTGGAAGATTTTCGCGAGACAGCGAAATTAGGAAACACAATACCGGTATATCGCTCAATTTTAGCAGATATGGAGACACCGGTGTCTGCTTTTTACAAGTTGATGCCTGATAACTATGCGTTTTTGCTCGAAAGCGTTGAAGGGGGTGAAAACGTTGCGCGCTACTCCTTCTTGGGAAGTCAACCCTCCGTGCTTTTCCATAGTAAAGGGCATCAGGTTACCGTTGAGTATTTGGAAAAAGGCGAAACCGTCGTTCAGGAATATGAGGATCCGTTGAGGGCACTTGAGGAATTGATGCAGAATTACCGACCTGTTAACAATCCTGAGTTACCCAAATTCCACGGGGGTGCGGTCGGTTATATGAGTTATGACATGGTCCGCTTCGTCGAGGAATTGCCAGATAGTACCGAAGATGAACTGCAGCTTCCGGATTGCTTCTTCATGATTGCCGAGACGATTCTGATATTTGACCATGTGAACCATCAGATTAAGGTTGTAGCGAACGCGCATATTGATGGAGATGTGGACGCGGCTTATGCCGACGCTATTACGAAGATTGAAGCGTTGGTCGAAAAACTCATGGCTACTTCCGAACCGCATTTACGCGCGGATAGGGGTGAACATCAGGGGCGATATGATGAAATCATAGACCATCCCCAGTCGAATTTCACAAAATCTGATTACGAAGCCGCAGTCAGGCGCGCGAAGGAATACATAGCAGCAGGCGACATCATTCAGGTCGTACCATCGCAGCGGTTCAGTTGTCCGGTGTCCGTTGACTCGTTCGAGATATATCGCGCATTGCGAGTCGTCAATCCATCACCGTATATGTATTACCTGAAGTTTAATGGTTTTGACATTGTAGGCGCATCACCGGAAATGATGGTGAGAGTGGAAGATGGGATCGTCCAGACCGTCCCTATTGCAGGCACACGCCCACGCGGCACAACTGCTGAAGAGGACCGCGAGTTGGAGCAGCAGCTGCTCTCCGATCCTAAGGAACGGGCTGAGCATGTCATGCTCGTTGATTTAGGACGAAACGACCTCGGCCGCGTCTGTGAATATCATACTGTTGAAGTCACCGAGCTCATGATCGTCGAGCGTTTTTCACACGTGATGCACATCGTCTCACACGTCATCGGACGATTACGCGAAGATCTCACCGCTTTTGATGTGCTACGCGCATGCCTTCCCGCGGGGACCCTCTCTGGCGCCCCGAAAATACGCGCAATGGAAATCATTGATGAACTTGAACCCACGCGTCGGGGTACATACGGCGGAACGGTAGGATATTTCAGCTTTTCCGGCAGTGCAGACACAGCAATTACGATCCGAACCGCGGTCATCAAAGATGGTACCGCTTATGTACAAGCAGGGGGCGGGGTCGTCGCGGATTCAGTACCTGAAACTGAGTATTACGAAACCCTCAGTAAAGCGCGCGCAATGCTCAGTGCTATCGCATTGGCTGAGGAACAGTTAGCAGTTTTCAGTTAATAGCGACTTTAACCGCACATCACTTGCAATTGGCAACTGATAACTATCACTGTGGCGATTTGATGAGGACATCTAAGGTCGTTTGACTATGAGTTTCCAAACGGAGAATCGGATGAAAACAGAACAACGGCTTAAAGAATTAGGCGTAGAACTGCCGGAACCAACGGGTCCTGTCGCGAATTATGTCACGACCGTACAGACCGGCAATCTTGTATTTACGTCAGGGCATGGTCTTGTGACAAGCGAAGGTAAAGTCCACAAAAGTCAACTCGGCACCGATGCGACGATCGAAGATGGCTACGCATTGGCGCGCCAGGTAGCGATCTGCTTGCTGAGTACCCTCAAACACGCTTTCGGCGATCTCGATCGAATCAAGCGTATCGTCAAAGTGGTTGGATTCGTCAATTCAGCACCCGACTTCACCGATCAATCTGCCGTGATTAACGGCACATCCGATTTTTTCGTTGAGGTATTTGGCGATAAAGGCAGACATGCCCGCTCCGCAGTCGGCATGGTACAACTGCCCCTTGGAACACCAATTATAATTGAAATGATTGTCGAAATTGAAAACTAACTGCTAACTCGGAGACAGAAAAATAGTTTCTTCTTAGTTTCCAAAGATAGGCAGCCCGTAACGAAGTGGAGGGGTTTTTGCTTGGGTGTTTCTTCATATCTACGGAAAGGGACTTCAATGTTTAAACCCACTTCATCGAACCGCAAGGAAAATTAAAAATATGGTTTTAATGATTGATAACTACGACTCCTTTACCTATAACTTGGTTCAGTATTTGGGTGAACTCGGTGCTGAACTCGAGGTCCATCGGAGTCGGAAGATAGGATTGGATACATTAGACGCACTGGCACCGGAACGGATTGTCATTTCACCCGGGCCTTGCACACCGAAAGAGGCAGGTATATCCAACGATACCATACAACACTTCGCCGGAAAAGTCCCGATTTTAGGGGTCTGCCTTGGGCATCAGTGCATCGGCGATGTGTTCGGCGGTGAAGTTGTTAGAGCAGATCGCTTGATGCACGGTAAAACCTCAATGATACACCATAACGGCACCGAACTTTTCGAGGGATTGGATAACCCGTTTGAAGCGACACGCTACCACTCACTCATCGTGAAAAGAGACACATTACCCGATTGCCTTGAGATCACAGCGTGGACAGATCAGGACGAAATCATGGGACTCCGGCATAAAAGTTTGCCTATTTGGGGCGTACAATTCCACCCAGAATCTATTCTGACGGCTGCTGGGAAGAGTCTATTGGAAAACTTCTTAGCACTATAGACAAACAGAGAGATTTAATCATGACAAAACAGACAAGTGCTACGCCGGTCTTAGTTTCCTGGTCGTCAGGCAAGGATTCGGCGTGGGCACTTCATACCTTACGCCAACAGCCGGAACGCTACGACGTACGCGGTATCTTTACAACCGTCACGAAGACGTTTGACCGCGTCTCTATCCACTCTACGCCTGCATGGGTGCTAAAACAGCAAGCCGAGAAACTCGGTGTACCGTTATACGAGATACCGATCCCCTATCCGTGTTCCAACGCAATCTACGAAGAAGCAATGCGTAAGTTCCTCGCTGAGGTAGAAGCGTTGCCTGAGCATTTGACAGCGTCACATTTCGCATTCGGGGACCTCTTCTTAGAAGACATCCGTGCATACCGCGAGGATAAACTCAAAGGCACCGGTTTCACACCAATTTTCCCAGTGTGGGGGGAGGACACACCGCTGCTTGCCGAAAAGATGATCGCTTCCGGCTTGCGCGCTATTATCACTGCGCTCAACCCAACCAAAGTTCCTGCCGACTTTGCAGGACGATGGTTTGACGCGGACCTCCTCGCAGATTTGCCAGATGGCGTGGATCCGCTCGGCGAAAACGGGGAGTTCCATACCTGCGTCGTGGATGGACCGATGTTCAGTTCACCTGTCGCCGCAAAACCCGGCAAAGTCGTCCAGCGAGACATTGTTTCCACAAAGGATGACGATGACAAAATTCACACAAGCAGCAACACGGCACCGACTTATGTCTATGCTGATGTAGTACCTCTGGACGGATAATTGGATGAAAGCAGCCGTATTGTGGACAGGCGGAAAAGATTCCGCGCTTGCGCTTCAAGTCTCCTTAAATCTTTATGATATAAGGAGACTTATCTGTTTTGTTCCCTCAGATGGCAGACAATTCTTTGCACACCCGACGCAACTCATGGAACTACAAGCGCAAAAGATCAGGATGCCAATTGAATTCGTGCCAATCTCCGAACCCTATAAACAGAGTTACTGCCAACAAATTGAGGCGATTAGAGACACCGGAATTGAGATACTAATTACGGGCGATATTTCTACGGTGGACGGAATGCCAAATTGGATAGAGGAAGTCGCTTCGGGCTTGGTGGAAGTCTACAAACCGTTGTGGGAATTGGATCGGCATGCGATATTGGATACTCTCATCTCCAACAAATTTAAAGTCATCTGTTCCCTCGCTTACAAAAAACACTTTCAACCGACTATTGCTGGTAGGTATTTCGATGCCGAACTCATTTCAGAATTGAAGCAGCTCCCAATTGACGCATGCGGTGAACAGGGTGAATACCACACATGGGTGTTAGATGCGCCGTTCTTCAAAGAACCTGTACAATTAGAAGGCACACGCGTCGTTGATGCAGATGAGTATTATTATCTCACCTACAAACAGGCGATTTAGCAGTCTGATTTTGATCATTTCTGTACGCATGAAAGTTTGAGTGAAGATAGATTTTCTCATCCCTTTTCCTTGATTTATCTTAAAGAGAAATGTATACTAATTCTTACTATCGTTTGGACAATTTTCTGTAGAATAGGCTGTTAGCCTGTTCACTCTTCTAAGGAGTCTGGAAATGAAAAGGTATCTCATGCCAATCTATTTTGTTCTTTTCTTGATAGGTGCGACCGCGCTTTGGTATTTCGGGCATCACCGTCCCGCTCAGAAAATATTGGAGGCTGAACCAAAGAAAATATATAAGAGTACCCCCCTACCACCAAAGGGCTTATCCGTAAAACCAGTGCCTTCCGACTCTATACAAGAACCTCGCGAAGAGAATACAAATATAGAGGTTGAAGGTATAGATAGTGCTTCAACACCTAAAAAAATGGATAGCAACCAGGACTGGGACGAAGGAGCGGGTGCTAACAAACTCGTGCTGCAAGAGGATATTTCAGTTGACGATCCAGCAGCTGCCGAAGCATTTGAAAAATACATCGCAGCAGAGGCAGATTACCAAGCAGCACTTGAAGCATTCAACAAAACGCTAAATCTTGACCAGATAATGTCCTCACAAGAAGAAACTTTGGAAGCACTTAAAAAGTTTGATCAGCAAGCAGCATTAGAATCACTCAACAGGACACTAAGTCTCTACAATCGTGACGAACTTGAGACACTTAAAGAGGCACGCAGACAACGCAGGGAAGCCCTTGAAAATCTCGCGCCTTACTCAGAAGATGCTACAAAATTGTTGGAAGAAATGAAGGAAGCTGAAAGACGAGCAGCGGAGTCGAGAGTTGAGTATGATGCTACAATTCGTGAACTTGATGCTACAATTCGTGAACTTGAGGTTGAGAGCCGCGAAATGGATGAGATTTTAGAAAATTTACGATCAAAGTAACCGATGATTCATCAAAAATATCCGCTTCCTATGGACAGGCGGAAAAGATGCCGCCCTTGCATTTCAGGTCTCCTTAAATCTTTACGATATAAGGAGACTTGTCTGTTTTATCCGAACACACGCCTATTTTTGTAGAATTATGCACCCGTTTCACCGTTCCGTGGTGTCACTATAAGGTGAAATCGGAGGTGATCCATGAAAAATAGTGATACACAATTAATTCATCGTGTTCTCAACGGCGATGAGAATGCCTTCTCAGCACTTGTGAAAAAATATCAAAAACAGGTGCACGCACTCGCGTGGCGAAAAATCGGGGATTTTCACATCGCCGAAGAGATTACACAGGATACATTCCTGAAAGCCTATCAGAAACTCCGAACGCTGAAGAAGCCTCAACGTTTTGCAAGTTGGCTCTATGTGATTGCCGCAAACCGCTGCAACACATGGTTGCATAAAAAGCATTTTCGGGCGCAGTTATTGAAAAACAAAGGTGGTGCCCGACCTCAAAAAGCATCGTACTCCGAATATGTCGTTGAAGAAAACGAGCGCATCTCCGTGGAATCCCAACGCGAGGTCGTCAAAAAACTACTTGCGAAACTTGAGGAGAGCGAACGTACTGTAATGACCTTACACTACTTCGCAGAGATGTCGTGTACAGAGATCGGCGCGTTCTTAGGCGTATCCGCAAATACGATTAAGAGTCGGCTGCGCCGTGCCCAACAGCGTTTAAAAAAGGAAGAGCCCATGATAAGAAAGGCTTTAGAGAATTTCCAAATCTCACCGAATCTTACCGAAACCATTATGCGTGAGGTTTCACGGATCAAACCTGATGCCCCATTCAGTAGCAAACCATTAGTGCCCTGGGCTGTTGCTGCGTCCACGTTAGCAGTCATGTTGCTAATGCTCGGTTTCGGCAGCCGCCAATACTTGACGCGTTTTCAGAAACCTTATAGTTTGGATGCGACTTCGGAGACGACGGTTGAAATCATTGACACACCTATAGTCGCCAACCTCGAATCAAAAATAGATGTGCGGACACAAATAGGAAGGACCAACGCAGTGGATCAGCGCAATAACCCTGAACAGCAACCTAACGATGCACCTGCAGCAATTGCAGAGGCACAAACGGAGGAAACCGTGAAAGATTGGACACAATGGGAATTGCCTGAAAAGGCGAAAGCGCGGTTAGGAAAAGGCGGAATCAACGTACTTCAATTCTCACCCGACGGCACCCAACTTGCAGTAGGCAGCAATATTGGGGTGTGGCTTTACGATGTGGAAACAGGAAAAGAAATGTCCATGTTCCCCGGTAAGTGCCAATCCCTCGCATTTTCGCCAGATGGACGATTCCTTGCCCATGGAGGCGATGAGTACCGTGGAAAGGGGCTTCAGCTGTGGGAAGTAGCTACCAGACAGAAAGTGGATCTCCCAGTATGGCAGTTCTCTGCCGCAGTATTACAGTTCTCTGAGGACGGCAAAACGCTTATCAGTTTGGAAAACCACGGGCACTCAATTAATCATTTAGATATTGATACCAGAAAAGGAAATGTGAAGAAGATCAAAGACCAATCTTCAAGCTTTACCCCTGCCCCCGATGCACTCACTTACGATAAATTTGCTGTCGGGAGAAAGGACGGAAGAATTGAGTTGTGGGATACAATAACCGGTGAAAAATTATTCACGCTCAGCGGACATGCGGAACTATCTGCTCATTCTGAAGAACGTGCCTTCTCCGAGGGACTTGTCTTAGCCTTGGCATTTTCGCCCGATGGAACCCAGCTCGCCAGTGGCGGTGGAGACACAACGGTGCGATTATGGAATGCCACCAGCAACGATGAACCGACCATTCTCCATCAGTACCACGAAGGTTGGGTAAATGTGTTAGCATTTTCGCCGGACGGAAAAATGCTTGCAAGCGGAAGCACCGATAAAACCGTGCTTTTGTCGGATACCACCACAGGTAAACTACTCGCGGCACTCACGGGACATATTAACGGCATTACTGCCCTAACGTTTTCACCCGACGGTAGTAGTCTCGCAAGTGCAAGCGCAGACGGCACCGTACGGTTTTGGGATACTAAGACAGGCAAATCGCTTGCGACGCGTATCAACGGACATTCACAGTGGATAAAGGCGGTTACTTTCTTGAGAGAGAATTCGACGCTTATTAGCGCGGCATCTAACGGTATAATTACCTTTTGGGATTTAAAAACACCACAAAATCCAACCCTTCAGACCGGAGAACATCGGGATTGGTTCGAGAGCTTGGTGTTTTCACCAGATGGCACGAGGCTCGCCAGTATCGGTGTAAAACGTGCGAACATGATCTTCAAAGCAGGGAGTGCCGTTCTTACCTCAAGAACATCTGATAACTTGATCCGTTTAACTGACACCCGCACCGGGCATGAGGTAACTTCAAAAGAGACACATTATCCCTCAAATCCAACATTTTCACCCGATGGAAAAATGTTAGCCTTCAGCGGTCCGGATAAGATCCATTTGTGGCATACAGAAACAGGGCACACACTCGACATTTCCTTCTTCAATCCGAAAGATCATCCCGGATTATCCTATCACCCTGAAATCAGCGCATTGGCATTCTCGCCGGTTAGAAACGAACTTGTCAGCGCTACTGCGACTGGAAAAGTTCAAGTATGGAATACGGAAACAGGTGCTGCATTAGTTACCCTTCTTGACGGACAGAACTTGGATGAGTTCGCAAATAATATTGAGGAATTAATTTCAGCATTGACATTCTCGCCAGATGGGACATTACTTGCCGTGGGAAGTATTCAGCGAATTCGACTGTTCAAAAGTGAGAAATATATTGACCTGAAGAAAGAAATACCTCATAATTCCAACGTATTGGTATTTTCGCCGGATAATGGCGTGCTTGTGAATGGAGAGGCAAGTGGCGGGATCCAGTTATGGGATGTTACAACCGGTAACAAGCTCACCACGCTCACCGGACATACAGCGCGTGTGGAGACGTTGAAATTCTCTCCCGATGGCAAGACGATTGTCAGTACAGGCGCAGATGGCACAATCCTTCTCTGGGATTGGGAGGAAGTCCTTGAAGGTATAAAGGTAGAAAAATAAATCTCTAACGCTTTTATCCACACACACTTCTATATTTGCAGAATTATGCACCTGTTGCTCTCCTAAGTAGCGTCACAATTAATGAACCCTGAGTGATGCAACCATTTTTTCCGGAGGTGCTTGAATGAAAAACGAAGATGTTAAGCTTATTCACCGTGTCCTTAGAGGTGACGATGACGCTTTTTCTCTGCTCGTGAGAAAATATCAAAAACAGGTGCACGCACTTGCATGGCGGAAAATCGGAGATTTTCATATCGCTGAAGAGATTACACAGGATACCTTCCTGAAAGCATACAAGCGATTGGCAACGCTGAAGGAGCCTCAACGTTTTGTGAGTTGGCTTTATGTGATTGCAGCGAACCTCTGCAGCTCATGGCTGCGTAAAAAGCGATTGCCGACACATTCGTTGGAACATCTGGAGCAGGAAGACAAGGATCAGTTAGAAAAAGCAGCGTACTCTGAATTTGTTGTCGAAGAAAACGAGCGTATATCTGGACAAGCACAACGCCATGTTGTCAAAAAGTTACTCGCAAAACTACCGGAGAGTGAACGCACGATCATAACCCTACACTACTTCGGAGAGATGTCATCCACAGAGATCGGCGCCTTCTTAGGGGTATCGGCAAATACGGTTAAGAGTCGTCTCCGCCGCGCACAGCAGCGTTTAAAGAAAGATGAACCGATGATTCGAGAGGCGTTAGACAACTTCCAAATCTCACCGAACCTCACCGAGAATGTCATGCGTGAGATTTCGCGTATTAAACCTGCTGCACCCTCCGGCGGTAAGCCATTTGTGCCGTGGGCAGTCGCTGCTTCCACACTAACAGTTATGTTGCTCATGTTCGGTTTCGGAAATCACCAATACCTGACGCGTTTTCAGGAACCTTATAGTTTCGATGCCACCACAGAAATGACGGTTGAGATTATTGACGCGCCTATAGTCGCCAACCTTGAATCCAAACCGGATGTGCGAAAGCAGATAGGAAGTGTCAACGCGCTTAATAAGCGGAATCACCCACAACAACAACCGAATGACGCGCCTGCAGCAATCACAGCGGCACAAGGAGACGAAATCATGACAGATTATACACAATGGGAATTGCCTGAAAAGGCGAAAAAGCGTTTGGGAAAAGGTTGGATTAATGCAATTCAGTTTTCACCGGATGGCACACAACTCGCTGTTGGGGGTGGTATAGGTGTGTGGTTGTACGATGTAAGCACTGGTGAGGAGATATCGCTATTCCCGGGAATGTGCAGAGCCTTGGCATTTTCACCCGATGGTCGTTTCCTTGTCAATGGTGGAGATGATGCCACTACAGTGTGGGAGGTAGCGACAGGTCGAAAAGTTACGCCACACGATTCACTGCCTGCCGCATCTGTGTTGTGGTTTTCTAAAGACAACAAAACATTTGTCGTTCTGAATGAATCAGGAGACACGATCTGTTGGATGGATACAGATACCGGAAAGCGTAATGTTAAGAAGATTGAAAATCGACTGGATTCACATCCCCGCGCAGTCTACGCGCTTACACACGACAAATTGGCAATAGCAGAAAATAGTGGAATACTTCAGTTGTGGAACGCAAAGTCTGGTAAAAAGGTGGCTACACTCACAGGACCAGCAGAAAAGCTTCAAGCAGAAGGTGTTACAGGAATAGAATTTAACCGTATTATATCCTTGGCATTTTCACCCGACGGCACGCACCTCGCCAGTGGAAAAAAAGATAGAACTGTACGTTTATGGGATGCGACAGGCAACAATGAACCTATCCTCCTCCAAAAACAATCGCTCAGTGGAGCACTGTTGCGATCCACTCAGGAGCTCGTTGATGGTCCAAATGTCCTGTTATTCTCTCCGGATGGAAAAATCCTCGCCTGTGGAGAAGGTCAGAATGTGAAATTATGGGATATTACCACCGGTGAATTGATCACAACTTTTAGAGGACATATCGGTCTTGTCGACTATTTAGCGTTTTCACCAGACGGCTCCATACTCGCAAGCACAAGTGAAGACGGGACTGTCTTGTATTGGAATATCAATACAGGAGATCAGTTACCGCCAAACATTACAGAACACACCCATCAAGTGGAAACAATAAGTTTCATGAATGGGAGTTCCACGCTCGCAAGTGTTGATTATAGCGGAATAATCACATTATGGGATTTGGAGACATCACAAAGAACCACACACCGGACGAAAACTGCTTTTGAAAATACGAGGTACGCGTTAGAAGCCAACCCATTGAGACTTTCTCCCGATGGGACAAAACTTGCCAGCAACGGTATACTAAACACTCCGAATGAACCTATGGGAGTAACGTCACGAATTCGCTTGATTGATGTCACCACCGGACGTGAATTGACCAGTCTGACGTCCGGTAATGAAAATGGTCCGGGACATCTAACTTTTTCTCCAGATAGCAAAACGGCAGTGTTCAGTGTTCACACGGGTACCTACGGTAAAATTCGCTTGTGGAATACAGAAACAGATAAAATTCTTGATATCCGTTTCTCAAATAAAGCTGCATGGATCGAGGCTGCTGCCTTCTCTCCGGACGGTAATAAATTTGTAGCGGGCACAAGCGACGGAAAAGTTCAGATGTGGGATGCTAAAACGGGGGTTCACTTAACATCCTTCTTTGATAAGAAGCCGCCGAAATCTGGTGCCCTTATGAATTTGACATTCTCTTCAGATGGTTCCTTACTCGCTGTTATGTATATGAGACAGATTCATCTGTTGGGGAGTCCGAAAATACCTCACTTTAAGAAAATTTCTTCTGAACCGGATCTGTTTTGGGATGGATTGGTGTTTTCACCAGATAATACCGTGCTTATCCTCAGTCTTATTGACGGTGGAATTCAATTACGAGATGTAACCACCGGTAAGGCTCTCAACACACTTGATGGACACACCGGCTCACCGACTGTGTTTTCATTTTCACCTGATGGTAAAACACTCGTTAGTGCAGCGGATGATGGCACAATCCTTCTGTGGGATTGGAAGGAAGTTCTCAAAGGTGCGGATCTGTAAAAAATAAGCAGAGACCTGTCAACGCTCTGACTTTAGCCACTTCTGGACTCGCTCAAGCTTATCTGGTGGGATGTGTGAGGCGTTCGCATCTGTCGGGAATGTCCGGTTCGCTACCTCTTCGCGATACCGACAGATCGCTTCAAAAGTTAGTTGATTGTAATCCTGATAGCGTTTGGCGTGTTTGAAGGGTGGACCGATGCCTAATATATCGTTGATAACCAACACTTGCCCATCACAGAATCGTCCTGCCCCAATACCAATGGTCGGAATATCAACGGTCTCCGTGATGATTTGGCTGACTTCTTCTGTGATTTTCTCAAGGACAATGAGTTTCGCACCCGCGTCGGCAAGTGCTGATGCTGCTTCGATGAGTCGTTTCGCTTTGGCAAAGGTTCTGCCGTGTGTTGCTGCTTTGGTGCCATGGATTTGTGGGTTATGACCAATATGCGCGCAGGTCTCTATACCTTGTTCGGAGAGTGCTTTAACAATTGGAACCTTTTCGATACCCCCTTCCAGTTTAACACCGTCTGCCCCATCAGATAAAAAAAGTTTCGCGTTGGGAACGGCTTGTTCGGCATCGCGATCGGCGGCGTAAGGCATATCAACGAGGAGGTAGGCATCTGTTACACCGCGGCGCACCGCTTTGAGATGATGACGCATATCCGCCATCGTCACCTCCGTCTCGCTTTTATAACCGAGGATGTTCGTGCCGACGCTATCCCCAACAAAGACAATATCGATCCCCGCCTCGTCTTGCAAGCAAGCGGTAGGGTAATCGTAACAGGTCAGCACAGTGATCGGTTGCTGCTGCTGTTTTTTGGTGTGAAGGTAAGCGATGTCTTTCTTCACTTTCCTATCTTGCCTCCGCTTTAAGCCAAGACCTCCGCAACGGTTTCTCCAATAGTGGCGAGGCTATCCGCAACGGTAATTCCTGCATCTTTGAGTGCCTGAATTTTGTCCGCAGCGGTGCCTTGTCCACCAGAGATAATCGCACCCGCGTGTCCCATCCGTTTACCCGGTGGCGCGGTCTGTCCAGCAATAAATCCTACGACAGGTTTCGTCATTTCGTCCTTCACGAACTGTGCTGCCGTTTCCTCAGCCGTTCCACCGATTTCACCGATTAAAACGACAGCATGTGTATCGTCATCTGCTTCAAAGAGTTTGAGGACGTCAACAAAGTTTGTCCCAATTACCGGATCACCACCGATACCGACACAGGTGGATTGACCGATGCCAAGTCGTTTCAGTTGATAGGCAGCTTCGTATGTTAAAGTCCCACTTCGGGACACGATGCCGACATTGCCAGGGGTATAGGCAAACTCAGGCATCACCCCGATTTTACATTCGCCGGGTGTAATCACCCCGGGACAGTTCGGACCGATTAACCGCGTCGGTTTCCCTTTCAGGAACGCTTTCGCTTTCACCATGTCAAGGACAGGGATATGTTCGGAGATACAGACAACCAACTCGACTCCTGCTTCTGCTGCCTCCATTACTGAATCGGCTGCATTGAAGCGTGCGGGAACGAAAATCAACGAAGTATCCGCGCCTGTCGCTGTGACACCTTCCGCTACAGTGTCATATACGGGGATGCCATTTACATCAGACCCACCTCTACCGGGAACCGCACCAGCGACAATTTGCGTGCCGTAAGCCGCGCACTGCTCCGTATGAAAACGTCCCGAACGACCTGTGATGCCTTGAACAATCACTTTTGTATTTTTGTTAACAAGTATACTCATATTTTTTAGGGGTGTTGGTTGGATGACTAATTTAGTACGCCCGAGCAAAGACTGCGATCTCTCCTGCAGGTTTACCGCAGACAATACATTCACCGTCTCCACCGGGTTGTTCCAACGGGATGCATCGGATAGTTGCCTGTGTCTCCTCTCTGGCTTGATCTTCACATGCTGCGTCACCACACCAACGTGCGCGCACAAATCCGTTCTCAACGACCCCCTTGAAAGCATCGTAGGTAGCAGCTTCGGAGGTATTCGCATCGCGGAACTCTGTCGCTCGTCTCAGCATATCCGCTTGAATGGTGTCAAGCAGCTGTGTTACCGTCTCCGCAACGTTGTCAATCGGAACAAACGTCTTGCCATCCTTACCGGGTATATCACGCCGTGCCAAAACGACCTGCTGGTTGCTCAGATCACGCGGACCAATCTCAATGCGCAGCGGCACGCCTTTAAGTTCCCATTCGTTGAACCGCCATCCGGGTGAATACTCGAACCTATCATCAACGTGGTGACGGACGCTGCCCAAGGTTTCACAGATACCATCAACGGCTTGCATAACTGCCTGCTTGTCATCCTCTCTGTTTTTCGGAACAATCGGCACGATAACAAGTTGCGTAGGCGCGAGTCTCGGCGGTAAGACTAACCCTTGGTCATCCCCATGCGTCATAATAATCGCGCCGATTATTCGAGTGCTTACCCCCCAACTCGTTGTCCAGCAATGTTGCTGTTTCTGGTTGGCATCGAGATATTGAATATCAAAGGCTTTGGAAAAGTTCTGTCCGAGATCGTGTGATGTACCGGCTTGGAGGGCGCGTTTATCACCCATCATCGCTTCGATGGTATAAGAGGTCAGCGCGCCGGGAAACTTCTCGCTTTCGCTCTTGCGTCCCGGAATAACAGGTATCGCGGCTTCGTTGACTGCGAAATCGGTGTAAATATCCAGAATGCGGAGCGTTTCCTCTTCTGCTTCCGCGTGTGTGGCGTGTGCGGTATGCCCTTCCTGCCAGTAGAATTCCATCGTTCTCAGGAAAAGGCGGGTTCGCCGCTCCCAACGGACTACGTTTGCCCACTGATTGATAAGCACAGGTAGGTCGCGGTAAGACTGAATCCACTGGCTATACATATAGCCGATAATGGTTTCAGATGTCGGACGCACCGCAAGCGGCTCCTCCAACTTTTCCCCACCACCGTGTGTGACAATAGCGAGTTCCGGTTTGAAACCTTCAACGTGTTCCGCCTCTTTCTCAATGAAACTCATCGGAATGAAAAGTGGGAAAGCGGCATTTTGGTGCCCTGTCTCCTTGAAACGGATATCCAACTGTTCTTTGACGTTCTCCCAGAGCGCATAGCCATAAGGACGCACGACCATACAGCCGCGCACAGGCGTGTAATCTGCCATCTCTGCCTGACGGATGACTTGGGTATACCATTTTGCGTAGTCTTCACTACGGGGAACTATTTTATCAAACATTTTTTATTATCGGCCTCTGGACATTGCTCCACTACGTTTCGCAATGGTTTTCGGTTAATTCTAACCTAAGTTGTTACTAACACGTTTTGAAGGTTCAAGGAGATTTTTCACACTTTCCTCACCCCGTAGGGTGAAATGTCTATAGAAAAAGCATATTTAAGCGACCGCACTCCGTAGGAGTGCTATGTCTATAAACAAGTTGCCTCTGGATGATGAATAGTTTCTAACAACTGTGATACACTAAGAATCTGTTAAAGCAACGATACCGGGGAGTGCTTTTCCTTCCAAAAACTCTAATGAAGCACCGCCGCCCGTTGAGATATGCGTCATCCGATCTGCGACACCGGCTTGTTGTATCGCTGCGACACAATCGCCACCACCGATGATACTCACCGATTCCGAATCTGCAATCTGTTTCGCCACTGCGATCGTGCCTTGGGCAAACTTCTCGAATTCATAGACCCCCAAGGGACCATTCCACACGACTGTTTTCGCCGCTGCGATCTGTTCTCCAAACATGGATACGGTCTCAGGACCTATGTCTAATCCCTGCCATCCATCAGGAACATACCTCTTGGCGACAATCTGAGACTCCGTCTCGGGGTCAAAATCTCGTCCCACAACGTGGTCCACCGGTAGTAAAACAGCCTCCGCAAAGTCTGACCTTTCAACCAACGATTTTGCAACATCAAGTTTCTCGGTTTCGACAAGCGAATTGCCGATACCTAATCCCATCGCCGACAGAAATGTATACGCCATACCACCGCCAATGAGGAGTTTATCTACTTGTTCAAGAAGCGTCTCAATCAATGTGATCTTATCGGATATTTTCGCACCGCCAAGAATAGCAACATACGGACGTGCCGGGTTTTCAAGGCTCGTGCTGAGATAATAGATTTCGCGTGCCATCAGGAGGCCCGCGACACACGGATTAAGGTAGTGCGTTACGCCCTCGGTTGAAGCGTGTGCGCGGTGCGCGGTGCCGAAAGCATCATTGACATAGACATCTGCAAGCGAAGCGAGTTGTTGAGCAAACGCCGCGTCGTTTTCTGTCTCTTCAGCGTAAAAGCGGACGTTTTCAAGGAGTAGTACATCACCGTTATTTAATTCCGCGACAGCACTTTCTACCGATTCACCAACGCAATCGTTGACGTGTACAACGCGCGTACCGAGTTTGCGACTCAAAGCGACAGCGATCGGTTCGGTAGAAAGCGTTTCCCTGTCAACTACCGAACCTACTTCCGGTCTACCTAAGTGTGTTACCAAGATGGTTTTGGCATCTGCGTTGATCAGTGTTAAGAGCGTCGGCAAAGCAGTGGTGATACGGGTTTCATCTGTAATCTTCTCGTCTTTCATCGGGACGTTAAAATCCACCCGTACGAGAACACGTTTTCCGGTAACATCTATATCCTTTAATTCAAGCATTTTTACACATGGGCCTCTCCGCTCCGTTTCGTCCTGCTTCGCAGTGAGAACCGAAACGGGTTTTTGAGTCAATTCGGATGATCATATTGCCAATTATGGTATCTTTATCCAGAATTCGCCGCTGCCACTGCAAGCTGTGCCGCCTCAGAGAGTCCTTCCGCTTGTTGGACGTTCAGATCGGATTCCGCAATAATTTGTTTTCCAAGTTCTACGTTTGTTCCTTCTAATCGGACCACAAGCGGGACGTTGAGTGCAACCTGTTTCGCCGCTGCAACAATGCCATTCGCGATGGTATCGCATTTCATAATGCCACCAAAGATATTGACAAGAACAGCCTTCACATTTTCATCTGCAAGGATAAGGCGGAAGGCGTGCGCGACCGCCTCCACGGAGGCACCACCACCGACATCAAGGAAGTTCGCAGGTTCGCCGCCATTCTGTTTAATAATGTCCATTGTTGCCATCGCTAATCCCGCACCATTCACCATACAACCGATGTCCCCGTCAAGCCGGATGTAACTCAAGCCAGATTCGCTCGCCTCTAATTCACTTGGATCTTCTTCGTGTGGATCACGCATTTCGGCTATGTCAGGATGTCGCCAGAGTGAGTTATCGTCGAGGTTTACCTTAGAATCGAGCGCAACGATGTCTAATTCATCATCTGTTGCCACGATTGCCAACGGGTTAATCTCTACCAATGAACAGTCGCATCCGATAAAGGCGTTGTAAAGCGATAAAATCAGTTTTGTAGCATTTGGAAGAACCGGACGGTAACTTGTGTCGGTAATCAGTTTGTATGCGAACTCCCGCGCTTGAAATTCGGTTAAACCGAAAGCAGGGTCAATTTGCGTTCTAATAATCTTTTCAGGAGTTTGCGCTGCAACCTCCTCAATGTTGACACCGCCCTCTTCGCTACCGATTAAGGTGAGCTGTGAGGTTTCACGGTCAAGCAGTATAGCAAGATAGTACTCTTTCTCTATTTGGACAGCTGCAGCGATAAGCACTTTATGGACACGTTTCCCTTCCGGACCGGTCTGCGGTGTCACGAGTTGCATACCGAGGAGTGTTTCAGCCTGCTGTTTAACTTCAGCGAGTGAGTTTGCGACTTTGATGCCGCCGCCTTTCCCGCGCCCACCCGCATGAATTTGTGCCTTGACAACGTATCTACTACAATTAAGAGAACGCGCAACGGTTTCTGCCTCTTCTGGAGTTTCAGCAACTGTACCGGGTAGCGTCCTAACACCGTGAGATTCTAAAATTTCTTTGGCTTGGTATTCATGGATATTCATATTTTCAGATGATTCTTCAGTAAGATTCCCTTGGTATTTATAGCACGTCTGATTATGGTGTTCTTGATACTAATTCGTTAGAAAATTATACCACACCTAAGGCAAAATTGCAAGTTTTTCAGATGTGTAGCAGAGTCATTCAGTTTTCGGTTTTTCGTCCAATTTTGGACCCTCCAGGCCCGGTAGGTGCGGTGTTTTTGCTGGGGGTGTTTTTGCTGGGGTGTTTCTGCGGATTGCTTGGGTATTTCTGCGGATTTCTTCTAAGGAACCGCACCGGATCCTGAAAAAAGGACGAGAAACTCTATAATTTCTTAAAACTGAATGGCTCTGGATGTGTAGGCATTGCTGCCGAAGTCTATTTATAACGCATGTAAAACTTTTCGCTATCCTTTTCCATCTTTGGGGACTCTATAGAAAAAACAGTTGTTGTTTCATTGAATGGACAGTACAATAAGGAGAGGAATTATGAGATCTATCCAATATTGGTGGAAATTCGCGAAAATTTTTCGATTACATTGGGAATACCATTGGGCGTATCATCATCCGAAAACCAGTCAAAAAGTGCAGGCAATGGAAAAAGTAGAATGTCTTCGAGATAAAGCCCGCTTTCGCATCCGAGAGAGTGATGACACCCTACACGAGTTCCAAGTCTTCAGTCCAAAAGAGAGTGAAGGAAATACAAATTTCTTGTTCTTAGTCGATGAAGAGGCTAATGCCTACACGAGTATACCGGAAGGTTGGCAGTTAATGGGCTTAGACGGTCCCGAAGAACGTGCCGATGTCGTCGGTTTCTTGGATGGCAAACGCTATCTGTTTGAGGGTGGATCCAACAAACTACTTGCCGTAGCAGAGGAATAATTTCTTGAGAGACAGAATATAGAACATCAGTGTGAAGGGCGTTCCTGCATCACAGGAATCACATAACTCCGAATTGTCAATCCGTCCAGTGTTTCTGTCTCCACGCGCGGTTCCGGCGTGTTGCGATGGTCAAACACAACGTAGTATCCTGCTTCGGCACCCTCCAATTTAACGTACGCGGCGAGTTGCGCTTTACCTGCCTGATAACGGATATCCCCACCCCAGATTTTTGTTTCAACGATGTATTTTCGGTTTCTGTGGAGAATTAGAATATCCGTTCTACCGTGCCCTGTTTGCACCTCAAGATACATAGACCCGCCTACAATTTGGACAAACTGTTCAAGATAGGCAAAGAGCAGATGCTGTCCGACATATTCTCGTGGCGTATCCGGAACTTGTAGAATTCTGAAACCTACGCGTGCGATAAAGTCGCGGAAGTTATCAAGGAGTGCTGCCATCTGAATCTGTCCATCCGATGTAAGATAATCCTCAAATCCTGCGCGAGTGTCATCTGGTAAATATTCCTGCTCCAGTCCGTTCACTATCGGTTTGAATGCGTCCATGATGCAATAGTGATAAATTGGATTGATAATTTCACACATACCGTCAGCACCTTCAGCAATAACACCGTAAGTCGCAAGTTCACTGATGTGTTCATTGTAAAGGCTAAATCTTACACCTTCATCGTAGGAGGCGATTTTCATCAGGAGTGTTTCAAACCGCTGATCCTTATGGATATTGGTTATCAGATGATCAATGTTCGTGTGTCCCTCGCGCAGGAGTTGGATATGTGCTTCTGAAAAGTGTTTCCTTGTAATCGGTTCGCTTTTCGGGATGTCCATTTCTTCGGTAAGAATTTGCGCGAATCGATTGACAAGCACCGGTTGTCCAGCAGTCTGTTTGTGAATAGCTGCTATCGTTTCAGAGGTGATGGGTTGCCCAACTTCATCAGTATATTGCAAAAAAAGTTCTTCCACCTGCTCCAGGGTGAAATTGGGCAATTTGAATTCGTCTTGTATATTAAACGGAGAAATGGAGCGATCGTAGTTGAGTTGTGTGATGTCCTTGACACCAATGATGCCGAGGCTGTGTGGACACCGAGTCCGCCTGGAGAGGTAAATTTGACGCAGCGAATGCAGAAACCCTCTAATAGCATCCCGTGGAATGCTATCAAATTCGTCAATAATCACGACAAACCGCTGGTTTTCCAGCAAACCTCCAAGATCTTCAAAAAACTCACGCATCGAAATAGGTTCCGTTATCTGCGCGTTCGCCAAAAATCTATTGAGCGCATCAGAAGGACTCTGCCCGCGTTTCTGGAAGACACTTTTAATTTCCTTACAAATTTCTTTGCAAAGAGACGTATAAAAAGCATCGGCATCACTGTCTACGTACCCCTCAAAATTAAGTTGTATTGGGAAATAGGGGCTGCCTTCGGTTTCAAGTGAGTCGAGGGCATTTTGGAAGAACGTCGTCTTGCCTGTCTGGCGCGGCGCGAAGAGTACAATGTACCTGCCTCTTTCTATTCGCTTGATAAAATCCGCAAGCTCATCTGGACGCGCGACGACATAGTTATCCTCAGGATAGACCGGACCGCGAGTCTCAAACCATCTCATTTTTCTACGCTCCTTTAGGGGTTGGAAAAATTATATCAGATTGCGGAGTAAACGTCTATAAGAAACAGCGGCATTCGGCTTTCAAGGCAGACTTATCATCATCAAGACGCGCAAGCAAAGTTTGAATGGTCTCTTTTAAAACAGGATGCACAAGGTTTGGTGCGATTTCAGCTAACGGAGCCAACACGAAACGGCGACGATGCATCTCTGGGTGCGGGATGACGAGTTTCTCTGTCTGGAGACACATATCTCCGTAGATTAATATATCCAAGTCGATTTCTCTCGGACCCCAGCGGATACGGTGTTGTCTACCAACTTCAGTTTCGATATCTTTTAAGGTGTGTAGCAAGGAAAGGGGAGAAAGGGAGGTCTGGAGGGCAGCAACACCGTTCAAGAACTCTGCCTGCGCTGCGTAGCCAACGGGGTCTGTCTTGTAAACGGAGGAAATCTTTCGTAAAGTGATTTCCTCCACTTTAGATAAGGCGTGAATAGAATTCTGGATATGCCTCAGTCGATCGCCGATGTTGCTTCCGAAGCCAATATAGACTAAGTGCATAGAGTCTCCGCAGCGTGTCCAGACAGTCGAGGATACTAACCTGTGAACTTACGGAGGGCAATAGAAGTGTTGTGGCCACCGAAGCCGAAGGCATTGGAGAGCGCGACCGAAATGTTGGCATCACGACTCTCATTCGGGACGTAATCCAAATCGCAAGCCTCATCTGGTATATCGTAGTTGATAGTCGGCGGCAGATAGCCCTTCTCCATCGCACCTAAGCAAGCGATGAGTTCTACAGCGCCCGCTGCACCAAGCAGATGCCCCACCATCGATTTCGTAGAACTAACCGGAATTTTATACGCTTGTTCACCGAACAGCGATTTAATAGCATTCGTTTCAGCGATATCGCCAATCGGTGTAGAGGTACCGTGTGCATTGATATAATCGACAGCATCTAATGGCAGTTGGGCATCTTGAAGTGCGAATTCCATTGCTTTCGCCGCACCCTCACCATTGTCGGGAGGGCTTACCATATCGTGAGCGTCCGAAGTCATTCCAAAGCCAACTATCTCTGCGTAGATATGGGCACCTCGCTTTTTCGCATGTGATAGCGATTCAAGGATTAATACACCCGCACCGTCACCCATGACAAAGCCATCTCGGTCTTTCGTGAACGGACGCGAGGCGCGTTCAGGTTCATGGTTGCGCGCCGACATCGCCCGCATTGAACAGAACCCAGCAAAAGCTAACGGCGTAATCGCCGATTCTGTACCACCCGTAAACATCACATCCGCCTTACCCAGCTGAATGATATGAAACGAATCCCCCATAGAATGGTTCGCACTCGCACACGCAGTGACGGACGTAGAATTGGGACCCTTGAGGTTAAAATGGATTGAAATCTGACCCGCCGCCATGTTAATGATCATGTACGGCACAAGGAATGGACTCACGCGTTTGGCACCCTTTTCGGCAAGGATTTTTGCGTTATCTTCAAGGACACCGATACCCCCAATACCAGAACCAATTTGAACCCCAGCACGATACGGATCAACTTGGTCAAGGTCCAAACCGGCATCCTCGTGCGCCATGATGGCAGCAGCAAGCGCATACTGAATAAACAGCGGTAGCCTTGATGCCGCGCGGCGATCCATGTACTGTTCCGCCTGGAAATCCTTTACCTCTCCGGCGATTTGGGTGCGATGCTCCGAGGCATCAAAATACGTTAAAGGTCCGATTCCGTTTTTACCGCTGGCAAGCGCATCCCAATATTCTTCTTTCGTGTTACCAATTGCATTGACAACCCCGATTCCTGTAATAACTACACGCTCCACGAGACCGATCCTTTTTTTAAGGGTTATCAGTTATCATGCTTCGCAGTGAGAACGGTTAGCGGTCAGAGGTTCTCGGCAACAATCTACCCCACTTTGGAGTACTCCAGGGTAGTGTGAATTGTTACGTCAAAGTCTCTTAACTGAAAACTGACAACTGATAACTGATAACTAAAATCTACACGTTTTCGTCAAGGTAATTCAAGGCATCTTGAACTGTCTGAATCTTTTCCGCATCACTATCAGGAATTTCGATATCGAACTCCTCTTCAAGTGCCATGACCAATTCAACGGTATCGAGTGAATCGGCACCCAAATCTTCCATGAAGGAGGCATCTGGGGTAACATTATCTTCGTCAACACCGAGTTGTTTGGCGATAATTTCGATAAGGCGTTCTTGATTTGTTGCCATAAGCGTTTTTCTAATCTCCTTTTTAAATTTTTAAAGTTTACAGTTGTCAGTTGTCAGTTGAAAGAGGCTTTGGAGGAAACAACAATCCTTTTGTGACTGTTAACTGACAACTTCTGAATTACATTACCATGCCACCGTCAACCTGAAGTGTTTGGCCGGTGATATAACGTGCAGCATCCGATGCTAAAAAACAGACAGCGTCTGCCACATCTTCTGGATGCCCAAACTCCCGTAGCGGGATGAGTTCAAGCAGTTGTTTCTGATTCTCTTCCGGGATTTGTGCCGTCATGTCTGTTGTGATAAAACCAGGCGCGATAGCGTTTACGGTAATACCGCGCCCACCAACCTCTTTTGCTGTAGCCTTTGTGAAACCGATGATGCCTGCTTTCGCGGCGGCGTAATTCGCTTGTCCCGCGTTTCCTACAAGTCCAACGACCGATGAAATATTGATAATGCGTCCACTTTTCTGGCGTATCATCGGGCGTAGAACAGCACGCGTACAATACATCGTGCCGGTTAGATTTGTCTGTAACACAGCCTCCCAGTCCTCATCTTTGAGGCGCATGAGCAACATGTCGCGGGTAATCCCCGCATTGTTCACGAGAATATCGATTTGCGAAAACTGAGCAATCGTTTTTTCAATTAATGCTTCAACATCCGTCTTTTCAGAGATATTGGCAGCCATTGAATATGTAGTGTAGCCTTTGCTCTGTAGTGTATCGGCGATCTGTGCGACTGACTCGGCAGAACGCGAGCAAAGTACAACATTTGCCCCGGCTTCGCAGAGTCTCTGCGCAATCGCCGCACCAATGCCACGCGACGCGCCTGTAACAATAGCCGTTTTGTCGCTCAATAGGTCTTCTCTAAAAGCATTTTGTTCTGTTGTCACAGCCATCTTATCCACTATTTCCGTATTTATCTACTGCAAGAGACAGCGTCTTAATGTCTTCAATAGTCAGTGTACTGCTATCCGAAAGCGTCCGTTTTACTAATCCGGACAATACTTTCCCCGGTCCTACCTCTACGAAATGCGTGATACCAGTTTTCTCAATAGTCCGTAGCGTTTTTTCCCACTGTACAGGTTGTGTTATCTGTTGAAAGAGCAGGTCCCTAATGTTCTCCGCATCCGTTGCAAACTCGCCGGTTACATTCATTACAATGTCAACTTGGGGTGGATGCAACCTCATTGTATCAAGCACGGATTTGAATTGTTGTTGTGCCGATGCCATCAATGGCGAATGAAATGCTCCGCTGACTGGCAAAAGGCGACACCGGCGCTCACCAATCTCAACTTTGGCGAGTGAGACGACCTGATTGACAGCATCTACTTCCCCAGAAATTACTAATTGACCGGGACAGTTGTAGTTGGCGATATTTACGGTTCCTTCGGCACTGTCACAGAGCTGTTGCAGTTGCTCAATTTCCATTCCAAGGATTGCCGCCATAGTACCCTGTTGTGTTTCTCCAGCTTCCGCCATCAGACTCGCACGTACGTGTACCAAGCGCAGAGCATCAGCAAATTCGAGAACGCCTGCAGCTACAAGTGCCGAATACTCACCTAAACTATGCCCAGCGACCGCGTTTGGCGTAATACCGGATTCCTTTAGGACTTGCAATGTTGCAACGCTGCAAGTCAAAATAGCGAGTTGTGTATTTTCGGTCTGTTTTAAAGCATCCTCCGGTCCCTCAAAACAGAGTTGGCTCAAGGCACGTCCAAGGGCTGCATCGGCTTCCTGAAAAACAGTGTTGGCAATTGGATAGGCTCGTGCCAATTCCGCACCCATGCCTACCTGTTGTGAACCTTGCCCTGGAAAAATAAAGGCGAGTTGTGTCATTTTCTTCTGATGAATGGCTATCGGCTTTCAGCAGTTGACTAATGATGACTGACGGCTATAACCGTAGGAGTGTGCTTCCCCATGTTAAACCCGCGCCAAAAGTTACAAACAGAAGCAGATCACCCGGCTTTGCGCGCCCTTCCCGAATTGCCTCATCCAAAGCGATAATCACCGTTGCTGCGGAGGTATTACCGTATTTATCAACGTTAATATAAACCTTCTCTCGCGGCATACCGAGCCTATCCCCGACTGCCTCAATAATGCGTAAATTCGCTTGATGTGGAATCAATAGATCGATATCCTCAATACTGACATTCGCCGCTTGTAATACACGTTGCGCAGCTTCGGGCATAAGGCGCACCCCGAGTTTAAAGACCTCGCGACCGTTCATCTGAAGTTTGTCTCTTTTTCGGTCTATCACTTCCGGAGTGATCGGCATTCTGGATCCACCTGCAGGGATACCGAGAAGATCGATATCAGCATAATCGCCATCGGACCCGATATAAGATGCAAGGATCCCTTTCGGTTCATCCGTGGCTTGGACGACAGCAGCACCCGCCCCATCTCCAAAGAGAACACATGTGCTTCTATCCTCCCAGTCAACGATTTTGTTAAAAATTTCACCACCGATGACAAGAATGGTATTATAGCGTCCAGATTTAATCATACCATCGGCTAAATCCAACCCATAAAGGAAACCGGCACACGCAGCAGATAAATCCATCGCGGCGGCATGCTTCGCACCGATGCCTTTTTGGACATAGCACGCTGTTGATGGAAAAAACGTGTCAGGGGTCACTGTAGCAACGAGAATCATCTCGATGTCAAGTGGGTCGATATTCGCATTTTTAATTGCCCAGCGTGCGGCATGTACACAGAGATCTGATGTAGCGACATCGTCTTCAGCGATACGTCGTTCGGTAATTCCTGTGCGTTGACGAATCCATTCGTCACTCGTATCCACCGTTTTCTCAAGATCAAAGTTGGTAACAACCCGTTCAGGGAGGTAAGAACCTGTTCCTGTGATAGTTGCATGTCGAAGTTGCGTCATTATATCTCTCTTGGCGTTTTGGGCGTTGTTAAAGGACTACTTGCAAGTCAAGATTTGCCATGAAATCTCACCGATTTTTCTCACCGATGCCTTATCTACGCCTCGTCAGTGGATTTTAGCACAGGTCGTCCGTTGTAATGTCCACACCCCGAGCAGACACGATGAGAAATGATCGTTTCCCCGCAGTATGAACAGACGCTTGTCGCTTTATCGTGGAGCGCGTTATGGCTCCGCCGCATTCTTTTTTTCGATTTTGACGTTTTCCGTTTCGGATGCGCCATCGGTTATCTCCTTAAAATTCTTTGTGGGCTTGATAGTCGTGAGTTTAGTTTATCTCCACAATTCTATATATTTGTTATAATCTCAACTATTTTCGAGCATTTTTGACAGAACCGCAAACGGATTAGAGGTGGATGCTGGTGCCTCGTCTGTTGGTTCGCAGGAACACTTGCTGATATTGAGTTCCGCGCCACATTCTGGGCATAGACCTTGGCATGTTTCGGAACAAAGCGGCCACGCCGGTATTTCAAGGACAAGTGCCTGCCGAACATCTTCTGAAACATCTAAGGTTTCGCCGTCATAGTATCGCTCATCTGCTTCACTCTCTTCTGACGATTCACTACCGATAGAAAATAACAGTTCAAACGTTGTTGCTATGTCTACCTCAAACGGGGTGATACAACGTCCGCATTCTACCAAAATTTTCGTTTCAATCTCAGCTGTCACATAAACATTATCGTCGCCTTGGCGAAACAACCGGACGACACAGGACAGAGGGTTAGGAAATTCTACCTCCTCATAGTTCAAACCGAGCGGCCCAGGCGGCACAAGTGCTTCGTATGCTTTGAAGTCCTCGTGTCGAAGGTCTTTCATGTCGAACACTAACGTGTCTCTTATGCCTTCCATCTTTAATTTCGCCTCAACTATTATCAGACAGTCTTCAGGCTTCCTTGTACTTGTATACAAGGGGGGTAAACACGCAGGCTGTCCTTAGTTTTTAAAAATTAAAAATCGACCTCTTCTTCGATTCTAATGAGTTGGGTGTCACCCTTCACGGCTTCAAGTGTATGAATCTCGGTAAGTGCAGCCTTCATATTCTTTTCCCGCGCGCTGTGTGTCAGCATAACAAGTGACACAGTCTCCATACCGTGTGGATCTTTTTGGATGACAGAGGCGATGCTAATCTGCCAGTTCCCCAAAATGGTGCCGATTTTCGCGAGCACCCCAGGGCGATCAGCAACGACAAAACGGAGGTAGTAACGCGTCTCTATATCGTCAATCGGGGAGACATCGACTTCTGCTTGTGCACCCGCAAGCCATGCTCGCGAAATTGGGGCACTTACACCTTGTTGCACGGATTTTCCCGCATCAATAATGTCCGCAACGACAGCACTCGCCGTCGGCATCTCGCCCGCGCCCTGTCCATAAAAAAGCGTGGGACCAACCGCATCGCCGATGACGCAGACCGCATTGAATGCACCGCCGACGTTTGCCAACAGACTCCGCTCCGGCACGAGTGTCGGGTGAACGCGCGCCTCTACACGGTTACCATCACTTAACTTCGCAATAGCCAGCAGTTTAATGACATAACCGAGTTCGCGCGCATATTGGATCTCTTTTTGGGTGATGCCTGTGATCCCTTCAACATGAAATTGTGACAATGAGATATTGCTCCGATAGGCAAGCGCGATCAGGAGAATGAGTTTTTGCGCCGCATCAATACCATCAACATCAAACGTCGGGTCGGCTTCCGCATAGCCTTTGTCTTGGGCGGATTTGAGTACGTCCGAAAAATCGACAGCCCGTTCGTGCATCTCAGTCAGGATATAGTTACACGTTCCGTTTACAATACCGTAGAGGGAATGGATTTGGTTGCCAGCAAAACTCTCTTGGAGCGTTTTGATGATCGGGATGCCACCGGCAGTGCTTGCTTCAAAATTAAGGCTAACTTGATGCTCTGAAGCGAGTTGGAACAATTCGCCGCCGTGTTCTGCGAGGAGGGCTTTATTGGCTGTAACGACATGTTTGCCGTTTCGGATCGCGCGGCTAATGAGCGTGTGCGCTTCCGTGGTACCACCAATTAACTCAACAACGATATCAACATCCGGATTGTCAACGACTTCTGCCGGATTCGTTGTCAGACAATCCGCGGGAAGTTCGACGCCGTCTCGCGTCGCCGGTAGCGTCCGTTTAACTATTTTTTTCAGGCTTAATTCAATACCACTGTTTTTGGCAATGAGGGCATTCTGATTTAATAAGATCTTGGAAACACCTGTGCCGACGGTGCCCCAGCCTAAGATGCCAACATTAATGTGCGATTTTTTCACTACTACAATCCCCTCCTTTCTTCCGACTTGCCGCGCGACGCTTAATCGCAACACTGAACAAACCGAATTACATATCAGAGATCGGGGCGACTGGATTCGAACCAGCGACCTCTTGAACCCCATTCAAGCGCGCTTCCGGGCTGCGCCACGCCCCGTTATTCACAAAATTAATCCACTTAATTGTATCATAAGCCACTTTGAAAGTCAAATAAAAATGTACTTTCTTTTGTAGGGGGCGGGTTTCCCGCCCCTCCTCTTTGTAAAGTAAGATAAAAACGTACTTTCTTTTGTAGGGGGCGGGTTTCCCGCCCCTCCTCAATATAGCATCTAATCTACTGCTACACAAAACCCATCTCTTTCAAGTTTCTCAGGCTGATACCTAAACTTTCAAACGGGTCGCGTTCGTAGCAGCTATCTTGTTCGATGATATACCACTCAACGCCTGCATAGACACAAGCATTTAAAATGGCAGACCAGTTAAGGTTACCTTCACCGACTTCCGCGAAGCGTTGTGAGGAACCTTCCATCGCCATATCCTTGAGATGAATGATGTCGGCGCGCCCTTTTAACTGACGCACCCATTCTGCTGGGTCGCCACCACCGTGCTGAATCCAGTACGTATCCAGTTCGCTCTTAAAATAGTTCGGATCGCTTTCCGCATATAAAATCTCCAGCCCAGTGCGTCCGTTGTAGCGTTCCAACTCGAAACTATGGTTGTGATAGGAAAAGGTCAAGCCGCCTTCGGCGAGTCGTGCTGCAACTTCGGATGCCTCTTTCGCGAAGGTGGCGTACCCTTCAGCCGTACGGTATTCACCGGGAAGTCCACCAATCGCGGCGTGCTTGCATTCCCACAATTGATGTTCGTCAATGACGGCTTGCGGTTCGTCGCGCATCCTTTCGTAACTGGTATGGGTCGCAATGATGCTGATACCTTCACCGTCAACGATGTTTTTCAGGGCTGCAGGTTCAATCGGACCGAGTGCGGAGCATTGCACCGCCTCATAACCGAGTTGCCGAACCTTTTTGATTGTCTCCGCGATATCCGCCTCAGTTTTGGTAAATTCTCTGACAGTATAAAGCTGCGCTGCGATCTGTTTCGCAGAGCGCGCGTTTTCTGTTGCCATAGTGACTCCTTCTATTTGGCTTATGCCATTTTCGGATAGTATACCAAAATAGAACCTACCCGTCAAGTTAATATGGGTTGATATCCAGAGCCATTCAGTTCTCTATGTTTTACAATCGTTTTTTCAAACGCGCTCTTCTGTAGAAGCGAGTGTTTTTGCTTGGGGGTTTCTTGTCGCTCGCGATCTTCCGAGCAAAATGCTTGAAAAAACGAAAATTAAATAGCCTTGGGTTGATTCCAGAACCATTCAGTATATAACGACTTGTGTTAGTTAACTTTTTGTAGTGCCAACGCTAATTAGGGCCGCAATTCCGTAAAGTTAAGACAAGTTTTTTTGCTCAAATTCGACGGGTGTTAAATACCCTAACGCCGAATGCGGGCGTTTCTGGTTATACACCTGTTGAATAAAATAACCGATACGTGATTCAACTTCTGAGATATTCTCATAGTCATTGAGGTGGACTTCCTCTTCCTTGAGCGTTCGGATGAGTCTTTCGGCATACCCGTTCTCCCAAGGACACCCTCTACGGGCTAAAGAGACCTCTATCCCATGACATATCAAGGTCTTGATGTAAGTATTAGACAGATACTGCACGCCTTGATCGGAATGATGGATCTCTGGGACGCTCTGACGCAGTGCTTGTTCTAAAGGCTTCAACGTCAGGGGTTGGTTCAGGTGCCGACTGACCTGCCACCCTCTTATCATGCGAGTGAAGACATCCATGAGCACCGCGACGTAGACGAAATGTCCTTTCAAACGGACGTAGGTAATATCACCGACCCAGACCTGATCACATCGCGTGATGGCAAGATTATCAATCCGATTGCTCCATTGCTGCTGA
>PYIY01000058.1 GCA_003635195.1 Candidatus Poribacteria bacterium | reverse complement strand
TCACCCCTGAGTTTAAAGCGGAACTTGTTTTTGAAGTCCTCAGTGGTGCGACTTCCCAAGCAGAAGTCTGTAGGCGACATAATCTCAACGAAAATCAACTCTCAGAGTGGAAGCGACACCTCCTTGAAAATGCGTCCTCGTTATTTGAGTCTACGGATAAGCAGTCGAGTGATGCTGAGAAGCGTATCGCCCACCTTGAGCAGCTCGTTGGGAGGATGGCGGTGGCTTTAGACATCCAAAAAAAACTATTGACGGAGTTGGACTAACGCTATCTGAGAAGCGATGCTACATTTCGGCATT
Organism: Candidatus Poribacteria bacterium; assembly: GCA_003635195.1. Lineage (GTDB taxonomy): Bacteria > Poribacteria > WGA-4E > WGA-4E > WGA-3G > WGA-3G. The sequence goes on along the minus strand of PYIY01000058.1, from coordinate 34,675 downwards.
GCGCAAGGAGCATTCCGTGCGAGATATTTGTGAAATCCTCGGCATCAACCGGAGCAGTTTCTATTATCAACCGAAAGCGGATCCATCCGAAGCGGTTCTGCGCGCTGAAATAGAGAAACTTGCTGGCGCGTATCCGAGATACGGGTATAGACGTATCACACAGCTCCTCGTGCGTCAGGGATACAGCGTTGGCACCCGACGCGTCGCTCGGTTGATGAAAGACAATGATCTCTTGGTCTCCGTGAAGCGTGCGTGTCGAACAACAAGATCGCTTCAAGGGGAGAAACCGTGGCGCAACCTGCTTGAAACCCTTGAGGTCTCTCATCAGGATCAGGTCTGGGTGGCAGATATTACCTATGTGCGTCTCAAGGGACGTTTCATCTACCTCTGCCTGCTCATGGATGTTTTCACTCGGATGATCAAAGCGTGGCAGATCAGTCAGCACTTGACCCAATCTCTGACGCTCAAACCGCTGAAAGAGGCATTATGCCACAGCGTCCCGGAGATTCATCATTCCGATCAAGGCGTGCAGTATCTTTCAAAAACTTATATCGCAACACTCCAAGCACATGGTGTTGAGATTTCCGTCGCCCGTCGCGGACGGCCTTGGGAGAACGGATATGCTGAAAGACTCATCCGCACGCTCAAAGAGGAAGAAGTTGACATCAATGAGTATCAAAACATCACCGAGGCGAGAGATCGCATCGGACAGTTTATCACACAAGTCTATAATCAGAAACGCCCACATTCAGCGTTAGGGTATTTGACACCTATGGAATTTCAACGAAGAACCTTATCTTAACTTTGCGAAATTGTGGTCTAAATAAGCGTATGCACTTCAGCTTCTACCAAATGTGCGTAAGCACCACTTAAGACATTCGCACATACATAAGAGCACAGTGTTCGGAATTTTTTCTTCCAGTCCCCGTCTCTCCAATAGAATTTCTCGGTCAATAACTACATGCTATCAATGCAAGAAAGACCTTTACTTTATTAGAAAGTTACATATGCCCCGATAAAGACTCTATTTTTGTTCAAATAAACTGAGGCACATTATGATTTTATACAGAAGCAAATTTTGTGCCAATCCTCTTAACAAGATTCAATATTTGTGGAAAACAGTTAGAACACCAAGTATACTTTGCAAGCGACACCTTTAAACATAGACAAACATTAGATGTATAGAAAGGAATAGCAGTATCTCCATTTTTCTAAAACTGTCTTGCTGACCGACGGAAAACAGTTCGCTATTCTCTTTTTCTTGCCCCGCACGCAAAAAAGTGTGAATTATAGGGTAAAAATTGCATAACTACGCAAAAATTGCGTGATTAAATGGAGTCGTTCTCGGGATTGTAAGGAAAAAATAGCACCTGCGAATTTTCTATTGAGCGTACTTGGGTATTGTGGTGTGTTTTACGCCGGAGAATCTTTGGTTGGAGGGATGGTTTTTAATGATCAGGTCAGTTTCTGATCGAAAAGGTTAGAATTCCACATCTGCAATAGAAAACTGGAGCAGTGATAATAAGAAACTTAGCGTGGCGCGGGGTTTCTTCTCCCGATTGTGTCTGGTAGCGGATTGTTAGGACTGGATGCAGGTTTTCATCGGTTGCTTCTTTTGAGGAGAATATGATGGGGGCATCGCCATCTTGTAAAGCGAAATAGAAAGTCTTCAATTATTCATTCAGAATCTATCATCTCGTTTTCTTCAATTGTTTTGGTTTCACGTTCAATTTCATCCATTGTTTCCTGAAAAATTGAATATGCAAGAGCCATTTGCTGTCGTAGATCGCGGAGATTCTCGCGAAGCTCATTGATCTTGTCAAGTCTTCTTTGAACCTCTCGCTTCTGAAGACGGTGTGCAACAAGTTGCGGACGATTCAAATGCAACCGCTGAATATAAAACACACCTTCAGGAGTCTTTCCGAGGAGTTGAGCGTCTTGTTGTTCAAAAATATGTTGTGTTAACTCATCATCAAGTGGATGAAGTAAGCGAATATGAGGTGCGTGGATTTCATGCCAGTATGCACCTTTATGTTGATTGCATCGTGGACAACAATAAACGAGATTTTCATCATTTTCGGTTCCGCCATACGCCAGTGGGCAGTGATGATCTATTGTGAGCGTTGCACCTGTATCTGTTTCGTGGACTCCACAATATCCGCATCTGGCGTTATAACGTTCGCGGACCCTTTCTCGCCTTTGTTCATCCATACAGCATTCCATTTTAACGTCCGCCGGTGAGCTTCTCTCCAGTGAGCGCGTGGTATTTATCTGCAAGAATGGCGCGTTTTGTTTGAAGCTGCATTAGATAGGCGCGGGCATCCTCCACAAGTTGTTTCTGGGTGGTGACGATAACTTGTAACTGCGCGATAGTTGCCTCAAGTTCCGCCTCCTCGTCAAGCAAACTGTTAATGAACGCTTGATGCTTTTCTATTGCGGGTTTCAATGCTACAGCTTCCTCAGTATCCAATTCTGCAAAGATAGCATCCAGTTCGGTGCGTTCTTTTTCCGTCAGGGTTCCTTCTGCCTCACGAATTTTTAGTGTGTCTAATCGGCTTTGTCGGTTTGTGGCACTCATGTGTCCCTCGATTTATCATAAGACTATTCCACCCCAAGTGATATTAAGAGGTCAAAGCAAATAATTTCAAAAGCACTCCTTTTTTTCTCCTAATAAGTTTATCACACGTTTTTATCGAAGTCAATATTTTTCTCTAAACGAGTTTACACTGCCCAGGAGTTGGCAGATGCAGCCGCTGCGAGGTTATATGACATAGATGCACGGACGACAGCGGGCAATATTGGGAAGCAGTTGATTAAGAAGAATCTCGGTGCGGTGGAGTGGACTTTAGTGCACCTGCAGGAGTATGTGTGAAAGGAAGATATACATCAATTTGTCTGAAACTGACATCGAGCGACATCTTCCCATGTTACAGAATATTGTGCCAAATTCTGCATCAACCACTGCCGTTCGTACATTTCTACTTGCTCCGAACGACTGTATTGACGCGCCGGTTTGTTAAACTCCCGGTTTGTGATAACAGCTAATTGGAAGGTCGCTCCATATTTTTCTTCATAAAACGGTTTTGCTGCTAAAATCTCATCTACAGCATCACGTCCCGATTTTCCACCTTCTTGTCGATGTTTGACTTGTATCAGAAACTTACCAACCTCGTCTTCGCGCTGACGAGCAATAACATCCGCCCCTTTGTCCCCTGAATAAGGCGTTAATTCGACATAATACCCTTGCTTATCAAAAAGAGCAGCAACAAAGACTTCAAAGGACCGTGGATCAAGTCTATCAACGTCCTCCATCGTTAGTGGTAACCCCTCCCCATTAGCGAAAGGCATCAGCTGCAGCCTCGTGAGAATCTCTTTAGGAGTTACCTCGGCTTGCTCGGTTGGGAATAGCGTGCCTTGTGAAAGTCGGCGTTTTCGTTCCAGAAGTTCGTGCAAAATAACATCAAAAGTTTGAAAATTAGGATGCGTTGCCATTGGCAAGTAGATATGCACTGGTCGCCTCTGTCCGATGCGATAAACTCTATCACTTGCCTGATCTTCTTTGGCAGGATTCCACCAGCGACTGTAGTGGATAACATGGTTCGCTTCAGTGATATTAAGACCTACACCAGCGGCGAGTGGTGACATGATGATAACGTTAAAACCTGAAGAGGTCTGGAAACGATCTACGCTTTGTTGGCGACTCATTTTCATTGAATTTGCCCGTTGCGCACTTCCTGGAGTATCACCATTGACAATAGAGACATCCTTCAAACCGAAATAGTCACGAACGACATGTGCTAAAAGATGCTGGATTTTTCTGCGCTCTGCAAATAAAATAACCTTTTCATTATCAGCGCGGATTTTTTTGAGTAATTGTACTGTCACTGTTAGTTTTGCAGATTGTTCAATTAACTCGGCGACAGGTAAACCCTCCCATTGAGAATCAGCTAACAAAGGATGGTCTGATATGTCTCGCAACTGGTGCAGAACTTGCAAGATTTGATTACGTTGCTGTGGTCCGTCCGATTCACTATCTTTTGTAGATTGGAGGGCGGCTTGATAGCGTTCTGCTTGTATTGATGGCATATTTTGCTGGCAATCCGCATCGTGAATGTATCTTTCGGGCAGATCATCAAGGATATCGGTCTTCAGCCGTCTTTTAAGATAAACGCCGATACGTTCGCGAATCCGATCGCCCAAGGCGCGAATATCAGTTTCAGGATTTTTGAGGGGACGACAAAATTCACTGTTGAAATCTTTCGCGCTGTCCAGATGCCCCGGTGCTACAAAGTCTGTGATACACCATAAGTCCATCAAGGAATTTTCAACGGGAGTTCCTGTCATAGCGAGGCGAAAATCGGTTTTTAGTGCTTTCAAGGCGTTCGTGACGAGTGTCCCCGGGGTTTTAATGCGTTGTGCTTCATCAATAACAACCGTTGCCCATTGAATTAAGCCTAAATCCAATTGGAAGTCTCGGACGGTTTCATAAGTGGTTAGTACAACATCGGCATCTCGGAGGCGTTTGACATCAAGGGCACCGCGGCGTTTGCGTAATTCCTCAAGTCGTTCTGCCCCTTCGATATCTGGTATTTGAAAATTGGCTGCTTTGGATGGATCACACTTGAAGTTTTGTAGTGCCTTCCCGTACAATGTAATAAATTCTAATGAACCTTCGCTAAAAAATTTCGGATATTCTGCTGCCCAATTCTCTAAAAGTGCGATTGGTGCGACAATGAGGTACGGGCTCCGTTGTGATTCCTGCAAGCGATGCTTTACGTGATGCCATTCGAGAAAACAGAGTACCTGTAAGGTTTTGCCAAGTCCCATGTCATCAGCAAGTAAACCCCCGAGATAGCTGTTTTCCCAAAGTTGCTGTGCCCACGCGAGACCTTCCTCTTGATGCGGTAAGAGTTTAACCCCTTGTTTTAGATTTGGTGTAGGTTCCAGAAGATGCCGAAACGGTTCTTCAACTTTTGAAGTGGACGTTTTTTCAATATAATCAGTGTCTTCAATGTTTTCATCAATGATTAAGACTGTAGTTTCAGGTTTCTCCCCGGGAACGCGCGATGGCTTTTTACGGTGTTTGAGTTGTTTTTCGATAAATGGAAGATGTTTTTCAACATCTGGAACGGAAAATTCTTGTCCTTTCCACTTAATCTGATTTTGACCTGTCCGCTTTGCTTCATGAATCGTTTGTTTTAGGTCTATGAGTTCTTTCTCGGTTTTAATTTCAAACTTTTTCTGTATTCCGGACTGATCTTCAACTAAAATACCAGGGATCCACTCGCTTTTGTAGGGCGAAACAAACGGATAAACTCTTGGTTTGTATATGCCAATTTCACGGACGCGTTGGCTGAAGGATGGTGTTTCATCTGTCGGGTCCAGTTCAACAACTTCTGGATCAAAGTACAACTGTGGTTGTTCTGCAATTTTCGCGAGTTCTTCACGAGGGACGCGTCGATAGTGTTTAAGGGATTGCAAAGCCTCTTTCTGTTTCTCTTGAAAAAGAACACGGGTTCGTCCGCCATCAGTTTGGGAAAGATTGTACGTCGTCTGAGAAGTTGGAAATTTATCAAATATCGCCTCAAATTGTTCACTGTCAACGTCAGCCACGTCTGGAATTATTTCAACACTATCGCCGGATTCACGTAGACGCAAACGAACTGTTTTGGGAGCGACAATTTCTTCTTGGTTTAGATAATGATCCAGTGTACTTCCTGTCTCTTTAGCAATCCCCTTAATTTTCGCGAACTCGATCAGATTTGCTTCAAAACTTTTATCGGTAGTGTCTCGCGTGTTGAACGCGTCTAATTCTTCTAAGAGGGTGAACTGTTCGCGCGTTAGGATGTACGCCCATTCCTCAGTCAAGCGTAGAATACAGCCAGTTCGTTTTGGATACAAAGGTTTCCAATCAGGTTTTAAGAATTGGTAATTGTATCGAAATTCTGGTTGATTGAAAGTTCCATCGGATCGGATTTCAATCTCAAACGGGTAAAGTTCTGGCAAACCGAGTAGTTCCTGTTCAACAGACTCAAGGCGACATACCTCCTCAAACGGAATATGAATACATGTGTCTGACGCTTCCGCTTGTCCATTATCAAGCAATTCCTTTATCAATAACCATTGTGCTTGGTATGCGTCTGTTGGTAGGCTGCTGGTATACTCGGTTAGAGGAAGATCACCGGATGGAGCAGTAAACTGGATTCCGCGTGATGTTTCCTGCCAGTTGAATACGGATGGTTTTAGTTTGTTTTTTCGGAATAGGTTTAACATTTTCACTACTCAGTTAGTAATTCCACCACTCACTTGTGTCGTAAGAATTGGGTCGTCCGTCTAACCGATAACTTCGTAAAGGTTCAATACTGAGTCTGTTTTTTAACCACAATGCAAATTTATTTTGCCAAGAATATTTATTTGAATATGTATGAATTACACGATGTATGGCTCTGTCACCGTTGCGTAATGTGCTCATGCTGAAATCTGAGACATCCAATTCAAACGGATCTAAACTGGAGATGTTGTAGAAGTGATATACATGGCAAGCTGCTGCTGTGCTAAACTCAACAAATATGTACTCACCCATTTGAATAATAAAAGCGTGTTGATCTCTTGTACCACCTTTTAAAGTTGCTGGTTGACGATCTTGATAGTATTGAAGTGCTTGTTTATCGTACCTAAAAAGATACTCAGCATCTTTACGCAACACCGGTCGACAAAAGGAAATATGTTCAAGATACGACAACCAAAACGCTTTTCGATACTCAAATTTTGGATCACCGCAGGCTCTGGCAACAATATCAAAAAAGAAGCGAAGATCTTCTTCTGTAATCCACTTCGTGAAGATTTGACGGGCTTTATCAGACACATTGCGCCAGCGGATATCTGCGCCAGCGATACGCGGGTCTTGCCAGTTTTGAAGAACGTAAGATTGAACGGGTTGGCGTAGATCCTTAGTTGCTTCAGACCCAAGTTTTTCAATAAGTTTGGATAGAACGATCCGGTTTGTCTTGTCGTTATTGTGCTTCTTAACGAAGTCAACGACATCTGTAACTGCTTCTTGATCGAATCGGTTGTTAAGGGATATGTACGTTGTTGCAACAGCACCAAAATATGGATACCCATGCATACGATCTGGCAATTCAAGATATGTCCAGGTATTCGACAGTTTCTTCTGCGAACGAAACAAGTGTGTTGCAAACTGTGTTACGCTGTTTTCCTCACAGTACCACGCCATGTTTGTTTTTAGTTTCTGAACGAATTTCCGAGATCCGGTGTAGTGAGTCAGATGTTTTTTGAGAAACACACGTAGCATTCCTGCATTCGGTGTATCCCAAGCTTTCATCAAGGCATCAAAAATGCCGAGAACAGAGCCGATACGGAAACGCTTTTCTATGAGTTGAAGTGCGTTGCGAAGTCTTGGCGTATCTACAATACGAGGGGACCCATTTTCAGTATAGGTTAACGCCCAAGCAAGTTGCCGCGTACGTCTGAGAGAGTCAAATTCTGAAGAGAGCCTGTTTAGAGGAGTGTTTTTGAAGAGTTGGTATATCTGATGCAGACTTTCTTGATTAGGTGGGTCGGATCCACTTCCGTCATGATCTTTGATGATTTTCTTCAAAACAGCGAGCCGCTCTGACGGAATTGCTGTTAGCTGAGGAACACGACGCGCAAAAGCATCGGTATTAAACTCAAATTGAAGCAATTTTTTAGTGGAATTCATAGTGTTTCCCCAATGATGTTCTCAAGCTCTTTAATTTTTTCAAGTTGTTTTTCGGCGTTTGTACGTGCGCGAAACTCTACTCGCCTTGATTCCTCTCTGTTTTGTGTGCCATCTGGGTAAGTAATCAACTTACTCGAGGATAAACCGTTAGCAGTCAAGCGATGCTGTAGCCAGTCCCTATCTCTGTGGATTTCAGGTATCTGAAGGACATATTCAAGGACACTTCTCGTTCTATCCTGTGATAACTCCATGTTGTGAATATATGCTTCTTCCGGACTTACATTTTCAGCCCATTCGCTTGATGTGTGGCCTTCAATCCGAACTTCCGCGATGGCATCTATATATTCCGGACGTTTTAAAATTTGAATATAGCGCGGAAAAAAATCATCTAATATTTCTTTAAAGGCAAATTGAACTTCGTCTTCTCCTTGTGCAAACAGCACTTTAGGCTCCCTGAAGCGAACTGAAAGGGTCTCACGGTCCAAGATAGCATTCCATTTCTCAAGGTCTTTCTCAAATTCGCTTTCAAGGGCTACGTACAAATTTCCACGTAACTCTACATAATCTGTAAAAATTTTCAATAATACCTTTTGAATTTCATCGTCACGTTGCTCCTTCTCCATCAAATCCAACATGACAAAAGAAAGCACAAGTATAAAAATGAGCAATAGCCCCGCCATTAGGTCACCTAACGAAAGACTAAAAGGATTTTCATCTGTGATGGTTTTGGATGTAGACAGTGTTCTTCGCATTATCTATTTCCACGCTGGCGTGTCAGCCGATCTGCCATATCTGTCAATTCTTCAACACTGTCGTCAAGTGCTAAAACACTGCCAGCAAGCGCAGTTGATGCCTGAGTTAACTGGTCCGAGAATTTGTTTAGATACGTGTTAATTGAATCGCTAGCAGTCGTGGAGTAATTTGTTAAGCCTTCCTCAATTTCTTCAAAGATACTCTTTAAACCAGCATCAATTGTTTCAAAGCGTGTTGAAAAATCGTTAAGCAACTGTCGGGACTGAAGCTGCATGCTTTGAATCTGCTCTATTGTTTCACGATTTGCGTTGAGATATTCGGCTGTTTCTTCGCTAAAAGCATCACTTGCTTCTATCAGTCGTTCACCTCCATCTTCAAGTGTGTTTGCCGCTGTTACCAATTGGTCTGATAAAGTCTGAGTCGTTGCAACCAATTCGTGTGCGCTTGTCACACCTGCCTCCATCTGCTTCAACATTTCTCTGCTCTTTTCAAGTATCTCTCGCGAAGTGTCCATCTGAGCGTTGACTTCCTTGATTTGATCTGCCTGTTGCTTTAAGAGTTCACTGACACTCGTCTGTCCCGTCTCAAAAACACTTTCAAGACGGGAGGCATTCTGATCAACAAGCTGATGCATTTGATTTGTCATAACCTCTGAATCGTCTTTAACTTGTGAAGCAGCAGAGGTCATTGACTCTTGTAGTTTTTCAATGGTAGTCTGAAGCATTTGAATACTTTGGGCAGAAACTTTCTCCATATCTGTTGTTCGTTTTGCTAACTGTTCGTCAGTGCGATCTGCTGTCGATTTCAATAAATCTCGTATTTTGTTGGCGATTTGCTCCATTTCCTCATTCACGCTATCAGTTGTCGCAGACAAACCTGCTTGATGTGTATCAATTGCTTCTTGAAATGCACTTAACATTCCCTCCATCATGCTTTTCATTTGTTCAGCTTGGTTTTGAGACGTTTTCGATAGCAACCCGTGCGTTTGATTAACTTGTTCCTGCACACCCACCATTATGCGTCCCAACTGTTCAGGTAGCGTTATCAAACTTTCGCTTGCTTTACTTACAGTTTCAGCAAGAGCTTCCATTTGTGCTGTTGCCGATCCTGAAAGAGATTTTTGAAATTCTTCAACCAACTGCTGGATAGCATCAGTAGAAGACTCCTCTTTTTGTCTCTGCAATTCCTCAAGAGCTGTATTCAGATTATTGAAGGTCGGTTCTAACTGTTCGGTGATAGCACTGCTGAAAGCTTTAGTTGCACTGTGGAGTTCTCGAATGAGTTCTTGTCTTCCATCAGCCATGGCACCTTTAATATCGTTTGCCAAATCCGTCGAAAATGATTTAAGTGCTGCTGTCTGTTGTTCAAGTTCATCTTTTTGCTTCTCGGCAATTTCCTCTTCAGTTTTCAGTGTGAACGGTACATCAAGGACATCTTGTAAAATCGCAATTTCCCGACTTACTTTCCCGATACACAACTTTTCTACACCGTTAAACAAAAGTGAAACCAACATTCCCCAAACGGAAGTTACAAATGCAGTAGATACACCCGATAAAAGTTCCTCAATCGCTCTCCTGATTTCTTCTGTCTGCTTGAAGTCAATTCCCGAAAACGGTATCAATCCCCAAACCAATCCAACAAAAGTCCCCAGAATCCCTAATCCTACCAATAGAGCAGGGACACTATTCCAGAACCGAAGGTTCAAAGCTTGACCAAGCAAACGGTCTTCACTAAAAAAAAATGACGCTTCGTCCGTTTTATAGACCACTTTACGGCGTTCGGGTATAACGAGTGACTCCTTAAATTCCTGCCAAGCTTTCTTAAAAAGTTTATTTTCATCTTCAAACACTTTCTCTAAATCGTTCAAAATACCTGGATCTGCAGGTCTATCGTACTTGGAGCCTAAATTACCTACTTCCTTGGCTAAACTGCCAATTGAATGGGTTTGACGGATAATTTTCAAGAGGAAAATCACTAACAGAACAGCGGAGGCTAAAAGTATACCATAAACAAAAATGTCCGAAATTTGATCGTTGGAAGTCTCCTGCCACGGGAGTAATAGTGTTAGAAATCCGTTCATATAATTGCCTTATTTGCTGTTTTCTGGTGTTTCCTTTTGATCTACTGTCTGGTAGCGGATTGTTAAGAGTGGGCGGAGGGTTTCGTCGGTTGCTTCTTTTGAGGAGAATATGATGGGGGCATCGCCATCTTGCAAGGCGAAGAGGTAACCGTAGTTGTAGTCGGGGTTTGCAACCCAAAAGCGGACGGCATCGGTGAGGAGTTCGCTTTTGAATATATAACGTTTGCCTGCGCCTTGAATCTCGTTTGTGCCGTCAATTCGATGGGCGACATCCTCAGAACCGTTATAATCGCTTTCGGTATCACCGTCTATCCCTGCCAACATGGCTTGCGCGGGCGGTTTGTTCCACGGGAGATTGCGATGCAATGCGCTGTTGTAGGTGAGTTCGTTATCCTCAGCACGATTTGATGAGGTGCCTCTGCCTTCTTTCCATGGGAGCAGGACACGGCGGAAGAGTACGGTCTGTGCAACATCTGTCTCACATTGCTGGACATGCAGGGTTATTGTTGCTTCTAAGACCTGTGTCGGTTCCCGGATCCCCATATCTTCAAATGCATCAAATAAGTCAAAGGCAACGAAGAAGACGCTCCCGGGCGGATTACATAAGAGCGTCGGTTCAGCACCTGCGTTGTTGTTTCGTGTTTTCCGATCTTTATTGACATGTAGCGTGGTATCCTGTAAGCCGCCGGAGAAGGTAACGGAGTCGCCCGCGCCGAAGGTTATCTCGTTTATAGAGGGAAGGGTAACAACTATCCCAGTTTGAATATTTGGGAGTGTGAGGCGGTAGTCTTTATCTACCTCTAACAGTGATGTGAGTAGCAGGACACGATTCAGACGTTGATCCAATAAAGCGTATTCGAGTTGGACATCTGGGGCAATACGATAATTGTCAAGGTCTTCCGCGGTTTCTGCTTGCAATTGCCCGTCAAACTGGAGTTGAATTGCGGTTTGGGAAAGTGCGGTTGCCTTCAGCAGCTTTGGCGTATCTGCTGCGTTGATAGTTAAAACATAGCAAAATAACAGCGATAGGAATATTAGAAATCGGGACGCTACATTAAAATAGACTTTCAAAATGGGGCTCCAAGATTGTATATCGCGAGCACAGCTCGCTCCTACGAGAAAATACGTCGCGAGCACAGCTCGCTCCTATAGAAGGGGTGATCGCGACTTACTGCACATCTGCCGTGATAAAGACGGCATTCAGAACATCACGCTCCTGCTGTCCGGACGGTTTGTTGATAACGGTATTTTTAACAACAAAAGTGCTGGAGGAACCGCCATCAAGATTGATCGCTTCGGTTGCGCCGAGTTCAATGAGAATGCTGGCGAGTTCGTAGAGCGTTAGACCGGTGCTATATTTCGGTTGCCGTCCGTCAGCGACTATCAAAAAGAGTTTATCTGCATTGTAACCGAGCGCGGTTCGGGGTTCGTGGCTGAGATTTAGCACAGGTGTCCGTTTACCGGGGGTATGCCGTTTCTCTTCGTTGTGCATTTTCACGAGGGTCTCATTTATCTTACCGTCCTTGAGGAGCCGGAGCCGTCCGCCGATGGCGTGTTGGACGTGATTCCATTCGGGTGGTGAGAGGGTGAGTTTAAGCGTACCGCCTACGCCAGCACTGAACTGAGATACACTTGGGTCTTTCAGTCGTGCGTTAATCCAGAGGATTGCTCCATCTCTCGGAATCACGTTGTTTCCATCGCGTGAAACCTGTTCTACACGATAAGCGTGCGTATAGTTTGGTGTCAATGGAAGTGCAAGTCCACTAATTATCGCCTCTATGCCCCGACGACGGTTGGTACGTGTCGATTCGCCGAGTCGTGGTGTGTAAAGCGTTACCTGACACCCATCAAGTCTACGCTGATTGATGCATCCGAGTGAGAGTGTATGTGTGCCTACCTGAATGTTGGCTTCCATTTTCACAGTAGAACTCAAGAATTCGCCGGACTCGGTTACGCCGAAGCATGCCTCGGTATCTGTCGGCTGTGTAATCAGTTCACCGTCTTGGATATGCAAATTCTCTAACACACCGCCATAGCCGCGCATATCTCCAAGGACTCCGAAACCGCCGTTAACTGCAACAAGGACACGCCGATCCCCGCGTTGGTTCCGACGGTTCGCCATAGAACGGACGGTCTCTTTCCCTAAAACCTGCGCATTTGCGAGTGCTACCTCAAAGTGGAGTGTCGGTTCATTGCGGGACATCTCGGCGACGTAAAGCACACACGTCTCGACATCCCAATTGTAACGGTAGAGATGAAGGCCAGGGGTTAGGTCAGGAAACAACACCTCTTTTTCGCCACCAGCGTGCCCAATGGTGGCAGTCATTAAGAGGAGACAAATGACGATAGAGAATTTATGCTCTACGGAAAATTTCAACAGCGAAGTAGTCAATGGGTTGCTCTATAGGAGGATGTAACTTTTTGACGGTGAGGTGTACCTCATCCACCGCGAATTGCTTTAAAATTACGGATGCTATCTTTTCAGCGAGTGCTTCAATGAGTTGGAACGACTGTTGCGTACCAATCTCAACGATCCGTGAAACGACTTCGGCGTAATTAATCGTGTCCGTGAGTGCGTCGGTATTGCCGGGGTTAACAAGGGCGCACCCTAAAGTTGCATCGACTTCATAATGGCCACCAACTTGCCGTTCCGCTTCGGGGACCCCGTGGTGGCCATGAAACCGTATGCCTTTGACGATGAGTTTGTCCATTTGTTCGCGTCGTTAAAAAGGTTAGGGTTAGAAACCCATCCGACAAGTTAACCTTATTCTTCGGCAATCTCTCCAAAGGTATAGGCAGGTTCATTTAGGTCTTTGACCTGTTTCCCGTTCTTTCCGCCGGTATAATCAATCGCGCGGATTTTCCAGTCCTTACCGTCCTTTTCAAGTGCGGAGATCAGATCGCCCTGCTGATTGCCCCATTTATATGCGCCCCGTAAGACGGCTTCTTTTCCTCTACTATCAATAGCGATATAAGTGATGTTAACTGTCACGGCTCCTGCGCGGAGTCGGAAGATTCCCTCCCATGCATCGTTTACATCCTGCCATCCGTTGTTCCTCTCAAAAGTGCCGGCCCAGAAGGTCCAGGCGGTAAAAACGTCGTCTGATCCTTTTTTGAGCCAAACGTCTCCGAGGGTATCAACATCTTTTTCGCCGTGGGCGGTAGCGTACACGGCATAAAGTTCGCGAATCGCCTCTTCTTCAGCCGCAAAGTCAATGTTTCTTTCAACTACTGCTGGCTCTGCGGGTTGCGAATCTGTAGTCGTTGGTGTTTTCGTTTCTGCGGGTTCGGAGTCGTCAACGTCATCTCCGCCGCAGCTGATCATGCCGGTGACGAGCAGCATGATGATCAGATAACAAATCGCTTTCGGTCTCATAGTTTACCTCCTGCGTTTCGTCGAAAATAAGTGAACAACATTCACACGCTCTTTTCATTGTAGCAGCATCTACGATAAAAATCAAACTTAATTTTAGTTGTCAGTTATCAGTTTTTGGATTTTGCTTTATAACGAGTTTTGTGATATACTTTTAGAGCAGTTTGGATGCTGTTAACTATCAAAATTCTGTTGAAGAGGGAGCCTTGTCAATAACCCCGCCCTAAAGGGCGAGGCTTGTGATAGATGGTAGCCAAACCTATAACTATTACGAGGGCAACTTATTGACTACAGTAATATATCGCGGTGTCTTGGCGTGGCAGTTAGCACAACGTTTCGGATGCTCCCAAAGTCTGATTCCACTTGGATACTGTGATCTGGAAGGGGCAGCATATACCCCGTAAGGGAGAATACAAACTTATGTTTGTGCCTGTGAAAACCAAAGACGGACAGCAACTCATGCCTCTGCACGCCGCACGCGCCAGAAAACTCGTCAAGCGTGGCGAAGCAACACCGTATTTCAATAATGGCATATATTGTATCCGTCTCAACAAAGAACCCTCTGATAGGGCTACACAAAAGATTGCTGTTGGGGTTGATCCCGGTAGCAAGAAAGAAGGCTTTACCGTCAAATCAGAAACACATACCTACTTGAATATACAAGCCGATGCTCATAGCAAGGTCGGTAAAAAAGTTGAGAAGCGTCGCGAGTTGCGTAAAGGTAGGCGGTCACGGAAATGTCCGAACCGCAAGAACAGAACCAACCGCTTAGCGAACAAACAGCGTATTCCCGCTGGCACACGTGCGAGATGGGATTGGAAGTTACGTATTCTTCAGTGGTTATCTAAACTGTATCCTATTACACATGTATGTGTAGAGGACATTAGAGCAAGAACTCTCAAGAATACCAAGAAATGGAATATGTCATTTAGTCCGTTGGAAGTCGGTAAATCGTGGTTCTATACAGAAATAGAAAAGCGATGGCAACTGATAACACTTCAAGGTTGGGAAACCAAAGCGATCAGAGATAGACTTGGACTGAAAAAATCTTCCAAGAAACTTGCTGAAACCTTTGACGTACACTGCGTAGATAGTTGGTGTTTGGCACGTCACATTGTAGGCGGCGCGAATATACCTGACAACACAAGTATATTCTGTATATCACCACTACCGATAGCAAGGCGCAATCTCCACAGAGAAGTGCCAAAGAAAGGCGGCATCCGCGACAGATATGGTGGCACTGTCCTGAAAAACGGATTGATCAAGAACACCCTTGTTAGACATATCAAATATGGCTTAACACGGCTCGCGGGTATCAACGCAAAGGGGGAGTTTTCAATCTACAGTCTTGATGGGAAACGCCTCACAACTCATGGAAAACAATCTGATTTCAAAGTACTCAAAAAACTAAACTTTAACTATAGGAGCGGTGTTTCCTCCCCCGCCTAAAGTGTTTTGCTTGGGCGTTTCTTCTAGAGGTTTCCACACCGAAGAATTTGATGAACGTTACAGTTAAATACTTTGCCGTATGCCACGAAATGCTGGACAGATCCGAAGAAGAGATGGATCTGCCGGAAGGTGCTACCGTTAAAACGATTTTAAAACGGCTTGAAGAAGAATGGCCCGAAATTGCTGAGTTCTATGAAGTCATGCAAATGTCTGTCAATTGGGAATACGCTACGGAAAATACAGAACTCACCGAGGGAGATGAGGTGGCTCTAATTCCGCCTGTAACGGGAGGCTCCGATGTTTAAAATCACCACCGAAGTCATCACAGGTGCAGAGGTGCGCGAAGCAGTGGAGGGCCCGGATGCTGGCGCGGTGGTGCTTTTCTTCGGTACAGTTCGGAACAATACCGATGGCAGAGCAGTCAGATGCCTTGAATACGAAGCGTATCCGCCGATGGCAGAGAAAAAGATGGCGGAAATTGCGCAGGAAATCTCGGAGAAATGGGGACTTGACCGTGTTGCGATGATTCACCGCGTCGGGAAGTTAGAGATCGGCGAGGTGAGTGTGGCGGTAGCAGTCGCGTCTCCGCATCGCAAAGACGGGTTTGAAGCCTGTAAATATGCGATGGACCGCCTCAAGCAGATTGTACCTATCTGGAAACGTGAGATATGGGCAGATGGGGCAGCGGAATGGGTGAAACCGGATGCAGTCTTTTTCGATGCTCCTAAGCCACACAAAACCGGTTCACAAACTGACTAAAGATTGAGACGGCTTTGGGGAACTGGTCTAACGTCATCCACTCATCAACGGTATGTGCCTGTAGAATGCTTCCAGGTCCGATGATAACGGTCTCCATGTGCTGTGCGAAGACGGTAGCATCGGTGCCATAGGCGACGGTTCGGGGTTCAGCTTCGCCGGTTATTTCAAGTGCTGCTTGAATAATCTCCGCATCAGGCGGTGTGCGTACCGGCGGTGCATTAATATACAGATCAAATATTAACCCATGTCTCTCGGCTGCGTCGCGTGCGCGGTCTATCCACACCTGTGCGTCATCGCCCGGCATAGGACGATAATTAATGTTACACACACTTAAGGGAGAGGTAATATTCGCCGCACACTCGTCATCACTGATAGTAATGTTCCAATCTGTAAAGGGCGGTGTGAATTCATCGTTGAAATACTGGGTATCGGTTGTCAACTCTTGATAAATGTCCCGCATCTCTGCGAGAAAGGGAATTAACTTTAGATTCGCGTTGTCGCCTTCACCTGTACTGCTATGCGCTGCACGCCCGTGGGCTGTGACAGCAAAACGGACAGTTCCTTTGTGCCCATACACCACATGAAGTTCCGTTGGTTCACCGACGATCCCATACTTTGGAAAGCCATGCTTTTTGAACATCTGCGACTTTTCGGCGACTGCAATTGCCCCGAGGTAGCCCACTTCTTCATCAGCTGTGATGACAACGTAGAGGGGTGCCGCCAATTTTGATGCTGCATAGCGCGATGCAACCTCAATCATACAAGCAACGCTGCCCTTCATATCACAACTGCCCCTACCGTACATTTTCTCATCAGCGATCCGCGCCTCAAAAGGATCCATCGACCAGCCGATAGCCGGAACAGTATCTATGTGTCCAAGGAGTGCCAACCCACGTTCACCGTTCACCGGTCCTTTACGTGCGATGAGATTTACCTTCAGCACCCCGGCTGGATCCCTGTATTCAACCCGTTCGATCTCACAATCAATGGCTTCCAAGGTTTCAGTCAGAAAATCCATGACCTCAACGTTGCTTAGCGGACTTACCGTATTATACCCGATGAGGGTTTTGGTCAATTCTTTTGCATCCATAGTCAGGAATTTTACAAAAAGTATGGAAGTTTGTCAACAAATTTTTAGTTGTCAGTAAAGAAAGTTTCCTAAAGCAGTCAAATAGTAATGGTCGCACGTGAATTATCTCTACATAGGCTTTACGCAAATTGAGCAAATATTGGACATTGAGACGCAAAAAGCAGTAATTTCCGTCCTTTAACCCCCTAAATCCCCCTTATCAGGGGGACTTTAAGACAGAATGCGTAAGTCCCCTCTATAGTTGGTATTCATAAGCAGCAATGGCGACAGCAACAATCGCGGCGGTTTCCGTCCGTAAGATGTTTGTGCCGAGTGTGACAGGTATGCATCCGCTTTCGATTGCGGCAGTGACTTCTTGTTTAGAAAAACCACCTTCTGGTCCAACAAAGAGTGCAATAGAGGTAGGTTGCGACCTCGCCCGCAAAACTGTCTTGATATGCTGTGCTTGCGATTCCTGTTCAATTTGTGGGTTGAGAATTAGGCGGAGTGAAAATTTTTCGAGTTGTGCGAGAGATGCCTCAAATGTCTGTGACTCACAAAGTTCAGGCAACCACGCGCGTTTACACTGCTTCGTGGCGGAGATAACAACACGGTGCCATCGTTCATACCGATTTTGGCTTGGGTTTTGTAAAGCATGCTCTGAGTGTATCGGCACAATCTGTGCGACACCGATTTCGGTCGTTTTCTGGAGAATCAATTCCATTTTATCATTCTTGGGAAGTCCTTGGAACAGTGTCAGGGCAGGTGACACCTTTGCGTGAGATTCATGACTGAGAATCCGAGCTGCGCTTGATACCCGATTTGTGCCTGTATCAAGTACTTCTGCGATATAAACACTGCCTTGCCCATCAATAATGCGGACGGTCACACCGGACGTTAAACGAAGAACATTACGGAGATGGTGTTGCTCCGAACCGGTAATTGTAACAGTATCCGTGAGGATCTGAGGAGGAGGGACATAGAAAGTGTGCATCTTTCAAACGACATCTTCGGTTCCGCCTGTGCGAAGCTTTTCAATGACCGCCTCTGGTTCCTGACTGCGGAAGATGGCAGTCCCTGCGACGAGGATCGTCACACCTTGATGGATTGCGAGAGGTGCGACTTCTGTAGTTACACCCCCATCAACAGAGATATCAAGTGGTCTCTTTAATTGTGGAATTACTTGCTGCAATTCTGCAATTTTCCCAAGCGTTTCGCGTTGAAAGGCTTGCCCACCGAATCCTGGTTCAACGCTCATAGGTAAGACCAAATCAATATCTGAAAGATAGGAAGTGACAGCAGTGGTCGGTGTTTTCGGTGAAAATGCCAAGCCGGCTTTAAGCCCGTGCGCTTTGATTGCTGAAATCACTTCGTAGGGTTCATCAGCACTTTCGATGTGAAATGTGATGAAGTCTGCGCCTGCTGTAGCAAGTGCCTTGATATAACGGAGTGGATGCGTTACCATAATATGGACATCAAATGGAAGCTGAGTGATTTGACGCACAGCGGCAATAAAAGGTGGACTGATACCAAAGTTTGGAACAAATTCGCCATCCATTACATCAAAATGCAGCATATCCGCGCCTGCATCGACGATCCGTTTAACCTCTTCACCGAGGCGGCTGAAATCCGCAGCAAGCAGTGAGGGGGCAATTTTAGGGGTATGAATTTGGACACTCCTTCGATTTGTCTTATTTATAAACAGTTTCAGGCAGTTTTTCGCCATTTTCATAGACAATTACGCGCGTTTCCCCGAAGACTCGAATCCTTTTTTGCTCAAGGTCAATTAATTCACCAGGTGCGTAACGCTGATCAACTACAGTCCGTTCGCCTGAGTCATCAACGATAACAATCCTGACATGGTACGACAAAGTTCCTTCTTCATTAACAGAGTGCTTGAAAGGTAGCAATCTACCGATGTTTTCAGATGATTCTCGTCCGCTAATTTCAAGGAGGATCAGGTCTCCGGTTCTTACCATCACGCCATTTGTAGGTTTGTGGGCAATAATTGCGCCTTCAGGGATTTTAGGGTGTGAACTATATTCGGTCTCAACATTTAGTCCGGCTGCCTCTAAGGCAACAAGTACATCCGTAGCAGATTGACCTTCAAAATTCGGGAGTTGCATGAGTTGTGGTGTGGGGCCAAGGCTCACCAAAAGGTTAACAGCACTACCGCGTTGTTGGCCTCCGCCCTCTGGTGGCGTTTGCGCGATGACCGTATTTTGTAGATAAGTTTCAGAATGGACTTCTGCGACCCGATTTAGACGAAAGCCCGCAGCCCTAAGCGTATCAACAGCAGCATCCTGTGATTTGCCGATAATAGAGGGAACGGGTGCTAACTCTGCACCTATGCTGACCGTGATTGTAACAGGTTGGTAGGACTTGATTCTAAAGTTCGCCACAGGATCTTGAGCGACGATTTCGCCTTTTGGTGCATTGCTACTCGCTTCCTGAATATCCCTCGCGGGCCGCAGACCTTCCTTATCAAGGGTACGGACAGCTTCATAATAGGTCTTACCGATAACGTTTGGCACCAAAACCTCTTCTGTCCGAACCCATTTCGGAATAACCACGAAAATGATGAGTACACCGATGATGCCGAACAGAATGAGGAAGTAGAGTGAAACCTTGACGACGGCAAATAGGATATTATTAAGGCTATTCATAGTGATGTCGCTGCGAAAAGTTGTTCGCCTGTCTGTAATTGGTAGCCATTGATAAAATCAGACGCTTCCATAACTTTCTTGGTTGCCGGTTGAATTTGTAGGAGTTGGAGCATCCCGTCTGCTGTTGTAACGAGCAGTTTTCGTTTTTCAACTATTTTGAGCGTCCCTGAAGGCGCGCCAAATGTCTCCGAAAGCGGTTGACAATTGATAATCTTCAATCGAAGATTGTTCCGAAAGAAGGTATACGCGCCGGGCCAGATCGCGGTGCCTCTGACGAGATTGTGAATCGTTGTCGCGGGTTGACTCCAGTTAATGTGTCCGATCTCTTTTGTCAAGCGTGGCGCACGCGTTGCCTCGGCGTTGTTCTGCGGTGTCGCCGGTGGTGGTGCCCCTTCTGGCATCTCAGACAGAAGTCGGACGAGTTGATTTGCCCCAAGTTGTGCTAACTGTTCCGTTAATGTAAAAGCATTATCCTCATTTTGGATGGGGATACGGCATGTAGAAATAATATCGCCTGTATCCTCACCTGCATCCAATAACATAAGCGTCACACCTGTTTCGGTTTCGCCGTTAATTAATGCCCATTGGATAGGGGCTGCACCTCTGTACTTTGGGAGTAGTGACGGGTGCAAATTGATCGTCCCGCACGGTGGAATATCCAAAACGGTTTGCGGTAATAGTTGACCGAATGCAGCGACGATAATTATGTCTGGCGCAAGGTGCTCAAGGCCGCGTATGAAATCCGGTTTCCTCACCTTCTCAGGTTGGTAAACTGGTAGACTGTGCTCTGTTGCGACGATTTTAACAGGCGGTGGGCTGAGACGTTTTCCGCGCCCACTTGGCCGGTCGGGTTGTGTGACAACGCCAATGAGATCAAACTTGTGGGTGACCAGTTCTCTGAGTGCTGGCACAGCAAACTCACTGGTCCCCATAAAAAGAATACGCATTTTTGACTTTAGTTATCAGTTACCAGTTACCAGTTACCAGTTATCAGTTGTTACAGAGGGCTGCGATCTTCTGGGTATCTCTTGTGGGAAATAACTATGAATAATAATTTTTTTGGACTTACGTAGATTGCATTGTGAACGCTGATGTTTCGGAGATTTGCAACTCTAATCCACTTATCAAAGGGAATGCCGAATTCCCACTTTTCAATGGCGGACAGTCCACTTGAACTCAGAAACGAACCTGAAGAAGCGGCACTGTAAAACCGCCGGGAGGATCATTCGCCCAT
Source organism: Candidatus Poribacteria bacterium (assembly GCA_003635195.1). Taxonomy (GTDB): domain Bacteria; phylum Poribacteria; class WGA-4E; order WGA-4E; family WGA-3G; genus WGA-3G. Next base: position 13,572 of record PYIY01000058.1, on the reverse strand, counting down.
CTATTTAGTCTGTTGTTCATCGAGTTGTGTAGTGAAATATTTCTATATCTGGCTATATGCGGATCCGTTTTGGAGAGACGCGCGATAGTTCCTTCAATAGGATCTTCCTCTTCGACAGGTGGCACTTTCGGTTCCGGCACACGTGGTGCCGAGCGATCAACGTTTCGGGTATGTAACCAATCCCAAATACCGATGAAGAGAGACAATGAGACGGCACCGATCCCAACTACGCGATAGTCCTTGGGTGTCATTTCAGGTGCGAATATATTCTCACGATACATCTTTATCCCTCTAACGACAACATAACTGTGGATAGCGGTGAATGGCAGCGAACTCAACGTGATAATCTCAAACCGACGTAATGCGCTTTCGCTGTAGTCGGCGTGGTCTTCGTGTTGCGCTGGAGGTTCCGCCTGAAACTGTGCTTTTGCGTGGAGTTGTATAAAAAAAAGTAAGACTACACTCATTAGAAATAATTGGGTGCCAAACTTGGACATGGATCCTCTCCTTAGCTGAAGGACAGCGTTGAGTTCTCATGGTAACACCAACTTATGGACTTACGAAACTGGGGAACACATCAAGCCTGCTGGTCTTGATTACGGTGTCGGAACAGGTAAACGATCAACATCCCTGCGCCGATACAGACAGAAATATCAGCAACGTTAAAGGTGGGCCAAAACAGACCTTGACTGACTATACCGAACTGAAGAAAATCAATAACCTCTCCCAAATAGAGTCGGTCAATGAAATTTCCAACAGCACCGCCGAGTAAAAAACCTAACGAGACTTGCATCCAACGGCTCTCCCTGAATCGGAAATAATAGGTAAAAATGAAAACCAAAGCGACAATAGTAATGAGAATCAGCAAGACCCTATGTCCGGCGAGTACTCCAAAAGCTGCGCCATCATTTCTGTCGTGCCGAAGGTTGAAGAACCCGGGGATAATCGGAATTCCTGTTCCCTGCGTAATATGTTTCTGCACCAACCACTTAGTGCTCCAATCAAGTATCAACATGGGAATAGCTACGTAAATCAAAAGCATAACATTTTGCCATGCGTTTTCTTTAGGATTTTGCATCGTATACGCTCTTGACCTCCTCCCATTGCGCTTCTGCCTCGTCTTTTTTCCCATCGGAAGGTTGCATTTTTTCAATCAGAGACGAGCGCGAGTGCCAGTTTTCTTGAAAAATACTCTGGCCAGTGGCTATGCCCTTCGTAGAAATGCGTCGATAGAAATGTTCCGCTAAAAAAGGCGTCAAGGGAGCGAATCGCTGTAGCAGTACAGTCGCTATCTCCGAAAGTATACTTTGTGCTGCACGTAGGGTTGCAGTAGAACGGGATTCGATTGTGCTTTTATAAAATCGAAGGTCGTCCTGACAGAAATTAGTTAACAGTGTCCACATTTCGTGGAAATTCTCGGCTTGGTAAGTCTGTTGGAGTTCTTGTAAAAGTCGTGCGGTAACGGTTATTGCCAGTGAATCAATTGGAAGCGTTTTGCCAGTAGCAGCGGGGTCTACCGGTGCTTCAAGATTCGTATGCGTAGGTGCACAGGCGACACCGGTCTGATCTTCGCGTCCGTTGGCGGCGGTGAAATGTTTCTCATCTTTAGAGCCCTTCGCAGTTGCATCCTTTTGTTCTTTTTTGCTTGCTTTTTGGGATTCAAGTAGAAAGGAGTGAAGGTGCTCACTTATATCATCAAATAGTGTTTGCAGCTGCTGATATTGTCCGAGGTACCCCTCCGCGAGTTTCCGAAGTTGTTTGTGGCTCACCTGTTTTGCCTCAACATTCGGTGCTATCGCGACGAGGCGGATCACATCAGCGGGATATTTGTTAAGGAATGCGTCTTCAATCTGAATTGTGCCATTAATTTTCGGTAGTGTCTGAAGCTTTAGTTGCTTAAAGGGTTGACTTTCTTTAATTGGACGACTTCTACTAAGCGCAGCGGAGATGACGCTAATTTCGGCTAACCATTTTGTCCATTGAAAATCACCCCTACCGGTTTGTGGTATAAACATGATGCTGGTGTGACCACCGAGTGGTTTCTTGAAGTCAGAGTTGTCAATAATTTGCAGCAGATTGGCAAAATGACCATCAATAAGGGTAGCCTCTTTACGAAAATCGCTTGAGTTACAGTTTAAACAGCGGGTATCGGCGGGCAAGAGTTCTTCAATGCTGAGTCCGAACCAGAATTCAAAGCTGCGCTGGATAGAATTACGGATCGCATTGAGTGTATTTTTATCAGTGAGAGGTTCATCACACTGATCACAGAGCAGGATGGGTAACGGCATCCCCCACTGGCGTTGTGTTGAAACTTGTAATTCTCCCAAATTAAGGACGATATCTCGGACTTCGTTAATATGTTTATGCTGAATATCGCCATAATTATCCCAATATTCTTGCGCACTGAGAAGTTGATTAGTCGTATCGTTTTTGGTAATGGAGAATGCCCATTTTGAACAGGGTCGAAAAACGGCCAATTCCTTGCAGCGGGGACAGTGCGGTTCGTGTATCTCGTCGTTATGTGTTTTTAGGAGGCAGTCGTATTTCTCCAATTGTGGGACAATAAACTTTTCTGCCTCAAATAGATATAAACCACACAATTGTCCGGCTTCCTCAGTGAACCTTCCGGTTTCATCGAAAATAGGTGCTGCATTTATATTTAAGGCTTGGGCGATATCGTAACTGGCTTGATGATGCGCCGGGTTTAAAGGGATAACCCCGGATTTTAAGAAAGACGTGGACTCGTCAGGCGTTTCTGAAATTAGGGTTCCGGGGATACGCGTAACTTTCAACTCTTTCGATGGAAAGAGTGGGTGTGCCACAGTGTATTGCGCGAGTTCAGCGGCTTTGATTTCCTTAACAGGTTTCGGTTCAGGCTGCCCGTTTGTGAGATGCTTACAAAAATATTCAAGCTGCGGCTCTGCAAAAAGAAGATATTCTTCTCCATATTTAGTGAGCAGATAGGTCGTATCTTCAGTAATCCCGATTTCAACGGTACCGGCTATCTCCCAAAGATGCAGTATTCGGATGCAAAAAGAGACATTAATACCAAACTCTTCCAACCCGAAATTGAACGGGAACTTTACATAACCATTCAAGGCATGCGTAGATTTTTGTAAGAGATTCGCTTCATTGACCGGAGCTGTGCACTTCGGACACCATGGACTCAGTTGTGGTAAGTCGTGCAGATAATTGGAATCCCGTAGTCGGCTTATAAGCGCAATGAGCCGTGCTTCCTGCCGTGATTCAAGAGTTTTCTGGGAAGCATCCCAATCTGCAAAGATACCGAGTTGGTAGAATTTCTGTTTTTGTACCTCTAATTCCTGCTTGTGGCGTTTGCGACATCGCTTTCGTAGGACAGAGAGTTTGATCGGAGATTTAGATTTTGACTCTGCGATAAACTCTGCGATAATGCGTTCCTCAATCCAAAGCGGATAGGTTTCCCATACCGGTACGTACGTAACCTGATGTCCCTGCATCAACGATGCTTTAAGGAAAACATCTTGGCAAATTTTTCTACAAAGCGTGTCAACTGTGAGTGCATGAATAGAAGTCGGGGTTTCCCGCAGGACGTAGGTTTCGGCTTGAGAAGCGTCGGATGATTGCGCTGGATTTGTATTTGACGCGGTGCGTTGTGAAGTATTGGATTTTTTGTTCGCGAGGGGGAAAACATTGGCGTTTGCCCAAATATCCAAGACGGATTTTTCGCTGTCCCTATCCGTCAACTGGGGTTGCTCTTCTGGCTTCGTGGTTTTACGCCGTTTCCGCGTCGTGTTTTTTGCAGGGGAATTTCGTTTCTTCATAACTTCGTATTTTTGTCTCTGAACCATTTGTCAGTTTGACAGGGTTATACTTTTCGTGCGAGTTACCTCTCAGTTTTTTACCGTATTAAGTAGGTCGGCATATCCTCTCATTTATTACCAGAGCATCCGCGCCAGAATTTGTAACAGAATAATCAATATAAAAGGTGAAATGTCAATACCAAAGTTCCGAGACGCTGGTTGAAGGACGTTACGAATCGGGCGTAAAACTGGATCGACGATGCGACCTGTGAACCAATAGATCTGCCTGATGACCGCATTTTGTGTCCCAAAAACGAACCAAGAAAGCAAGGCGTTTGCCAAAACTATTAATGTATAAATCTCAAGCAGTCGGGCGATAAACCGAGCGAGGTCGTGTATAGGCATAGTTTCTGTTGTTATGCACCCTAATTATTTTCCGTCACCGAGTTCTTTCGCTCGTTCCGTTGCAGCAAGAATGGCTTCTGTAAGTATTGCTCGTAAGCCGCCGCGTTCCAAAGCGTGAAGCCCAGCAGCGGTTGTTCCGCCAGGTGTTGTAACACGATTCTTGAGCACCGCTGGATGTTCTTGCGTCTCGGCTAACATCGTAGCGGCACCTAACACGGTATGGGTTGCGAGTTTTTGGGCATCTGCTCGAGCTATACCAACATGTACCGCTGCATCGGCGAGTGCTTCAATGAAGAGGGCGACATAAGCCGGTCCACTGCCACTCACACCTGTAACAGCATCAAGATGACGTTCATCCATAATTAGAGAGGTGCCGCAGGCGTTAAAAATTTTCTGTGCGATTTCAAGATGTGTCTCATTCACTGCAGTGCCAGCAGTTAGGACCGATATAGCAGCCCCGACCGCTGCTGAGATGTTTGGCATCACCCGAACAACCGGTGGTGCAATGTCAAAATAAGCTTCAAGTGTTCTGGTCGTAACACCCGCTGCGATGCTTATGAGCCACTGTGGTGCCGATAAACTGCGTGCCACCTGTGGTAGAATGCTTGGAACAGCCGCTGGTGGCACTGCACAGAAAATAACATCTGTTTTTTCTACCAAGTTAGCAATATCGCCGGCATCGTTGGTCCCTTTTTCATCGCAGAGTTGTTGGACGAGAGTGCTATCAAGGTCGGTAACCCAAATTTGTCTTGCGGGAAAGACGACATCCGCGATACTGCGAGCGACAATGCCGCCCATCTTTCCAACGCCTATTACACCTAATCGAAGGTTTTTAATTATTCCTTGCGGTTCGGTCAGGCAGGTTCACTTTTGAAGTGCCTCTCCGTAAAACCGCCCTCCATTTCATTTCGGGCTACAGTTTCGTTGGTATTTTACTGACGGCTATTCCTCTGAAGACTCGAAGATTGCCCTACCGATCCGAACGAGATTTGCTCCCTCTTCTATAGCGACCTCAAAATCGTTTGTCATTCCCATAGAGAGGTATTGCATAGTAACTCCCGGAAATCCTTCGGCTTCTACCTTTGCAGCAAGAGACCTCAATAAAGCAAAAGCAGGACGGTTTGCGTCCGGTGAAGGATTCAACTGTCCCATTGTCATCAAACCGATAATATTTGCTGTCGGATATGCCTGTGCGTCCGCCATAAACGCCAATAAATCCTCTGCGTTTAAGCCGTACTTACTTGTCTCACGCGTCGTATTTACCTGAATGAGAACGTCTATTCGTCGTGCTTGCTTTTCGGATCGGCGCGCTATCTCTGCTAAAAGTCGCAAACTGTCAACCGAATGAATCAAAGAAAACATATCGAGTGCTGCTTTAACTTTATTCCTTTGTAGATGCCCAACGAGATGCCATCGGCACGTTTCACTACGAGGTACGGAACGGACGGCATCTACAACAGAATTGACGGCTGCGTACTTTTGTTGCGCTTCTTGAACTCGATTTTCACCGATGTTCGTAGCACCTGCTGCGAGTGCAGCGTGTATCTCTGGAACTGAACGTCCCTTTGTAACAGCAACAAGTTCGATTGAATCCGGTGTGCGGTTACTCCGTTCCGCCGCGCGGGCGATACGTTCGTTGATGCTGAAGAGATTATTGACAATGGAATTCAATTTTTCGATTCCAAAATTTTTCGATTTATTAAAAAGGCTCTTCAGGCTTCGGGATCGTCTACCGATTGCGTATCTGGATCTAAGGGTTTGTTTGCTGTATGAAAGAGAATACCAATAACAGCGACTAAGACAGCGACACTCATAATACCGATACCGACCGTTATCGTATATGTTGCCTCTGTATAAATCTGTGTGACTTGAACAGCGGTCTTGCTTTCTGCCAAAACCCCCTGATACTTGTTAGGATGGGTCCCACCGCGTACGATAAAAATTAACCCAATAAAACCTATAACACTTGACAACGTTACAAAAAGCGTGCGCATTTACGATTCCTTGGGTATCTATCAAATTGCCGTCTAACAACAAGTTTAAGAAATTATTGGACCCAACAAGCTGGAACATACAGGAAAAATAACGCTACAAATTGTTATGAGGTTACGGCTGCGGACAGTGCTGGAACGACAGTCGCCCAATTCGCGATATTTGTATATTTAATAATACCATATTTTTCCGAGGAATGCAAATTTTTCGTTAGCACGTCAGAGGCGTTCAGTTATCAGCCGTCAGCCATCAGTAATTATGGTAGATTCAACCCCTTAACACCCCCTTATCAGGGGGGAATTGGTCGCTCCTACAGTGAGGAAGTCTTTAGCTTTTGCTGTTGAGTTCGATAAATGAGAGCATTCTACCGGTTTGTCCATCCTCCGCTCGATGGGAATAAAAAAGATCTGTGCGACAGGCTGTACAAAATGGTGATACTGAAATGACAGCGGGGGATACACCTACTTCAACTAATTGATTAACGTTAGACGATTGTAGGCTCAGGTTTGTGCCACTGGCTACAATGCTGCCGAAGTGGTCAGTAAATTGGGTGATCAGCTCTTCGCTGACGGTATAACAACACTTTTGGATGGACGGCCCTAAATGGATTTGGCAGTTTGCGGCAACTGTTCCAAATAGTGTCTCCATTCGCGCGAGGGTATTGACTGCTATGCGTGCGAGCGTGCCCCGCCACCCCGCGTGGGCAATGCCGATCGCGGGTGTTGTAACATCTACTATGAAAATAGGGACACAATCGGCAGTGAAAATGGCTAATGCTACGTCGCGCTGCGCCGTAACAAGTGCGTCCGCTTCTGGCGGTAGTGTAGAAGTTGGCAGTGCTTGGTCAACGACATTAATAACATCAGTGCCGTGAACTTGACGACAGTAGCGCAGATCCGTTAAGCCGGTTTTCTGGAAGAAAATCTCTCTGTTCGCTGCAACTGCGTTCGGATCATCAGCGACATGTTCAGCAAGATTCAGGGAGGCATAAGGACTACGACTGACACCACCGTGACGTAGACTCACACCAGCGGTGACGATACCTGTTGCCTGAAGTTCCTGAATAGGGTGATAGATATTCATAATTTGTAATCTTCTTGGGATTAAGCGAAATCTGTTCTTTTGCTTGTGAGATTGGAAGGGTGGAAGATTGGAAGCGAAAGAGGTTTCTTCTCCTCTGTTCTTTCATCTATCAACATTGACGTTGTGTGTAAGTCCCGTTTTATTTGTAATCTTCTCTTGGTGGGCTAAAGATGTCAAGTGCAACGGCGGGTTCATCAAAAGCTTTTGCGCTGTGTTTCACATTGGACGGAATGAGGTAAGCATCTCCTTTTTTAAGGGTCTGGGATTCCCCATCAATGGTTAATTCAAATGTGCCTTCAAGGACCATTCCCATCTGTTCATGTGGGTGGCTATGCTCAGCGACAACACTATGGGGTTTCAAATTAACGAAGGACATCATCAGTTTTTCGCCGTGAAGGGTGCGGATGCTGGCTCCGTCAAAAATCTTTTTTTCGGGCTGTTCATCAATGACAAAAAAAGGCATCGCGTGTGAGTGCCTCCTGTTCTTTAGTGTTTACGCGGCTTGGAATCTCGTCAGTGCCCGGATTTCGTTCTCTATGGAAATGGCACATCGGGTGTGACAGGTTCAACGTAAAGCAGCCGCTTACAACTTGAGCAGTAAACCTGTTTCTCATACTTCTGTGCTTCCTTGAGCGTCTGCGGTTGAATAGCGATCCGGCAGCTGCTGCAAGTGCCGTCCTTACCTAAGGCTATAAAACCACTTTTCACGCGTGCGGTGCCAGATTCACTTGCCAGCTGTGCTTTCATCCATCGATGATATTCGTCTCTGCGTACTTTGTCGATTTTAGGGAGAAACGCCTTTCGCTCTTTCATCTTTTCACCGCGTTGTGTTTCTAAGGTACGCAGTTCCTGTCGAAATTGTTCGGTTTCAGCAGCGGTTTTTTCCTTTTCCTGATTTACCTCAGCATTTAGTTTTGCCAGTTCTTCTGTCAACCGATCGCTCTCCTCCATGAGCAGGAGGATATTATCTTCGGCTTCATCGTCTTGTTCGTCAAGGAATTCGATCTGCCGTTCGAGGGCATCATAGGCTTGGTTAGATGTAGCAGTTCGCTGTTCAGTTTGATATTTTTCGCGTTGCACAGCGTTCATTTCAATTTCAGCGTTTCTGGCGCGCTGCGCTTTTTCGGCTTCCGCGAGTTCTTCAGATTTTGCTGCGATGTCGGCTTCATATTTGGCAACCCCTGCTTCTAATTCCTCAATCTGGCGTGGGATGGTCTGAAGTTTTTGTTGGATTGACAATAGTTCCGTGTCGCGCTCTTGTAATTGGTAAAGCAGCGCGAGTTGTTGCCTCAAAGACTCGTTAGCCATAAACTTCCTGCTCCTTTTCGACGAGGTAAGCGAAAAAAATGCCGAGCTGATACAAAATGAAGAGCGGTATCGCCATCAACAGCATCGACCATGGATCTGCCGGTGTCAACAGCGCCGACATCACACAGATACCCAATAAAGCGTAGCTTTGCTTTTCACGAAAGCCCCGTGCATTAATCACACCGATACGAGACAGAAACGCCATCACTATCGGTAACTCGAAAGCGATACCGAAGCCTAAGATTAATTTTGTTACAAGGCTCAGATAATTTTCCAAGTCCCACATATTCGGCATCTCTGGAAACAGCTGCGCGGAGAACTGTAGAACGACCGGTACAACAATAAAGTAGGCGAAAACAGCACCGATGATGAAAAATGCGACGATAATCAGAAAAAGCGGCACAGCGAATCGCTTTTCCTCACGATTCAACGCCGGGAAAATGAATGCCCAGACCTGATAAATGATTATCGGCGATGCGAGCAAAATACCGGCGGTAACCCCCAATTTCAGGAACGCCATGATACCTTCTAAGGGTCCGACTTTCATGAGTATAGCATCAATGCTGGAAGCCCCCGCGCGCAAAGTGACCGCAAGAAACCCGAATATTGAGCCATCACCGCCGACTGTGGCATCAATAGCATTCGCAATCAGTGTGCTCATAGATGTCCGCAACGGGAACATAACAACTTTCTCAATCGGTTTGCTAAAGGATAGACACAACACCGTAAAGACACCGATTGCGATTGCAGCGATGATAATTCGCCGCCGGAGTTCCTCGAGATGTTCCCAGAAGTTCATCTCAACATCGTTAGATTCCTTAGATTCCATAGTGTGTCCCGTTCGCGTTAAGAGGTTTTCGTCGGGGGTTTGATATTCGGTTCCGGGTCCTTATCAACTTCATCCACTGCCTTTGTGAGTTCATCTTGGAGCTCGGTGCCGGCACTCTTAAATTCCCGGATCGCTTTCCCGAGCGAACGCCCCATTTCCGGCAATTTTTGGGGTCCGAAAATGACGAGTGCGACCACAAGGATTATAAAAATCTCTATTCCGCCTATTCCACCCATGTGCTTGATGCCTCCCTTAATAATATGTGGCAATTTGCTGCTACCTAAAGTATAGCATAAAATAGACGTATTGGCAATTAATTTTTTAATGGTGGTCAGTAAGAATGGTTACCAGTTCTCGGTTGTTGAATCAAGATTTTTGGGATTATATCGTCTGAATGCAGGTCGCATTTGGGGTGTTTTTGCTTGGGTATTTCTGCGTATTGCTTGGTGTCTTTGATAGGGGTCTTTGCTTGGGTGTTTCTGCGGATTTCTGCGGATTTCTGCGGATTTCTTCGCGTACGCCGCAAATCGCGGATTTTCACGGATTACGCGGATTTTAGGATTGGAAAATCAATCCACTACCTCCAAGTCAACGACCCGAATTTCATAGTCCTTCATCAACCGTTTAACGTGAGGTTTAATCGAACTGTATTTAGCATGGTCCATGTTAGTTAGCAGCAGATCCGCCAAACCGAGCAAAAATGATTCAATAGGGTTTCTGTTAATGTCGGACTCATTGTACTCAGCAATATCTAATTTCTGAAGTATTTCAACGAGTGAAGGGTCCGCGAGACCGAGATCAGTCGTATCGCAAGCAGCAAGACGAATTACGACCTTAGTTCTATTGGCAGGTATTAGCCACGGAAAAACTACGATATCTCCCTTGATCACACCGCCTTCTTTGTCTTTGAAAATTACATGGCAGTGAACATTCTTTACATCCTTATTCGATTGGTTTAGCAGAGGAAATGTATAGGAGGCTAAACCGATCCATCCCAGTTTATCTATGTGTTTTACCCGTTCTAATTTTGCTAGGGGCAAAAAGTTTGGGTCGTCGCGCTCATTGCGCTGCTCAAGAAGTGACTTAAGATAATTTGAAGGAATGGCGAAGTTAAGATTCTGGGCAACATTGACATACTGTGCGTCTTGTGGGTTCTGGGACAAAGGCGTAGACCTAAGTGAATGACAACCGGACACTATACCGATAACCTCGCCTTTAGTATTTAGGACCGGCCCGCCACTGCTTCCTGGGGAAATTGGAGCTGTAATCTGAATTCTTTTATCAAGCAAGGGTTCCTGTCTAATCCCACTTATGATACCGTCTGAGATTGTGCCTTCCCAGCCTGCTGGATTGCCGACAGCATAAATCGTATCCCCGGTATGAATATCATTACTATTTCCAAGCGAAAGTGCCGGTGTGTCAACAATCGCCTGATCTGGGTCTTCAATCTTTAATACAATTAAATCGTTGTCTATATCAAGGGCCGTATACTTTTCGATGTCATACCATTCATCTTGTCCAAACAACTTTGCCGAACCTTTGCGGACATCTTCAACAACATGAAAGTTGGTTACAATCTCGCCCTCTCCAACGAAGAATCCACTACCGGTCCTATAGGGTCGATCGTTAGCACTTTCGATTTCCAGAAGCACTATAGACGGTAAAACCGCATCGGCAATCTCCTTTGGACTTTTCACAATTTCCATAGTCATAATCTTCTGATGCCTTTGTGATAGATTTTAGAATTATTTGGACCTTATGGACCGGCGAGGTTACAAACCGTGCCTACCGAGTGCGGGACCAGCGGGCCTCTAAGCGTTTGAGTCATCAGTTATCAGGGTTTTCAGATGACCTTTAGGAAGCAGCAATCCCAGAAAAATAAAATTATGCGGGTCTATGCGCTTATTCAGAGCGGCATTGTGCTGCGCATCCAGCGTAGGGAATTGCCGCAGTCCCGCAACAGACAATTCTCAACACAAGTTGTTTATAGCGTCGTTTATGGCCGTAGTAGCGGGTGGCGGAATGCTTAGAATTGTTTTACATCTCATTTGCAATAATAACTAAATCCAAGATGTTGACAACGCCGTCGCCGTTAATATCCGTTTGTGTGGTGTTTTTACCGAACTCATCTGCTACCAGTACCAGGTCTAAAATGTTTATCTGTCCGTCTTGGTTCACATCGTAGGGTGGAAAGGTTGTATATTCTGTGTCAGGTGCAAATCCAACGTAAATGCCCCACTGATCTCCTTCATTATTAGCAACAGCAACAAGTAAAACATTTTTCCCTTGTTTGAGTGTGATTGGTAAGAAGGTTTGGTAATCCGGATGTCCGTAGTATCCTTCGTTTTTGTTAATAAGTGTTCCGTTAAGCCATGTTTTTGATTCAAAGTCACTTCCGATAAACAGTGTTGTGTTCTGCTCGCTGGTAGAATAGAAAGTATAGCATAAATAGATAGCGTAGTCAGGAATATTGGGTGGATTTATTCCGTTGTCACGTAGCATTGTGTTAATATTGCCAAGTGCTTCCCCATTGAGTTCACCACCCCTCCAAACATTGTTTCCAACACTTTCCCCCTCTGTTGCGCCATTCGTAGATATTTCAATTTCTGTCACGAGATTGTTGCTTGCCGCGGAGAGTAGGTCTTTTTGTGATGCAACAAGCTTTGGAAATCCCCAGGGGTCTTTTTCAGCAGGGACGGTCACCCATAACAACGGTTTTTCTATTTTAGGGCCTCCGCTGGGGAAGCCGGGGTTTCCGAATAAGATTATAGATGTGCTTTGAAGTAATGTGTCTAAAGGTGAAAAGTCAGAAATATTATTATTTCTAAGATCACCCCATTTTAGTTGGGTCAAATTTGCTAATGGGGACACATCTGATATTTTATTATTTCCTAAATGTAGGCGTTTGAGTTGTGTTAAGCCAGTTAATTGGGATATATCTGATATTTCATTATGCTGAAATGTTAGGATTTCCAGTTTCGTTAGGTTGGTCAAGGGGGTTAGGTCGGATATGTCCGCTCCGCCAATAGAAAGGAAACGCAAATTTGTTAGGTTTGCAAGGGGACCTATTGTACTGCCTACGGTTTTTTAGACCACTCCCTAAAGGAAGATTGTGCTATAATGACAATCTCAATTGAAAGGAGTATCCAATGGCGAAACGAAGAAGATTCACCCCTGAGTTTAAAGCGGAACTTGTTTTTGAAGTCCTCAGTGGTGCGACTTCCCAAGCAGAAGTCTGTAGGCGACATAATCTCAACGAAAATCAACTCTCAGAGTGGAAGCGACACCTCCTTGAAAATGCGTCCTCGTTATTTGAGTCTACGGATAAGCAGTCGAGTGATGCTGAGAAGCGTATCGCCCACCTTGAGCAGCTCGTTGGGAGGATGGCGGTGGCTTTAGACATCCAAAAAAAACTATTGACGGAGTTGGACTAACGCTATCTGAGAAGCGATGCTACATTTCGGCATTGCGCAAGGAGCATTCCGTGCGAGATATTTGTGAAATCCTCGGCATCAACCGGAGCAGTTTCTATTATCAACCGAAAGCGGATCCATCCGAAGCGGTTCTGCGCGCTGAAATAGAGAAACTTGCTGGCGCGTATCCGAGATACGGGTATAGACGTATCACACAGCTCCTCGTGCGTCAGGGATACAGCGTTGGCACCCGACGCGTCGCTCGGTTGATGAAAGACAATGATCTCTTGGTCTCCGTGAAGCGTGCGTGTCGAACAACAAGATCGCTTCAAGGGGAGAAACCGTGGCGCAACCTGCTTGAAACCCTTGAGGTCTCTCATCAGGATCAGGTCTGGGTGGCAGATATTACCTATGTGCGTCTCAAGGGACGTTTCATCTACCTCTGCCTGCTCATGGATGTTTTCACTCGGATGATCAAAGCGTGGCAGATCAGTCAGCACTTGACCCAATCTCTGACGCTCAAACCGCTGAAAGAGGCATTATGCCACAGCGTCCCGGAGATTCATCATTCCGATCAAGGCGTGCAGTATCTTTCAAAAACTTATATCGCAACACTCCAAGCACATGGTGTTGAGATTTCCGTCGCCCGTCGCGGACGGCCTTGGGAGAACGGATATGCTGAAAGACTCATCCGCACGCTCAAAGAGGAAGAAGTTGACATCAATGAGTATCAAAACATCACCGAGGCGAGAGATCGCAT
>PYIY01000057.1 GCA_003635195.1 Candidatus Poribacteria bacterium | reverse complement strand
TCACCATCTGTTGGACGGTGCTGCTCCGAAAACAGTGGGTAGAACATGAACGCTTCACCTTTCCACTCGTCCAATTGCCGGTAGAGATGTTTCAACCCCCGTCAGGTAGGACCCTCGTGAATAGGTTCTTCAAATCTCGGTTGATGTGGTCAGGTTTTGCCATACCTGTCCTATTGCACGGTTTAAAGGGATTGCACCTCTACTTTCCATCTATACCAAACCCGCCTCTCTATTTCCCGATCGCCCAATTCTTTACTGAAAAACCCTTCTCTGCCTTGGCATGGTGGCCCTCGGTGAATCTCTTTATCTACCCTTCGGTCATCGCTATTGTCTACCTGCTCACGCTCGAAATATCGTTCAGTTTCTGGTTCTTCTTCCTACTCGGCAAGATGGAGACGGTGCTGATCTATGCAACGGGTTCAAAGGTGAACCAGTGGAATTTCCATCAAAACCAACAGATGGGCGCGTTGTTGGTCTTTATCGGATTTATCCTATTTATCGGCAAACGGCATTTCGGACGGGCATTTACGACAATCTTCGGCAAACGCACAAGCAACGATACGAACGAACCCTTACCTTACGTCTGGGCGGTATGGGGTCTGATGGGTGGCATTCTCCTGCTCACGCTAATCTGTAGCCTCGCGGGGATGCGTGTATGGGTGGCACTTTTTATACTCGGCATCTTCCTTGCTATCACAACAGTCGGCACATGGATGGTGACCAACGGCGGCTTGATGTTTATCCTTTACTCTTTCCTGCCCGGTGAATATCTCATCACGCTGTTCGGCAGTGCGCGTGTCAATGCACCGAGCTGGACCTTGGTCGCTTATGAACGGGTTTTGATGTTCGATATGCGGGAGATCCTAATGCCGAGCGTGATGAACAACTTCAAACTCGCGGAACCGCTACGCCTCAAACAGCGTCCGTTTCTACTGGCGATGGGTATCGCCATCGTCTTAGCAATGGGTGTTTCTTACTATTCGTCCATAGACCTCGCGTACACGCACGG
>PYIY01000056.1 GCA_003635195.1 Candidatus Poribacteria bacterium | reverse complement strand
CAGAGAATTCTGGTTTATCAAAATGAGATACGAATAATCCTAACTCTCCCATAATTTCTTTTACAGGTTTTCCCCAACGTTGCACTAAGATCGCTAAGGCTTCAAGACGTTTGACGTTCATAATTTCTAATTTTCTGAGCAGTTCTTCATACGTCTGCTGCTCGTCATCGCTTAAAGTTTCATTTTCACGCTTGAGCCGTAACTGCCAATAACGCCGATATGCCTTTTCAGGTAATTGCGAATTTTTCCTTATAAACGCTACCACTTCTGCATCTGTGGCATCGGGATCAACCTCTTCGCTTATCGCCGCTTCCCGCTGTTGCCATTCCATAAATTTCCGAGTGAATTCGTCCAATTCAACAGGAGATAATTGTTTAACGCTATGCAGCAAATGTTCAACCTTTAGTTCCGTTGGGTTCTCAATGGTGGCCATCACTATTTCTCCTTGGAGGTTCACTAACGTTTCCGGCACAACTCGCGCCTACCGGTAATGTTTGTCCGCTATAAGTTTAACACAGATGCCGGTAGACTGCAAGGTGCTGTGAGTGAAACAGATGCCGTCTTAATTCAATCCTTCTTATGCCACATCCGCTCGAAGTTATCTTGTGGGGCAAAACCTAAGATACGTTTCGTTTTGACATTCGAGAACTGCTGATGCGGCAGATCTGCGAAGATATTAAAGATCTCACAGCGCGAGGGGAGAACTTCCAGATCAATCTCCAAGCCCAGTCGGAATGCTTCACCTGCGTCCCGCCAACTGACGGAAAACGGGTTGAGATCGGTGCCTTCCGCAGTGTCCCCGTGTTCTCGGAAACTGAGGAACAGATAGCAGAGCACATAGATGTCGTAATGCTCGGTGAAGATTTTACAGATTTCTTGCCCTAACCCTTTCGTCAACGGATAGAGTCCGGTGCTCGTGTGCGGTGGGACATCCGGATTAATTTCATAATCGTAGGTCGTATAGTCATCACCTTGAATCGTGAAATGCGGTCCAGTGTTGATGATACGGCGGATACCGTGTTCGACAGCGGCGCGCATCATGTTATAACA
>PYIY01000055.1 GCA_003635195.1 Candidatus Poribacteria bacterium | reverse complement strand
TCGAGACATCGTGCAACAGTGCTTAGCATAGTTAGAGAATGCCCCTTCTCTGTAGGAGCGAGTGTTTTTGCCTGGGGATCTCTTGTCGCTCGCGACCTTATTACGTGATTATCAAGTCGGATAGTGAAATATCTTTCTGTAGGAGCGAGCTGCGCTCGCGACTCCCATAAAATAGACCATATTCTTCTGTAGGAGCGAGCTGCGCTCGCGACTCCTATAAAATAGACCATATTCTTCTGTAGGAGCGAGCTGCGCTCGCGACTCCTATAAAATAGACCATATTCTTCTGTAGGAGCGAGCTGCGCTCGCGACTCCTATAAAAATCGTATGAGGAACAAAAAATGAGTTATGAAACAACAGAATCTAAATTCACCGCAACACCAGAAAAAGGCGAAGTCTCTTCAATCCTAATGCGTCCAGACGACGCGAAATGGCTGCTCGTCCTCGGACACGGGGCAAGCACAAACATGCGTAGCGCAACACTCCAGACCATCTCAGAACGGTTAGCGGACATTGGCATCGCAACGTTCCGTTACCAGTTCCCTTATATGGAACGCGGTGGCGGCGGTCGGGAGTCAGAGGCAGTCGCACTCCAAACCGTCCGATCCGCTGCGGGGGCTGCACACGAAGCCGCAAGCGATCTATCCATCCTCGTCGGTGGACACTCCTATAGCGGACGCATGTCTTCAATGTCCACAGCGAAAGAACCCATTGAACATGTTAAGGGTTTGGTCTTTTTCGCATTCCCGCTGCATCCGTCTGGCAGAGAAGGCACAGAGCGCGCCGAACATCTTGCTGATGTCACAATCCCGATGCTATTCCTCTCTGGCACCCGTGACAAGTTAGCAGCCCTCGACCTATTAGAACCCGTCTGTCAAAAACTCGGTGACAAAGCGACCTTACATCTGCTGGACACAGCAGACCATGGGTTCAAGGTACTCAAACGCCGTAAAACGGAAGAAAACGTTTTCGTAGAAATGGCACGAGTCCTCAGCGAATGGGCTGAAACACTCAATGGATAACCTCCGTAGATA
>PYIY01000054.1 GCA_003635195.1 Candidatus Poribacteria bacterium | reverse complement strand
ATGAATCCAACGATAGGTCTATACTATAAATGGACAGGATTAGAGATACCTTGATTGCCGCCGTTAAAAAGCAGATTCGCCGAGGCACAGGGACCTTGGCGAATAGTGTTTGTCGGGAAAGCAAGGCTCGGGACCTCGGTGAACAATATAGGGCTTGCGTATTTTTCAATGCGGTTTGTGGGTTTTCACATCTGCCCATGTTGTGGTAAGCAAGCGCGATTGCGGTGATACCGGTAGGGTATATGCGGGATCAAACCAGTCGCCACCAAAATTCCGTGAAGTATGCGTCAGCTGCGTCCGAATACCGCTGTTTACATCAAGCTTGAAAATCTGATTCTCAACATTAGTTCGCTGTGTATAAAGAACTTGTTCACCATCTGGCGATATTTCAGGTGCCCAAATATCCTCACCGGCTTCATCAACGAGTTGTTGGAGACCGGTGCCATCTCGGTTCACAATGAAGATAGTCTGTTTATCTTTCCATGCGTTGTGCAAAGCCCTTGCCTCATCCAGGCCCTTTCCCGCGATGACTGGTAAGGGATCGTTGTTTCCAACAAAGACGAGTTTGTTGCCCGTTGCCGACCAGGAGGGTGTTCCTTGCCAAGGTAATGCGTTCTTGGGTAGCAGTCGTGCGTACTTTCCTGTGCGGACATCGGCTAATATGACCCAGGTGCGTCCCGGTTCAGCTGCACCACAAGCGATTTCTCTGCCATCCGGCGACCATGCCGGAGCCGAACCCAACACGAAATATTCGGCATCTTGTTCACCTAAGGTCGCAATATAAACACCGGTCGGTCCGTCCTTTCCTTCGAGGTACCAATAAGCAATCTGTTTACCATCGGGTGACCACGTCGGATCTGCTCTACGGGTCTCTGTTTTGGATTTGAAGACGCGTCGGACATTCGTGCCGCCTGAATTCATCAGATAGAGATCTCGCTTACCCCCGCGATCCGAGACAAAAAGAATCTGATCGCCTGTCGGAGACCACACAGCATCCAGATCCTGTGAGCGATGTCGGGTTAAGTTCACCTTTTCACTACCATCCGGGTTCATGATATAGACTTCATAGTTGCCATCTCGCGCGGAAGTAAACAAAATTT
>PYIY01000053.1 GCA_003635195.1 Candidatus Poribacteria bacterium | reverse complement strand
ACTTAGAATTATGTAGACCCCTATCCTTTAACATATATCGATATCGGTTTGTAGTAGGGCAATTCATTGCCCGTCGTGCCGTTCGTAGTAGGGCAATTCATTGCCCGTCCAAGAAATGCCCCGATATTTTTAGGTTTCACTATAAAATCCGCGAAATCTGTGAAATCCGCGAGAATCCGCGATTCAAAAAAAATAATCGTAAATTTTTTACTATCCTTTTCAATGGTTGCTGACTCTATAAATTCGTTTGCCCAATGTCTTATCGTTTTCTCAATTAACCCAATACAATTTCCCACTCTTCAACAAAGTGCGCTATCACCACGCGCACCAATAAACGGAGGATTCCGAATGCTCGATTATACACCAAACATGTCTCTCACGGCACAACTCTGTCAACCTGAAACACTACATACCGCATGGCGAAAAGTCCGTGCCAACAAAGGGGGACCCGGCAGCGATGGCGTTACCATCCAACAATTTGAGGCAAACCTTACGAAGCATCTCCGTCAACTCTCGCGTGAAATCGCGGAAGAACGTTATTACCCACTTCCAGTTCAGCAGTTCACGATCAAAAAAGCAAACGGCAGCACAAGGGAACTCTCTGTGCTGGCACTGAAAGATCGGATTGTTCAACGCGCCGTTTGCGATCTCATCTCACCGATCTACGAAACCAAATTTCTTGATTGCAGCTTCGCCTATCGTCCCAAGCGCGGGGTGCCACACGCCGTTGCACAAGTCACCGCGATCCGAGCGGAGGGTTACGAATGGGCGGTTCATGCAGATATAGAGAACTTCTTTGACAGAATGGATACGCACATGCTCATGCGTTTTCTCCGAGCCTCTATGAACGAGCCAGCGATCATCCGCCTCATTCAGATGTGGTTAGATATGGGCGGCATTCTACAACCGCCAAAACTGCCCACATGGAGCACGCACATCGAAAACACAGTACACCATCTCGGTGAAGGCGTTGAGCACGCCATCAACCGACTGCTACACCGCACGCCACACATTGAACACTATAGCGAACATCAAAACGCGCTGATAGAAGACGAATGGTTAGCTGATGAACCCGAAATGACAACAAGTGGTGGTGCCTTGGCACAAACCGGAAAGGAGATGTTGACAAACTTAGGACGAGACGGACTGCTGCTCCTCCTCGCTAATGCCAAACGACTGTGGAAGCCGCTCGCAACCAAGCAGTTACTGATCATCGCGCCCCTTGTAGTGGCGGCACTCGCGG
>PYIY01000052.1 GCA_003635195.1 Candidatus Poribacteria bacterium | reverse complement strand
CGTCCTGAGGATGTGGTTCTTATTCCGGATTTGAACCTCCGCGCTGCGATTGAGGAGAGACTCGGTAAACCCTCCAGGGCGGTGATTACAGCGGGCGACATGGCACGCTTGACGCGAATCGAGGCTGATGAAAGGGGTATAAGTGATCTGAGGGGTCTTGAGGCTGCGACGAATCTGGAACGGATAGAATTTCGCAATAATTCTATATCCGATCTCACTCCGTTGGCTGGATTGATCCGGTTAAATAACATCAAACTACGCGGGAACAGGATCACTGCCGTATCACCACTTGCTGGATTAATTAACGTAGACTGGTTGGGACTTGAGGAAAACCAGATAACAGATTTATCGCCGCTGAAGGGACTAACAAAATTAAACGGGATAGGGATTTCGGGGAACCCGATATCCGATGTGTCACCGCTGGCAAGCCTAATCAGTTTAGAACGCATAAATGCTTGGAATACGCCAATATCAGACTTCTCTACTCTGGCAAGTGTACGGAGACTGCGATGGATAGAATTTGGAAATAATAACTTTGTATCGGTCCTTCCATCTTTGAAAGGGTTAGGAAGTCTGAGACGATTGGAAATTAACAACTGCAATATCTCAGATCTCACCCCATTGGCGGAGTTTACCCAACTCGAATGGTTAGAATTAGTGAATAACTTGATATCTGATATAACGCCGTTGCGGCATCTAACCGGTTTAGAACATCTGAATCTTGATGCTAACGTTATCAAAGATGTATCGCCACTTGCGCGGTTAACCCGATTGGAGTTGCTATACCTTGAAAACAACAACATCTCGGATGTATCACCGCTTGCAGGGTTGACTCAATTAGAACGGTTAGATCTTCGGAATAATTCTGTATCGGACTTTTCACCTTTGATGGAATTACCCGATGAGACATTTGTCCGGATGGAGGGCAATCCGGGTTCCCCTTCAGGAGGTCCAAAAATAACAGGTCCGTGGTTATGGGCGATAGTGCCAGGCACACGCCTTGACAACAGAACAGATTTTCTGGCGCGAGCGACGGGTGGTGCAGCGACGGAAATAAAGGTCGCTACCAACGGCGCGAAGGAGGGAAAAGCTGTTGGGAAGAGCACCTGGACACTTCACAGGCTTTCCGCTACCGGTGGAAATAATATTAACCGAATGAC
>PYIY01000051.1 GCA_003635195.1 Candidatus Poribacteria bacterium | reverse complement strand
ACTTTCTATCAGGTTCGCCGCAATCTCGGCACAGTTCACGACGATCATAGGGTGCATTGCATAAGGGCTCTCTGTGTGCAAAGCACGCGCGACCAGTTCTTTGCCTGTCCCTGTCTCGCCAGAAATAAGCACCATTCTATCAGATTTTGCGAACCTGTCAATACGTTTCAGCACTTTAAGATGCGCTGTACTCTCACCGATAAGATCGTTATAATTCCCATGCAACTTTTCTCTTGATAGCAGCATTCCGGACGGTGCCACCTCTTCTGCCCTTGGGGCGGTTGCGTAAGTCTTGAAGGTATTCCAAGTTTGGACAATTTTCAGAAGTTAAGGTTTTGCTACGCAATCGGGAACAAGAACTTTAACAGCATAGATGAACGCTTAAATCTAAACGTTCATCCAACGCTATCTTATATAGACCATTGTTTTTACCACTTTTCGTGCATAAAATGAAAAAAATGTCATAAATTACCCAAAAATCACGAAAAAAAAATGAAAAATGCTAAATTTTACGAAAGTTTGGACAATGTTATATCATTCAAGGAGCCTCGTCAAAAGGCAGCGTCGTATTCTGCTGAAATGTGGTGCTAATATTCTGCGAGTTTATTTTTCTCTGAAACTGGTAAAAAGTCAGAACTCCCTTTATAATTAAAAGACACAGTTTTTTGCCGAAAGGGTGCATACCGTTAAAAATTTAGGTTTTATTTCAACAGGAGCATTCGGTGATTTGTGCTTTAGGGTTTTCTGAATATGGATGGGTTACTATATAAGGCGTTTAAGGTGGGCAAAACGGTCACTTTGATGTGAAAAAATGCTTTTGTGTGAGGAATATCGTAGGTTGGGTTGAACGGATGCCACCAAAAACGTGAAAATCATAGAAAAACACAACTTTCTCCAGAGACACCGCATTCACCAGAGACCGAGTGAAACCCAACGCTTTGGAAACCTTGAAGTTTCTGGGACCCTGACAATGTAAAGTTGGGTTTCACTCCGTTCTTGAATAGATATAGCGGTATATTAACTTTCGGGTGTGTTTGGCATATCAACATCCCACTTCTCAACGCCGTTCAACCCAACCTACGTGACTTGAAAATCATCGGATCTGGACAGATTGGCTTTGACTAAATTGACACCTATGGTTCGATTAGGAAACCGAACCTACCGGGCATGGGGTAGTACCGGTTCGGTTAGGAATGCAGATCGCAACGCCCTTTATCCGCCCAACCCCCCATATCTCCCCTTATCAGGGACGGGGGCGGCGTGTACGCCGCAAAACCGAACCTACCGGGCATGGGTCTGATGAAACTTTAGCCGATTTCCACGCCA
>PYIY01000050.1 GCA_003635195.1 Candidatus Poribacteria bacterium | reverse complement strand
GCAAGGAATGGTAGCAAAGCGTTTCGGAACGAGGTAGGATGTAACACAACAGCGACATCAAATGCAGCCCTACGTATCTGATGGATCAATCCCCTGAGAGACCGATAACGACCACGGTTTTTGGTATCAACGATGCAAGTATCCACATAAGGATGGGTTTCCATTAAATCCGCTACAAGCGGCCGCAACAGGAGTGTTAAATTAGATTCGGGATAGGCACGTTTCAAGGCACGCAACGCGGGTGTCAATAGCACCATATCGCCGATCCAACCGCCTGTCTGGCACACCAAAATATTTTGCATCGCAGCACCGGTGAAAAGACAACAAGATACGCAACGGTTTTCAGGCTTAGAAGAAAAACGGGTTTGACCAAGCTTTTTTGCCGGTTTCGTCTGTTATTTCAACGCGAACGTATTTCGCCCCGTTCGGAACGCTATAGGTCGCCTCAGTCAAGAGTTCACCATCTGACGGGAGGATTCTTCGCCCGCGACTACACTCCGCTTTAAAAACAATCGATTGTGCTGGCGAACACTTAACCGTTACCTCGTTATCCTCTAACGCCATATCTTCAATTTCGGGTCCGAGCGTAGAATAGAACGCGCCTGTTCGGAACGCTTTCATGATGCTCTCAATTGTCAATTCTTCCGCTTTCACCATAATCCACCCGTGAAAGCAGTCGTGTTCGGTTCCGTGTGCATCATCCGAAGCGATGCCAAGAACAGGCCCCCCTCTATCCAGCAAGTCATCCCATGCCTGTTCCGAGAAACCTTTGCCGATCCCCATACACGTGTCATTGTAGACCTCAATGGCGAAGTACCCGCGTAACGGCAGATAATCTGTAATCGTGTGTCCAGACCAATACGGATGACACAAAACGGCTTCACCCCCCTGTGCTTTAATCTCATCAAGCACAGCGTTCGGATGCATCTTTGCGCAATTGATCGTTTCATGAATGTTAATCGCTACGAAGTGATACGTCGCACCACCGTAGGGATTTGATGGATGCACCTCGCTGCCGGATATTGCCAAAAAGTCTGACGTGCTGTAAGCACTCACATCGTTAACCTTACGGTGATCCGTTAGGACTAAGAAATCGTAACCTGCTTCACGGTATGCTGCGAAGCGATCTGCCATCGGAAGCTGCCCATCGGATTCCGTGCTATGGCTATGTGTATTGCCTCGGTACCACTGTCCGGGTTGCTGAAAAGGGTTTGCGTTGAACATTGGTTGCTCCTTGTTCCGTGGTGATGTATTCAAGCTATTCGGAATAATGATCGATGAATCAACTGAACGTATTTTGCCCGTCCATTTTATTTTAGCATATCCAAAGTCCGCTTGTCAATAATTGTGCAAACTACACTATCGCCAATCCATTATCCGTTTGGTACATCAAGAGGGGCGCATTATAACGTCCTCTAAAAGACAACTGGGTACTTCAAGATGCTTACTTAGAAAAAGAAAGGGTTTGACCAAGCTTTTTTGCCGGTTTCGTCTGTTATTTCAACGCGAACGTATTTCGCCCCGTTCGGAACGCTATAGGTCGCCTCAGTCAAGAGTTCACCATCCGACGGAAGCATCCGCCTACCGCGACTGCACTCCGCTTTAAAAACAATCGATTGCGCTGGCGAACACTGAACCGTTACCTCATTATC
>PYIY01000049.1 GCA_003635195.1 Candidatus Poribacteria bacterium | reverse complement strand
ACACCGCCTCTTCTGAGAGGTAAAATCGGCGTAGGGATCGCAAGTTATACAGCGAGATTTGACAACCTCGCCATTACCGGTGGTAGTGTCAGAGATAACGGAGGATTTTCTGTATCACCAAATGCGAAAATCGCAACGACATGGGCAAGTCTAAAACAGTTCTAATACCATTTCTAAAAGTTTATATCGTATTAGCCGCATCTTTCACCCAAACCCGGTAGGTGCGTAAGTCCTAAAAATTGATTAGTGATAGCCAAATCAATTCGGGAAAAGGTAGAGAGAAACCCAATTTTGACTTTTAGAAAAAATCAAACGATTAAAAAATAAAAAACAGAGGAGAAATTACGATGCTAATGACACTGATTCAAAAAGAAATTATGCACCACATTTTGAGTGTCCGGTTCGTCGCGCTGCTGTTAATGTGCCTTTTGCTCGTGCCACTGACCCTTTCGATCAATTATCGGAGATATAGCCAGAACCTTGTGGACTACCAAGAGTCGGTCAAACGCGAACAGACAGAAGCGAAAGAAAATCCGCCGAATGCCCAAAACCCAAATATAGAAGTTTCCAAACTTTTCCTTAAGCCGACACCCTTGAGCGTGTTTGCGAACGGTTTGGAGGATGCGTTGCCGACCTATCTTGGGATGACGCGTAATGGGGTTCGGCAAGGGTCAGCAGGCGTTTCTCAAGCATCCGTTGCGTATGTGTTAGGGAATCTCGATTTCCTGTTTATTGTGGGGACAGTTTTCAGTCTGCTGGCGCTGTTGTTCACGTTTGATGCTGTTGCTGGGGAGCGGGAGGCGGGAACGCTGCGGATAAACCTATCGAACTCCCTTCCGCGAGATGTGTTTTTGTGGAGCAAGTTAATCGGTGGCTACATCGTGTTTGTCGTTCCGTTTTTGGTGTCTTTTCTGTTAGGGTTACTCGTGCTCGTCTGGCAAGGCTTTCCGCTCGGTGAGTTCACAGTTGCGCTCCCTGTGTTTTGTCTGACGCTGATCTCGTTGCTCTATATTGCTGTGTTTTTTGCGATAGGTGTGGTCATTTCGACCTATTTGGATAACGCTAAGACTGCGCTGATTGTGGTTTTTACGTTTTGGGTGTTTGCTGTGCTAATCGCGCCACGGGGCGCGTTTGTCGTCGCTAAACTCGTCTCACCGACGCGGACAGAGCAGGCGGTTTATATGGAAAAAACGGCACTTCGCAACAATTTGAGTAAAGATAAGGATGAAAAAATTGGCAAGAAAA
>PYIY01000048.1 GCA_003635195.1 Candidatus Poribacteria bacterium | reverse complement strand
CTTTTTAGTGTTCAATTATTAAAGATACAATTTTGGGAGAGAAATTGTGCATAATTTTCAGAAAATGCCCGAAAATCTGGATTTTTGTCTAAAAATTGGCAAAACTGCTTGCAATTATTGATAAAAATAGGAAATTTGAAAAGTGGACGTGATATAGCATAGGAAATTGCTGAGTTTCATCTCAAACCTCCGTCAGATTTAATCTGTCCCCATATTGAAGTTAACTTCTCATTTGGATGAACAACCAATCTCGGAAACGTGGATTGCCATGATGGCGTATGTCCCTCAGCGATCAATTCCAAATGGTGCCCGTCTGCATCCATCACCCCGATACGCTGTTTATGCGCTTTACTGGTTTTCTGACGTAATGGTGTAAAATTCAACCGTATGTATCTGCCCTTTGCCAGTCACTGATTTCTGCAGAATCCGAACGGCATCAGTGTTCGCGACCATCGTAATTTCAAGCGGGAAAGTAACAGTGTCTTTAATCTTTTTAATCTCCTTCCAATTGAATTCGCCATCCCGCGCGTAAATATCTATATTTTGAACCTTTCCTTCACCAAGAATAATAATCTTCCGAATCTCTTTTGGCTCTGGGATCGAATATACGACTCCAGAGAAGATAAATTTTTCTGTGACTGGGGCATTAACACGAAGATATGTCTGTTCTGTCATCAGTGCTGCACATCCGGTTGAGAGAACGCATATCAGTAGAATCCCATAAAGTCTATTCATTTTTCTCGCTCCATCTACGATATCTTTCTGCTGAGAATAGAAATTTTAACTATTAAGAGACAATTTATGGGTAGAAAACGTGCATAATTTCGGAGGAACCGAAATTTTACCCTAAAAGTTGGGCTGGCTGTAGAATAACAGTTTGTTGGACGATATCCGTGTGTAACAGATTGCTGAAGCCTGCTCGTGAATTATCCAGCAGTATAGCCGCCATCAATCGGTAAGGCGATGCCTGTGACGAAGGCGGATTCGTCGGAGGCGAGGTATAGTGCGCCGTAGGCAATTTCTTCGGGCTGCGCGAGTCGGCGCATTGGGTGCTTGTCCGCAAGAACCTGATATTCCTCTGGTGTTTTGATGACACCGGCAACTAACGGTGTCTCAACAAAACCCGGACAGATGCAGTTGACTCGAATGTTGTCCTCCGCGTAATCGAGTGCCATGCCGCGGGTGAGGTTCGTCACACCGCCTTTGGAAGCGACATACGCTGCCCGAACGTCCGCACCGACGAGTCCGTAGATCGAGGACAGGTTGATAATAGAACCTCCACCGTTTTCCCGCATGGCAGGGATCGCTGCTTTGGCAGAGAGATAGACACCGGTGAGGTTAACGTCTAAACAGCGATGCCAATCTGCTTCTGGCAAGTCACCGACTGGGAGTCGCATCGCAATGCCGGC
>PYIY01000047.1 GCA_003635195.1 Candidatus Poribacteria bacterium | reverse complement strand
TGGAAACCCGGTATGACTGAATGGTTCAATACCGGCTTAGCAGATGCTGGTGAGACTATTCAGTCTATCGCTGACATTGAAGATCAGGGTGCCATCGGTTTCAAAATCGCAGTCTCAGGCGAAACCGTTTACGTTGGCAAACGGGACGGACACCTCGTTCAATCGTTTGATGAAGGCGACACTTGGAACGATGTCACGACAACTCTCCCGTTTTCTGTTACGCAATTCAAGGCTATCGCCTTCGCCGGACCGACGCTTTACGTTGCGACCGATAAAGGTGTTATGTATTCAAGCGATGGAACTCGCTGGCACACGGCGGTCGATGCGGAAGGCACACCGCTTGTCATAGAAAAAATGGCAGTGGATGGTACAACGGTCTACGGTGCAACTGAGCAACAGATATATCAATTGAAAGAAAATTCAAGCAGATGGGAAAAAGTCACACCGGAAGTTCCAAGCAAGGTTGAGTCGTTTACTGTTGATGGTAGGACACTTTATGTTGGGACGCCTGGTCATGGCGTGCTACGTTTTACGCTTGATTAGTTATCAGCCCGATAACCTATAAAAAAGGAGATTTAAAAATGTTAAAAATGATTGGACGATTAAAAACACATTATCTCAGGTTGCACCTACAAGGCAAAACGATAACGCTTCTATTCGCAACTGTACTGATGGCGATGGGTTTACAACTGACCCTCCATGCAGGGACATCTCAGTTTCTCTTTGATATGGATGCGATTAAAGACCCGGGCAGTTTGGCGGTGAAACTCGAAGACACGCGCGCACCGGTGTCCCAATTGATTGCATCTCAATTGTCCGAAGACATACAGTGGCTGTTAGTTGGATACGATGGCATAAGCGATCCTTCTCCGAAACTGCAAGAGGTATTGCTGTCAGAATTGAATCGGCTGCTTCAAGCGGGGACTCTCTACGATGCGCAAGTGTTCGCTGATATTGAACTCAGTGAACAGACGCAGGCACTCATTGCCCAAAATCCGAAAGGTGGAGAAGCGTTGGTGCGTCTAAACCGGTGGCTCTTAGCAGATGTCTATCCTTATGAATTAGCCTCACTTTCAGAGCAGCAAGATTCTGAGGATGCCAAAGGCATTGAGACGTGCAGAGAAAATTTGAGACTGATAAAACTGGCACTTGAAAAATATCGGATTGCTAATGCCGGTGCAGATCCGCAGTGGCTTTCCGAACTTTCCCCGGAATACCTGGAAAAGAAAGTGCTCCTCTGTCCGGCGGATGCAACAGCAGGCGTGCCCGGTGTCTTAACCGAAGGTGCAGCGGATCCAACGCTGCCGTGCAGTTATCTCTATGAATTGCGTCCTTCTGAGAAAGCGGATCAGGTAAACCTATTGTTACAAGAAGGTGATATGTTACCGATCGTTCGGTGTGAACGCCATCTTCTTAACTTAAGTGCTGGTGGAAAACTCTATCGTAGCGGACCGCAAAGAGGTATCTATACGAGCAATAAGACGGGGTTTTCAGTGCTAAACGATTTTATGCAAGAACTACGCGTC
>PYIY01000046.1 GCA_003635195.1 Candidatus Poribacteria bacterium | reverse complement strand
GTGAATGGCATGTATGACACACTCCTAATCTGGGATGTTGCTACAGGCAAACTTTTGAAATCCATAAAAAGGCAAAGGGAGCGAATAGAGGCACTCAAAATCCTTGAAAATAATAAAACCCTTCTCTGTGTGAATTACGACGGTTCGGTTCGATTATGGGATGTTACAACCGGGTTGGAAATAAAGAACTTCAACCCAAAATCTTCAGACGGGTTTGGAGGCATATTGAGATCGGCGTTCGGATACGAGGTTACCACTGCTGGCTTATATCTTAATGAAATTCAAGAGAACGGTCTTTATGCAGTTGGCTACAAGAATGGCAAAATACGATTGAAGGATGCCACTACGGGGCAACTCCAGAAAACGTTTCAAGGTGCCAAAGAGCATGTCAGCCAACTGGTATTTTCACCGGATGGCACGCGCCTTGTTGCTAACTATGCGAACGCTCCAATCTGTTTATGGGATGTTACCACTGGACAATCGCTAAAAACTTTGACGCAAAATGCAAAGATGTGGGGAATACTGACGTTCTCTGAAGATGGTAAAGCTTTGGCTTGTCAGAAGCATTCTGGTGAAATTGAGTTGTGGGATGTTGCAACGAAAACGCTTCGCACGACCCTTGGCGAGGACTTACGCATCCCGATTCATATATTAGCGTTTTCACCGGACGCTAAGACAGTTGTAGCGGCAAATCCAAACGGTGAGATCCGAATCTGGGACACTCACACTGGTGCCGAGGTGTCTGTTTTTTCTACAGGACATACTCGGAAGTTTGGCGCGTTGGCGTTTTCACCCGACAGTACCCTCTTGGCGAGCGGACATATTAACACAATTATGTTGTGGGATGCGCGCACCTTTACGCAACTTTCTAACCGCGTAGATACGAATGCTTGGATTAACGCTGTAGTATTTTCACCAGACGGTAGCACACTAAACAGTGTAAAAAGTTTCCGATTTAAAAAACAAACCCGTGGCCCATTCATTAAAGAAGGTGTCCGCAGCACGTTGAGTTTATGGGATACAGGTACGGGGGATAAACTGTCTGATTTGCCCGTTGAATCATACTTAGGAGACTTGCCGAAACTTCCCGAGAGGCAAAACTCATCATCGTCTAGCAGCGGAGCGAATGGCGTAGTTGTGTTTTCTCAAAATGGGAGTATGCTGGCTACAACGCTAAATTCAAAAAAGGCTACTGAGGACTACCGATTTACTGTACATTTATGGAATATTCCGCATAGGACGGTGAATCTCACGCTCAAAGGACATACAGATAACGTTAAAGCACTGGCATTCACCCCGGAGGGGCAAACACTTGCAAGTGGAAGTGATGATGGAACCATTCGACTGTGGGAAACAAGCACTGGGACTGAAATATTAAAGCTCCAACCAGCAGGCAAGACAAGTGCCTTGGC
>PYIY01000045.1 GCA_003635195.1 Candidatus Poribacteria bacterium | reverse complement strand
TACAACCGTGTATCGGTTTAGACCCGCCGCGCGGGGTCTGGTGCCATATCACTGGCACCGACTTAGTTCGCGATGGCGATGGACAAGTTTATGTATTGGAAGATAATCTCGGTTGTCCATCTGGGGTCTCTTATGTCGTGGAAAATCGGCAGTTAATGAAGCGTACCTTTCCCCAACTCTTTGGGATGTCCCAAATCCAACCGGTTGAGGATTATCCGAGCCAACTGCTGAATATGCTCCGGTATCTCGTAACCGACAAAATTTTATCTCCTGAAGTTGCAGTCCTAACCCCTGGCGTTTATAACTCTGCGTACTTTGAGCACTCCTTCCTGGCGCAACAGATGGGGGTTGAATTGGTTGAGGGGCGCGATCTCGTCGTAATGGACGGGTTTGTGCACGCGCGAACGACGAAGGGCTTTGAGCGTGTTGATGTCATCTACCGCCGCATTAACGACGATTTCCTTGACCCGACAGTGTTTAAACCTGAATCAATGCTCGGCGTTCCAGGATTGATGGATGTTTACAAAGCCGGACGTGTCGCTTTGGTTAATGCCCCTGGTACCTGTGTCGCCGACGACAAAGTCGTCTGTGCTTTCGTCCCTGAGATCATCAAGTATTATCTCGGCGAAGACATTATCGTCCCAAATGTTCCGACTTATATGTGTTGGAAAGAGAGCGATCAGAAATATGTGCTGGAACATCTCGACGAACTCGTTGTGAAAGAAGCCAACCAGTCTGGCGGCTATGGAATGCTGATCGGTCCCCACGCAACCAAAGCGGAACATGAGGAGTTTGCCCGCCGAATTAAAGACAATCCGCGCAATTATATTGCACAACCGACGCTCTCGCTTTCACGGGTGCCGGTGCTGATTGACGACCATTTTGAGGGACGGCACGTTGATTTACGTCCGTTTATCCTTTATGGTGAAGATATTTACGTTCTTCCGGGTGGATTGACACGCGTCGCACTCAAAAAGGGTTCGCTTGTCGTCAACTCTTCACAAGGTGGTGGTAGCAAGGATACGTGGGTTTTGTCGGGTTCAGGGTCCCCGCCTGTTAATGAGGAGGGATAGCAGAAGTCATGTTAAGTCGCGTCGCTGAATCAATTTACTGGATGAGCCGCTACATTGAACGTGCCGAGAATGTCGCCCGTTTCGTCGATGTCAATCTGCGTTTGATCCTTGATGCCCCCGTCGGTATGCAGGCACAGTGGGAACCGCTTGTTGCCACTACAGGCGATGATGAAGTGTTTGCTGAGCGTTATGGCGAGGCATCACGTGAAGCCGTCATCCGATTTTTGGCATTTGACACTGAAAATCCAAATTCAATCGTTTCTTGCTTGCGGGCGGGTCGAGAAAACGCACGGTCCATACGCGAAAATATCTCGTCAGAGATGTGGGAGCAGCTAAATGATGCCTACTTACTCGTCGCAAACACTTCCGAACAGTGGGCAATGGCAGAACCCCATGAATTCTTCACAGAGATCAAACTCGCATCACACCTCTTCATGGGACTTACAGATAATATCATGTCCCATAGCGAAGGGTGGCACTTCTGTCAGTTGGGACGTTTGATTGAACGTGCGGATAAGACCTCAAGAATCGTTGATGTTAAATATTTTATTCTCCTTCCCTCTATCTGGGATGTGGACACACCTTTTGACGACATTCAGTGGGGGGCTCTGTTGCATTCTGCCAGTGGTTTTGAGATGTACCGTCGCACTTATGGGCTCATCTCCCCAGACGATGTTGTCGCTTTTTTACTGTTAGATCGTGAATTTCCACGCTCCGTCCTCTACTGTCTCTCCAAGGCTGAGGAGTCACTGCACGCGATATCTGGCACCCCGTTGGAAACCTTCTCCAATTCAGCAGAGCAGCGTTTGGGGCAGCTCCGTTCGGAATTCGCGTATGCCCAAGTCAAACAGGTGCTTGCTTCAGGTTTGCATGAGTTCCTTGATGCTTTCCAAACCAAACTGAACTTAGTGGGTGATGATATTTACAAGACATTTTTTGCCTTACGACCTGTCAATGGAGAACCCGCTGCGGAACAGTCTCAGTCTCAGTCATCAGTTATCAAGTAAGGAGAAGGGGTGGGAAACCTGCCCCCTACGGAGCATCTAATTCTCCTCTTAAACGGAAAGCAAAACTTGTAGTCCCAAGCATCGCGCCGGGACGGATATACGGAGTGGGATCTTATCAGTAAAATTCCGCTAACCGAACCGCAAGGAAATATAAAAAACAGATATGTCAATTCGTGTAGCAATCAATCATAAATCCCTTTACCAATATGATCGGCT
>PYIY01000044.1:3533-10736 GCA_003635195.1 Candidatus Poribacteria bacterium | reverse complement strand
CTGGGAAATCCCACGGTAGACGGCACTTTGTGGGGAATCGTGCGACAACATCCGTGGGGACTTTTGATTGTAGTCCCAGAGGAGTATCAAAACGGTGTTGATGACATCGTCGTTCTTAATGTTGAAGGGAATCCTGCTACACTTAAAAAGCCAAGATTGATTGAGGCAGATCCTTCGTCGGTTATCTATCTGTTTGGAGACAGTGCCGAAGTGGGTGAAGGGCTTGTGCACTTACAGGCACAGGGCTGGATTGAAGGGTGGCACCAACCGTCCGCTTCACTTTCATGGAAGGTGAAACTTTCCACATCTTCCAGTTATAAACTCGCGATGACCTATACTGCTGATGCACAGGCGGTAGGTTCGGCGTTTGAGATTGTCGCTGGAGAAAATAAAACCGTTGGAACGGTTCGCCAAACGACTGGATGGGCAGGAGATTCGCAGAATTTTGAAAGGATACTGCTTCCGGGAACATTACACCTCTCCGCAGGTGAAAGCATAATTACGCTGCGTCTCGTCGGAGAGACGAAATCTAAAGAGCGCGTGAAAGTCTATTCGCTTGAATTGATTTCGCCGCTCGCTGACAAAGCAAGGATTGTTTCAAACGAGCAAGCGCAGCAGATGCGTGCTAAGACGGATTGGTTCGTCGAGGCGAAGTACGGCGTTATGTTCCACTGGTCAACAACGACACAGCCGTTGCGGGGTCCTCAAAAACCTTATGAGGAAGCGGTGAACACTTTTGATCTTGATGCTTTCGCCGATATGGTAGGTGAAACCGGAGCTGGCTACGTTATTTTCACTGCTGTCCACGGAATTATGCATTTTCCAGCACCCTTAAAATCGGTCGAGGCGGTTATGCCGGGACGCACCTGCAAACGCGATCTAATTGGAGAAATGGCTGGCAAGCTGCAAGAACGTGATATTCCTCTTATTCTTTACTTTCATCATGGTGTAGGAGATTCGGAGTGGGTGAAAGCCGCTGGATTTTTAAGTCCAGACAAGTCAAAATTCTTCAAAATTGAGCATGACATTCTTACCGAAATCGGCGTGCGCTATGGTAAAAAGGTCGCAGGTTACTGGTTTGATGATCGGTATCCGCTTCAGCCGTTTGAAGAATTGTATGAGGCAACTAAAGTTGGCAATCCCGAACGCATCGTCGCTTGGAACAGTTGGATTCTCCCCAAGACGACCGAATTTCAAGAGTACTATGCTGGCGAGTTTGGCGGTGCGCTCGTGAATCCACCAGAAAATTTCTTTGCAGAGGATGGCAGTGCGGGTGGTTTACAACCACACGGTTTGATCTTTCTTGACGACCCTTGGCAGCACGGATATCCAGATACCGATATCGCCCCACCCTTATTTACCACTCAACAGATTATCAATTATGTGAAGGCGTGTATTGCTCAAAAACTGGTGATTACGATGAATATGGGTATTACTCAGGATGGGAAGGTTTCGCCGACAACACTTGAACAGATGAAAGCCTTGCGAAAAACGATCCGAGAGGATTCAAATACATTGGGAGTTAACTGATGAAGCATGAACAACAAAATTTAGCAGTATCAATCTTCAGTTTCATGTTTATTCTTTTATTTTCTGCACTCGCTATCTCAGCAGAACCTCAAATCGAGATCGACTTTGAGACACAAGTTTTACCTATCTTCCAAAACCGTTGTTTCAGTTGCCATAGCGCATCGAAGGCAGACCCCAATGGCACCATCACAAAACCGAAGGGCGGTGTCGAACTGGACAATGTGAAAGGTATTGAAACGAGCCTGCACGGAGAAGTTATTATCGCTGGTGAACCTCAGGACTCGCTGCTCTACCAGCGTATTACCTTGCCTGAAGGCGAGGCAAGCATCATGCCACCATCGGAAGCCGGAGCCCCCTTGACAAAACTGGAAACAGACCTTATCCAAAAGTGGATCGCGCACGGAGCAAACTATGGAAAATGGACAGGAAATCAATCGGCATCCAAACCATTGACGACTGACACCCATCCACACCAACCTACTGTTATGCCGCCGATTACCTCTCTCGCGTTTTCTCACGATGGGAAATCAGTTGTTGCATGTTCACAGGCGGGTTTGCACGTTTACGACTGGCAAACACTCACACTACAAAGGACTATTGCAGTCCAAGCCCGTAATACGCACGATCTTGCATTTTCACCTGATGGGGATCAATTGGCAGTTAGCGGCGGAAATCCTGCCACTGATGGGATTATAGAGATTTTTTCGTGGCCAGAGGGTAAATCGCTCCATGTGCTTAGAAAGCATCGCGATTCAGTCACGGCTGTGGCATGGCGGGATAATTTGTCGCTTGCCTCGGCAAGTCTGGACCGCGATATTATTCTTTGGGACCTACGTACTGGAACCTCAGTTCAACGCTTGAAAGGTCATTCACGCGGTGTGTCCTCTCTCTGTTTTCTGGATGATAAACAGACACTTGTGAGCACTGGTGTAGATCAGAATGTCCGCGTCTGGAATTTGGCGACGGGTGAGTTAATCCGAAGCCTGAACAACCATACACTACCCGCGCACGATCTGGCACTGCGTCCTAATCAGATAGGTCTTCCCATGGTTGCTTCTGCAAGCGATGACCGCACTGTTCGACTCTGGCAGCCAACTATTGGACGAATGGTTAAGTTCGCACGACTCAAGGAAGCACCACTGAATATAGCATGGCTAAACAATGGCTCAAAGATTGTCGCCGCCTGTGCCGATGGCGTTGTCCGTCTCGTTGATCCAGATTCAGTGGAAGTTACGGGTGAGATTCCCGCGCTAAACGGTTGGGCTTATTCGCTGGCTGTTCATCCAACGGATGGAAGTGTTATTATTGGCGGACCGAACGCGCAGGTAAAGAAGTTACCAGTGGCCAGTTACCAGTAACCAGAAAAGAGTGCCTCGCAGTGAGAGTTAACTGGAAACTGGAAACTTCAATATTATTTATGTCATTTCGACGACGGTGCCTAACGCTTTCGCTTCCGCTGCTGCAAGCACTGCCGCAGCAGCGACTGCGTCTTGCACCGCCACACCTACCGATTTGAAAAACGTGATTTCGTCATCTGACTGCCGTCCGAGTTTATCGCCGTTGACAATTTCACCAATTTCAGCAGAACCGAGAACGAGTTCATTTTTAACAATATTCGGAGTCTCGTTCTCGGTTCTAATTTCAGCATTCGGAATAATTAGATCCCCCGCTTCCTCTAAGCACGCTCCCCGCGAATCTACCACGATTCGGTGTGCCCGTCTGATTGTTGTCGTATCGACTTCTCGTTTTTCTGGTACAAACGTGCCAACGGCTGTGATGTGTGTGCCGAGTTGCAAGGCGTTTCCATCAAAAAGTGGGGTTGCCGATGTCGTCGCGCATAACACAATATCAGCGTCCTCTACCACCGCTTGTGGCGTAGATACAACATTGACTTCGGGGGCATCTGTCCACTCCGAAATCTCAGTAGCAAGTTGCTCTGCCGAGACTTGTGTCCGACTGATAAGGTTGACTCGTGTTATCTCTCTAACCGCCATCACCGCCTGCAACTGTGCCCTCGCCTGCACACCTGCGCCGAAGAGTCCAACCGTTTCTGCGTCCTGTCGGGCAAGTAGATCTGCCGCCAAGCCGCCACCGGCACCGGTTCGGATAGCCGTAAGACTGGCACCGTCCATGAACGCTTTCGGCGACCCTGTCTCTGGGTCAAGGACTAAGACTGTTGCAGTGATGCGGGGCAGATTGAGATTCGGATTATCGTCATAGACAGAGACAATTTTGATGCCGAACTCACTGTGCTCTGGGAGATAGGCGGGCATTATGAGTGTAACGCCTTTGTCCGTGGAGATATGTTGTCGCGGCGGCGCGACTGCATTGTTTGCTGAAAGTTGGCCGTAAGCGTGCCGCATCGCATCAATCGCTTTAGGCATCGGTAAGGCTGCTCGGACATCAGCAGCGGAGAGAATTCTGATAGACATACGATCATTCCACCCGCACAATTGCTTTGCCTAACACATCCATGTTTGGTGTGATCCCCAAACCCGGTTGCATTGAAGCTGCCATTCTGCCATTGACCCGCTGTGGCGCGCCTTCCGCTGTGCTGACGGTGACGTAACTATTGAAATCCGTTGCGGTGAAAAGGAATTCTGTCGGTGTGCTATGGGCGAGATGGGCAATCGCGGCGGTTGTAATGTCCCCGCCCCAGCTATCTTCAATTGTCATCGCGATTCCGAGTTCAACGCAGAGGTCTCTGGCGAGTTTTGCTTTCGTCAATCCACCGAATTTGCTGATTTTAATATTGACGACATCCATCGCACGGTCAGTATGACCGCGTAACAACGCATGGATACTGTCAATCGTTTCATCAAGAACAAAAGGATGATCTGTACGCTGGCGAATGGCAAGGCACTCTTCATAAGAAAGACAAGGTTGCTCAATGTAGACATCCACATCGCGCACACCGCGGACAACGCGGACGGCTTGGTGCATGAGCCAACCCGTATTCGCATCCGCAATCAACACATCCCCGGGTCCCATCAGTTCGGCAACGGCGTGGATGCGTTCAATATCCGTGTTCGGATCGCCGCCCACCTTCAACTGGAATTTGCGATATCCTTCCGCACGATAGATCGCTACTTTCGCTGCCATCTCGTCCGGAGATTGTTGGGAAATTGCACGGTAGAGCATAAAATCCTCACTATATCTCCCGCCGAGCAGGGTACAAACCGATTGGTTTGAAACTTTGCCGAGAATATCCCAACACGCGATGTCGATTGCGGATTTCACGTATGGATGTCCCTTGAGTGCGATATCCATGCGTTGGTTGAGTGGAAGGAGTTGTGTTGGATCTTCGCCGATAAGGTGCGGGGCAAGTTCAGCGATACCG
Source organism: Candidatus Poribacteria bacterium (assembly GCA_003635195.1). Lineage (GTDB taxonomy): Bacteria > Poribacteria > WGA-4E > WGA-4E > WGA-3G > WGA-3G. The sequence goes on along the minus strand of PYIY01000044.1, from coordinate 5,866 downwards.
GTACGGGTTCCTGCTGCATAAGCGGGAAGATAGAATGGCCCAAGGGGGCAGACTTCACCGTAACCTGCAATACCTTCATCCGTTTCAACTGAGACGATAGTGCTATCAAAGACGGATACAGATTTGCCGCCCGACCAGTTGTAACTACCTTCATGCAGTGGAAGGTCAACTTGATAAGCTTTAATACTGCGAATCTCCACGGAAACTCCAAATTCAAGAAATTGAGAGTATAGTCTTTTTAAGTGGACATCGTATTAGCGTCAGTTACTTCGTGATGGCACTTATTCCACTGATACGATCAGCCAGTCGCGAAAAGGGTAAGCTCTGAAGGTAAACGGTGCCGGTGCCGCTCAGGGTCGCGAGGAAAAACCCCTCACCACTGAAGAACATTGACTTTAAACCTTTGGTCATTTCAATGTTATAGTCGACACTTGACGTGAAGGCGACAAGGCAACCGGTGTCAACACGGAGTGTCTCATTGACGAGTTCCTTTTTGACGATTGATCCGCCCGCATGCACAAACGCCATGCCGTCGCCACGTAGGTGCTGGAGAATAAACCCCTCACCGCCAAAAAAACCTGAGCCCAATTTCCGTGTAAAGGCAATGCTCAGTTCGGTACCCAACGCGGCACAGAGGAAGGCATCTTTCTGACACATCAATTCGCCGCCGAATTTGGCAAGATCAACAGGGATAATATGACCGGGGTACGGAGCGGCGAAGGCAACCCGTCTCTTGTGGTTGCCAATGTTAGTGAAATGTGTTAAAAAAAGTGATTCACCACTGATAGCACGTTTGCCAGCACTGAGGAACTTGCCCATCAAACCCTCGTCCTGATTGGAGCCATCGCCCATCTTTGCCTCATAGACAATGTCATCCTCCATCCAGTTCATAGCACCCGCTTCAGCGATGATTGTCTCACCTCTATCAAGTTCAATTTCAACGACCTGCATATCGTTACCGAAAATTTCGTAATCTACTTCGTGGCTTTGCATTGTTTTGTTATTCCTTTTAATTTTTTAAATATTATTACAGCAGGCAGAAATCCTACAATTGGGCTGTGTTTTAATCAATTGGAAAAATAATAACACGTTTGATGGAAACCTTCAAGGAAAATCGGACTGATACAGAACCGTTCAGACACGTAGGTTAGATTGTGCACTGAAACACCAAGACCATTTATTTTTTTCCTGCCTCAAACCACTCCTACGGAGTTTGAGGAATTAGGTATCCTTTTCGCTTTTGAAAAAGTATTGTCAAGTAGTGATGCCTCTCGTATAATGTAGAAAACGTGAATTGGCTGTAAGCATTTCGAGAAAGCCAATCTCTGGTAGATCGTTTACCCCAAGATTTTCAAGTAGGAAAGATTTCGATGAGTTTAATAATTACCACTGCGATAGGATTTGGCGCAGCGGCACTCCTATGGATTTTCTTTCGACCACCTTTCGGAAAGAATATCGTTCGCCTAAACACAGATCAACGGGTCGTCGCGCTTACCTACGACGATGGACCGAATCCGCCTTATACTGAGCAGTTGCTTGATGTTCTCGCAAAGCACAATGTCAAAGCCACCTTCTTCATAATTGGAAATCGGATTGAAAAACACCCCGAAACAGCAAATCGGATTATCGCCGAAGGTCACCAGATCGGCAATCATTCCCATAGCCATCCACTGCTGGGTTTCTTGCCACCCTTCTATGTTCAACGGCAAATTGAACGCACGGACGACCTAATTCGGCAGCACGGGATTACAGAGAAGGTTGTATTTCGAGCACCGATGCTAACAAGGTTTCTACCAGTCGCTTATGTACTTGCGAAACGGGATAGAATACATATCAGTTGCGATGTATGGAGTTGGGATTGGACGACACAGAACCCCGACAAGATCACTGAAACGGTCCTGAAGAAAACAAAACCCGGTTCGATTATCGTCTTACACGATGGAAAAGCGGAAAATAAGAATGCAAACCGTTCTGGGACAATCGAAGCGACAGACCGAATCATCACGGCACTTAAACAAGACGGATACCGGCTTGTGCGGTTGTCGGATTGCCTCGCAAAAGCAGTAACCAGTTAAAAGAGGTTTTCGATAGCTCGAGTGTCTCTTTCTGGTAACTGGCAACTGGCAACTGGCAACTTCTAAAAGAGGAATCTTGCCTAAGCAAACTATCTCTTAACTGATGACTGTTAACTGACCACTATTCTTCAGTCTGCCGGTTCCACGGAAATTTTTAGATAAAAAGCGTTGATGGACGCTTCTTCTTCGGACGAATACCCAATAGCACATAACTTAAAAAGTTGACCTCGGTCAAAACGATACGTAATTTGTCCCGTC
>PYIY01000044.1:0-3513 GCA_003635195.1 Candidatus Poribacteria bacterium | reverse complement strand
CGTCCCGCCAGATTCGCTCCATACCCCAGCAAGCAGGTCTTTTTTACGGATTCCTTCTGCTGTGGGAAGTTCCGTATCGCTGTTGACGAGAAAAAACGTACCATCACTGTCGCCCCTGCCGACTTCAATATCAATAGTGAGTGTGCCTCCGTTTTCAAAGACACTCACATCAATCACAACGATGGTGTAAGCCTGATGACCGCATATTGGTGCCTGAAAGGTATCCAATACCGTTTGCGAAGGATGATCACTCGTGAGAATAAGGTTGCCCAATCCGGGCTGTTTGTTTTCTAAGGCCTCTTTGAGAAATGTGAGGTAATATTCAGGTTCCGAAAGCCCCTTCTTTTCACTGTCGTCGCCGAGGTCATTAACCAATTGCCTACCCATTAGTTCAAACTCAGGCGATATAACGAAGCAGTCTACTGGTGAACCTTTTTTGGGGCCGGTCTTCCACCCCTTAATGATCGCTTGTGCCAAGGGGTGTGTTGTATCAAACGTCTTAGCTTCGCGGCGGCGTCTTTTGGCAATCGATTCTCGCAAACTCCGAATACGTCCCAACTCAGAATTGGGTACCCAAGTGTTAATGAAATTTTCGTTCAAAAAATCAATAATTTTATCTTTAGAGAGGACACCTGCCCTCAGGCCTTTGCCACTCCCTCAGCAGGATTCATCAGCGAGCGGTCCATTTATTGAAATGGCGTGAATCGGTTTCTGTTCTGCGGGTGCCAATTCCAAAGCTTCCTCCAGCGATACCCAGTTAATGTGTTGCGATTTGTAGAAACAGCGTATCAGTTTGTATGCCGCTTCTTCTGGTGTAATGGATTCTATAAATTCAGTGTTTGGTACGCCATCTTCTGCCCCAATACGGAGTTCCATTTGGGGGCAGAAGCCGATATCTGTAGACCAAATGGGGCGGTCAGCGTTTTCCCCAGTGTTCCACCAAGTGTCGAAATTCAGGGTGCCTTTAGGAACGTACATCTGAAAGAACACGACTCCCTCTCTGGCTCGATCAATGACAAGATGTCCAGCGAATTGGGAAGGTGTGAACCAACCGTTCGGTAAGGCAAATTCCGCATGGATACGAAATACAATGTCGACGAATTCATTATTGTATGCCCGTAAACATGCCCATAATCCACAGGAATCCCCTGAATCGCCGTGCATGTCCAGATGGGGTTCAGGGTGGAGTTGTTTTAGCAGTTCGAGAACACCGGCGTGTTCAATTTTCCAGAGAGTTCCCACTGAAACGGCTTCCTTAGGAAGGAAGGCGTAGAAAATTGAGGCGGCGTACTGTTTTTCTGGTTCAGCGACGCGCAGATTTGCCAATGTATCCCACCTAACATGAAAGTTGTATTGTGTGTATTCAATTGGAGCGATAAAGCCTTTAACAGAAACTTCTGTGTTGCCGTCAAGATTAAGCGTGATTTTGTTTGGTGAAGTTTTCATTTTAAGTCCCTTCCACAGAGATTTTTGCGTGAAAAGCGTTTATATCGCCTATTTCACTCCATTGGTCTCCAGTCACACATAATTTAAAGCGTTGACCACGATCAAACTGATACGTAATTTGTCCAGATTCACCGGGGAATATCCCCCAGACTCTGGTAAGCGCGCCAAGTGCCTTCTTATATTCATCGCTTTCTTGGCTGTTCCATTCTGTAGGATCAATGCCATCAGGCACCTTTTCTGTCGGGAGTTTTTTGTCTCCATCAAGGAGATGGAAAATCCCTATTCCGTTGTCTCTCCCGACTTGGATGTTGGCAGTGAGGGTACCACCGTTTTCAAACGCCGTGGCATCAATGTAGACAACAGTGTAATCCTGATGTGCAAGCATCGGGGTACGAAAAGTATCTACGACCTCCTTTGAGGGTTGCTCCGGCGTAAGGATGAGATCACCTAACCCGGGACGTTTTCCTTCCAAGGACTCCCTGAGAAATAGTAGGTAAGGTTCGGCATGGTCATCAGACTCCGTCAGTTTGTCAAGGAACATATAAGCCGCGTGGTCGGGTTCCGTCATATTGTCGAGAAATATATTGTAGTCTATACCGCCCATCGCTTCAAACTCCGGCGAGATAACTAAACAATCCACGGGGGAACCCTTTTTCCAGGTTTTGATAATTGCTTGTGCTAAGGAATGGCTTGTGTCGAAGGTCTTACCTTCGCGTTCGCGTCGCCTTTCAATCGGTTCTCGCAAACTCGGCGTTCGTCCTAACTCCGCGTTGGGGACCCACGTATTGATGAAGTTTTCGTTCAAAAATTCTATGATTCGATCTTCAGAGAGCTCAACTGCCCTCAGGATTTTACCACTCCCTCAGCACCCCTCGTCAAAGAGCGGCCCATCCACTGAGATAACATGGATCGGTTTCCCTTGTGCGGGTGCCATCTCTAACGCTTCCTCCAGCGATACCCAGTTGATTTTCTGAAACTTATAAAAACGCGAGGACAGTGCGCATTCGGCTTCTTCTTCCGTGATTGACGCGGTGAATTCGACATCATGTAGTTGTGTACCAGAGCAGAGCTCCATTTTCGGACAAAAACCGATCTCCGCGGCAGTCCCTTCATCTCGCGTCCAACCCGCATCGAAGTTCAGAGTCGTTGGCGGCACGTACATCTTGAAAAAGACGATCTTCTCTTCAGCCTTATCGATGACCAAATGCCCAGCAAATTGGGACGGCGTAAACTTACCGCGTTCCATGATGAATTCTGCATGGATACGGAACACAATGTCAGCGAGTCTGTCATTGTAAGCGCGCAGACACGCCCACAAACCGAAAGAATCCCCAGAATCAATGGTCAGTTTCAGGCGTGGATTGGGATGCAGTTGTTTCAGTAACGTTAGCGCGCCTGCTTCTTGAATCTCCCAACATTCACCGACCGAAACCGGTTCCGATGGAAGAAACGCTTGGAAAACGGATGTTGGATACTGCTTCTCAGGTTCAGCAACCCGAAAGTTTCCCAACTCGTCCCAGTCCACATGAAAGTTGTATTGCGTGTATTCAATCGGCGCGATGAAACCTTTGACAGACACTTCCATGTCATCGTTAAGATTGAGTGTGATTTGGTTTCCTAAGGTTTTCATTTCAATTTTCCTCTACAGAAATTTTTAGGTAGAAAGCGTTCAGGTCACCTTTTTTACTGAACCAGTCGCCGGTGGCACCGAGTTTAAAAACCTCGCCCCGCTCAAAACGATGGCGGATTGTTGTCGCTGTATTGGGTTTAATGCCCCACGCCGAAACGAGTGCCTCAGGGATACCTTCCGTCGGGAGTTCCGCGTCGCTATCAAAGAGGTCAAACGACCCTGCCGCGTCTGCACTTCCGACCTGAACATAGATAGTAAGCGTGCCACCGTCTTCAAACGCCGTGGTATCAATATTGACGACAGTGTAATCTTGATAACCGTTTCCGGGTGCCCGAAAAATATCCAATATTTCCGGCGACGATTGGGCACTGTCGAGAACAACACGCATGCCAGTTGAAGGCGTGCCTTCATTTGAATTTTCCTGTACGGAAACTGTT
>PYIY01000043.1 GCA_003635195.1 Candidatus Poribacteria bacterium | reverse complement strand
TCAGCAGCAATGGAGCAATCGGATTGATAATCTTGCCATCACGCGATGTGATCAGGTCTGGGTCGGTGATATTACCTACGTCCGTTTGAAAGGACATTTCGTCTACGTCGCGGTGCTCATGGATGTCTTCACTCGCATGATAAGAGGGTGGCAGGTCAGTCGGCACCTGAACCAACCCCTGACGTTGAAGCCTTTAGAACAAGCACTGCGTCAGAGCGTCCCAGAGATCCATCATTCCGATCAAGGCGTGCAGTATCTGTCTAATACTTACATCAAGACCTTGATATGTCATGGGATAGAGGTCTCTTTAGCCCGTAGAGGGTGTCCTTGGGAGAACGGGTATGCCGAAAGACTCATCCGAACGCTCAAGGAAGAGGAAGTCCACCTCAATGACTATGAGAATATCTCAGAAGTTGAATCACGTATCGGTTATTTTATTCAACAGGTGTATAACCAGAAACGCCCGCATTCGGCGTTAGGGTATTTAACACCCGTCGAATTTGAGCAAAAAAACTTGTCTTAACTTTACGGAATTGCGGCCCTAATTAGCGTTGGCACTACAAAAAGTTAACTAACACAAGTCGTATCATTAAATACAGAGGATGAAAGTGTCCCAAGAGCAAGTACTTCAGATTAATGGGGTTCGGCTTTGGACAGCCGTTCAAGGCAAAGGGAAACCGATGGTGCTTTGTCACGGAGGTCCCGGTGGTTACGATTATCTCTCTCCCGTCGCCGATATGGTTTCTGACGTGTGTCAAGTCGTTCGGTATGACCAACGTGGCAGCGGACGTTCGCAACCGGTGGGTCCCTACGATGTATCTACGTTTGTCGATGATTTGGAAGAGTTGAGAGAACATTTCAACTTTGAACGTTGGATTGTTGGCGGGCATTCGTGGGGAGCAGGACTGGCTTTGGCTTATGCGGTCAGGTTTCCAGTTCGGACAATAGCCGTTCTTCACATTGCAGGCACGGGTATTGATCCCAGATGGCACGACGAGTATCGCGAAAATCGGTTAAATGTGCTAATCGAATCAGAGCGTGAGGAATATCAACGTCTGCGTGCACAAAGAGAGTGTGCTAAAGGTGCTGATGAAGAACGGGTATTAGACAGGCTTCGCACTTTAAGCAGGAAAACGGATGTATTTGACCCAAATCAAGTTGACAATCTTCCAAATTTTGATGAACATCTTGTGAGCAATGAAGCGAACGAAAAAGTTGGCGCGGACTGGAAGAATTACACCACAGATTCAAAATTTCAGCAATCCGTTTACAACCTATCTATGCCTGTTCTTTTCCTTCATGGTGCTTGTGATCCTCGCCCTGCGCACTTTATAGAGATGCTCGCCGCTAAACTATCTCATAGCACGTTTGTGTCGATTCCCGAATCAGGACACTATCCTTGGATAGAAAAACCGGATGAAGTGAAGGCAGCACTTAGGCAGTTTGTCGTAGATTAAGTAAGCAAAAATATAGTATGAGTAGGCAAGGTTTAGGAGAAAAAATGAAACGCTATCACTGGATACACTGCTATATTTATAGCATCGGAGGTCAACAGATGAAACTAAAATTGAACATCCCTGTTTTACTTGTAGGTATACTCCTGTCTCTGCTACTTGTGGGTTGCGGCACGATTTTGGTGCGAGAGGGTCCGTATGAAGCACCACAATTGCCAAAATCTGAACTCGCTACTATCAAAATTGATACGGAGGGACAATGGATCCAACGACCCAATCTGATCGTGTTCCGAATTGATGGCAAGTTAGCCTTACGTGAGAAAATCGACCTGTACGAAGCGGTCTCTATTGATGACGAAATTTTGATCGCCCCCGGAAAGCACGAGATGTCATTGCTTGTCGTATACGAATCTTTTCATGCGAATATACCAAAGGACCGCCAGATTCTATCGAGGTTTTCTGCTGATGTGAAAGCGGGGGGGACTTATCTCTTGACAGGAGAGTTTTCCGGTGGTGGCAGTAGCAAACTTAATTTCTCTGGTAAACTGATTGATACAAACAAAGATAAAGTTGTCAGTAAGTCAAAATTCTTTAATCAATTTACATTTGATATGGAATAGGAGAGCGTATGCTAATTCGCGGTGAAGACAATGTGATTGATCTCCCTTCTACGCTAACAGAAGAGGAAAAATGGCACTACGACCTATTTGGCTATCTCGTGCTTCGGCAGGTGGTGTCGCCAGCAGAAGTAGAACAGATACTTGAGATTGCAAATAGATGGTTTGCACACCCTGAAGTCGTGCCTGAACCGGTGAACGTCACCCAAGACGAATATAGCGGTGTGCTGAATAATGTTCAGTACGGCGATCGGATTTTCGAGCGGTTATCGCTCAATGAGAAGGTAATGCGGATTGTGATGGGATTGATGTGGAACCGTCCGAGACTCTTTAATTGCGCCCTTGTCTTGCAGAGGCAGCGTCCTATCCCTGAAGGCGAAAAGGAGAGACTGCACCGAGACACGAGCGGTTTTGATTTCCCTGATGGATTCCGTAACCCACACAATGACTACCAAGCCGGAGACGGACAGATCTATAGCAATTACGTCAACACGGCTATAACACTCGTCGATGTACCGATGGATAACGGCTTTATGTGCATCCCCGGCACGCATAAATCGCAAATCAAGCTGCCTTCCACACTTGACATTGATAACGAATGGGCACCCGCGATCACTTTTGAGCTGAAAGCAGGGGATTGCCTTATCTTCTCGTCACGATTGATGCACGGCCCAAAATTTTGGAAGGTTGATTATCCACGCCGGGTTGTCTTCAATCGCTACCAATTCAGTTTCTATTTTAATGAAAACTACAACCTACCGATAGAAGCACACCGCCACTGCATTTCTGATGATCAATACGAATTGGAGTCGGTTCAACGTAGCGAAAAGGGGTTTGCCAAACGGATCCTCAAAAAACTGGAGAAGGGAGAGGCACTATGCTAACACAGGAAGAAAAGTGGTATCTTGACCTGCTCGGTTATTTTGTGGTGCGTAATGCTGTACCGAAAGCGGATGTCGAACTGATGAAAGCGCAGATGTTCGAGTGGTATGAATGGGATGAGGCGGATTTCAAGCCACCCATGCGAATTAACACGCCGGAAGGAAAACCGTGGTGGGTCTACAACATGCATTACGGGCATGAAGCATTTCAACGACTCATCCTGAATCCAGAAATCTTGCGCGTCGCAACGGCATTGACGTGGAACCATCCGCGAGTTTTTGATGTCGTGGCGAATATCTGTTATCCAGATGCAGACGGTTTGGAACTACACGGCGGGCATAAAGGCTGGTTCAGAAGTCCGCACCACCAATACCAAGTCGCCAACGATGAAGTCTTCGCAAGTTTCTTCAACCTCTCCGTTTCGTTAGTGGATGTGCCACCCGGCAACGGATTTGCTTGCATTCCGGGAAGCCACAAGTCCAACTTCCAGTACCCTGAACACATCACGATGGATGATCCACCCCCAACGGTTCATAATGTGCCAGTAAACGCTGGCGACTTCATCGTGTTTCTGCCAAACACGCGGCACGCTGGACGGCGGTGGAACCACCAGGCCTATCCCCGAATGACGGTGTTCTTGCGCTGGGTCTATGCAAAACAGTTTCATCACGTCGATTCGTCTCGGTGGCTTCCATTTGATGCACATAAGGACGAAATTCCAGAGGCTCTCCACGAACTGGAAAGCCGCGACCATGGGCAACGGAAGGCGTTGAATGAGCTCATAGACCCATTCAAAGTGGATGTTCCCGAATGAAGCCAAAAAAGCGTTGACGTGAACTTGGAGAATTGGTAAGATACACGAAGATACTACTTTTGTATTACAGTATTGGAGACATAGATGGCAGC
>PYIY01000042.1 GCA_003635195.1 Candidatus Poribacteria bacterium | reverse complement strand
TTGGTGCCTTTCTGCTGTGCAAGGTAGACAAGGGGTTGTCCATCAAACCATGCAAAACCCCCGATGAGGGCACGATCATCACCGTACAATTTATCACCGTGGAGTTCGGTAGGTTCATCAAGGAGTGCGTTGATATAGAAAGAGGCTTGCGGGCGTTGTCCATGGCGCGCCAATCTTACTTTATCCCAGCGGCTGAGTTTTTGGAAAGTCTGCTTTGTGAGTGTATCTGCATTTTGCTTTAACGCATCAATCCCTTCAGTAAGGTCCAACTCAGGATGTTCTTGCGCGAAGGTTTCCAATTGCGCAAGGTGCTGTTCCAATTCAATAAGCGGTTTTTCAAATTCAAGTTCTGTTGTGTTCATATTTATTGGCTTTCGGTTTTCGGTGGTTGGTTAAGAAATATTTGACTTAATCAAAACCTCTTAACCGACAACCGAAAACCATTTTTCCGACTGCCGATTGCTGACAGCCGATTGCTATTCAGGTTGGCGGACTTCCTTACTAAGCCCAATCCAGACACAGACTCCCATGCCCAATAGGACGATAGCAAACGGGAAGCCCGTCGCAAGAGAAGCAGCTTGTAATGCTTTCAGCCCTCCGCCAAGTAAAAGTGCGATAGCGACTAAGCCCTCCGCAGTACACCAAAAGACGCGTTGCGGTATCGGCGCGTCAACCTTGCCACCCGCTGCGATGATGTCAATAATCAAAGAACCGGAGTCTGACGAAGTAACGAAAAAAATGATGGTTAACGTCATAGCGACACAGGAGAGCAGCGTTGCCCACGGAAGTCCTTCAAACATTTTGAACAGCGCAAGTTCATAAGTATAGGTCTCAACATTTTCGGTTACGCCCGTGTAACCCTCAGTCAGGAACTGGTGGATAGCAGTGCCACCAAAGGCACTAAACCAGATTAAACAGAGCAACGTTGGTAGGAGCAAGACAAAGATTACGAATTCGCGAACTGTGCGTCCCTTAGAAATGCGAGCAATGAAGGTGCCGATGAAGGGGGCCCAAGCGATCCACCATGCCCAGTAGAACGTCGTCCAATCGTGGAAGAATCCTGTGTCTTCACGCCCAATCCAGTTGCTGAGCGGGACAATCTTCATAACATAGGTGCCGAGTCCAGTGAAAAGCGTCCGAAGAATGTAGAGCGTTGGACCGAGAAGGATAATAGCCGCCAGTAACAAAAAGGCGAGAATTATATTAAATTGACTCAGACGTTTGATACCGACATTAATACCTGTCATCACCGAGATCAGCGCGATGGCAGTTATTCCTACAATCAGTAGGACCATGGTAACAGGGTTCACCGGTATTCCAAACAGATGGTTAAGACCGGAGGTCACCTGCTGTACCCCTAAACCGAGCGAGGTTGCGAGTCCAAAGATGCCAGCGAATATAGCGAAAGTATCAATGATGTGTCCGGGCCACCCCCATATCCGGTCACCGAATATCGGATAAAAAGCGGATCGGATCAGGAGCGGTAAACCCCGATTGTAGGCAAAAAACGCGAGGGCAAGTCCAACAACACCGTAGATCGCCCACCCTTGCAGTCCCCAGTGGAAGACCGTCGTCGCTATACCCAAGGAAGCCGCCGTTTGAACCTTCGGATCCGAAGCATCAGGGACATTTCCGGCGTTGTAGTCCGTCTCTGGGTCATAAACCGTTTCTGTCCCCAGGGGCGAATAGTTACCACCCTGAAAATACGTAACCGGCTCCGACACGCCAAAAAACAAAAGCCCAATACCCACGCCTGCTGCAAAGATCATAGCAAGCCAAGTTAGGTAAGAGTACTCGGGTTTTGCGTCTGCACCGCCGAGACGGACTTTTCCGAGTGGAGAAAACGCCACGACCAGACAGAAAAGAAAAACGAGGTTGGTAGAGATCATGAACAGCCAATCAAGGTTGGTGGTCAGCCAAACCCGAAGATTCCCAAAGAGTTTGGTCGCACCTTCTTGGAAAATGAGAGATCCGATAATAAAGACAACAATAGCAATACTGGAAATCACAAATACAGGGGTTAAGTAAATCTCTAAACCGAATAATTTCCTATATTCCCTTTCCCTCATATGTTGCGGTTGTTTTCCTTCTTCGTGCATTTTCAAAATTCTCCTTGTTATTAGAGTTGATTTGGCGGTTTTCAACCGCGCACGGAACGAAGGGCACGCTTACAAAGCGCGCCTCTGGTAGAAGGTCGCGTAGCTCCTTAGAAATAGTAGCCAAAGTTAAAATTAATTCGCCAATGCCATCTGTTATTTCCGTTGGCACCAACATGATTCACGCCTGTAAGGATATTTCCGTAGACATCTTCGGTGTTACCGACAAAAAAATTGCCGTCGGAAAGTGCGAAATCACTATACACATACAGCGCGCCTAAGAGTGTCCAACTCGCACCGACCGTTATGAGGGTACTCGGGTTGTAATCATCCACGGTTTTGAAAATAGTACTCCACTCAGCGTAAGGCGTGACACTGTCAACCCATGAGATACCTGAAGTATCTATACCACCATACCGCAGAGAAAGCGCGGGTATTAATCCTTTGGATGCAACGGGCCATGCGAAGTCGTAAGCCCCCATCGGAATTAGGTCACCGGTGCTCCAAGGGGTTTCGTCAGTAATATTATGGGCGTAATAAGAAAATTGGGAAAAAAGGGTGAAGTCTGCGAACGAGTTCTTCGCATGCGCGGAAAAGGCATAGTGGCTCCCACTATCATCGTCCCCCACATTTGTCCCTTTCAGCAAGCCGTATTGCACGGATACACCGATATCTGCGATGTTCTCAAGCGCATAGATTGCCCGGACGTTAAATTGGTGTTGCTCATCATACCCGTTTTCACCAGCACCCCATTCAACATTTCCCTTCGCATCAGCTTTTTCTTCCCATTTGACGATATCATAACTGTAACGAGAGCTCGCCAGACTGCCATACTTTATCAGCTGAGGATCACTCATAGGATAGTAGCCTACGTCAAGCGTCAGTTTATCAAGCGTGTCAGCCCATCTGATGCCTAAGTCCATGTCGTCGGCGAGCCCAACATAAAAATGCTGGTCAAAGAACCAACTCGTAGAAACCCCGTAGGCGGTTGGACCGAAAGGTACCCGCACAATCCCCGCCTTAAGTGTACCGAAATCACCAAGATTGTACCCTAACCATGCCGTGTGTATCATACTGTAACCATCATACCACCGGTATTCAAGCCGACCGGTGATGTTGTTATAGTCAAAGTCGGCATTGAGGCGGAAGATTTCAAGGTCAACATCACCAATTTTTTCGCCTCGAGGATGCGGGTTCTCGTCATCACCATAAGTCCCGTAGGCATAGTTGACACGCATCGCCCCACCAACCTTAATCGGACTTTTCTTGGGTTCTGGGACCTCAACTGCTTCTGCTGTCTCTTCGGTTGTATCAGCCACCGCAAATGAAGTAAAGATTAACAAAAATGCGATGCCGAAGTTAAATATGAAATCTATCTGTTTATGCACCGATTGCCTCCTTGGTTAGTAGATGTCTGACTTAAACATAACACGTAGATTCTTAGGTCAAACGCATGTTATAGTAAAACCTGAAAATAAATAGACACATTCGTAGCATAAACTTTTAGTTTGTGCCAGTCTGAATGCCTGTTATAGGTATTCAGACTGTTTGAGAGTGCCCAATTAATTCTAAACTTTACTATAGTTAGTAATAAACGCTAATCCACATAAGAAAACTCGCTCACAAGGGATTTGTGAGCGAGTTAGAAATCCATCTATTGCATCTGTCCCATATTCTGCATCATCATAATCATTTGGATGGCCTGCTTGAAGTCGCCGAGAGTCAGAAGCAACTTCGCGCCAATTCCGCCGTCCTCTTGGACTTTGGCAGAAAAGCCGATGCTATAAGTCTCAGGCACATTCATAAACATTCCTGCGAACATTTGCATCGCTGCGCCAGCATCCGGATCGGCTTCCGCAACGATAGGCATGAGACTTTTAACCAGCGTCATCGGGGAAAGTGCTAAAAGCAGGTTATTGTCTGTCCCAAACGCTTCGGCAAGTTTCTGATAACTCGAATTTTCAGAAAAATTGCCGCCTATTCCGGATTTCCG
>PYIY01000041.1 GCA_003635195.1 Candidatus Poribacteria bacterium | reverse complement strand
TCTTCTTCGTTGCGGTGCTTTACACCTGCCTTTTTCTGGCATTGGGGATGCTCGTGTCGGCACGGGTGCAACGGAGCGCGGTGAGCCTCGTCATACTTCTATTGGTCTGGGTTGTATTTGTAGTATTTATGCCAAGTACTCTCGCTTCGATTGCGGGTAGATCTACATCATCAGGGCCTACTTATGACTTCTCGGAACGTTCATGGAAACTTCATGAGGAACTATCAAGCGACTACTACGCTAATTACCCTGAAGGGCCTGAGGGTTCTACCAAAAGAATAGAGATAGATGGCGCGTACGTTACCAAAGATGCGGAACAGCAAGAACAGTTACACGAAGAACGCTTAAACCGGCGGATTGCTGAGGTATACCGGGCGCGCACGATCACCCGTCTTTCGCCTGTTACCATTGTACAGAACCTTATTGAATCCTTCGCTGGAACAGGGTTTGAGAGACACCTCCAATTCTTAGAAAATGTCCAAACTTACGCGCGGGAATTCCGAACATTCATTGTTGATACGGATAACGCGGATCCAGAAAGTTTACATATCTTCGGGGTTCGTACGGGTATGTCGCAGGAACCTGTCAGTCCAGAAGCAGTTCCGAAGTTTGAAGATACGCTTAATCTGAGTAAGGACTTTAATACGGCAGCAACGGAATTGTTACTGCTGACGTTATTTGTTTTAGTGCTTTTGTCGGGTGCGTATCTTGCGTTTGTGCGGGTTGAGGTGTAGAATAGTTACCAGTTGCCAGTTACCAGTTGTTAGTTTTCAGTTAAGAGGGTTTTGTGGTATTCAAGGTTTGCGCCTAAGATCCGGTGCGGTTGCTTAGAGGAAATACGCAGAAATACCCAAGCAAAGACCCCAAGCAAAAACACCGCACCTACCGGGCTTGGGGACCGCGCGTTGAGGTTTAATAGAAATGCTGATGACACTGATCCGTCGAGAGCTCCTCGACAACCTCATGACATTCCGATTTGCGGCAGCTGTTTTCATTACACTGTTGCTTGTGGTCGCCAATACGATTGTGCTCCTGAAGGACTATGAACAGCGACTCACTGCTTACAACACGGCTGTCCAAGAGAGCCACGAGGACTTACGCGAGGAAAAGACCTATTCCGGTTACTCCGGAACATTAGTTGCCCATCGCCCTCCGAACCCGTTGAGCATTTTCAATCTGGGGTTAGATAAACAGGTGGGGAACAAAATAGAGGTGTACCACGCGTTTGTGCCGACAATTTGGGATGCGGAGAAACATGGGGCGGATAATCCGTTTCTCAACCTCTTCACTTCAATTGATATTGTGCTTGTTTTTCAGGGGGTCCTGAGTCTGCTTGCGCTGATTTTCGCTTATGATGCGCTCGCTGGTGAACGTGAACGCGGCACATTACGCCTCGTGCTGACGCATCCCATCCAGCGCGGATACATCCTGTTTGCTAAGTACATCAGCGCGATGCTCTGTCTACTCGTGCCGTTGTTGATCAGTCTTTTGTTGTCTATCATCTTGCTGACGACATCCACTACGGTTGCTTTGAATTCGGATGATTTTCTTCGCGTCGGCGGGATTGTGCTGACATCGCTGCTTTATGTGTCGTTGTTCTACCTCATCGGCTTATGCATCTCTGCGCTGACGCGTCGAACCAGTACTGCGCTCATGCTTTGCATGTTTGTCTGGGGAGTCTTAGTGCTTGTGTATCCGAATCTGATTCTTACTGCAGTTGACATCGTCCCGAAACCGAATGCGCAAATCTCCGTCTATCATCAAATCAAACAGATGTGGGAAAAATTAGATAAAGAAAATAAGCAGTTTATCCGCAATGATGCCGTCTTAGGTCGCCCATCGCGTGGCGGTGAAGATATGGCTGCGGGATTTGGCTTGGAAGGTGTTGAATACACCTTCTGGAACGATGAGGATAAACCGTCAATATTGCTCTATTTCCACCAAACCGGATTGTACGCCGGAAAAATTAAAGCGGAATCTGAGCCGCAGGTGCCACACGTACAGGATTATTACAACTTCTACAATAGAGAGACTATTAATACTGTAGAACGGACGTGGCTTGTTCGGAAACCGGCACTTGAGGCGATCTATGTCCAACCCGCAAATATGGGACGAATGTTGTTGAGGTTTTCACCAGTCGGTTTGTACGACGCAGCGACCGAAGCTTGGGCAGGCACTGACTTAGAGGGGATTCAAGACTTTTTCAGCACTGTTCAACGTTACCGGCGCGCAGTCGTTGACTATTTCTACGACAAAAAGATATTTGAATCGCGACAATGGTTCGCTGCTGACCAAGGCACAGCTGACTGGGATGCGCTCCCTCAGTTTTCCTTTCAGAGAAGCGATACCGGTATCAATGCCAAACGAGCACTCCCGGACATGCTTCTGTTGCTTACAATGAATGTTATTCTCTTTACAGTGATAATGCTGATTTTTATCAAAACTGAAGTGTGAAGTAGTTACCAGTTTCCAGTTAATACGCCGCTTTTGACTGATTATAGTAAATGTGGAGGCTGTTAACTGGTTACTGGTTACTGGTTACTGGTGACTTATGTGGCATATTGCGAAACGTGAAATCTACGATAATCTGAATAGCCTCCGCTTCGCGCTAACAACCGTGTTGTTGCTGGCGTTGATGGTAACCAATGCCGTTAAGCATCTCCGAGAGCATCCAAAACGGGTACAGCGGTATCAGGACGCTGTTAGGGAATCTTCGGATCGCTTAACGGCTCACGCCGACGACAGTCTCTATAAACTGGCACAATACGGACCGGGAAATTTCTATAAAAAGCCGTCTCCCCTTCACTTTTGTGCAAACGGCGGTGAACCTGTTTTACCGGATACAGTCAAAGTGGGCGATCCGCCTGTGTTCGCGACGGATGCAGAAGGCAACCGGCTCCTCGAAGGTATCTGGAGCCTGTCGTATCCAGATGCGAACCTCAACAATAAGAACGTTGGACCGAACGTTTCACAAGTGGATTGGGCATTCATCATCGGTTATATCTTGAGTTTGATAGCACTCTGGTTCACCTTTGATGCCTTCTCCGGTGAACGTGAGCACGGCACACTCCGATTGATGTTAGCGAATTCGATTCCGCGGCACACTGTCCTTATCGGCAAGTTCTTCGGGGCACTGCTCAGTATTAGTATCCCGTTTGCGCTTGCTGTGTTGGTGAACCTCTTATTAATTTCTACTGCAAATACCGTTCACCTGACGACAGAGGCGTGGGGACGCTTAGGTATCATTTTCTGTCTCGCGCTTTTGTATACGAGTCTGTTTGTGGCGTTAGGGCTGTTAGTCTCAGCACGGGTGCAACAGAGCGCGGTGAGTCTGATGATCCTGCTGTTGACGTGGGTAACGTTTGTCGTTTTTATGCCGAGTACCCTCGCTTCAATAGCGAGCAGCTTCTCGCCTGCGACCTCCTTTGAAGAATTTTGGAGGCAGCGTCATCCAATTAGAGAGGACTTATGGGATAAATACGACGAGTGGATTTGGTCCAGTCAAGTGGACGACAAGACGTTAAGGGGGAAGAGTGCGTTTTTCACCGAATACGCTGAAAGAGACGAACGCAAGCGCGAAGAACGCTTAAGGTACCGGAGTTCTCAGGTGTACCGTGCGCGCGCTATTACCGGTATCTCACCTGCTACACTTCTGCAGCATCTTATGGAAGGATTTGCTGGCACCGGATTTGAGCGGCATTTGCAATTTGTGGAAAACACACAACGTTATGTCGGTCAGCTTCGTGAATTCGTTGCTGACACCGATAGGGCCGATCCAGAGAGTCTTCATATTTTGGGTGTGCGTGAAGGTATGTCCAAGAAGCCTATCAGCGCAGAATCCGTTCCGAGATTTGAAGATACGCTTAATCTGAGCAGGGATTTCAATACTGCAGCAACGGAATTGTTATTGTTGACGTTATTTGTTTTAGTGCTTTTGTCGGGTGCGTATCTGGCGTTTGTGCGGGTTGAGGTTTAGAATAGTTGCCAGTTGCCAGTTGCCAGTTACCAGTTAAGAGGGTTTTGGGGGATTCACGGTTTGCGCCTAAGATCCGGTGCGGTTGATGAAGATTAATTTATTAATTCGGTAATTTCCTGGCGATGCCCGGTGCGGTTCCAAACCGCACCTACCGGGCCTGGGGAAAATGTAGAATTACCGATTTATTTTTTTAAACTTCATGAAACCGCACCTACCGGGCCTGGGGACCGCGCGTTGAGGTTTAAGAGAAAATGATGATGACACTTATCCGTAGAGAACTGCTTAATAACTTGATGACCTTTCGCTTCGCGGCGGTACTTCTTATCACATTGCTGCTTGTTGTTGCGAATACTGTTGTCCTCATTAAAGATTATGAGCAGCGATTGGAAAGCTACAACACCTCTGTCAAAACACATTACGAAGAAATACAAGAGAAGGAAACCTACTCAGCAGGCGAAGTCGAGGTTGATCGACCGC
>PYIY01000040.1 GCA_003635195.1 Candidatus Poribacteria bacterium | reverse complement strand
AAATTGACAGCAGCAACCCTAAAAGGTACCACGTTGAGATGTACAACAGCGAGACAGCAAATATCAGCACGATGTGTGCAATGGCATTTCTGTCAAAAGCAGTGACACGCGAAGAAAGCGCAATTATCAGTGCCACGATTAAACTCATCAAAACAATAGGAAACAGTGATAACATTCCGCCAAGGTATTTCCCCAACACTATCGTATCTCTCGGTATCGAGTTGGATAGCACAAGTTTGAGTGTGCCGTCCTCTCTCTCCCCCGAAATTGTGTTGTAGGCAAACAGGATTGCTAACGCGCTGAGTACAATTTTGAAGATGAAAACCACATCAACAGTCAGGAACATCTCAAGGAAAGGATTGTCTGAACCCCGCTTTTGCGCTGGTGTACCTCCTATAGGAAAGGAGGGTTCAAAAAATACGGGTTTCGCCAGTTCAACGGTGACCGTATTCGCGCCGAAGTTTTCGGTGCCGACGTTAAAGATACTCAGCGGACTTGGTTTCCGGTGCGCTTTCGGTTTGATTTTGGAATACAACTCCCATTTCTGCGCTTCAAATTCTGCCTCTCGGACAGCAGTATTATACCCCGCCAAACGCTTTTCGTAATCGTCCACCTGAACGAAAACCGCAACAGCAGTTGAAAGCAGACACACGATAAACCCAATCATAAATCGGGATGTTAGCACATTTGAGACGAATTCTCGTTGGATAATCAGCCAAAGGGCACGCATAAACTTACCTCATCTGATAGTAGTAGGCACGCTCCATCGCGCCGTAACAAGCTGCCGATAAGAATAATCCGTTAACTATTTGTAGATGGTTGCCTTGTGTTTAATATCCCCCCAGGTGGTCGCAACCTTGTCTTTAGGTGAAACCGCGAGAAAACCTTTCATCGCTTCCGCAATTTCAGCTGCGGTGAGGACGCGTCGCCAGATGCCGAATTCGTCAATAGAACCGTCCTTGAAGATATACCGCGGATTGCCTGCCGCGCACCCAATACACAGGTCTACGTCATTAATACCGACGAATTCAAATTTCTCGTCGTGGCTGTAAAATACTTTGCCATCCAGATACATTTTCGCGGTCTTGCCATCATAGGTGCCGACGATATGATGCCAGTTTCTATCCACCATGGGTCCTGTGCCGTTAAACCCCCACGTCTTGTCACCTGCCCCCAAGGTCATTCTGATTTTTGGACCCTCGACACCGAATTCCAAAAAACTACCGAAAAATCCCAAGCTGTAGGACCCGTTCCATTTACCTGGGACATAGCGGCCTTTATCAACCCACACTCCCCAAGCCGCGTCCCAATCTTCATGATATAACCAAGCCATCATCGTTATCTCACCTTCGATTTTTAGGAGATCGTCTGCGGGGATATGTACGCAATCACCGCCTTCCGGTTCAGCGGCAATATGAATCGCATCCCCATATTTGCCTTCAACAAAATCTACATTTGCAACGATTTCGGCATCAAGGTCGTTACCGGATGCATCGAGAATCTTTTTGTCTTTTACGTTGTCAAAGGTGAAATAAACGACGAGGTCCTTCTCCAGTTTAGCAGTTGTTTGGCTTGTTGTGAATAGTAGTCCAAGAATCAAAGGAAATAGTATTTGTTTCATTTTCACTCTCCAATTGGATATTGATGTGGGACGATTTCAACAATCTCATCTCCAGTGTTCGCCTCGAAAAAGGCTGTAATATCATCAATCATTTCATCTTTGATTTCATGCTCAGTGTTATTGTACGTAACAAATTGGGCAGGAATCCCAAGTGCCCTGTGTATTGACTGACTCAAATGCCACCGATCCGGCATCATTTTAACGCCAATCAGGTTTTTGACTAATTCGGCATCCACTTCATCGTAGGCATCTCGATACGGAAGGGTGTCATTGTCATCGAGGGCACCCATGTAGATGTACTGCGATACTCCCTGATATACTGCCTCGTTAAATTCAATATCAGCGATCTGTTTCATGTCTGCAATGCCGACTGGATAACGCATGGTAACATCATTCCAACGATCCGTCGGAAAGGTCGGGATGCTATTGATTCCACCCGTCGCGACAGCACGGACAACCGTTGGGTGTAAAATGGCGAACCGATTCGTAAACGTTCCAGAAGCTGAAAATCCGTTCATGAAAATCTTCTTGTTCATTTTTACATTATTATGCCGCAAGAGTTTTTGGGCATGCGCTATCATTGCGATCAGCTGCAAATCAATTCTCTTGAGGTCTCCCTCTCTAATTAGGAGGGTCTCTCTATCTAAAGCATGCGTGTAGAGCGTCCCACCGGGTCGCGGAAAAACAGGCATGAGCAGTGGGATTTTCAGTTTTCTGGCGACGCTACTGCCGGAGCAGGTCTCTATTGCGTCCTTTGCATTCTTATCAAGGCTCACAAAATTGCTACCAACGCCTGTGTTGTTTGGTTCTACCAGTAGGTAAGCTGGCTTGTTAAAATCTACCCCTTGCGGAACGAGCAGATAATACGGGAAGTTAAACCCTTCTATCGGATTCTCAGAAACGCGACAAAGCAATTTATCTGAGAGATCCAGTTTTTCAATATCTGTTACGTGGACAGGTGTTGTATCCATAAAAGTAGGCGTAGCTGGATCAGTACCTTCTGTTGTAAATGTCAGAACATACTCTTCAAGTAGGACATCTGACATATTCCTATAACCTTCATTGCGTC
This sequence comes from Candidatus Poribacteria bacterium, assembly GCA_003635195.1. Taxonomy (GTDB): domain Bacteria; phylum Poribacteria; class WGA-4E; order WGA-4E; family WGA-3G; genus WGA-3G. The sequence continues at coordinate 1,408 of PYIY01000040.1, read as the reverse complement.
CCAGTATAAGTCGGTAGATCTTCGATGGCGATAGACGTTCATTAAACGAAATAACGTGGGTCGTATTGTTGTCTTCCCATCGGACATCACCGACTGGAGTCCCATAATACCCTACATCAACACCTGTCATTTTTTCATTAAAGGCGATCCTTATCTCTTTTAAATCCGTTGGAACTTTTTCAGACAAGTCGGGAATAGTCCTCTCCACTTTTGGAGGTGTTATATCTTGCTGGATCAAATCAGTATTTGACGCACGAATGCTTGTCATTTCTTGTTTTCTCCTAACTTCCCTTGGTAAAGTGGATTGTCTCATAATATTATGTCGCGCTTTAAGAGAAAAGGTTGCATGAATTTCACTTTTAGGTAATCTTCCTCATCTGCAGCGTTTATTCGCTGCCGGAACCCGTGGACTTAATTTCGTATTGTGTTAGTTCAAGGCTCTTTTTTCCCTTTGAATCAGCGGACACACGGATAAATTTCACAATTCCGAGGTTAGGGGCCAACCAGAGCGTTGTTAATTCTATACCAGATGTACCTGAGGAAGTCGGTTTTGTCGCGTCCTCTTTTTCCGTTGCCGCATACCAATACTCGATTTTCAAACAGTCTTCAAACTTCCCCGCGGCGGTCTTTACAGTCTCTTTAGCTACCACCTTCCCTTTTTCGACCAAAGCAATAGGGATGGGCTTCTGAGCTCCACCCGGAATCTGCAAATTGGGAATAGCACTTTGGATTTCAAGTTTGAGCGTTATGGAACCGCTGATTTGCGTTGCTGTCCACGTTTTATCAAAAACGATAGGTGTTGGGAGAAGATAGAAATCGTCTTTTGCTTCGACCGCAATCTCGTAACTGACATCAGCACTGACATCACCAGTTGTTGAGATGCCTTGTTGTTTCTTGCTATCCGCTTCCATCTCTTTACGGAGTCTTGCCTCAAATGCTTTTTCAACTTCATCACCGACAAAGAACGTTATTCCGTCCGTACGGATTTGATAAAAATAGGGATGAACGTAATGTTCGTAATCTATCCAATCTTCCACAGCCGGTTCATAACTGAAGGCGCGATATGTCTCACCCTCAATCGTTTTTTCCGATACGGCACGACGTGTTAATTTATTTCTGTCCTGATCTTCGTAAACCCAGTAGCTCCCGGGCACGTGCGGGAAATAGACTTCTTTCCCTTCCTGTGCCAACAGCGTTGCACTGAAGCCCAAAATGAGCAATAGACTCAAAAAGACGCGAAATCTTTTCAACATGAGAGATTCCTCCAATTTTTCGTTTTTCGGCTTCGAGTCAGAAAAGCGTTTATTCAGCCTCGGAATTAATCTATTTGACTTCATACCTCTTTAATTCAAGGGTTCTGACCCTGGTTGAAACCTTAAATAGGGGATGTGGCGGTGGCGGAAGAGCT
>PYIY01000039.1 GCA_003635195.1 Candidatus Poribacteria bacterium | reverse complement strand
ACCACTGCTTCGGACAGTTCCTTGATGCTCTTGAATCCACGGGACTTGACAAGAACACCGCTGTCATCTTTACGGCTGACCACGGCACAAATGTTGGTGAAAGAGGTAGGTTTGGCAAAGGCCAACCCGTCCGCCAACAGGAAGCACACGTCCCCCTCTTTATCCGTCTCCCCGAAGGCGATACAGGACGGAGCAATGTCATCGTTCAACCGCAGGATTTCTTCCCGACGATTCTCAATATTTTAGGCGAGGCGCGCCCTGACGGACTTGAAGGACACGATATCTTAACGCCTGCCCGTGAAGGAAAATCCGGTGACAGGCAACTTGCCCTCTCAGGCGGAAGCATTGAACGGTGGCAGCAAGCATCGCAGAACGAAAATGCTGTCCTCTTCACCGCATTCGATCAAGAGTGGAGTTTAGAGGTCGCCGCGAAACCTGAAAATTCAAAACTCGTTAGACTCGGTGCGTTAGAATACGTTCAGGACCAGCATCAAGACATCGTTGCGAAACTTCATGCCGCTGCCGTTGATGAAATTGAACGCCGCGGCACAGACCCTGCCTTGATGGCATGGCTCCGAAGCGGTGGTGAAGACGCATTCCCCGCCGAAGCCAACTATTGGGATGGCTTCCCCGGTCCCGAAGGTTATCGCCCTTACTTCGGCAAACTCTACACCGGCGAATAATTTTCAGGACGTATCCAAACCTCTTTGCAGGTGAGGTTTTATAGAGTTTAAGAATTTAATTCGGTAAGGCATCAACAGCCTCTTGGTAGGAGCGAGCTGTGCTCGCGATCCGCAAGGACTACCGAAATATTTATTTAATTTTCATGAAACCTCGCCACACTTTCATACTTCCAAAAAACACAGACTTGACAAGGACTTTAGGTTTTGATAACATATTAGCGTGGCTATTCAACCGAACCTACACAAAAACACGCTTATAGGAAATTGACAATGCCAAATGCAAACTTAAAACAGCAAGCTTTGACGTTAATAGAACAACTCCCCGCCGAAAAACTTGGAGCGGCTGTCGATTATCTAACCTATCTTTATGACAAAGCTGCATGGGAAGCTACATACGAACTAATGAGCGATCTTGAAATTGTTAAAGCCCTAGAACAAGCCGAAGCCGATGAAAAAGCAGGCAGACTCACAAATTGGAATGATGTTAAGCGCGAAGTTTGAATGGAATTCATGGACAGTTGAACAATTCACTTGAAATACTGAATTTGATCTCTAATGCTATAGGAGAAACTCATGCCACGCACATACAAAGCCTGTCTCGTCGGATGCGGACGGATGGGCGCGACCATCGACGATGAAGTCGCAGGACGACCAGATAGCTTTATATGGCAACCCTTCTCACACGCCGCTGCAGCAGTCGCATGTGAGCGGACTGACCTCGTCGCTGTCTCGGATGTCCTTGAGGAGAAAGCCGAAGCTATCAGAAAACGCTACGGAGCCGAACGCGCCTACACAGATTATCAAGAGATGATCGAAAAAGAGAAACCCGACATCATCTGTCTCGCCACGCGTCCCGGTCCACACGCCGATATTACTGTTTTTGCTGCGGAGAACAACGTCAAGGGTATCTATTGCGAAAAACCGCTCTGCTGCTCTATGGAAGAAGCAGACACCATGGTAGATGCCGTCCAAAAGCACGGCGTCAAATTCAACTACGGCACGCAGCGTCGCTATATGCCGATCTACCGCAAGGTGCGAGAACTCGTCGATGCCGGCGAAATCGGGAATGTGCTGTGCACCATCGCCCAGTACGGTGCCAGCTCCGCGCTCTGGGGCTTAACCCACGCCGCCGATATGCTCCTTTTCCTCGCGGGGGACCCAGAGGTAGACTTCGTTCAAGGCACGATTGTTTGTAATGATTCAGATTGGGACGGCAATCGTCTCAACGTTGACCCTGCCATCACCAGCGGCTATATCCGTTACGCCAACGGTGTCCACGGCTATAATACCGCAGGCACCGGACCCGAATATGAGGTCTGCGGCACGGGTGGCAAGATCCGTGTGCAAAACAACAGCAGAGAAATCCAGTTCCGAAAGAAGGACGGCACCTTCTTTGAAGAGGTTCCATTTCCAGAGACCTCCCGCGCGACAGGCACTGTGATGGGTATCACAGACATCGCCGAGGCACTCGACGAAGACCGTGAGACAAAGGGACCCATCCACCTTGCGCGCCGCAGTCAAGAGACGCTCATGGGTATCATTGAATCGCATCGGCTCGGCGGCAAGCACGTCCCACTTCCAATGGAAAATCGAGGGCTCTACGTCGGCGGAAAAAGTTGGTGAAATTTCTTGGATGCCAATAGGCGCGCTTCCAAGCGCGCCTATCATATCCATCATCTAACCTCACCTCAAAAACATGAACTTAGACACCCAAATCCAGCAATTCCGTGAGACCTTCTACAATGTCAAAACCGAAGTCCAAAAGCGCATCGTCGGTCAAGACGCGATTATTGAAGGTGTACTTTTCTGCTTACTCGCCAATGGACACGCACTCCTTGAAGGCATCCCCGGCTTAGGCAAAACACAACTCATCTACACACTCAGCGAGGCACTCGATCTCGCTTACAAGCGCATCCAATTCACACCAGACATGATGCCTTCGGACATCACAGGCACAACGCTCCTCGTAGAAGATGAACACGGCGGAAGGCAGCTTGAATTCCAACAGGGTCCCATTTTCGCACAACTCATCCTCGCTGATGAGATCAACCGCGCCACACCGCGCACCCAATCCGCGCTCCTTGAGGCGATGCAAGAACGCACCGTCACCGTCGGACGTACCAGCCATAAATTAGAAGAACCGTTCTGTGTCTTGGCGACACAAAATCCGCTGGAGATGGAAGGTACCTATCCGCTGCCAGAAGCACAACTCGATCGGTTCCTATTCAAACTCCTCATCGACTTCCCAAACGAAGACGAGATCGTTGAAATCTTGCGCCGCACCACATCCGGTGCTGAGATCACCATCAACAAGGTTACAAACGCCGAAACGCTCAACGAAATGCGCCGACTTGTCCCGCAAGTCCCCATCGCTGAGCACGTCGAACGCCATATTATCCGACTCGTCCGAGCGACGCACCCGGATTCCGAGGACGCACCGGAGATCGTGAAACAGTATGTCCACCTCGGTGCCGGTATCCGAAGCGTCCAAGCAATAGCCCTGACCGCCAAAATCAACGCCCTCCTCGATGAACGTTACAACGTCGCCTTCTCGGACATTGATGCCGTGCTGCTCCCTGCACTCCGCCACCGTATCCTGCTCAACTTCGAGGGACAAGGCGAAGGCATCAAACCCGACACCGTCGTCACCGAAGTCCGAGGGACTATAAATCCAACACCGTAGCGTAGATCGTATTTCTCATTCACCGCTACGCGAGATTCCAACTTCACACTTCTGATAACATGAAATTTGCGATTGCCGAAAATAGATGAAAATGGTAATATAAAATTTACGATTTTCAAAAATTGCCAAAAATGACAATGCAAAATTTACGATTTTCAAAATTCAAAAATAGGTGAAAACGAAATATGGATAATTTTATATCAGGTAAATACCGACAACAACGAGAATATCAGAGTTTCACACCTTCCTTTATAAACTGTCCTTTTGCTTGGAAAAACTCACAGATAAATCTTCTAATAGAACATGCGGCGAAACTTCTCGGAGAACTCAACGCTTATGCGGAACTTCATCCGGATGTTGACTTCTCCACTCCAATGAGTATTGCGAAAGAGGCAACCTATTCCAACCAAATTGAAGGGACAAAAACTGAGCTTGATGAAGCAGTCCTACCGCAAGGAGAAATTAATCCAGCAAGACGAGACGATTGGCAGGAGGTCCAAAATTATATTGAAGCGATGAATTTCGCGATAGCCGAACTTCCAAGAATTCCACTTTCAATGCGACTTCTTAAGGATGTCCATAAAATACTGATGTCCGGTGTCCGTGGAAGACACAAGGCACCTGGCGAAATTCGTAGAAGTCAAAACTGGATCGGTGGTTCGTCGCTTGCCGATGCGCTCTTTGTCCCGCCTTCACCGGAGGAACTGCCAGATCTCCTAAGTGACTTAGAGAAATTCTGGCACAACAAGTCGTTACAACTTCCCTATCTGATCAAAATCGCTATCACACATTATCAGTTTGAAACCATTCATCCTTTTTTGGATGGAAACGGCAGGTGTGGAAGACTATTAATTGCTCTGCAACTCATTGATGCCCAAATACTAAACAAGCCAGTACTTTACATCTCCACATTTTTTGAGAGACGCAGAAACGCATACTATAACG
>PYIY01000038.1 GCA_003635195.1 Candidatus Poribacteria bacterium | reverse complement strand
GAAAGTCCCGTTCATTCTACCGCTTTCCACATCAAATGTCCCTGCCAACCCACCGAGGAGGCATGTAAACATCGCGAGTGCGTAACCTTTATGTTTCCCGAACGCGAGCAGCGCACCCCCATCATAGAAATCGGCAGGTGTGACACTCGGCATTCCGTTTTTGTCGAGAATGCAACCCTCCGGCAGATCTATCCCTTTACTCCGCGCGACTTGGATCTTCCCCTCCGCAATCATACTCGTGGCATAGTCAACGATGAAAGGCGAGTCATCGCCAGTCGGTACGCCTATAGCGATCGGGTTCGTACCGAACGCACCCTCTGCACCGCCGTAAGGCACTGTCGGTCCTGCGCCTCTGCCGCCGTTACCGACACTGATGAGCGAGATACATCCAGCTCGCGCTGCTGCCTCGGCGTACTCTCCTAAACGCCCGATATGCCCGGTGCTGCTGAGGCTGACACTGCAGGAGACAGCCGATTTTGCCTTCTCAATGGCTTTATGAATCGACCAGCGTGAGATATAATGTCCGAAACCGCCTTGTCCATCAACGCGCAAGGTGTTAGGGCTTTCTGCGATGACTTTGGGTTCCGCAGTGGGCTGCAGATGCCCGGCATCAATACCGCGTAGATAGGCAGGGACGCGCAGGAGACCGTGCGAATCGTGTCCAGCGAGGTGGGCGTTTACCAGAATTTCAGCGACATCCTCCGCGATGTGCCGTGCCGTGCCTGCGGCGACAAATATGTTTCGTGCAATAGCGTGGAGATGGGGTGCCTGAAGTAGATGCGTCTTTTCCATATTTTTTAGGTCCTTTGATACGGATTTCAGTTGACAGTGTGATAGATATCCGAAACTGTGTATCTTATTTTATGGCATCTGCTTTTTTTGTCAATGGGAAAAAGAAAAATAGGGTTATCCAGTTACCTTTGATGATAACCGAGTGATAGCACCCACTACCTAAAGGTAGGGGCTTCGGTTTCATAGCGGCTGCGGTTTTCTCAAAGAGGAGAACCACCGTCTTACTGTCGCTCCACCCGCGGGCGTTTCCCTTGTCAGAGACAAGGCATATCGTTAGCTAACGGCTATCCCTGCCCGCAATATGTTTAGCGCAGCGTTGATGTCTCTATCGTGGTGAGAGCCACATTCGGGACATGTCCACTGCCTATCAGAGAGAGTTAGGGTTTCATTGTGAAACCCACAATCGCTACACGGCTTTGTCGTAGCAGTCCACTGCCCTACTTGAAGAAATTCACGCTTATGTTTTTGACACTTATACTTCAATATCTCAACAAACTGATAGAAAGCAAGATCGGAGACTTTACGTCCCCAAAGACGTTTCATGCCGTCAAGATTCAGGTTTTCAATGGCGATTGTGTCAAACTTCTTACAAAGGTCGGTCGCAAGTTGCCAGTGGAAGTCTCTACGTTGGTTGGAAACTTTCCGGTAGAGTTGTGCGAGTTGCCTCACACACCGCCACCAGCCGTTAGAACCTTTGACTTTACGCGAAAGACTTTTGTTGAGAGACCGAAGTTTCTTCAAAGACTGTTTCAAAGGTTGTGGGTGTTGTATCTTCTCACCCGTGCTCAGCGTCAAATACGCGTCTTTCATACCGAAGTCTGCCCCAACTCTCTTACCTGTTGCTGGCAGCGGTCTAAAATCTGTGTAGGTTGTTGTTATGCAAAGCCAATAGTCTCCGCAACTATCACGTTTGATGGTAATACGACTCAGAGTCCCATGCCACTGGCGGTGCTTATGAAACGTATACGCAACTTTATCATGCTGCCATTTACGCGTTCTCGGATTCCATTTACGGAACGTCAGCGTGATACGATTGTTTTTCAGAGACCAACCCGCACTTCCAGGGTAGGTGATAGACTTGAACTTGTGTCTGGGTTTCCTTTTCGGTTTCCCACCAAGTTTTTTAAAAAAACGCACATACGCCTTGTCAATCCGCTTGAGTTCCTCTTGAATCGCTTGACTCGGCAAGGCGTTCCAATGTGGGTGTGTGGTGCGTTTCAAATCCGTCAAATGTGCAGACATCGCAGGGTAGTCCGCATACGGCAGTCCATCTCTATACCTTTCGTCCTGCCATCTATGGAAATAGTCATGCACCTGCCACATATCATCAAGCAGATTGCCAATACGGATACAATTCGATTGATCGCCAAACTTATACTTATACGTTTTCATGGTATATCAAGCATCAAGTCTTTAACCCCTTTCCAGTGGGTAGGCAGACACGTAACCAAGCGGTTACGCTGGAAATGTCTGCCAACTTGATACTCTTAATTATACCATATTTTTAGGCGAATGTCAAATGTTTTTTCAACAACAAACCCAACGCCCGCCTACATCCCGCTAGAAGAAACACCCAAGCAAAAACACTAAAGCATGGGGTCTTGGCGGGAAGATTGATAACCCTCAATAAGGTGAGCAATTTCAGCTGCGCGGAGAGATACAAGTCTTATTCAAAATCACCGACCCGCGCGGCTTGTGGTGGTCGCGTCGGGAGTTCCTTTTCGGTTAACCTGTTTTCAGGGATATAATCAGAATAATCCGAAATTGAACCGTGTGTTAAAGCGTACACCACAACGTTGGTCATGAAACGATAGACACCGGGTGAATAGTGCACACTGCGTGTTGGGATACTCACTGTCTCCATCGCGCACATATAGTCACGACGGTTAACAATAACCGCCAACCTATTACCGATGGAAACACCTTCAAGGTAGTTCCGTTTCGGCGGACGTGTGCCCCACCAG
>PYIY01000037.1 GCA_003635195.1 Candidatus Poribacteria bacterium | reverse complement strand
GGTCGTACACCTCAACGACTTTCAGTATCTTCATGCGCCTGTCTACTACACGATAGCCGCCGACGACATAGATTTTTCCATCCACGACTGCTGCACCTGCTTGTAATCGAGGCGTTGGCATATCTGTGAGTCGCTGCCAACTGTTGTTTTTCGTGTCGTAGACTTCCACGGTTGAAAGCCCAAAGGTATTCTTTTTCTCGCTTTCAAAGAGGAGACCACCGATGAGATAAATTTTACCATCAACGACTGCCGTTGAGAATGCCGATCTCCCTGTTGGAAGTTGAGAGACGATCTTCCATTTTTTCGCAGCAATGTTTTCTATGGCTACATGGAATAGAACAAACGCAGCTAAACTCACAACAAGCCATCGTAGATGTTGAGGCGTTTTAAACATCATCGGTTCCTCTATCAACACAAATGGGATAGCAGAATTTCTATTTCGCCTTAATTTCTTCCCACGCGCGGTCGTAGTGTCTCGTGAAATCGCCAGGATCTCTCAACCACTCAAGGGATTCTAACACCTCTTTCGGCGGATAGATAAACTTGTGTTCGCGTAGGTGTTCGGGTAAAAAATCTTTCGCGGTCGGCACACAGGTTCCGTATTTCGTAAACGCAGTAATCTTGGCATTGACTTCGGGACGGAGGAGATAGTTGATGAACTGCTCTGCGAGTGCTTTGTGGGGTGCGGATTTTGGAATGCAGACGGCATCAATAAACTGGCTTGATCCTTCTTTTGGGATGACGTACCGGATCGTCGGACGCGTCTCAGTTGCGCGGAAAGCATCACCACTCCAGCAGTGTGCCATAACAACATCCCCAGCGATAAGGAGCTCTTCCGCTTCACTCTTATACTGTTTCACAAGCGGTTTCTGGGCGATGAGCTTTTCTTTCGCCGCTTTGATTTCTTCTGGGTCGGTCGTGTTGAAACTATATCCGAGGAATTTAAGCGCAGCACCAATCGTTTCACGCTGGTCGTCTAACATGCTGAACTGGTTCTTATATTGCGCATCCCAGAGGACTGCCCAACTATCGGGGGCTGGTGAAACGACAGCCGAATCATAAGCGATGCCTGCTGTGCCGAATGTGTAGGGGATAGAATATTGATTTTCGGGATCGAAGTATTTACCGAGAAACAGCGGACTAATGTTCTGGAAGTTGGGGATGTTGTCGCGGTTCAGTACTTCTAACAGGTTTTGCTTGATTAAGATGGATACCATATAGTCGGATGGCATAATGATGTCGTATCCTGTCGCACCAGCCATTAACTTCGTGAGGAGATCTTCGTTGCTGGCGAAGGTATCAACGAGGACGGTAACCCCGAACTCTTTTTCAAACCCCTCGCGGATGTCATCACTGACATAGCCTGCCCATGTAAAAACGTTGAGTTGTTTCTTCTGACCAATGCTATCGCCGATGAAAAATGTGAGGAGTATAAGTGCTAAGAGGATGTATCTGTTGCGCATGTTTTCTCCGTTAGTATCTATGCTATGCGTATGATGAACGGGACGATTGCGTTTGTCGCAAGCGAAATCGCCCCGACTGCGATGTAAGTATTGACAACGTCTACCATCTATGCTAATGTAATAATGCTACTTATGCATCTGATTTTTCGGTGGGTAGTCCCTCGGCTTTCCAACCACGGAAACCGCCAGTGAGTACGGAAACGTTTTCATAACCCATGTTTTTTAAGGTGTGTGCGGAGAGGGTCGCACGGGTGCCGCCACCGCAGTAGGTAACAATGTGTGTGTCGGCATCAGGGGCGACTTCATCAATATCGAGCTCGAGATAGCCGCGCGGCAGTGAAACGGCATTCGGTAGATGTTCTTCGTCGTAGTCCGGTTCGTCACGGACATCTAAAAGGATAATTGACGCTGTTGTAGCTTCTGTGAGTTCATCGGGTGATATGTGTCCAACGTTTGCTTTCGCTTCGGCAACGAGTTGTTCAAGAGTTTTCAGGGGCATAGTTTTCCTCCAAATTTTTTTATAGGCGGCTTTTGAACGGTGTTCAAAATTCGGTTTCTGTCACACTTGGATCTGTGGATTAGATAAGATTTTTAGAACTATAACACAAGGCGAGTCGATATGTCAACTCTTTTTAAAGTTACCAGAGGTATTCAGTTCTCCCGAATTTTTATTTTCCGCTGATAGGCTTTTTGCTGTAGGATTCTCACTGCGAAGTACTCTGGGTCGCGACACCTACTGACAACTAACTGATAACTAAGGAAGGGAAAAAATGGAATTGCTTAAAAAATCGGTTCAATCCGTGCTTGAGAAAGATCGGATTGGAAGCCCAGTATTCCTGCGGTGCGTCCTTCACGTCGCCGGTGAAGATGTAAATTTGCTATCATCGGTAGCAGAGATGGCCGCGCTCGCGAATGGATGGATGTCCTCACCGCCCGCGAGTATCTATACACAAGGGGAAGCAAACGGAACACAGGTTACCGTAATGGTTCATTATGCGGGTGGACAGATGGCACTATTGAGTGTCAATCGGGTTGATGTTGATACCGCAATTGACATCATGCTGGTCGGCAATAAGGGTGTTATTTATCATGAAACGCCGGTGGGTAGACATTATTTGAACGCTGTCGCCCCAGAATTCGGCGAGACAGGCGAACTCACAGAGGCGATCGCGCAATCGCTTGACAGCGGTCAGCCTGTAGGATTGGAGGGTTGATCATGCAACAGAATGGAAAATACGGAGTGCTTTTGCTCGGTGGGCATCGTACACATCAGGAAAATTACGCATCGAATTTTGCCCAAGATGCACGCTGCCGATTAGTGGCGTTCGCTGATGAGCCTGATGCACCTTCGGAACGGATTGAATTGGCGCGCTCGCTTGCGGAGTCGCGAAATTTGCCGTTCATTCCTGATCTTGACGCGGCATTGGCACGCGAAGATGTACATATTGTGAGTCTCTGTACAGAAGTAGAACGCCGCGGGAAAGTAGGTGCGAAATGCGCTGAGGCGGGGAAGCACGTCTATCTCGATAAACCGATGGCACTTAATCCAGAAGATACAAACAAGATTATCGATGCTGTAGCAAAAACCGGTGTACGAACGCAGATGTTTAGCAACATACATAGCACCTGGGCACGCACCGTTCAGCAAGCGTTGGTGAGTGGACGGATTGGTGAACTTCAGGCGATTCATTGCGATGTGCTCTTCTCCAAAGGACATCCGGGCACCGCACCTGTCGGAGAAAAAAGAATCCAAAAACCCACGTTGGAACGTTATAGTTTCGTTGAAGCCAAACCTGAGATGTTCGATGTTGGTGTCTACGCTGTGTCTATGGTGAACTGGTTGACGCAGAAACGCGTGCAGCGTGTTTTCGGTGGAACGGCAAATTATTTCTTCAAAGAGCATCGCGACTGTGGGCTTGAGGACTTCGGTGCTTTGGTCCTAACGTTAGAAGATGGGATTACAGCGACAATTGTGGGTGGACGCTACGGTTGGCAGAGTCACGCACAAGGCGGTGTTCGGAAAGTGCATCTCGTCGGCACCGAAGGAACTTTGACCTTTGATGCGTCGGCGAACCGATTGGAGGTATTCGCTGCCGAACCGGCGTTTGAACCGCCGACACCGCATCCACTGGATCCGATGGGGATGTGGAGTAGCACACAAGCAGAGATCAAGATGCAACCGAAGCAACAATGGATAGATGTCGGTAGCGGAGACGATGGACAGCGAGAATTCAGTGCGTTCATAGATTGTGTTGAGAACGGTGTAGAGAGTGAGATGAACGCTGAATTTGCGGCGCATTCTGTGGAGATCATCTGTGCGGGGTATCGTTCAGCCGCGACGGGAGAGGTTATCAGCCTGTAGGAATAGTCTTCAAATCGCAGCACTGCTATTTTACGATAGTAAGGTTTACAATTTCGTTTCTCCTTTTTCATGGATGTTGTCTTTTATATGGACCAAAGCGTTTATCAATATAGGAAATAATTTGGTTTTTAGGGTCGGAATATGCTACACTAAAATATAGTCTGCTGGACATGATTCGACCTTATCATAGAAATAGATTGAGCGTGTGTATACTAAAACAACATGCCATGATCTAAGAAGAAAGTAAGCGGACAAACTTTGGAGGATGCGGATTGGGAGTTAATAAAAATAAACCAGATAGATGGAAAACAGATATTGCGCAGTCTGTTGATTTCTACAATGGCTGGTTTTTGCGATCTGCACCGCAGGTTTTCAAGGAAACACGTCTGAAAACTAGCACGCAGGTTGAGCAAGTACTGAAGTTAACAACCAACTTCACACGGCTAAATCCTGAAGTTTTACAGGAATACCCGACTATTCTGCCTGTACTGCGAATGGCAACTTGTCCACCAATAGCAAGAGATAGGTTAATAGGACTCGCTGGAGTCCCACGAAATCTTGTGAAATCTATGGAGGATAATGAACGTGTGCCGCCGCTTATGAAACCTTTGCAACTTCAAGAAAACTTGAAGAAGATTGAAAAGGTTATCCGAGACTTACTTGACTCTGATATTTTCGTTTGGCTGGATCGAGGCGATGAGGGAAAAACAGAAGAAATTCGCCGTGCTGCAACGATTATTGCTGATAGACTTTGTGGTGCTGAGGCGAATCCGATTCTTAGAAATGCTCAAGAGAAGCGTCAATTAACGTCTATCCAGCGTTGGCTCCAAGAACGTGGTTACATGTTTGACGAAAGGGCTGGTAGCAGAAAATTTGATGAACTTTCTCCTGGTACATTTGTGTTTCATCTCAACGTTCCAGTACGCCGGGCAACTACAAATAGAGAAATAAAAATGCCTATCGATGTTG
>PYIY01000036.1:5004-103839 GCA_003635195.1 Candidatus Poribacteria bacterium | reverse complement strand
GGCGATAACACCTACGTCCACCTCAAGCACCGCTTCATCTATCTCGCTCTGCTCATGGATGTCTTCACGCGCATGATCAGAGGGTGGAAACTCAGTCAACACTTGACGCAATCTCTGACGTTGGAACCCTTAGAGCAAGCTTTAGACGACAGGGTTCCGGAGATTCATCACTCCGATCAAGGCGTGCAGTATCTTTCAAGTGCTTATCTTTCGAGACTCAAAGAACACGGTATTCAGATTTCAGTCGCTCGCAGAGGGTGTCCTTGGGAGAACGGGTACGCCGAAAGGTTGATCCGAACCCTCAAGGAAGAAGAAGTTCACCTCAATGATTACCGAGATATTACCGAGGCTCAAGAACGCATCGATCATTTTATCACACAGGTGTATAACTATAAACGCCCACATTCGGCGTTAGGGTATCTGACGCCTCTCGAATTTCAAAGACAAACCTTCTCTTAACTTTGCTAAATTTTGGTCTAAATAAAGGGTGGCACTTCAGGCCGTTCAGTTTGTGAATAACAACTCGCCCGAAATTTAACATCCATTGATTGTAGTGACGTAACTTAGATTTCAAAAGGTTGCATTATTTAAAATAGGACTTACGCATTTCCTCTTAAAGTCCCCCTGATAAGGGGATTTAGGGGGTGTTTTTGCTGGGGTGTTTCTTAAAAAAAGAAATACTCTCACTGCAAAGCATTTTGCATCCAATAGGTTTCCCCTTTTCTGCGCAATTTGCGTAAGTCATGTGGTATATAATAACAAGATTGCAATTTTCTTTTAAACATCTTAAAATATATGTTATACTTTGTACACAGACTCTTGACGCAATTTGCAGTCCGATTTATATTCAAAGGGCAAAACTTGTTATACAAATGTTAAAACCGCGACATGCTCAACTGGGAGGCACAGCATGGAACACCAGATAACAGATGAACAGTGGGAACATTTTTCGGAAAACGGCTACGTCCGCATCGGACAAGTCGCAACGGATGCCGAACTTGCACAAATCCAGCAGCGGATGGATGACATCATGCTCGGTACAGCACCCCTGGATTACGACCAGATCATGATGCAACTCGACCGGGAACCCGGCAAAAACGCCCCGGGACCGCAGTCGAAAGGACACAAAGGCGCGACATTACTCTATCGGAAAATTCAGAACCTTGAACTTGATCCGATCTTTTTGGAATATCTCCAGAAACCGGTTTTTGAAGAGGTTTGCGCAAAAATCTATGGAGATGATACCCCAGTTGCCTGTTTCCGCGCAATGTTTATGAATAAACCCGCACACGAGGGCACGCAACTCACCTGGCATCAAGACAGGTGGCGGGATCTCGACCGCGACCCGCAGATCACGATTTACACCGCTTTAGATCCGGCAACGATCGCGAACGGCTGTGTGCATATCATTCCGAAGTCGCATAGCAGGCTCATCAACCCTGAAAATGGCTCCGGGTTTCTTACACAAGAACACATCGACGACATCGTCGCAAAGGCTACACCGCTACCGATGGAGTTGAAGGCGGGAGAAGTCGTCTTACTCCACAATTGGATGCTGCACAGTTCTGGCACGAACGACACGGATATTCCGCGACGCGCTTTCAGCGTCTGCTACATGCACGGAGACACACAGTCGCATGGCGGGCATATCTTTACGCGGGTGTTCGGCGATGGCGCAATCAGTGTCGCCGATTTAGCGAAGTCTCAGCATGAAAGCCCACTCGTTTATTAGGTTTCGGAGCAGCTATCAAAAAGAGGTGTTCATCTCATAAGAAACCTCTTTAACTGAAAACCGAAAACTGATAACTGACAACTTAAAAAACAAGGAGAAAAATATGGCGAAGATCCGACTTGCCATGATTGGGTGTGGCGGAAACTCCTCAGGCCACGCCAGACGTATGAACGAAAATGCCGACGTACAAATCGTCGGAACTTGTGATGTGAATACAGACATCGCCAAAGGCTACATTGATCGGAATCTGCCCGATCTCAGCCCACGTCCCGGTGCCTATGACGACATCGGTAAAATGCTCAAGGAGACAACACCGGACGCGGTGGTGATCTCTACACCGCACACACTCCATTTTGAACAGGGGATGCAGGCACTTGAAGCCGGGTGCCACGTGTTGATGGAAAAACCGATGGTTACGGCTTCTAAAGATGCGTATACCCTTGCGGAGAAAGTAGAAGAGACTGGACTCACACTTACCATCGGCTACAATACGCCATGCACACCGAACTTCTACTACACCCGAGAGGTCGTCCGCAGCGGCGAATTCGGTAAATTAGAATTAGTCATCGGCTACATCACACAAGGCTGGAAAGGCGGCACAACGGGAACATGGCGACAGAATCCGAAACTCGCCGGGGGTGGACAGGCGTACGATAGCGGTGCACATCTTCTTAATAGCCTCTGCTGGGCAGTCGAATCGAAAGTCGCTGAAGTCTATGCTTATACCGATAATCAAGACCGAGATGTAGACATTAACTCGTCGATCAACGTCAAGTTTGAAAACGGTGTCCTCGCGGCGATGGCGGTGAGTGGCAATTGTCCGAGTCCGGGTGGCACACACATGGCGTTAGTCTTTGAGAACGGTCGCATCGAAGTTGATGGTTGGGGTGGCGGTTGGATCCGCGTTTGGAAGGGTGGCGAAGCGTTAGATCCGCCGCCGATTACAGATGATATGTCTGCTGGTTCGCCTGACGACAACTTCATTGATACGCTTATGGGCAGAGCAGAACCCCGGACGAGTCCGATGAACGGGATCATCCAGTCCGAATTGATGGATCTCATTTACGAATCCGCAGAGGCAGGCATCCCTGCGCGTCCCGAACGGTAAAACAACAAGCGCGGTTTTGCGGCGTACTTGAAGAAACACCCTATCAAAAACCCCAAATGCGATCTGCATTTATAACCGCGCTTACCACACGGATTAAAAGGAGAAATTAAAATGGAATTTACTGTTAATTTAACAACAGAACAAATTATTGATTTTATCCAGCAGATTCCACCTGAAGAGAAAATTGTGGTACTCACTACACTGGCAGAACAGGCGCATGCCGAACATGCCGAACAGATACAGTACGGCCAAGCAAAGATCCGTAAAATATGTGCAGAGCGAGGGTTAGATTGGGATGCTATGACCGAAGAAGAACGAATAGATTTTATTGACGACCTCGTTCATGAGGACAGGGAATGCGACCGATAGTCGTTTATGATACAAATATTTTGATATCTGGTATGGTATGGGGTGGAACTCCTTATGATTGCATCAAACTCGCAATGACAGATAGCGTTGAAGGCTTAACCTGCGCTGAAATAATTGCGGAATTCAATGAAAAGTTAACCACTAAACTCGAATATTCGCAGTTTCGTGCCTCAAAAATTGTTACAAGACTCCTTGGCTTCCTTCAAATGGTTAAAATTACAAACAAACTTGAAAGGATTATCAAGGACCCTGATGACGATAAAGTCATAGAATGCGCTATTGTCGGCGGGGCAACCCACATTGTTACTGGGGATAAGAAACACTTGTTACCACTGCAGAACTATGAAGGCATTCACATTGTAACAGCAGTTGATTTCCTTGAGCAGTTTCGATAAATAAGAAAATGCCTCTTAAGGCAGTGCCTCTAACGTAGCACCTTCAGGACGCGGTGCTACCGGTCGAATAGGCATCTTCTCATAAGAACGATACGCCAGTTCCGCTAAATGCGGTGTCTCAACCCGAACGTATCCATCCGCTCGCGAGTGCATCAGCGCATCAAGCACACCCGTCACGAGCAACGTCCGTTCCACTGGATACTGCGGCTCTCCTGTCACAAACATCTCCTCGATATTGAGACTCAAATAACTGAAATGGGAATACGGCGGTCCATTTTGTAGGTAAACTTCCGTAGCGTCCACCGAATCCCCAATCGTTGCCGCATACGCGAAATCTGAAACGTAGCCGTTCAGCATCAGCACTGCGGAACAAAACCCGTCGGTATGCTCAAGCAGAAACGCCGTTGGATTCGGACATCCGTCTATAAACGTACTATCTGGACGATTCTCGATCTGTGCACACGCCGCTTCAGCCAATTCCAAAGACCATTTTCCAGCCTCACCCGCTTCCCAGACTGAGTCGCCTTCCAAACACTGTATCGCCACAACGCCTGACTCGCCGCCTTCTCGGCGTTCAATCATACATTGTAACGTCTCAAGCGCGTGAAAACCGTAGGACTCCACACCGCCATAGCCGATACCGACAGCCGATGCCAATGCTGTATCAAGTGCGTGCTCTAAAAACGGTTTCCGCCAACCGAGCGGTAGCGAAGACCCCGCCATGAACGGCACATTCAGCGCGTTTGCGCGTTCATACATCCAGATTGCGTCGTCCCAATTGTAGGCGAGGTGTTTATCACAAAAGACAGGCACCGACTTCCCACTTGAAGCAAAGACCCCGCAAAGCTGCTCAAACATATAGCGGCGCGGATACATGTGCTGTCCTAACTCGTTGTGCGGATAATCGCCGTGTTCGCCGATAAGCAGTACACCATCAACAGCGAGTTCACTGCCACCGAGCGTTAGTGCCTGCCGAATACTCGGATAGATAGGCACGTCATGCTCGGCTGCCAAGCCGACACCAATATCTCGTTCATCCACCTGATCAAGATAGATGGATACCAATTCCACACGTGGCATCTCAAGTCCTGTATCCGTCGGGAAGCCTTTCATATATTTCGTGGCGATTACGTCCGCATGCGAGTGCTGAAAATAAGTGGTGATAATAGCAGCAATTTTCTTCATATCAGCCATCTTCTCCTACCCCCCCTGATAAGGGGAATAAAGGGGGGTTATCATAGTTTGCTTATCTAACGATCTCCGTTCCGATACCGCCCTCTGTGAAAACCTCAAGCAGCAGGGAATGCGGAATCCTACCGTCAATAATATGCGTTTTATACACACCACCGATGAGTGCTGTTGTACACGCCTCAACCTTCGGCAGCATGCCACCGGCGATGAAACCTTCTTTAATAAATTCGTCCACCTCTCTCATACGGATGGTTGGGATTAACGATGCCTCATCCGAAAGGTCTCGGAGGATACCGCGCGTATCCGTGAGCATAATGAGTTTCTCTGCCTGAAACGCGGACGCGATCTCGCCCGCCATTGTATCGGCGTTAATGTTATAGGTTTGACCGTCGACACCGACACCGATCGGTGTGATGACTGGCACATAACCGGCTTTATCAAGCGCAGTAACCGACTCCGTATTGACCCCGATAATCTTCCCGACGAATCCCAAGTCAACGTCAATTGTCGCGCCGTTTTCATTGGTGATCTGCGTTTTTTCTTTCTCTGCCAGAATCAAATTAGCATCTTTCC
Source organism: Candidatus Poribacteria bacterium (assembly GCA_003635195.1). GTDB lineage: Bacteria > Poribacteria > WGA-4E > WGA-4E > WGA-3G > WGA-3G. The sequence continues at coordinate 98,471 of PYIY01000036.1, read as the reverse complement.
CAGAGAGCCCAATCGCTTTCCCGCCGTGCTGATTGATACGCGATACGATTTCTTTGTTAATGGATCCGAGCACCATCTCGGCAATTTCAACCGTTTCCGCATCGGTTACACGGAGTCCTTGTACAAACTCTGGGACTTTTCCGATTTTGTCCATCCATGCAGTAATCCGAGGACCACCGCCGTGAACGATAATTGGTCGAATGCCGACATATTTCATCAAAACGATGTCCTGCATGACGGAGTGAATGAGTAGGTTATCATCCATCGCGGCACCACCATATTTGATGACAATCCGCCGATCATAAAAGTGGCGGATGTAAGGCAAGGCTTCAATCAGAACTTCAGCCGTTTTATTCATTTGCTATCTCTTATCCCTTATCTCTCATAAAAAGTTATACTATATGATACGGAATCCCTGTGGTATTGTCAAATTAAAACGGTTGTCAGTTTTCAGTGGTTACCAGTGTCCAGTTACCAGATGTGTCCTTTCTGGCAACTGGACACTGGACACTGGAAACCACTGCTTTACTGATAACCGATAATCGATAACCATTCCTCTGACAACTGATAACTCTTAAATTTGTTGACATGATACATCAAAAATTGCATACTTGAAAGGACTAAAACCATACTTCAAGGAAAACATCCAATGCAAATATCAGCACAGATTTCCCAATTTCACGGGACAGGTACACCTTTTGAGGTCTCCAAAATACCTGTCGGGATCACTTCAGAGCGTACGCTTATTCGCGTTTCTCTCGCGACTATCTGTGGTTCCGATCTCCACACAGTTTCAGGTCGCCGCGGGGCAGATACGCCCTGTGTACTTGGACATGAAGCCGTCGGTACGATTGCAGCACCGACACATCTCCAATCCGCAACAGGCAAACCGCTACACGAAGGCGACCGTGTCACGTGGAGTCTCATGGCTTCCTGTGGCGCGTGTGACTATTGTACACATCGGAAACTCCCGCAGAAATGCGAGACGCTCTTCAAATACGGACACGCACGCAGCGAAGGCTCCAGCACTTTGTCAGGCGGATTCGCCAGTCATATCCAATTGCACCCGGGGACGGCTGTCTATCACATTCCTGACGGCGTAACAGATGGAGAAGCGGTGCCGGTCAACTGTGCCTTTGCAACCGTAGTCAACGGCTTAACAACCATCGGCACACAGCCTAACGAGTCGGCTGTCATCCACGGTGCGGGGATGTTAGGCATCTATGCAGCCTGCTATTTGCAGGAACTGGACTATAATATCGTTGCAGTTGTAGACATCAACGAAGAACGCTTGCAGATTGCCAAACGCTTCGGGGCGACGCACACCTTCAACCCAGAAAAAGTATCCATTGAAGAAATTGATGCCGCGCTAAAACAACTTACAAACGGACGAGGCGTTGACCTCGGCGTAGAAGTTAGCGGTGCAATAAGTGGCTTACCGAACCTCGCTACATGGGCGGCAATCGGTGGACGCGTTTTAACACTCGGCTACGTCTATCCAAACGCGCATACTTCTATAGATGCTCACCAGATTGTTACAAAATGTGTGACACTCCGAGGCGTTCACAACTACCATTACACCGCACTCGGCACTGCACTCAGTTTTGTAGAAGAAAACCGGGGCCGCTACCCTTTTGCAGAACTCATTGGCCAAACATACCCATTAAAGGACATCAACAAAGCCTTTGAACACGCAATGCGTCAGGACGAGATCCGCATCGCCATCGCGCCAGGGGGATAGTTTTAGTAGTTGTCAGTTATCAGTTATCATGCTTCGCAGCGAGAACAGTTAAAGAAGTGTGCTGTTGCTTGACCAGTAACCTCAACTGCCACAAGAATCCTCTTAACTGAAAACTGAAAGATTTTTCGTAGAAAAAATCGTACTGAAAACTGATAACTATTTTACCCCCTCAATCCAACACCGTTTGCCATCGGTACGGAGTGTAATCGCACCGAATGCATCGGTTCGGACCTGCACACAGTCACGCGCGCGATACCGCGCCACCACATCTGGATGCGGAAATTGATACTGACTGCTCTGACCGAGTGAGAAGATCGCATAACGCGGCTCGACTGCATCTATAAACTGTGCGCTGCTCGATGTGCTGCTCCCGTGATGCGGTACCTTCAGTATCTCAGAACGCAAATCTTGTCCAGACGCGATGAGCCGAGCCTCCGCTTTCTGACCGATGTCCCCAGTGAACAAGATGTCTACTTCGTGATATGTGAGTTTAATGACCAAAGAATCGTCGTTCTTGTCCTGATCCAGCAGATTCGTTGAGGCAGCATCTATCGGATGCAATAGGTTCAAAGTTGCTGTCGGTGTGAGTTCAATCCTTCCAGCGAACGGAAACGAATAAGGGATGTTATGTGCGTTTGCAATAGCGTGCAGTCGTCGATGCGTCTGAGAATTGAGCGGTATATCCGATATACCGAGAACACGTCCGACTTCAAAATTTTCCAAGATATACCCAAGTCCACCCCCGTGGTCAATGTCCGGATGCGTCAACACCACCATGTCCAGTTTCCGAATCCCGCGAAAATCGAGGTAAGGTTCAATCACACGTTTACCGACATCATAATCAACGAGCCTCTGCCGCTTCTCGTCGTAATATGACCGCTGGATACCGCCATCAATCAACAGCGTCCGATTGTCAGGGAACCGAACAAACGTCGCGTCGCCTTGCCCAACGTCAAGCGTGACGACTTCCAACAACTTGCCCCTTTCATGGAACGCCGCATCCCAGACCCAAATGGCAAAAATAGACAACCCAATGAGGCTTGCAGTTCTCCGATGCTTATGGACATATCGCCAGTGCGCAATACCCAAGCACAGACCGATATATAGCACAAAGAGACCAAATGTCGGTGGTGCTAATTTCACAACACCCCACGTCTGACCAAACGTTCCGATCAGGGTCAAGAAAACCGAGATAATCGCATGGTTAAGGAGAGCAATCAATTTCGCAAACGGAAGATAGATAAAACCGACGCATACGGAGACCATACCCACGGCAACGATAAGCGAGACAAGCCCGACGGCAAACGGGCCCACGATGAAACCGAGTGGATAGGCTCGGAAAAAGTGGTAGGCGATCAACGGTGTTGTCCCAATTTGTGCTGCAAGCGTCACAAGATAGGAGAGGACGAGCCATTTAACTGCGGCGTTCTTGCATCTCGTCAAGACCGGAACGCTACCCTGTGAAGACGAGCCGTCTCCATTTTCCCACAACCGACGCAGTGGGCCCTCCATTTTCGGAACGAAATAGACAATTGAAACCACAGCGACAAAAGACAACTGAAACCCGACATCCCACACCTGCTGCGGATTCAAAAGGAGCAACACCAACGCAGCGAATGCCAACAGATTGAAGAGGTCCGCATCTCGGTCAATAAGGGTAGCAAAAAGAAAGAGGATCGCCATTAACGACGCACGGAAGACAGACGGACGAAAACCGATCAGAGATGCGTAAATAAGCACTGCTAAGATCGTCAACAGACAAAGGACTTTTTGTGGGAACCGAAAGCATCCGAACCCGAAGTAGCAGAACATCGCGACGAGACCGACGTGCAAACCTGAAACCGCCAGCACATGAAACGTGCCGCTGTTTCGGAAGATGTCTAACGTCTCGGTGGGGAGGTCGCTCCGTTTGCCGAGTAAGATGCCTTTGAGCAACTGTGCGTGCAGCGAAGGTTCTACTGTCCCTGATCCAGTCGTATAGATACTGTCAATAAGGCGTTCTGTACGGATACGGAGTGCCTCTATCCAACTTAAAGGCAAAAATCCGCCCTGTTCATCTATCCGTAGCAGCCCTTTCGCATCAATGATACCGACAACATCTTGCCGTGCCAGGTAAGCGCGGTAATCAAATCCGCCGGGATTGCGTTTGGCTTGCGGTTGACGCAGAACACCTGTGAGCGTTATGTGTCTACCGTAGCGAAGCGGCACCAATTTTTGAAATCTGATGAGAAATTTCGCCGACACCTGCTGTGTTGGATCCGACAGCAGCTGCAGTTTGCCAGTGGCGTAACACGCATCCCACGCCTCCCCGCGTTCGGGTTGATATGTCGTCGTGCCAGAGAAACTGATCGGTTGATCGTAAAAGTGTGGCGGAATCGGTGAATACGAAGCGGTTTCCAAACGGAGCATACCACCAGCAAAAACGGCGAGATGCAGCAACCCGTAGCAGAGATAACGCCTCCGGTGCCGTGTCACAATGCTACCGATCAGGCAAAGCAGCACAGCAATCCAAAGCCACAGCGACGGGACGGATAACCATCTCCCTACAATGATGCCGAGTAGATACGGAATAAGAAAATAGAGTGCGGGACGCGGCTTGAACTTCATCTGAACCCTATATAGGATTTTGGTTAGAACGTCCCGCTATTATATCAATATCTCTCAAAATATCCAGTTTTTTAAACAGAATTTACGCAACTATGCTATAATCTTTATATGCCGTAGGAGCGAGCTGTGCTCGCGATCCGACGTAAACCATCAGCCAACGACTATGACAACACAATCACACGCCATCCTGAATATAGCACTCCTCTCCAAGCGAGACAAACCGTTCCTCCACTCCTACGCCTTTATCGGTGCCGTGCTACCCGATCTACCGATCTTTATCTTCTTCATCATCGAAAGCATCATCCGCAAAACGCCGCAGCGTGAACTTTGGGATTCCGTATATTTCACAGAAGCGTGGCAAAATTTCTTCGATATTTTCAATTCCGTCCCACTGATCCTGATTCTATTAGGGATCGGGTACTACCTACTGAACTCCGAGAAAATAACCGTCTTTGCGTGGAGTCTACTGATCCATTGCGGTTTCGACTTCCTGACGCACCACGACGACGGACACCGCCATTTCTACCCACTCTCCGATTTCGCCTTTGAAAGCCCCATCTCCTATTGGGATGATGTACACCATGCCAACATCTTCGCACCCATTGAAAGAATCGTCATCCTCGCCGCCTCCATCTATCTCTTTCCGAGACTCAAAACCCGATTTGCGCGATGGGTGCTGGTCATCGTGAACGTTCTGTTTATTGTCTCCTATTTACTTTTCTTTATTTTCCGGTCCCCCTGATTTCGAGCGTCTCCTACCTTCCTAATGATTTACTGGATTGGAGTCGTTGTGTAAAATTTCACAGTTTTCATAGCAAATCAGGAAACTATGAAATTTGTGAAATGCTATGAATCCATGCTACAAGTAGGTTTTTGGCGGTTCTATCGAAGGTTGCTATGAAAGCTGCTATGAAATTTTATAACGGAACACTGACAGTTAATGTGACGTTCGTAACGTCACTGTGACGTGCAGAATCCACGTGTAGCGTGGGAATGTGACGTGATTTCCGTTTTTTTTTCGCGACGATTTGGCTTAATGCATTTTGTTGATGTGGATGCCTGAAAATGTTACACCAGTGTAACATTGCATGTTTTTTGTTTGTCCGTGTGAACCCACGTGGTGTCTGGTTTCTGAGGTGTTTTCGGTGTCAGTTTTTTTAATGCAAAAAAAATAATTTGGTAGAAAGTGTAACATTTTGTTTGTCTGAATGCAGATCGCATTTGGGGTTTTTGCTGGGGTGTTTCTTCAAGTACGCCGCAAATCGGGATTATAGGATGCTCGTGTTTGGTCTTAATTTTAGTATACATTATATATGATAACACATATAAGTTGTAAAGGCAAATTTATTTTATGAGATTTGTGCTGTATTGATGCAAATAGTCCGCAGTACGATTTTTCTCTCACTGTGAGGCATGAAAAAATCTTTCAGTTTTCAGTACTCAGTACTAAAGTTTGGACAATGCGTATAGCGTGATCGTTGCGGTTTCACGGTGCCGCATATTTTCCAAAAGTTTCAGACGTTCACAGAACCGTTGTTTAGGACTTAACAAAACCTCAAAAACCTATAAGCTCCACAGTGTTCTTTTAGTTTCTGCCATAATTCCTGCTTCGTTGTTTCGCGCCTTCAAACAAGGTCTTACAGAAACTCCACAGGCGTTTAGCGTCTCCTCGCAACTCGTGGCGACGGTTAGAGATCAAGCGGGACACAGGTTATAGGCAGCGTTGAGGTCTCTGTCTATCTCATATCCACATGCGGGGCATTGATATGTCCATTCAGAGAGTGTCAAGTCTGCTTTCTTGTGTCCGCAGTTGCTACACGTCTGACTACTGGCAAAGAACCTATCTGCCTCGTGTATCGGTAGACCACGCCTATCTGCTTTGTATTTAAGTTTAGACAGAAAGCCACCAAGTGCTGAATCCGATAGTGCCTTTGCTATTTTTCGGTTCTTGAGCATGCCAGCGATATTCAGGGTCTCAATACCGATAGCACTTGCTTTGCGAACAATACGGATTGTTGCTTGGTGGTGAGCGTCATTTCGGATACAAGCGATACGATAATGCACACCTGATAGCAGTTTCTTTGCTTTGTACCAGTTCTGACTGTCTTTCTGTCTACGAGAGAGCTGACGGTTCGCACGTGCTAACTTTCGCTCATATCGCTTTAGCGGTCAGGGATTATCGTAGGTATCGCCATTAGAGCATGTCGCAAGTGTATTGATACCTACGTCAATGCCTATCGGCTGCCTATCGTCAAAGAGAGCGGGTTGGTGCTTGTAGTTATCGCTGTCGAGTCGTCTCACGGTAACAGATACAAACCACGTATCGTTATGTTTAGACACAACGACTTTTGTGATTTCGCCACTATATCGTAATACTTCACGCATGCGTATCCAACCGATTTTAGGCAAGTTGATACGCTTTTTATAGACTTCAACAGTTCCTTCGCCGTTATCTGCTTGGTAGGAGCATTTACCACTTCGGTTCTTATAGACGGGAAACTTGTTTTGTCCTTTTTTCCAGCGTGTAACTGCGTCTCCAAGATTGTGTATCGCATTCTTGGACGCGTTTTGTGAGAGGTCTTTACACCAGTGAAACTTATCGTATTTGACGGCGTTGAACTCACGCTTAATGTCAATATGACTTCGCCATTCATCGTCGTCTAATCCGACTTTCAACGACGACAGAGCGAAGTTATACGCAACACGGGCATAGCCACAATGTTGAGACATGAGCGTGGACTGCTTGTTATTGGGATTGAGTGCTATCTGCTGTGTTCGTAAATTGTTCATGGTATATGAGGTATCAGGCTTTTATCTGCTTACGGGTGAGAGGAAGCCAGCACGTTACCAAGCGGTAACGCTCGTAATGCTGGTTTCCAACCTGATACTCTAACTATACTACATTTTTTGCCAAAAGTCAAATAAAATGTGTGTAAATTTTATAGGTTTTGATAGAAAATAACTTACTGCACCAAACCCTTCCGCACGCCAGCGGAGTGCTATATGTTCTGAAAGGATACATAGACTTTGAGGATATCTTGGGTGCCATTCACGTTCAAACAAATTTACCGAAAATTGTCCAACGCTTACTGATCAGCAACACATTCCAAACAGGTTTGCTTAGAAACCATGTACCATAAACTGTGAGTTTGTGATCTTCAGCCTATTTCGATTCCATACTGGTTCGATAAGGCAACAGGACTTACGCAAAATTGAGCTCGGACACATCCGTTGTGATGGCACCAGATGAATTAGCCATCATCAGTCAGGAGAATAATTGTCATACCATTTCCAAATAATGATATTGCATTACCGGTTTTCATGGAATGTGTAGCACTGCGGAACAAACTAACAGTTTATTCTACATAAACGTCGGATACAGACGGGAAAACTAAATAGCACTGCCTACAATGCTATTTGGGTTGATTTTTGTTAGGTAAACGGTTAAAATTATAGCATGAAAAAGAATAACCCCGACGATTTTGATGGTTTCATGGTTAACGTGTTTTTCGACGAGGATGGTGATTATCTCGCGCATATCGAAAGCACGAAAGGCAGCTGCTGAGGAGTTACCTTATGAAAAATAACAGAGATCTTGATCTCTATTCTCATTGCGGCTTTGCACACGAATATCAGTGTGGATATAGCATCACTGTCGGCGAATTTCCTAAACCGATAGAGCACCCGAACTTTGCCGAGGCGGAAGCACACAACACCCGCGGTATTGCCTATAGCCAAAAAGGTGAACAGAACAAAGCGATTGAGGCTTTCAGTAAAGCGATAGATCTCAAACCGGATTATGCCAATGCCCATTATAATCTCGGACTCGCTTACCTGAAAAAAGGTGAAGTCGACGAAGCATGGAGCGCGTCCTACAGAGCAATCCAATGTAAGCGTAACTACGCCGAGGCGTATAACAACCGCGGCATCGCGTATCAACTAAAAGGCGAAACGATTTATGCGATCCAAGATTATACGATGGCGATAGGTTTGAATCAGAAACTCACCGAGGCGTATACCAATCGGGGCGGCCTCTACCTTGACAGGTTGGATATTCAACACGCCCTGGACGACTTTCATATCGCCATAAAACTTGATTCGGATGCGGGGTTAGCGTATGGACACGCCGGTGTTGCTTATCTACATTATCAGCACTGGAAAAAAACAAAAGCGGATTGGACGGTCGCGGCGATCTTGCGTGTGGATATCCGCCCGCTATTTTACACGCGTTATGGGAGTATCGCAGCGTTTACGCAGAAAACCGGTATTCAATTACCTGCAGATGTTGTGGATATGCTCTGTCCGGACAAACCGATACCCGAATTTGAGGAAGGTGCGCGTCTAAAGTTGGCGTTAAAAGCGTATGACCGCGAAGAACTCAGCACAGGGCTCTCCGCGCGTTTGGCGGGAATGTCTCGTGAAGCGTTTATATACGCGATGGGAAAGCACGGTCTCTCGCCCTTCGGGGAAACATCTGAGGACCTCAGGGAAGATGCTGAGAGTGCCAGAAAAGCCCGTAATTTGTAATAATAATCCGCTCGTCGCCCTTTGACTGTTCCCTTTCCGACGGCACGAAAAATATCACACGACCAGAAACCTCTTAAAATCCGCGTCATTCGCGACAATCCGCGATTTGCGGCGCACTTGAAGAAATCCGCAGAAACACCCTATCAAGACACCAAGCAAAAACCCCAAGCAAAAACCCCAAATGCAACCTGCATTCAGACAATTAATTACTGATGGCTGACAGCCGATGGCTGATGACTATATTATATCCCCATCCGAAGGGCAACCGCAGCCAGCAGGATGAGCAACGAAACGACACCCATCAGACTCGATACAACCGACATCTGCGTACGGAGTGGCTTGATTTCTGGAGGGAGTTCTTCGAGTGTCGGATCTAAATCCGCAATCGCTGCTGCCAATCGAGGGGCAAAGATCATGCTGTGCAACACCGTGAGGATAATCAACACGAAGAAAAGGACGATTTTGATGAGGAGGGTACGCATAAACGTATCCGAGATCGGGGCTAAAGAGGTGATGTCTACAGCATAAAAGATGTTGATGAGACCGGTAAAAAACAACACACCGATACACCCCCAAACAACAGGTTCAAACCGTTTGCCGATCTGCGTCAAGAGTTTGATACGTTCGATAGGCGGCAAGCTCTGCCTAAAGTGCGGGACGATTACCATCGCTAAAATGAGGTTACCGCCGACCCATACAACAGCCGCAATAACGTGTAGCCAGCGAACAAAGAGCCAGAAAATATCCGTAAATATATCCATATTAGCAGTTCCTTATAGACAGGATTTACGCAACGCGCAATGAATTGCGCTACTACGAACCCGACTGATCTTGAGAAACAGACATATTCTAAAGTTAATCTGTTTGTAGTAAGGCGATTTATCGCCTGTCTGTGTAAGTTCTAATAGAATTATTGGTTATCAATTATCAGTTATCAGAAGAGTTTCAATGTTGCTGATAACCGCTTCGGCGCGTGCGATTAACGTGCTACGTTCGTTCGCCGTGAGCGGCACAGGGGCGAAGCGATGATAATCACATTTCGTAAGGAGATCAACCAGTTCCTCAAGTATCTGTTCGGAGACACCGGCTTGCATGCAGGCATCACGCGCCGTGTCGATATTGCGTTGTGTCAGTCCAAGCGTGTCCTCAAGATATTGATACAAGGTCTGTGCGAGTGTATTCGCAAATGCTGTCGCCGCATCCGTGGAATCGTTGCGGGCAAGTGCCATAAGCGCATCGCGTGCTTCTGAAATAGGCGGTGCGGTTTCTGTTTCTGTCCTTCGCCCTTTTTGTCCTTTCGGTTCGCCGTTGTTAACCGGCACCGTTCCGGCGGTCGGGTTTACTGCTGCATCCGTAAACTTTTGAACCCTCACACGATACCAGAGAAAGCCTGCGACCAACACACCGAGAAGTCCCACAACAAAGACGATTATCCAAATCCACCACGATGCAGCCTCAGTATCAACGGCAGCGGCAGCGTTTGGGTTCGGACGCACGGAAACAGGAATAGGGTTTGTCTGTGCCGTTGCATAAACCGCACGGCTCGGATCGAAGTAGATATACGCAATCGCAGGGATACGCAGCGTTCCAGATCGCGCGGGAACTAAGGCATAAGCGTAAGTTCGGACTGTCGGTGCGGCGTCTTCAACGAGGTTGGGTCCGCTCACAACGACACCGGGGATTGCTGGCAGTTTCGGAGCCGTGACCGTTTGCATACTGCCCCGTCCAGAGATCTGCACCGACAACGTGAGGGCACGTCCTGCTTCTATAGCACTGCGATCCACATAAGCGGAAATTTGGTATTCACCAACGGCACCGCTGAACTGTGCAGGTTTTCCGACTTCAGGCAAGGGTTGGACAGTCAGTTTCAGGGGTTTCGTTTTCAACGTCTTACGTCCACGCGGGACAGGGAGTATTAATGTCGCAGGTTCAATGACAATCTGTCCCGTCCGCTGTGGATATAACCGGCGCACCTGTTCCTGCACCCAAAATGTTTTCCCACGGATGCGCTGGGTTTGCGGCGACAGCGGTGGCAGTTCCTCAACTAAAAAATCGGGGAATGCAGGGAGTTGTGGGGTTGGCGATGCTTGCGTCGGCAGTACTGCGGTATAGAGATAACGAAAGGTGTAGGTCAGCGGCGCGTTGAGATACGGTTCGGCGGTACTCACTTCGGCTTCAACTTGATGAACGCTGCGCGTCGAAACATCTGTATAAGTGTCAGCACCACTGACTCGAATGGATCCAGGATTCGCAAAATAGGTCGTGCCTTGGTAGGCGAAACGGACATCAGGGAGCGAAAAATCGCCGATTGCCTGCGGGATCAGTTCATAAGCCCACGCCATAGAAACGGCAATCTTATCGGATGCCAATCGGGGTGTCGTTTCAGAGTGAAGCGGGACTGCAAGGAACGCAGGCAGAAAATTGAACTTCGGTGCTTCAATGTGCGTGATACTGGTATCGCCTGAAAGGGTGAGGTCCAACCGTGCTTTCTCGTCGAGCTGAATCTGACGTGGGTTTACCACAGCAGCGACATTGATCTCCTGGCTTTGTGCTTTTGTTGCAAGGAAAATGAAAACGATACCGACGAAAAAGAGTAGAAGAGTGGAAGAGTGGAAGGGTGGGTACCCATCCTTCCATTCCCTTCTTCCCTTCTTCCGTTCTTCCATCTTTCCATCCCTCTGAAGTTTACCAATCCTTCTCACGTCGAGGGCCGCTTTTGCGCTGTTGTTGCAGTAATTTTTGCCGTAGCCTATTTTCATTCTTACTAAAACGTTTTAGGAGCTGAAGTGCCTCCGCTTCGCCAATATCGTTCGGTTCGGTTTGCGGTGCCGCGTTCTGATTTGCACGCTGCTGTTGTGCCAAATCCTTTTGTTGCTGCGCGAGTCGAAGTGCCAATGCAAGGTTGTGTTGCGCATCGGCATCCTGTGGATGCAAACGGAGCGAGTGCCTGTAAGCATCAATCGCGCGTCCGAAATCACCGGTTTTAAATTGCGCATTTCCCAAGTTGTAATAGATATGCGCCAGATTTAGCATGTTCTCGGTTTTTCCGCTGTGCTTTGCTAACGCTTCCCGAAACGCCTGTATCGCTTCGCCAAACCTACTGCCTCTATAGTGCGCGGTGCCGAGATTATAATAAGCAACCGGATTATCAGGCTTCTGAAACGTTGCCTCTTGAAAAGCGATTTGTGCCGCATCGTAGTTCCCATGTGAATATGCCTCGTGCCCGGTTTTCATCGTGCGCGTCCAACCGCCGATCCATCCGGTAAGCGTAATTGAGCACAAGATTAAAAAGCAGATAAGACACTTATCCCACATGATACGACCCCTCAATGCCTCTTTTTAATAATTGCCCAGGTAGTTGCCAACTTGTGAGCGGGTTCAACATTGAAGGCGCGTCCGATTTCTTCAAAGAAAGTCTCTTGACTATCCGACTTGTTAGGATAGATTCTGACCGAGTCGTGTGTCTTTTTGTCAAAGTGGAGGTTGACATAAGCCGCGCCGCCGCTCTCTCCACATCTGTAGAGCAGGACATTCGCACCTTTTTTCAGCTTGACTTCAATGTTGTAGTTGACTTTTTGCGCGCCACCTGTCCATCTGGCGTTGTTGTACCATTTCTCACCGTTAATCCAAATCTGTGCGTAGTCATCATGCGCGGGGGACATAACGGAGGTCATCTCAATAGGTGCGTTAATAACAATAATCCCGTAAAAGTCAATAAAATCGGCGGGACCATTTCTGTTCATATTGTCTTGATTTGTGGGGTCAAGTTCAAAAACTGTCCAGTTACGCTTCCCGCCGTTTTTTGCTGGCCAGTTCACATCAACCTTTTGTGTCAGGTTCACGCCCTCAAATGTTGAGAGTTTCGTCTGCGTTAGGAGTCTGTTAGTCCCATCAGCGATGAGGTCCCTCGGTGCTGAGATGTGGAAACCGCCATTTTCCTCGTAATTGCCATTGGGTCCGTACCACTTGGTAATCCAAGTTGCGACCCCAGAGTGGTCTTCGTTGAGGTCATCCGCTTCCGGTGGACTTTTCAGGAGATCCCATTCCCCCAGGGGTCCGCCTTCAATGTTGACTTCTCCTTGCGCAAATGCCAAATGAACAATACCGACCAAGAACAAGCAAGTAAAAGCCGTTGCCAGCGTGATAAAGGTATAAAAACTTTTCATCAGTGTTTACTGTTTCCTTTGATAGAATATGTAAAAATATTTTAACGTGCTCATTTGGATTTGTCAAGTGTACTTCCTTGTTGCGTCAGGGTTATTTAGTTTTAAGAGATTCTTGAGTTTCGCGCCTCCTTTCACGATACCGACAACTTTCTTCATCCGGTCGGATAAGCATCCAAAGCAGTATGCCACTTCGTGAGTTGCGCGACGCGTTGTTCGGGGTCTGTGGTCATTTCAAAGGGTCTGCCGCGGGTATCAACCACCAAACCAACAACACCGCCCATCGCTTCTGTTTCAATAGGGTGTCCGTTCCCCGCACCGAGATTAAACCGACGTGCTGGTTGGAGTTTCAAGGTCGCTTTCTCACCCAACGGCAGCGGATAGCGACGGAGTTCACCGAACTGAATATCTTCACGTGTTGGTGGTATATCTTCGCCACTGATTTCGATGCTGAGACACTCGTCCCCGGTATGCCCTCTACCGATCGGCGCGATAGAGGTTCCTAAGTGGATGAGACAGTCTCGTTCAAAGACATGTGTAGCGGCTTCAGGGTTGACTTGCGCAAGCACACCGAGTTGTGGCATCATGAAGATACTATCAACGGCAAGATGCGTTATGCCTTCGGGTTGAAATGCGTCTATCATCATAAGCATCGCCTGCTGCCGACGCGGCGCGTGCGATAAAACACCCCCGCTGCCGATGAGCATATCCAAGGCGAGCATATTCACAAGCGTTTGACCACTTTCCGTCTGATCAAAGGCTTCAGAGATCGTACGCTGTTGCTGCACCCCCCTCAATTCAACTGCAAGTTGTTTGTGCTGTTCAAACGCAAGGCGGAGTGCCTCACGCGCAATCGCTTGCTCCAGCATCAACTCTTGCAAGGTTTGCGGAATCGTTGTCGGACGAATCATCTTGTTCTTGACACGATTACGCAGATCCCCCACTTCAATATCAAACGGGACCCACCGTAGCACGTTTTCTAAACCGGCTTCAGCGAGGACATTTGAAACGCTGTAACTCATACCGAGGTTCGCACTCACAGTCCGGTTAAAGACCGGTTCCGCTTCCTTATTTTTGAAAACGGAGAAGACATCCGTCGTTGCACCGCCGATGTCCACACCAACGACTTCAATATTCTGCTGATTGGAAACAGTCTGTATAATTTCACCGACTGCACCAGGAGTCGGCATAATCGGGGCATCCGTCCAGTCAATAAGCCGCTTGTAACCGGGGGCGTGTGCCATGACATGTTCAAGAAACTGTTCCTGAATTTTGTGGCGTGTCGGCATCAAGTTTTCACGCTCTAAAACAGGACGCAGATTATCTACTAACTGGAGTGCCATGACCTCTTGTAAGCGTTCTTGAATCGATTCCCGGGCGTCTATATTCCCCGCATAGATAAGCGGGAGTTCATAAGCAATACCCAACCGTGGTCTCGGACGCGCAGCAGCGATAATTTCAGCTAATTCAACAACGTGTGAAGTCGTCCCGCCATCAACCCCCCCAGAAAGGAGTAGCATATCCGGACGGAGATGTCGGATGCGCTCAATCTTTTCGTGTGGGAGACGTTTGTCGTTAGAGGCGATGACATCCATGACAATCGCGCCAGCACCGAGCGCAGCACGTTCCGCGCTTTCGCCTGTAAGGTTCCGGACAACACCGGCTACCATCATTTGCAACCCCCCACCCGCACTACTCGTCGAAATATAGATATCAACACCCGCATCCCCGTTTTGTGGTTTTACGATGACCCCGTTATCAAGGAGTCTACGTCCGGCGAGTTCCTCAACTTCGGTAATGGCATTGATAACGCCCGCGGTTACATCTTCAACGGGTGCTTCAACAGTCGTCGGTGCTTCGCCACGCACGATGAGTTGATACTCGTCCCCGCGTTTTTCAATCAGAATTGCTTTTGTCGTAGTGCTACCACAATCGGTAGCAAGAATAGAGCGGATATTGCCCGCCGGTTTGTTCATCAAAATTTTCGGTGTGGAAACCCCTACCTTTAGGTAGGGGAGGAAACACCACTCCTTTTTTGGTGTAGATTCCCCGAAGTGGGGTGCGAGTTGTTTTTTCGCCACGAACTCGTGGGCGTTTTCTCACAGTGGGCTGCTTCTTTTTGGAAGTGCTGTCACCATCTCCAATCCAATCTGACCCGGTGCTGTTCAGAAAAACAGGTAATGACCTTTCGGCTCTCTACTTTCGTAGGTATATGTTGCCCCTTACAGATCACAGTATCCAAGGGGGTTAAGACTTTGGGAGCATCCTTAGATATACCTACTACCAGTTTGGCATATCGTTTAATAACCGTTGTTTCAGCTGCCACACCGAGATACTGTGATATATTACTGTAGTCAATGAGTTGCCCTCGTCCAGTCTATAGATTTGGCTACCGGACTGGACAAGCCTCGCCTTTTAAGGCGGGGTCACTGACATAATTTGTCTCCCGTCTTGATTAATAACCCAATTGCCGTAAATACTCTCGATTCACTGTCATCCGTTCTTCATCTGAACGGTCTTCGACCATACCCGGGCACGCCGTAATCCACCGATCATAATTAAGTTCCGCTAAGGTAGACATGATGCCTGGAAAATCCATCACATTTCCAGCACCGACATCAACCCAGTCCACGTCGTAAGATGTACCATCTCCGCCTGTGTAACCTGAATAATCCTGAAGATGGACATAGACGAGGACATCGCTATACCGTCGAATGGACGCAATCGGATCGTAGCCCCAGAGTGCGGAATGCGACACGTCTATGCATAGCTTACACTTTCGGAGCAGGCTCATATATTTCGCCCAGTCGTCAATCGAATCAACGGTGGTATTCGTGTGGATATGGTAACAAACGTCCAAACCGTATTGTGCGGCGTATTCTGCCCAGTCTTCGGAAACATCAGCGAGTGCTGCAAGGTCGGAACTATCGACGGGACGATCCTGCGGTTTGCCTGCCCCCATGAACATGAAACAGTCTGCCTCAACCTCTGCGGCGAAGTCGATTCGGCGTTTATTGAGTTCCATCTGTTCCGGGTTTTTGTCGATCGGCAGCCCGCGTGCTGTGACGGCAGCGACGGGTAGATCAACATTATCACAGACCTGTCGGATCCGCTGCGGTGTGCCGACCCAATCCAAGGATTGACGCATCTCCCACCCGTCCCAACCCGCGTCTTTGAGTTGTGTCAACAGTTCTTCAAAATCAGGTTGTTGCCAGCGTAACGTACTATATCCAAATTTGAAACCCATAGTGCCCTCCTATTTTGGCTATCGGCTATCGGTTGTCGGCTGTCAGTAAAGAATCATTGTAGCAGCCACAAACGCTTATGACAACGACACACCCCACTGATTGATAATTACTGACCGCTGACAGTCATCTAAAATATTATAACACAATTGAAAATAAATTGCAGTTTTCAGTTTTCAGTCGTCGGTTTTCAGTAAAGAAGTGGTGTCCAGTGTCCAGTGTCCAGTGTCCAGTTCCCAGAAAGGACACATCTGGTAACTGGGAACCACTGAAAACTGAAAGGTTTTTCGCAGAAAAACCGCACTGAAGACTGATAACCATTAAAATAAATTGCTTGCTATATAACAGCGGATTTTGTTAAACTATAGCAGTAAAACTTAGGGATTTTGGAATACCCATTTTTAAGGAGAAAATATGGACAAAGTGAAACTCGGTTTTATCGGAACCGGCGGTATGGCGGGTGCGCACATGAACAACCTTAAAGATAACTTTGAGGACGTTGAATTTTGTGCGATGTGCGATATTTCAGAAGACCGTGCGAAGGCACGTGCCGAAGAATTCGGTGGAAACGCTTATACCGACTATCGTGTCATGTACGATAAAGAAGACCTGGACGCGGTTTATATCTGCACACCGCCCTTTGCACACGGCGAACAAGAACGCATCGCTTGTGAACAGGGCATCGCGATGTTTATCGAAAAGCCGATCCACTCCGAATTAGAACCGGCAATCATCATCAATGAATACGTTGAACAGAGCGGCGTGATTACAAGTGTTGGTTACCACTGGCGGTATGGTGGCAACGCGCAGAATGCGAAAGCGATGCTCGAAGAACAACCACAAATTCTCGGTGCGCTCGGTTACTGGATCGGCGGTATGCCCGGCACACCGTGGTGGCGCGTTCGCGCAGAATCGGGTGGACAACACGTCGAACAGACAACGCATATCTTTGATCTCGCACGGTTCCTCGTCGATAGCGACGGTAAAACCGTACACGGTGTCGCCGCAAGCGGTAGCATGACGCATGTTGAGAACTATGATATAGATGACATTAGCATGGTGAATATCGAGTTTAAAAACGGGGCTGTTGCGAACATCGTCTCAGCTTGCGCCATGGAAGGTTTCGGTCGTGTCCATCTTGAAGTGTTTACACGTGGACTCGTTGTCACCGTTGGCGGTCCGAATAACGTCAACCGAGGCGGGGAGACAGAACCGCTGCCTGGTGATGGTGGACAAGACCGCGATCGTGTCTTTATTGATGCCGTGAAAACCGGTGATGCCTCCGAAATTCTATCGCCTTACAGCGATGCCTTAGAGACGCTCCGTATCATGCTCGCAGCGAGTACATCCTTCCGCACCGGTAAGGCTGTTGACTTGTAGAAAACAATCGGCACATACGCGCCGTCACGGCACGGTGGAGCGTGCCTACTACTTCAAAGAAAGAGAGAATTATGCCAATTAATCAATCCATCTGCTTTGGCGGTTTCAGTCGTGGCAGAGATCCCATAGACGTTATCAAGAAAGCCGCTGAAATCGGGTACAAATCCGTTGAGATGCTTTCCCCAGAACTCTGGCCCGTTGTCAAGGATCACGGGATGCGTGTTGCGATTATCAGTGGACACTCATCCCTGCCGTCTGGCTTGAACGACCCAAGCAACCACGACCGGATAGAAGACGAACTCCTCAAGAATATCGACATCGCCGCAGAAAATGACATCCCCGGACTGATATGTTTCTCCGGTAACCGGGAAGGTCGATCGGAAGAAGAGGGACGCGATAACACGATAGCCGGTCTGTCGCGCGTTATCAAATACGCCGAAGAGAAAGAGATTAATCTCTGTGTCGAACTGCTCAACAGTAAGGTCAACCACCCCGACTATCAGTGCGATAAGACGGAGTGGGGTGTTGAAGTTTGTAAAGGTGTCGGCTCGCCAAGGGCGCAGCTCCTCTACGACATCTACCACATGCAGATTATGGAAGGCGACCTCATTCGCAACATCACGGATTACAGCGAATACATCGGGCATTATCACACAGCCGGTAATCCAGGCAGACACGACCTCGATGACGAGCAGGAAATTTACTATCCTGCAGTGATGCGTGCCATCGCAAACACCGGATACGAGCTTTACGTGGGTCATGAATTCGGTCCCAAAGGCGACGCGTTCGATGCGATGCAACACGCTTATGACGTATGTAACGTCTAAATACGTCTACAGAAGGTTATAGGGGCAGGTTTCTCTATGCCTGTCCCTTTTTTTCCATTAACAGAACGTCACTTGTAGGAGGAAATTGAAATGAGAAACCTAAGTTGGTTCATACTAATTACACTCGTAGTGACTGTTTACCTAACATCAGTCGCAAGTGCTGGTCTGAATGACGGTCTACTCATCTATTTGCCTTTTGATGACCGTTCAGGACAAAATGCTTCTGATGAGAGTGGAAACGGCAACGCCGCTAAACTCATTGAGGGTGCGAAATGGAAACCGAATGGCGGTAAGATTGGCGGTGCTGTGGCACTTGATGGTGCAGGTGCTGCCGTTGAAGACGCGAAAGGTGGAGACTATATCAACGGACTTGAGGCTTTTACCATTTCTGTTTGGGTAAAATCTGATTCAGTTGGACACGACAGAGGTATTATCTTTGGTAAAGATCCTGCTGGCGGCGATGATGTTTTCGGGTTACGCTACGATGCCGCCAGTTGGGCAACGAAAGGTGGTACGAATCTTGTCAAGGGTGCAATTACGACAACAGGTGGTGGTCAAGCGTATGAGGGTAAAAGCGATGTGCAAACGACTGACTGGCAACACCTCGTTTTTACTTGGAAAAGTGGTGAAAAACTGGCCCTCTATATTGATGGCGAGCTTGATGATGATCCTATACACAATGACGATGGTAAAAAGGGAAAAATCTCTGGTGCCACCAAATTACTCATTGGTAAAGGCGCAAAGGATAATAATGGCACATCGTGGCCTGGACTCATAGACGACGTGCGCATCTATAACCGAGTACTTGACGCAGCAGAAATTGAAAAACTCGCCAGCGGTGTTCTCGCTGTCGAAGCAGACGGCAAGTTAGCGACCACTTGGGCGCACCTTAAACAGAGATAGGCACTCAGCCATCAGCAGTCAGTGAGCGTTGCTCCTACAGCGAAGTGGCATGTATTAGCACCTATCGCGGACAAACGGGTAGGCGTGTCTCCTAAGCGCGCCTACCAAACCCATAAATTGGAAAACATTATGCAAACATTCTATGAAAATTCTCCCACCGACAAAACATCGTTTCGGCACTCTGTGAAACAAGAACTCGCGAATCTCCATAAAGAAGTTCAGAACCCTCCCGTAGAAGACAGTGAATTTTACCCTGCCCCGGAATTAGTCTACAATGATGCGCTCTTTCTTCTGGAGATGCTGCATCATTCCGGTATCCCGACACCAGACCTCCGCTGGTCAGAGGACAGCAGTCTGAATCTTACATGGCACCCCGAAGAGGGTATAGCAACGTTAGAAATATACGGCAATGGACTCGTCATCTATAACGCCATTCGCGATGATGAACGTCCAGACGAGGTATCTTTCACATTGACAGACACCGCATGTCTACAAGATTGCCTTGTAAAGCTAAACGGCCTTTTTCAGTAATACTTTTTCACAACAGCCTCACAACAGAAACGTCAGACGCTGAAGTTAAAAGTGCATTGAAAGATTTTGACGAACCGATTCTATAATATTGTCATAAATATGGAGGGGACGATGAAGAATTTGGTAGTAACAGAAGAAATTTGGAAAGAAGGCAATATGTACACCGCCTACTGCCCAGAGTTAGATGTTGCGAGTTGTGGAAAGAATATTGAAGAAGCCCGAAAAAACCTCCTTGAAGTTATTGAAATACACTTAGAAGAAGCGGCAAAACTCGGAACACTCAAGGCATTTTTAGAAGACGCGGGCTATGATTTGAACACTTCACAACCGACCCTTCAACTTGATAAACAGGTGGTTGCTTTTAATCAACGTACCGTATCACTTGGAGGTCTTTAATGCCGACACTTTCGCCAACAGACTGGCGAATCCAAGTGAAGATTTTTGAAAAATTCGGTTGCCGTTATGTTCGACAAAAAGGATCACACCTTATCTATCACCATCCCGACGCTAAACGTGCTGTCGTCATTCCGCGTTACGACGAGGTGCCGGTTACCATTATCAGAAACAACATGCGAACCGTTAACATGAGCAGAGAACAATACTTTCGATTGTTCACAGAAGTTTAATCTTTGCGATACTATATCGCACTTGCGCTAACCGAGTACAGGAACAAGCTTAGAATATACACACGAAATTAGGAGAAAGCAATTGATGAACAGTGACACGCCTATTCCAATAGTGCGCCTACCGAAAGATATAATATCAATTCTTGAAAACCTCCTCGGTTGCAAAATAGAAGATACACTTGCGGCAATCTCAGCAGACATAGATGTCCTTGAAACTTTCCTCGCTACACTCCCGACAGATTCTGTCGAGAACTACCTCACACCGCAGTGGGTCGTCCTCGCTGCTGGTAAAGGGACGCGGATTGATCCTACCGGACGCTTGAGCAAAACCTTGGACATCACCTTCGGCGAACAAAATATGCTCCAACACTCGCGACGTTACCTGCCCGGCAACCGTCCCGATATTGTTGTCATCAATCCACAAATGGCATCACGGATTGAGAAAAGTGGATCTGTGGCACAACTGCTGGGTCCGAATGCTATTTTCTGTATCCAAGGAGAGATGAACGGCACGGGCGGCGCATTGCAAGCAGCACTCCCCGAACTCCAAGATTCCGACGCTGAATGGATCGGTGTCGCGTTCGGCGATGAACCGTTTTTAGAACGCGAGATCTTCGCACAGACACTCCTCTCCCATTTTCTCTCCGGTGCAGATGTCACGCTATGCGGCAAAATCCCTGAAACCGTCGAGGACAAGGGGGGACTTTTCTTTGATGCTGAAGGAAGATTCACGGGGACAAAAGAGTGGTACGATATGACAGAAGCCGAGAAACAGGAGATGTGGGACCGATGGCACAACGGCGAGGCATATACCAACACAGGCATTACACTCATTCGGAAAAATGCCTTGTTAGATCGGATACATCGGTTGGAACCCCATGCAAATCGGAACGACGAACGCCATCACGTCGACCTCATTCGCCACTGCTATGAAGATGGGTTGAAAACGAACGCCTTTATCTATCGCGGTGAGGTGTTGTCTGGGGTTAACCGCTGGTCGAATGTTTTATCGGGTGAAGCAGCGCTGTATGCGAAGATTCGGGAATCGCTTGCGCGAAAAGGCGTTCGCGTCGATCCGGCTGCACAGATAACATTGGCGGGTGATGACACTGAGATCGGCACAGCGTGCTATCTTATCGGTAGAGTGCATCTCGGTGAACAGGTTCGGGTTGGCGATTATTGTAGACTTGAAAACGTTACGTTGCTCGGCGCGACAACGGTAGGCGATGCTGTCGGTTTGCAAGATGTCTCCGCGAACGATACGACCTTTGAAGCAAATCCACTCCCAGAAACACTGGCGGCACCTGTACGTGGACTCGCGACAGGCAGCACGATTAAAAATTCTACACTCGACGCAGTGCACGTGGGTCGGAACGTTCAGCTGTCACGGGTTGCGGCGCGCGGTACCGTGATTCCCACCGGTATCATCTTGACAGATCGGACACTCGGTGTCCCACCCACACAAGTTCCACCTGCCGTACCGAAACCGTTATTTGATCAGATCGCGCCATCGGACTACATTCCAGGGGTCTACACTTTTGGCGAAAAAAAGGAATTACCGGATTGGGAGAATCTTCGGCGACATGTGCAGTCGCATAGTGCAGCGGAGCTCATTCCGCGTGCGACAGGCGACGCGCAGCTACAGCAGACGACCTGTGATGCCGTAAAGACGCTCTTGGATCTGCAGCGTGCGAACGGCGATTACCTTATTGAATCGCTCACCCCCGAAGAACTCTGGGGGAGTATCTTTGAGCTGGTAACACTCCACACCGGCAATCCGAACCCCTATCATCACGATAAACTGAAAGCGCGACAAACTGCCCTCGACCTACTGCCGGAGTTTTGGGATAATAATTGGCTGACGCGTCTGAAATTAGTTGTCGCTGGGAATATCATCGATTACAGCAGCGAGCGCGTTGTAAAAAAATTGAGAGCGAATCCAGACTATTTTTCTGAAGCACTACGCGCAGCAGTCGAAACGTCTTTCACTATCGACTGTTACGATGCGTTCCGCGAAAAGGTGATTGACGGGAAACCCCAGCAAATTCTTTGGCTCGCTGATAACGACGGCGAGGTGATATTTGACATCGCTTTCATTCAGGAACTCATCGCCTGTGAACACCATATTTCTATTGTTGGGAAAGCAGACAACGCCAGTAACGACGCAACACTATCAGACCTACACGCAATTGTCAATTATCCGCAATTTCAGGAACTTCAAGCAGCCATTCGGAATGGCGGGCTTCAATTGCTGTCATCAGGCGCGATAACGATCGGGAGCAATCTCTATCAGGCGACACCAGAATTCATCAACGCACTGTCAGCGGCAGATCTGGTTATTTCAAAAGGACAGGGAAATTTCTATACCACACCCGGATGGGGGAAGGATACTTTCTATCTCCTACTCTCTAAGGGTTTAACAGCAGAACGGAGTACCGGTGTTGTGGCGGATCGGAATTTGCCGATTGACGGCATGATCTTGGGGTATCTTCCGGGTGGTACGAGACGCGTTGCCCCGCTCAACGAACTCTGTGCACGTAACGGTTTTTAAGGCCCCATATCCGCACCGACTTTTGAAATCGTATATTCCCGCTTTCCTGACGCAGGAACCGGAATATAGTCTACAAATTCCACAGTGACAACGACATCACCACCGAGTGCCTTCTGGATACACTGAACGAGGGAACGACGCGTTGCCTCTGTCCATTGCGTGTTAACAACCACTTTTAAAACACAATGCTTAAGGGTCTCTTGGATTATCTGGAACTGGTTCACGCCTTTGATACCATAGAACTGTCGTGTGAAATAGCCCCCGTGTATCAATGTTCCAGTTCTCGTGCGGAAAGTTGCAGTGGTGCGTCCAAGCAGTTCAGCCAAAATAGGTAAGCCATTACCGCAGGGGCACAGCTCGTCTGAAAGCATACCGACATCCCCAATCCGATACCGAATAAATGGCATAGCGTAATTATTGAGCTGCGTGACCAGAATCTCTCCGGGTGCAGTGTACGGGTCAGGACTGTCTATTTCAAGGTAAAGATCGCGACAGTTGATATGCATCCTGCCTTCTGCACATTCCATTCCGATTAACCCGACTTCCCGCCCACCGTAGCGATTATAGACTCTCGCTTTAAAAATAATTTCAACTAAAGCACGGTAATGTGGGTGTAACATCTCAGCGGAAGATATAATGCCCTTCAAATTCCATTTCGGGATCAAATCGTTATCGGAGAGAAACGTAGCAAATTCGTAAAGCGATGAAGGATAAGCGAGGATGGTCTGCGGGGGATGTTGATCCATCTGTTCAAAGGCTGCGAGCATCGCTTTGTCTGTAAGGTGAAACCCATTGAGCCAATACTGATTCCGCCAGAAGTTGTTGACCCGATGTTTCCAGTGTCCATCGTTTTCCAAATCTGTGGGGGCACCCCAGATCACTAATTGCGGTTGCCCGAAATTCCAGCCTGCCCAGCGATCAAAATAGTAGACGCTTAGATTTCGTTGATTCCAATAGTTCCTATCCTGATAAAACTTAAGTGGTGTGCCTGTAGAGCCCCCTGTAGCGTTCTCAATCCGTTGCTCCGCTGTGAAGGCTGTGGAGCAGAGTCTCTCGAATTGTTCGCGGATATCCTGCTTCTCAAGTGGTGGAATTTGCGATATATCAGGTGTCTCCGTCTTGAATAATTCACGGTAATAAGGTGTTGTCTGGTAGGCGTGCTGGAGGAGTTTTTCTAAACGTTTCGCCTGGAATGCTTCAATAACTTCGCGCGGGGCATCTAACAGCGCAGCTGCTCGTGAAAATTTGAAGTGGTAGTGCACACCTTTACGATAGGTGTTATAGGCGTACCAGCCTGTCTTTGAAATTAACGTTTTAATAGCGCGATGAATAAGCATAATTCAAGATTGTCTGTATAGGTAACATGTCCGAACTTGTTTTTTTATAATATATAAGGAAAACGATAAATCATAAAAATAGTTTCAAATAATACGAAATTATTACTTTTAATATGCTTTAACATGACAATTACTAAGCAAATTTCATGCCAACATTTCTAAAAAAGACATATTTGTATTGCAACATCTAAAACGCTGAGAATATTTCATCGTCATCCGCCTAAAACATAGGAATGAACTGGGGTTACCGCTGCTAAAAACCGGACGCTATTCACAATTCCCGTACTATTACGAGTATGCAAGAATTGTGAGTGACACGCAAGAATTACGGTATATAACGCAAAAATTGCACTACTTGTTAATTTCGGATATCTGCATTTCCTATAGATCGAAAATTTGTACCAGGCATAACTGACGCGCTTCGCGTGAACAGACTTCAATTATTGCATTCACACTCAATTTCTGAGTGTGTCCACATTCGGCAAATACCCGGGTGGGAACTGATCGCTGACAGAGCGTCCATCTTGGAAGAGTTGTCCGGCATCCGGGTTCTCAGATTCAATGGGTGGCGGAAAGTCTCGCCACCTATTCCCGTCAAGTGGGAGTTCATAACCGTCGTCCCGGAGCCATTCAATCAAACGTTTTCGATAAGCGTTCAGCGTCCTGCCATACCCCGGATTACCTGCAAGGCTCCGTTCGTCGAGTCTGCCCGGCATACGCCTGAAAAGCCACTCTTGCCGATCCGCAGCGGAATAGATGTATTTGTATTCATTCGTCAAGAGCATATAAAGTCCAGTGCTTTCCTGCCCCAATTGACCGACGATAGCATCCCGTTGCGCATTTCCGGTGGCAAGATTGGCGAGATCTATTCCGCTTCGATCCGTCTGTGCTGGCAAATCCGCTGCACCGAGAGAGGTCGGTAGCACATCCACAAGACTGGTTGGCGTATCGCACTGCGCGCCTGCCTCAAAACGTTCAGGATAGCGCACAAGCAGTGGAATCCGAGCAGCTGCGTCAAGGAACGCGCGTTTACCGTAGCAGTCATAATCGCCAAGCAATTCACCGTGATCGGAAGTATAAAGGATTAAGGTGTTATCCAACTCGCCTTCCGATTCAAGATAGTCGAGGATCCGACCGACCTGATAATCGATGAAAGAGATGGCTGCGTAGTAAGCAGCACGCATTGTCCGAAGGAGATTCATATCGCGTCCTTGATCGCGATATTTGTAACGATTTTGGTGTCGATTCCAGTAGGTATGCAGATGTTCATAATCCGGTGGTAGGAACGGTAACGGCATCTCTACGGTGCGGTAAAGTCTATTCCACGGCACCGGTGATTCAAACGGTGGATGCGGCTTAATAAAACTGCTCCAACACAAAAACGGGCGGTCGGTATCGCGCTCGGAGAAGAATTCCAGCGTTTTATCGCCTACCCACTGCGTGTGGTGTAGACGTGCTGGGAGTTGTGAGGGTTGCGGGATATAATAGTATTCACTCCGCTCACCGTGCGGTGCTACAACGTGGTCATAACCGTTTTCAAGTAGAGAAGCCGTGAAATCGTCAGGCCCGGGCCCCTCTTCGGAATAGTCTCGCGTCTCAAATCCCCACATTTTACGGCCTTGCGGCGTGAAGTGCATCTTGCCGATCCCATGCGTTTGATAGCCTGCCGCATTGAGCAGCTCCATCACTGAGATGCGATCTTGGGGCATTGCGGAATTGCTTGTACAGCCCGTCTGATGCGGCCACTGCCCAAGCAAAAAACTACAACGCGATGCCACACATACAGGTGACGGACAGTAGGCTGAAGTGAAACTTGTCCCGTCTTGTACAATTCGGTCTAACCCGGGGGTCTGAATCATCGGATTCCCAAGCGCACCAACCGTGTCAAAACGCTGTTGATCCGTCATAAGAAAAAGAATATTCGGTTGTTTTGCCATGAGGTGTTCCTGTCCTTTGAAAAAAGTCATTCTGTTAGCGGATACACTGGAGATAATATACCAGTTTTTCAGACAGAGGGCAACTAAAAATTATCAATCTTCCGACGGCTGCTCTTCGTTTCCTATTGACATTTGACGGGATATATGATAACATTTTACTATCAGGCATGGGGTAGGACTTTTGATGTAATCTCGCGTGTAAGGATATTCCGGTTTGAAAGCGATTTTGCATTTTTGAAGGAGAGACAATATGGCATTTACTGATTTCAAATCAATTAGACAAGTTCAAGAGGCTTTCAATATTAAATATACAGAAGCGAACTATCTTCAGTACGAGGACGTTGAACCTTCCAAGGCGTTTTTAGAGGAATTTGAATTCAGTCAACGACACATCAATGTATTTTCATCAGAAGCCTCGCGTTGTGAAAATGTAATCTACCCGATCCTGAGAGATGTCTACAAAAACTATGTGGAATGGTTTTCCTTATGGAGCCATGAATCTATCTCTTATGATGCAGAGTTAAACGGGACTCCTGATTATCTTGTGTCAACAAAATCTGACTTGGGCAAAACGGTCCCCGGAATACCTATTCTTGTCGTTGTAGAAGCAAAACGGAACGACTTTGTAATAGGATGGGGACAATGTTTAGCTGAGTTGGTTGCCGTTCAAAAAATCAGCAATGATAATTTAAAACGGGTTTATGGGATCGTAACCGATGGAACACTCTGGCAATTCGGGAAATTGGTTGAAGACCTGTTTACGTTGAGCGAAACGGCACTTACGATAAACGAATTAAAAAAGGTTTTCGGTGCAATTGGGTACCTGATGCGCGACAGTTTACCTGAAGTTTGATAGATCGTACAACAACTGACAACATAAACAGATGCAGAAATGGTATGAACACAAAACACTTCTAAATACCTTCATCGCGGCAATGTGTATCAGCTTTATCACCTACTTTTTCTTTCAATGGAAATGGGGGTTGCCTTTAACACTTTGTCTCGGTACAGCGATTATGGTGAGAGGTGTTGTAAAAATCACGATGCGGATGAGGAAACGAAATGAAGAGACGAACGTTCATAAAACTGAGCGCGATTAGTGCCGCTGGGATGGTTTTACCCCTTCAATTGGAAGGACAAGCACCCGCGAAACCGCTACTGAAACCGAGTACGCTGATTACCCCCAACGCTGACTTCTATATCTTGCAGATCGGGAACCCTGCCGTACTTGACGCGAAGAATTGGCGGATGGCAATCACCGGCTTAATCGAGAAACAGCCGCTCTCCTTAGGACTCGCGGATATCACAGCGATGGAAGCCGTTGAGGCGATGCGGACCTTGAAATGTATCGGTGACCCGATTGGCACAGAACAGATGAGCAATGCGAACTGGAAAGGTGTTCGGCTTCGCGACCTGCTTGAGAAAGTTGGACCTAAGCCCGAAGCGAAAGTCGTTGTATTTCGTTGTGCGGACAATTACCATACAGCAATTCCACTGGCAGATGCGATGCGCGAAGAGACGCTCCTCGCCTATGAAATGAATGGCGTACCACTTCCCACGGAACACGGCTTCCCTATCCGACTGCTGAACCCGGGGCACTACGGCACAAAAAACCCGAAATGGATAGTGAATATTCACTTGGCAAAAGCACATGAAAGTTATTGGGAAAAACAGGGTTGGGATCCGATTGCGAATGTGAAACTCGGTACAATGATTGGGACTCCGAGTGAGGGTGAGGAAATCATTGGCGGCAAGATTTACACAGTGAGCGGCGCGGCTTTCGATGCGGGGCATCACGGCGGTATCAAGAAGGTAGAAGTCAGCGTCGATTACGGCCAAACGTGGCAAGAGGCAGAAATCTGGGCGAAGGATACGCCACTGGCGTGGGTCCTCTGGAAATGGGATTGGCACGTCCCCGCAGAAGCGAACCCTGTCGAAATCTATGCGAGAGCCACTGCGAATAGCGGTCTCATACAAGACGAAATCGGTATTGAAGTGGAACCGGTTGGTGCGATACCTTATCACATGATTGATGCGAAGATTGTAGAACCCTAACCTTCGGTGCGGAACGATATAATATGCGCCAACTTTGGTCGGGCAAGTTTTGGCTGGCGATCGTCGCCAAAATGTGCCAACTGTTTACAGTTTATCTCCCTGTCCTGCTCATTGATCTCGCTTTTAGCGGTATCATCACCAACACCTCCTTTTATACCAGTTACCTCGGACTCTCCTCAACCTTCTTAGGCGTGCTGAAAGCAGTCATGACTGCCTTCTTCGTGGTACTTGCGATCCCGTTCGGACGGTTATCGGATCGAATAGAGCGGCGATATGTGCTTTACGCGGCGTGTCTGGTACTGGGTGCTGTCAGTATCGCGCTACCGCGATGCCGAAACAGTCTGCACTTGATGCTTATCTTTCCCGGCATCGGCATCAGTATGGCACTTTTCTGGCCAGCTTATGAGGCGTGGCTTGCTGAACGCGAAGGTGAAGGTCAACTGCTCCAACGGGTTATGCTCTTTAACCTTTTCTGGAGCGTTGGTGTCACTTTAGGTCCAGCACTTTCAAGTTACCTCTATGGCGATACGAACCCGTTCAGATCGTTCTATCTCGCAGCGGTCTTCAGTTTATTCACCTTGGGGACAATTGTCGCGAACAGTCTCCAAACATCCGATGTACCACAAACCGATGCGTCCTCTGAAATCGCCTCGGAACCTCCCGAAACGCTCTATCCACCCCAACCTGTGCGAACGACCTATCTTAACCTTGCACGGTGTGCGAATTTCACTTCGTGGTTCCTGCTTGGCGTATTGCGTCGCCTTGCCCCGAAACTCACGAAGGAAATGGGGGTACCACTGACAACATTCGGTAACCTGATGTTGACACTTGGCGGTATGCAGACGTTAGCATTTCTCGTGCTTGGCAGCGGTTACTCGACCCGATGGCACTATCGTTTCGCCCCTATATTGATTGTTCAGGTGTTGGCAGTTGTCAGTTTTCTCGGAATATGGAAAATCCAACACACGACCCTCTGGGTATTCGCGTTCGGGGTTATCGGCGTGTCTGCCGCTTTCACCTATTTCAGTAGCCTCTACTACGGTTTGGATCGGCATGCGGACAAAGGGAATAAGAGCGGATGGCATGAGGGGATATTGGGGTTAGGGATTCTGTTGGGGCCACTCTTAGGGGGCATTTTGGCAGATTCTCGATTCGGGACACAGAGTCCGTATCTGCTCTGTGCAGTGGCAATTGTTGCCGCGATTGTGATAGAAATTTTCGTCTATTTTAAGGGAATAAAGCAAGCAGATTAGGGCCCGAAGAAAATCGCTTTCACAATATAAAGGAGTATGGCACCGCCAATGCCGAGCGATATTTTTTTAATCCACTCAACTTCGGTAGTCGTTCTTTCCATAGTTGCTGTGAGTGTTGATAGGTGCTCGTAAGTTTTGTCGAAACGCTCATCAATCTTTTCAAGGTGGTTTTCAATTCTGTCAAAGCGTTCATTAATTACTTCAAACTGCTTATCATGATAATCCACGCGGAAGTTAAGCTTATCGTGGCGGTTCTCAAGGTTATCCAAACGGTTCTCAAGATTACTGAATCGTTTATCAAAATGCGCTCCAACCTCATCAAACCGTTTATCAAAACGCTCTTCAACTTCATTGAATTTCTGGTTAATAAGGTCAAAACCTTGTTTCATGGTTTCAAGTATCATCTTTTGGTCTTCATTCATTTTATGTTCCTTTGGGGAAAATTGTTCCTGATTAACAATAGCATACCAAAACTTTTGCTAAAAATCAAGCCCTATTTCAAGGCTTTAAGTGTATTCAGTTCTCAGGAGATTCGCCTTGATATAGTCCTCATCAGGCGTAACGCCGAGTCCAGGTCCATCTGGCACTGTCACAACATGGTCGTGTATTTCGATGCCACTCACTGCCATCGTTTCCAAAAAGGCAGGGGCATTGAGCTCAGCGGGGAGTACGAGATCCAAAGTCGAGAAGAGATGCACACTGGCAATAAATCCGATACCGGCTTCCGTTAAACCGCTACCGAGGAGTTCTAAGGCATTGGCTTCGGCGACATGAACACTCTTGAGACATTCCGCTAAACCGCCAGACTTACACACCTTCAAAACAACAGCATCTGCGCATTCCAAGCGCGTTATTTTCGCCAAGTCAAAGTAAGTAAAGCAGCCCTCGTCAATCGCAATCGGAACCGGTGCGTCCTCCCGAACCCGTTTCATGCCGAACCAGTCTTGGCTTGCCACGGGTTGCTCCATACAGTAAATTTCTCGGATATCTCCGACGCGCTTTAGCAACTCAAGCGCATTAGACGGTGTATAGGACTGATTCGCATCAATCCAAAGCTTCGCATCCGGCACCGCTTCATGTACAGCGCGCAGACGTTCTTCATCTACTGCAGGAATACCAGCAACCTTCACTTTGAAACAGGAACAGGGTGCCAAGGCTTTCGCCTTCAGTCCCATTATTTCTGGTGTATCAATACTCAAGGCATAACAGAGCGGAAGTGTGTCGTGGCGTTTTCCACCGAAGAGCGTGTGTAGCGGGAGATCAAGGATGCGTCCACGCAGATCATGCAAAGCAATGTCCACCGCCGCTTTTGCGAAAGGGTGTCCATGGCTAACAGCGGGTTTCAATGCGTCATAGATGGCATCGTGGATAGCGTTGAGATTTAGCGAATCTTGTCCGAGCAGTAGCGGCGCGATATGGTGTCGGATAGTGGTTGTGATGGATTCGGTTGTCTCATAACTCCACGAGGGAAGGGCGCGTTGTTCGCCCCAACCGACATAACCATCGTCTGTTGTGATTTTGACGAAGACATGATCGCCCGCGGATCCGGTGTCCCCGACGAAGCCGGTTCCGATATTAAAGACATCTTTCATTCCAACAGCAGTCGGATAAACGTCTACGTGTGCTATTTTAGACATTTTTTTAACTTTCCTTGCGGTTACGTGGCGGTTTTAGAGTGCTTGATGTGTTCACGTATTTTAGCACGGCGACCGCGAATTAATCAAAACAATTTCCGTTGACATCTTCGGCGTTATCGACTATAGTAATAGGCATTATAGTTGCTGTTCGTTGTTATGAGGAAACACGCAATGCTATTTGTTATTTTTGTAATTTTTACACCTATCGCTGTCTGGTTGATTCTGCATCTCATGTCTCGGCAAAAATCGGGTGATGAGACGGATGAACCCAAAGAACCCATAGAAATTTGTGCTGTTTGTCAAGAAGAGTTCCCGATGAACCAACTGCTTGAAAAAGAGATTGGCGGATATGGCAGGGTCTACTGTTTCTGTGGAGAGTGTATTGAAAACCTTTATCAGGAATACCAGAATACAACAGACATCAAAACAGGAGAATGAAATATGTATGATTTAGTCACATTTGGAGAAGCGATGATTCGTCTCACCTCACCAGAGTTTATGCGTCTTGAGAACGTGACATCGCTGTCAATCACGGCTGGTGGTGCGGAGATGAACGTCGCTGTGAATGGTGCGCAGCTCGGACTGCGGACAGCATGGGTATCACGACTCGTGGATAACTGGTCGGGGCGCTACATCCGCAATAAAGGACGCGAACTCGGCGTAGACATGTCCAACATCATCTGGGTAGACTTCGACGGTGTCGGCTTTGAACGAAACGGGTTTTATCACGTCGAAATGGGTGCGGGGCCGCGTGCGAGTAGTGTTACTTATGACCGTGGGTACTCAGCAATCTCCAAAGTGCAACCCGGTGAAATTGATTGGGCATCTATTTTTAGCAATGCCCGGTGGTTCCATCTCAGCGGGATTACACCAGCGTTGTCGGCATCCGCGGCTGCGGTCTCAGCAGAGGCACTTCAAGCAGCACGTGCAGCAGGTGTCAAAACCAGTTACGACCTGAACTTCCGCTCTAAATTGTGGAGTGCTGAGGAAGCACAAGCCGCGAACCGACCCATGATGGAGTATGTCTCCGTTCTCATCGGTAACGAGGAAGACTTTGAGAAATCGCTCGGTTTCGCAGCGGAAGGGACCACCGAATCCTATAGTAAACTCGAACCTGAGAGTTACAAAGCAGTCGCGCAGCGCGTCAAAGACGCTTTCCCAAATATTGAGATGATCGGTACAACGTTACGTGATGCGAAAACCGGTTGGCTCAACGATTGGCGGACACTCCTATTTGATGGTGAAGACTTTTATCTATCGCGTATTTATGAGAACTTAGAACTCGTTGACCGTGTAGGTGGCGGTGATAGCTTCTCATCAGGGTTAATCTATAGTCTGTTGAACGGCAAATCGCTGCAGGAGGCTGTCGATTTCGCTGGCGGGTATTCCGCCTTGGCGCATACATTCCCCGGTGATTTCAACTGGGCAACAGCAGAAGAGGCAGAAAAGGCGATGCAGGCGGGCGGTGTTCGTATCAGTCGCTAAACATATTAAACTATGGAAACCAAAATTTTTCTATCTCCTATTTTTGAAAATACCGAATTCGATACTGCGGAACGCCGGGCGGCGTTGGCAGATTTGCAGAAACTTGGTGAGTTGAGTATCCACCCACCGGAACTGACAGCGGAACATGCTGATGGTGTTGTTGGGATGATCGCAGGCGGGGTGCCTTTTCATGAAAGCTTTTACCAAGCAGCCGAATCGCTCCGAATCATTGCGCGTTGGGGGGTCGGATATGAAACCGTTAAGGTTGATTTGGCGACGGAGTACGGTGTCATTGTCACAATTGCTCCTGAACACATGGTGACTGTCGCTGAGTATGCGATTGCGCAGTGGTTTGCAACTATGAAGCGCGTCTATACGCTAAACAATGCCTCCCATAACGGGAATTTTGGGCTTATCAAGACCCATGAGGTGATGGGTTCTACGCTCGGTTTGTACGGCTTTGGTCGGATTGGACAAGAGGTTGCGCGTCGTGCGCGTCCGCTTCTTGGTGAGGAAGGGAGGCTTTTGGTGTATGATATTCGTCCGGATATCGCTGAACTCGCAGCGGAATTCGGGGCAGAGGCTGTCGATACACCGTTGACGCTCTTCAAAGAGAGCGATACCGTATCTCTCCACCTATCGGGGGCAGATACGGTTGTCGGCTACGAGGAACTCTGCGCGATGAAACCGCATGCGTCTCTCATCAATCCGTCACGTGGGAACCTCGTTGATGATGCAGCTGCGAACCGCGCTGTTAGTGAAAACCGACTCTGGTATTATGTCGTGGATGATCCGGTTAACGGACCACGCACGATTCATAAAGACCACCCGCGCATTATCTGTACGAATCACAACGCTGGCATGACTGTTGAATCTGGTATTCGGTTGGATCTTCGGACAATTGAGCAGGTTACAGACGCGATTCAAGGACGTGCCCCAGCATATATTTTGAATCCAGAAGTCTTGGATCATCCGAGAGTTAAAGCGTTTTGCAAGGATACTTCACAACCACTGAAACTGTGATCTAACGTGAGCTCGGCATAAGCATTTAAGCCGCTATCAGTGAAAATATTGTCAAAATAATAGTTTTACCTTGAAGAAAACCCCCTAAATCCCCCTTATCAGGGGGACTTTCAGTTCATTTTCTGGTTCAAGATCCAATGCATGTAATAGACTGAATCCGCGTTGTTTTTCCGCAAGGTATAATTAAAAAAATTTCTCAAGAAGAAAAAGGAATTCTCGGTTCGGTGTTTCAGCGTCGTTTACCCATTCGTCCGTCCATTTCATACCTGCCATGACGTTCTTTTTGTAGTCAATCTCAAGGACAGCGAGGAGTTTCCCGTTGTTCTGCATGACTGCATCGAGTTGCTGAGCAGTCGCACGACCACCGGAACTGTAGGACAGCAGAATCCAACGCGCTTGTGTCTCTCGGATCAATTTTGCGATGGCTTCAACGGCGATGAAATGTCCGTCATCGTTGAGCCGGAATTCCTCAAATACAGACGCGGCGAGCGGATCAGATGTATCCTCTCGCCGTTTTGCTTTGCCGAAAAGGGTGGGTTTGTCGAAAAGGATAACGCTTTTCCAGAGATGGTAGTAGGCGGCATATCTGACCCGGGAGGGTGGCATTTTTTCGTTGTTTGAGCCGTAGGGTGGATCAAAGTAAGCAAGGTCTACGGAGACACGCGGCACGAGGTCAAAGATGTCGCTCTGGTAGACCTGATGCGCTCCTTCTGATGTGAAAACTTGAGGGACTTCAAGCACTAAGTCT
This sequence comes from Candidatus Poribacteria bacterium, assembly GCA_003635195.1. Taxonomy (GTDB): domain Bacteria; phylum Poribacteria; class WGA-4E; order WGA-4E; family WGA-3G; genus WGA-3G. The sequence goes on along the minus strand of PYIY01000036.1, from coordinate 63,895 downwards.
TTATAGGAACGTGCTGCCCATTCTTTGAGATATGCTGAAAAGTGACCGAGGCTACTGTCAACACGGTCGAGTGCAAGAATTAGACTTGTGAGTGCCACCGCTTTATCAATCGGATTAAGGTTGAGAATTTCGATCTCTTGCCGAATCGCGTCCAGTTTACGGGTGTTGTGGAGTTGCCACGGTTTCTTGAGTCCATCTGCTTGGATTGCGTTGCCCCCATTGGCGTGTCCGCCGTAATGTTCGGTGAACCATCCGTCAACGGGCGACACAGCGTTGAGATGATTAATGAGCGGTTGATACGCTTCTCGCGGTTTTGTATTGCGGAGGTAGCAGGTCCCGAAGACTTTAGACCACGGGGCGATGTCGTTAGCGATAACGGTATAGCCGAGTTTGGCGAGTGCTTGTGAGACGCGGGTTGTGCCTGCGAAGCCGTCGAGGATTGTTTTGGCGTTAACTTTTTTGATGAGCTCAAGGATATGTGGGATAAGTTTCAGCTTGGAGCCAATGTACTTAATGCCTTCTGTAGAGGGCACATGGAGATGTGGAAGCGTTTGTTGCACAGTTTTATGTCATCTATCCACTTGGGGATTGTAATATCTCTGGTGACTTTCACCAGCATTGTTAAGAAGTTTGGATGCTGGCAAATGATAGTCCTTTAGCAAAGCCTGTGTCTAAAACTGTTTCTTGAATGAAAACACTGGCATTCAGAATCTCAATACCAATAAGTTCGCCGTTGTCATTCAGTTCAGCCGTGATATTGGGACTCAGTTCAATACTGTCGCTTTCAGGTTCATCGGAAATCACGAGATGCAATATATCTTCTTTCTCAAAATAGGTCATCTTTGGCTTACTCATTATCTGTCTCCACCTTGTCCTTTTCAGAATTGTATAGACGGTATTTTCCTCTTGATACCCACTGGTATGTATTTGGACCTATAGGACTATAAGTATGCCGTTTTTCAAAGTCAACACAGCTCCCTCTTATCCGATTTCTTACTTTATCACTCTTAGCTAAATCAGGATGTTTCTCCGAAATGATTTGTTCAATCTCTTTGAGTGTGAATATAGCGTTTAGATCGCCTTTTGTAAATTCCTGGACAGTTTCCAATATTATATCCTCTATTGGACGATCACTCGGGGGGCGTGGCGGAGAGGAAGGACGTTCTTGCTGTTGTGTTTTTGGCACAACAAAGTCCTCATCTCCAACGACTGTTTCCGTACTAACGACAATTTCATGTGACTCTGTTTGGAATATAGAAATATCTACGCAGCTGACATTTATACCGTGTGAACTTCGGAGGAAGCGGCAGACACGTGCGACTCGCGATGGAATTTCTTCCGCGACGATAAACAAACGCAAGTCTCCACCATTGAGTCGAGGAAGTTCGTCAGTTTCAGGTATATCAAACGCCTCTCTGAAAGCCTCGTCGAAAGTTTTTTCTTGAAACCCTTCTCGAGTCTTAAAGTAAGCTTCAGCTATGCCGCGAATCTGTGCATCTGAAAGATCATCTGCCCACGCAGCATAGTCAAGTATTTGTGCTATTATGTCGCGCGGAGTCCGTCCTTTTTTGAGTTCAGCGATGACAAGGTTTCCTTTAGAATCGACCCCAAATAGGTCAGAAAAGATGGTGCCGTTTTCGCCTGTAGCACTCGTTTGCCGACCAATCCAGAGAAAGTCCTCTTGAGCAAGCGTCTGTTCCGGACTGTTTTCGAGCCAATTCTCCAGATGTTTTTCAAGTTCAAGTTTCGTTTTTGGGGCGATGACAAGTCTTCCTTTTGACATATCGTCCCCCTCTGATTTTTCTAATCTAAAAAGAGGCATTTCTCTCCCTTAAAATCTATTCAAAGAGTTGCGCGACTGGACATTTAAATCCCTCAACGACATCTTCACCTGTCAATGTGTCCTCATAGTTCAGTACAGTGAAATCGGTCTCGGATCGGTAAATCATCACTGTTTTCGCGACGGGTTCAATCACCCAAACAAGGCGCGTGCCTGCTTTCAAATAGGCGAGTGCTTTTTCAGTGACATCATAGTGTTTGTCTGATGGCGAGACGACTTCAACCGCCAAATCCGGCGGGATAGGTGATGCCTGCTCTCTATTTTCTGGTAATCGGTCTGTTGAAACAAACGCAACGTCAGGTTTCACCGCCCGATCCCCTAAGTGGAATGTTGTACCTGCGGTATACAAACGTCCCAGCTGATGTTCAAAGACATACAAACTCAAATGGAGGATAACGTTACTACTTATCTCACCGTGTTCCATTGACGTGGGAGGCATACGGACTAATTCGCCTTTTACATATTCATACCCCTCTAAGTCGTTTTCAAGAAATTCCTCCAAGGTCATCCTATTGGGTACTGGTATCTTTTGAATAGACTTAGGGTCTGTTTGGGAATTGGGCATCGGTTTTATCCTTTCAATTGGATTAGGACTTACGCAATTTTGACCGTAGCCCGTTCTGTTAGATGAGTATTTTCGGAAAACGCAGCGGTCTCCTGCCACAAACTAACAGTTTATGCTACAAAAGAGCAGCATGCGTAAGTCCTATGGGTATTAGGCACTGCCCTTATCCCTATGTATGACGGATGGCATCAATGGGCGTCATCTTAGCGGCTTGGCTGGCGGGGTAATAGCCGAAGAAGATACCTACCGCAGCACCCGCACCGACAGAGATCAGCACGGCTTTCAACGTAATCACAGCGGGCCACGACATGTCCTCTAAAACCTTGCCGACTATCCACGCAAAACCGTTCCCTACCAAAGCACCCAATGCGATACCGAGCAGGCTGCCAATCAGACATAAAATCACAGATTCCGTCAGGAACTGTAAGCGGATATCAAGGCTTTTCGCGCCGACTGCTTTCCGTAGTCCGATCTCCGGTATCCGTTCCGTTACTGAGACGAGCATGATATTGAGAATCCCGATGCCCGCAACAATCAAGGACACAGACGCAATGACGACCAAAACTGACTCAATAATAAAGATCATCCGCTTTCCGCTTTCAATCCCTTTTTTCGCGTTCCAGGTTCGGAAAAAGGTATCGTCGCCGCCGTGATTGCGTGATATAACAGTTTTGACCTCTTTGAGTGCTTGTTCAACGACATCAAGGCTTTTGGCGCGCGCCATGATCGCACCGACGCGATTTCGTCCACCGAAACGGGTTTGCGCAGTGGTGATAGGGACGAAGATCATATTATCATCGCTTCTGCCGCGTTCCAATCCATCACCGCGACCCTCCATAATGCCGATAATGGTAAAACGCCTATTGTTGATACCGACCTCTTTACCAATCGGATTCTGTCCCTTGAACTGCTCCTTCCAGACCTTTGCACCGATAACACAGACCTTATTCCAAAAATCCATATCGGTATCGGCGAGGAATCTACCGTATTCCGTTTTCCATCGGCGGACAGATTGGTATGCATTCGTTGTTGCGCGCATGTAGGTTTGCCGATGTTTTCCGTCAACTTTAAAGTTGATGAAGTGACTCCTTTCTACAGTGGCGACCTCAACGGATGGGCATTCTAAGAGGATATCGTGGAGATCTCGCATCTCTAAGAAATGTGGGCTGGTGTTGCGCTGCCAACGGTTGTTTTTCCGAATATAACCGGGGCGATAAACACCAAACATACTCGGACCACCAATATTCTCGAATTCTGCCATCATGAGTTTTTCGGCACCTGCGCCAAAAGACATCATCGCGATGACACCCGCGATCCCGATAGTAATACCTAAGAGGGTGAGGATTGTGCGGAGTTTACTTCCGCGGAGGACGGAAAACGCTGAGATTAGATTCTCCAGCATGTGCATGCTCGGTTCCCTTATTACATATGTTACGTATGGCGGATGGCATCAATGGGTGTCATTTTAGCAGCTCGACTGGCGGGGTAATAACCGAAGAAGATACCTACCGCAGCACCCGCGCAGACAGAAATCAGCACGGCTTCCGGCGTAATCACAGCGGGCCACGCCATTTCTTCCAAAAACTTACCCACTATCCAAGCGAAGCCTTTTCCAGCAAACGCACCGAACGCAATACCGAGCAGACTCCCGATCAAACATAAAATCACAGATTCTGTTAAGAACTGCATTCGGATGTTAAAACTTTTCGCGCCGACTGCTTTCCGCAATCCGATCTCGGGTATCCGCTCCGTGACTGAAACCAGCATAATGTTGAGAATCCCGATGCCCGCAACAATCAGAGACACAGACGCAATGACGACCAGCACCGTCTCTATAATAAGGATCATTCTTTTCGCCTGTGCGATGCCCCGTTTAGCGGACCAGGTTCGGAAAAAGGTGCCATCACCACCATGGTTACGCATGATGATCGTCCTTACCTCTTTCAACGCTTGATCGACATGCATCGGACTTTTGGCACGCACCATGATATGTCCAACGTGATCGTGCCCCCAAAACCGTTTTTGTGCGGTTGTAATCGGAATGAAGAGCATATTGTCATCGCTTTTGCCGCGCTCTAATCCATCACCGCGGCTCTCCATAATACCGATAACTGTAAACCGTTTGTTGTTCCCAAAGTTGTTGATGACCACTTCCTTACCGATGGGATCCTGTCCTTTAAACTGTTCTTTCCAGATCTTTGAACCGATGACACACACTTTTGTCCACGCGTCCATGTCGGTATCGGCAAGGAATCTACCATACTCAGTACGCCATTCTCGAACGGCTTGGTATTCATTTGTTGTTGCGCGGAGATAGGTGCGTTGAAATTTTCCGTCAATGCCGAGATTGATATAGTAGCTGCCTTCAACAGTAGCGACCTCAACAGAGGGACATTCAGCGAGAACATCTCGGAGGTCTTGCATCTCCAGGTGATGTGGACTGGTATTGCGTTGCCATCGCCCGTTTTTTCGGATATGCCCAGGTCGGTAAACACCGAACATGCTGGGACCCCCTATCTTCTCAAATTCCGCCATGATAAGTTTTTCAGCACCTGCGCCAAAGGACATCATCGCAATGATACCAGCAATCCCGATCGTGATCCCTAAGAGCGTAAGAATGGTACGCAACTTGCTCGCCCGAAGAACTGAAAACGCTGATATAATATTCTCTAAAAGCCTCATACCTATTCCTTTTTTTGGATCTTCTAAAACCTCTTATAGAAGTACGCTCCGAATCGCGACCGGTATATATTGTAGATGCACCCTCCGAATGACGAAAACCGAAAACTCAATGGTGCTGAGGATAGCAAACTTTTGATTGCATGAATTCCTGAGGTGTGCTAAACTTTAGTATGAAAATCGAAAAGTTACGGACCTGAACACATTCTCAACGTTAAAAGTATATCACAAGATATTTAACAGTTGCAAATTTTTTAGATAGGAGTTGGCAGTTGTGCAGACGGATGCTTTTAGCACGGGAAGTGTGCTATCATGGCACGGAACACAAAATACGGCAGCACATCAAGCAGAATTACGACGGCGCGAACAGGCATGGATTGCGTTGCCGTCAGCGTTCCTGCAAACGCGCTATCAGTTGAATGCTATAAACCTATCTTTCAGCAATACGGAAACAACGACAACCATCCAGTCCTTATTTCGGGATGCTCAACTATCGGACGGGACAGAATTTAATCAATACTACTTAATCGCAGAACCACAGGCAGATGAACCGTGTTATAATATCAGCGACTATATTCAGCGATGTGTGGCAGGTGACCTCACAATCGCAGAACGACTTCGTGGACGAACAGTCATTAACCTCTATCAAACAGAAGGCGTGACGGACGACCTGCTAAGTGACCACGGGGTATCTCAGTTCATAGAGCATACACTAAGGGGTTACTTAAAAACTTACGACAAGCAACACCTCATCGGTTTTACCTGTGAACTCCCGAAATTTCTATCTTTAGCAAGCGTCTTAGATGCCGGAACATCATCAGTCCCGTGGAGTCCTGTCCTACTGGAAGCGTCCGAAACAACACTCGCGACGTACCTGCCGTTAGTGTTCTATGAAACTTACAACTCAGCGGCAGTCAGAAACACCTTTTGGAAAGCGTTGACGACGCGATTCGCGACCTGTTTCCTTAGCGGTTTGCGTGATTTCTGTCATCAAGAAGGACTGCGGTTTGCTTTAAGCCTCCCAGTGAGTGCGAAGACGTTGGAGTTTGAGTTAGGTGCCATGCTCGCAGAAGTGGACTGTCCTATTCTGAACACCACCGAAATAGATACACCGAAACGGTTCGTTGTCGCTAAATGGGCGTGTAGCGACACACAATATGCCGGTATCGCTCGGAAAGCAGGCAAAAAAACGGGTGCCCCTCCGTCAACGTCGCGACTTCTTGAAGATGCGAGTCTCGGTTTCAACCTATGGTTGAACAGAAACAGTACCGCTGATATGGTGCCGCAAGGGTTAACAACGGGTTACCCGAAGCGCCCCATCCTGATGGTAGCCCCAACGCAGAGCCTCTGGACAAAGCCGGATGAAAAGTCGTGGAGCGGTGTCACAAAAGCGTGGGGCTGGTTGTGCCAAAGTGTATGGGAATTGGCTTACGATTTCAGAATCGTCTCGGAACAGGAACTCAGTGCCGCAGAAATTATAGATGCGTCCACCGCGAGAAAACGCGGTCATAAAAACGGTGGACTCTGTTTCCGTAACAACAGCGCAGACACCAAAGAAATTTACAGTGTCGTTTTACTGCCGAGTTGTATATCGCTTCAAGAAGAAACCGTCAAATGTCTAAAGGCGTTCACGAAAGCGAAGGGTAGATTGATCGTAGATGAACCTACGCCGTATCTGCTGAACGGTCGGATTGGACTGGAGCCGTACCCGCTTGAACAACTCATTTATGGACGACGCACAACAATTCTTCGAGGTCCACCTGACGAGAAGTTGGTAAAACTCGAGAAACGGCTCCGAAAATGGGTGCCCCGTATTGTCTCAGTGTATCTAAAACCGGACAATGATCCGACAGATAACGTTCACGTACTCCATAAGAAAGCGGAAGCCTCTGAACTTTTCTACTTGTTCAACACAAGCAGTGACACGATGGATACGTTGATTGAACTGAATCAAGAGGTAAGACGTATCGTAGAATGGCATCTGTTCAATGAGATGAAAGACCACATAGATTTTTGGTCCGCTGATGGCAAGTCATATCTGAACTGTACATTTGCACCGAGGCAGGCAAGACTTTTTGTTGTTTCTTAAGGTAAGGAACACTCAGCGAAAACTGTAGACCTTAGAAAGCATAGGGTTTTATGACCAAGAAAAAAAAGAACTCACACCAGCAGCATACCCAAAATATCCAAGGTACCCTGGTGATCTTGGAGGTAGAGACTTTTCGGAAGTATATTGGCGAAAACAAATACAAAGTTAACATTAGTAATTGTAGTGGCTTCTTTGTGGGACGCAGTCAAATTGCGACAAGTTTTCACGTCTTAGAAGGGGCTATGAGCGTTGCCGTAAAGCATGTTGACACAGATGCCGCGTACACAATTGAAGGCATTACTGCGTTTGATGAAAAGAACGATCTCGCTGTTCTAAAAGTCTCAGAAGAAGAGATTCCTTTCCGCCTTGGCAACAGCGAGACTGTTAAAAGAAAGGCGCGCATTTGTGCCATCGGCTATGACGGGGCCAAGGAAAACAGTGCAGCGGCTACTGTCCGATGTATCGAGAAAAATGACAAATGGCTTCGGTTACACATACCTGCTGCGGGGCCAGGGTGGAGTGGTTGCCCAGTGCTGAACAACGAAGGGGAAGTCATAGCCGTACTGTCGCGGGGTAGTGTCAAACCCAGTAAAAGTAGGGGGTACGCTGTGCCTTCAAACGTGCTCAAAGCGTTGCTCACATCGGCGGAACAGACAGAAGTTCAACCTTTAACAGAATGGCAAAACCGCCCGCGAATACGTGCTTATCTTGCGTATAAAAAGGGTATGGCGCATCAAGCGGGAGACGATTTTGAAAGTGCCCTTGCCGCCTATAATGAGGCTATCAATCTTAACCCGGATATACCTAATGTCTATACAGCCCGTGGTGACACACGTACTAAATTGATAAGGCTGAATACTAAGGGGAACTATAAGCAGTTTGATTCGCTTGACGGTATAGTACTCCTTATGGACCGGGTGAAGGCTTATCGACTCATGTCAACGAATTATTTTTTCCCAAATCTTCGTTCTTTCTGGAATCAAATGTTAGCACGGCTATTTCTGATCCCCTTGCGATGGTTAGACAACCCGAAGGCAGTTTACGCCCGCGCAAATGCAAAGATGCGAAGTGGCGGATCCAAGGTAGAACACGGGGATATAGTAGAAGCCCGAAAGCACTATCACGCGGCGATCGCCGACTGGACGTATCTTATTGAGTGGGAACCAAAGTTTGCCTCAGCCTATAATGCCCGCGGCTGGACGAAATATCTCCTCGGGCAAATTGTAACCGAACCAGAGCACAGCGGAGATGCCGCATGGTACTATCAAAGTGCTGTCGTTGACAGTGATGTCGCCATCGAGTTAGCCACATCAGATGCGGATAGCAGTGCTGCTTATCATACTCGTGGGGCTGCACGGGCTGCCCTTGGTGATCATGACAAGGCAATCGCAGATTTCGACGCTGCCATTCGACTCAATCCGGAGACGGCAATAAACTACCTGGATCGTGGGCTTGCAAAGGAAGTACTCGGCGAAAAAGATGCCGCAAAAGCCGATTTTGAGAAGGCAACGCAGATAAACGGAGATTTGGCGGAGGATTACTACAAAGACGGGCGCGGAAAAAATGGCGGGCAGGCATACGAAGCCGCGATGGATAGTTTTGATAAGGCTATCCGGTTAAACCCAGAATACGCGCCCGTCTACAGCAATCGGGCAATTTCGCAGAATGACTTGGGACAGCGTGAGTTGCGCCGGAAGAATCCAGAAAAAGCAAAATATCACTTGCAGGGGGCAATTGCCGATTGTACGGAAGCTATCCGACTGAGTCCAAAGTATACTGCTGCTTACAATAATCGCGGGCTTGCGAAATACCGCTTAGGTCAGTCGGAGTCTGATTGCGGAAATTCACAAGAAGCAGAGGGATACTATCACGCGGCGATTGCAGATCTGGATAAAGCGATTCAGTTAAATCCGAAGCATGTCAAGGCGCATCGGAATCGCGGATATGTGAAGGAGAAATTAGGTCAACAGGAAGCAGCGGGGGCTGACTTTGAGAAGGCGAAGACACTTGACTCAGCCGCACAGACTGCGTAAGTACAAGACTATAGAAAAGGAGTTAACTATGACAGGTGGCGATATTTTTGTTGAATGTTTGAAAGCACAAGGCGTTAAAGATATTTTCGGTTTACCGGGGAACCACCTGGATACCGTTTATGAAGCCTTATATAACAACCAAGACAATATCCAGCACTATGTCACACGACATGAAGGCGGGGCGGCGTTTATGGCAGACGGCTACGCCCGCGCGACAGGCGATGTCGGTGTCTGTATGACTGTGCCGGGGCCCGGCTCAAATAACGCCTCTGTCGGCATCGGTGAGGCGAATACAGCCTCCTCCCCAGTGCTTTGGATTACTGGACAGAACCCATCTTATTTGGCACCACGGGATCCGAAGAAAAGTTTTCACGGGTTAGACCAGCGAGCTGCCTTCACGCCGATGACGAAACATCTGGAGATTGTGCATCGCGTCGATCAGATTCCGGACGCGGTCAACCGGAGTTTTAGTGCGCTGCGGTCAGGTAGACCTGGCCCTGTGCTAATCGAGTTGGCGAAAGATGCGTTGGATGCCGAAGCCGATCTCCCCATTCCGCCACGGAACAACGGTATTCAGACGACAGCGAGTCCGCAAGATATTGATGCTGCCATAGCACTTCTCAGTAAAGCAGAACGTCCACTGATTATCGCAGGCGGTGGCATCAATCACACACGCGCCACTGAAGATATACTTGCGTTCGCTCAACTACTTGACGCGCCAATCGTGATGACGGGTTTCGGAAAAGGTTCAGTGCCGGAAGACTCTCCGCATTCCATCGGTATCTTCCGAGACGGCGTTGCCCAAGCAGCGATGAATGCCGCTGATTTACTCGTTGCCGTCGGCACCCGATTCAACTATCGCGATACCGGTAACTGGAGCCTCAAGATTCCACAACCGCTGTTGCATATCGAAGCCGACCCCGACGAGATTCACAAAGAATATCCGGCGACTGTCGGCATCGGTGCGAATCCGAAACTGGTTTTACGTCAGTTGAACGCCGTACTGCGCGATGAGAAACGGGCAGGCGGTTGGGGTGAAGGTTTACGCGAATTACGCCGCCAATGGACGGCAATTGAACACCCTCGAATCCTCCAAGAGATGCGCGATGTGATGCCTCGCGATGCCATCTTGTCGGTTGACGTTAACATTACGGGTTACGGCGCGCTGGCACATTTTCCATGTTATCACCCGGGGAGTTATATCTTCTCCGGTGTATCTGTGGCAATGGGTATCGGATTGACGGGTGCCATCGGTGCGCAAGTCGCTTATCCAGAACGGAAAGTCGTCGCGCTGAGTGGTGATGGCGGGTTCTTAATGACCTGTCCCGATTTCGCAACCGCGGTAATGTACAATCTACCCGTTGTGACGCTCGTGATGAACGATAATCAGTACACCTCAATTGAACGTGGACAACTGCGACGGTTCGGCAAACGCATCGGTGTGGAGTTGGTGAATCCAGATTTTGTGCAATTTGCTGAATCCTTCGGTGCAGTCGGATTACGGGTCGAAGATCCTAACGACTTTAAGCCGATGTTTGAAAAGGCACTCGCTATGGATAAGCCGGTTCTCCTTGAAGTCGTTAAGTAATAATTCTACTTCATCTATACAACAAACAGGGAGTTTTCAGGTGAAGAAAAAAAAAGACAGAACAACACCGAAGAGGATGTGCTTTATGAGAGATGGGTGAAAGATTACCAGCAAGCGCGTCAACTTTTACTCAAATCGCCAGTGCTACATGCCGCCGCAGGAATGCCTTCAGTAGATTTTTGGGTCATATCCAATCTGATCGCTGATAGCGAAGAAGAACCTGAGTTTTACGACACGAATTTGCCGTTCAGGTTTTCTGAGCCTTCTTACGTCGGACAGCTCTTGGAATATCAAGAACGCTATCCGCATGTCTTTGTGGATTGTCAGCACCGTGGAGGGCTAATCAAACTCGGTTATCACCGTTGGCAATTGTCTTGGCTCGGTCGGGCACTTTTCAAGGAACACCCATATCAGGTCGATTTGGCGTTGACTAATGGGAAACTGCAAACACATCTGGATTGTACTTTCTACGCACAAACCAACGGTATTCCTATTTGTATCTTTGGACATCTGACATGCGATGTACCGAAACATAATACCTTCAACGCCTTTGAGTACTTTGTTTTCGGGATAGAAGAAGATTGGAGCACAGATTTTGACTTTGAGGGTGTCGATACGCCAATGGATCAGAAAGTCCAATTAGATACCGGTGAAGAAGTCATTGACGGGAAAACGCACCAGGTTTCTTTGCCTATAGAGGTACCCAGCACGTTCTATGAACCGTACGGTGAAGTGAAGATTGAGAATGCTTTTCTCGGATGTGACGGCATGATCTCGTCTCGCTAACATCAACTGGACATTTGTATAATAAAGGAGTTTTTCATGAAAAAAAAGATTGGTGTTTTAACAGGGGGTGGCGATACGAGCGCGCTCAACGCTACCCTTAAAGGTATCGCGCTGAAAGCTGAGGAACTCGGTTTTGAACTCATCGGATTCATGGAAGGGTGGCGCGGTGTCCTGAAAGGTGGACGCTACTTTATGCTGACCCCCGACCTGATTGACGAAAACAGAGGAGGAACGCTTCTAAAGAGTTCACGCACGAACCTGATTAAAGATAATAAGTTAGATGAGGCAGTAGATAATCTTAAAAAACTCGACATTAGCGGTCTGATTCCGATTGGCGGTGATGATACTTTGACGGTCGGGACGGCACTATCCGATCAGTTCACAACCACGTTCGTCACCAAAACCATTGATAACGATGTCGGTGTTAATCCACCAGAGGGGGACGCTGTTGACTACTCTAAAATGGTGAACTATTTCTGTCCCGGTTTCCCTTCATCCGCAAATAGCGTTATCAATTACGTCCGAGACTTACGGACAACGACCTATTCCCATGACCGTGTGATTATCGTTGAAGCGATGGGGAGAGACGCGGGTTGGCTAACGTTATCTGCTGCTTACGGGCAAGCGGACCTGATCGTTGTGCCAGAAATACCGTATCAACCGGATAGACTGGCAGAAGCGATCCGTGAAAAACACACTGAACAAGGCAATGTTATTGTCGTTGTCTCGGAGGGTATTCGGAATGATGATGGCGAACTGATGATTACATCGGAAGCGGAGCTCGACGCTTTCGGGCATACGAAACCGGGGGGATGCTCAGAGATTATCGTTGAAGCGATGAAGAAACGCCTCCCGGATATTTCGGAGTCGGCGTTCCGAGCCTTAATCCTTGGGTACCTCCAGAGGTGTGGCAGCCCGATACCCTTGGATAGAGACATCGCTATGAAGGCGGGTGCTATGGCGGTGCAAGCACTCTCAGACGGGATGTTCAACGGTGTCGCAACGATTACGCGGACGGAGGTGGGGATTGAACCGACGCTAATGCCGTTAGAGCAGGTTTTAAAGCGGGATGCGTCTGGTCACGTTATTCGGAGAAGTCTCGACCTGCGGTTCTACGATGCCGAACGGTATCAGATGTCGCCAGCGGGGGCAGGATATTTTCGTCCATTGTTCGGGGACTTACCCCGCCCAGAACGGTCCCTAGACGATCGCTTAATTGAGATCGGCAAGATTGAATAGTCGTTAGGGCGTTGGAATACATCAAAGGCGCGGTTTGAAACCGCGCCTACTTGGGTTGAGACGATCTGTCTGTTTTTAGTTTTACAACATTAAAGGAAAAACACACCATGAAAAAAGAGCAAATCATGTCGCAAAATCCACGTGTGATGCATGGTGCTTTAGTTTTCGCGGGTACCCGAGTGCCTGTTGAAACCCTAATCCACTATCTCGTATCCGGTGATTCACTTGATACATTCCTCGCTGATTTTCCGACAGTCTCACACGAGCAAGCAGTTGCTTACTTGGAGATGACACTGGAGTACGCGAATGCGCGTGTTGCTTGATGAAAACCTTCCCCATCAATTACGCCCACTTTTTGCTGACTCAATTGAAGTTATTACAGTTGGTTATCGCGGTTGGAACGGAAAAGAGAACGGAGAACTCCTGCGAATGGCTGCGGCGGAATTTGATGCCTTTGTGACAACAGACAGAGGCATTTTGTATGAACAAAACTTGGAGGAGATTGAACTTGGTATTGTTCTGCTGGAAGCCAATAGGAACCACTACGAAGCACTTGCCTTACTGATTCCTCACGTAAATACTGTATTGAAAACACTCCAAAAAGGGCAGGTTGTGCGCGTGAGTGCTTAGGGCAAAGTTGGGTTCACCGCATGCTATGCAAGGGTCATTTACTAATTTTGGGTATAAATGCTTTTTCCCTCACCGTAGTAAGAGTCGTAGATGTGCTGATAAATTGCCTCGGATTTCTGATTAAACAGTTCCAGCGTGTAAGGTTGAGGCAGCCCTTTATCCAGTATATTTTCAACAGCAAGTCTGACTTGTGCACGTGTTTGTGTATGTTTCCGCCAATCCAAGCCTAAATTTTCTCGTTTGAGTGTCTCAAGCATTTCCTTCACAGCATCTTTCACTTCATTCCGCTCTGGAGCCGTTAAATGAGGTTCGCGTTGTGTTAGAAGGTCAAACACTGCCAATTCCTCTTCGGAGAGGTCTTCAGTACTGGCGCGTTGGTCCTCTTCAGTGAGATCATTAACGAAGTCAAAAAGCCTCTGAAAATAATCCGCAACACCAATCGTACCCGCGTTGTATTCTGCGATCATCTGCTCAAATTTCGCCTGATAATCCATACGGCTTCTGTTGAGACGGATCATTGCGCTGAGTTTGCCGGTGATCGCGCCTCTGAGTTTCTCCGCTTCGAGGCGTTTGTGCTGCGTATTGAATCGCTCGCTTAACTGTTCAAAATCAATCTGACTTAGATCTATCGGCTCCGTATCGTATCCCTCAACCGGTATCCCAATGCGATAGCCTTCAGGTGCGATGGACTGATCCAGCACCGCCTCAACGTCTGTCATGACATCGGAGATATCAGCGGGTGGTGTCAAATTTCTGATTTTTTGCGCGATGATATGAATAAGTTGGCAAATTCTGGTAAATTCATGTGCATCGGGGTCGGGTAGAATTGCTTTGTAGAGTTTCGTGACGTTCGTTGCGAGTTGTAGATAACGCTTCTTAGTTTCATCGTTAATCAGGATACGTTCCATTGCGTCATTGATTTGGGCGATGTTTTGGAATGCGTCGTCCGTTTGGGCTTTATCTAAGTCAACACCGATACCTCGGCAGAATTCGGTGATTTCAGTGATCGCTGCTCGGAGTTTTTCAATCAGTGCTGACTTATCAGCAATCGGTTTTTGGTTTCCTTCCAGATCCGCACCGGTAGCATAAACCGCCAACGCTTTTTCAAGATCACGGAAAACTCCGATATAGTCAACAATTAAGCCGTTATTTTTATCACCGTAAACACGGTTGGCTCTTGCGATGGTTTGCATCAAAGTGTGGTTTCGCTGCGGTTTGTCAAGATAGATGGTGGAACATGAAGGAACATCGAAACCGGTGATCCACATCGCACAGACGAAAACAATTCGGAAGGGGTCATCGGGGTCTTTGAATTTGGTATCCAAATCCTCTGTGCTCATACGCGTGCGGTGCGGTGTGATGTCTACGCCTTTTTGTCTGAGTTCGTCAATTTCGTTTTGTCCCGGGGAAACGACGACTGCCATGTCGGTTTCTTCCATGTAGCGGATCCGCTCTTGCAAGTAAACCTTTTCACTGCCGCGTCGTGTGGCTACTTTGGATCTCAATTGCGCAATAAAATGTTTCCAATATTTCTGCACTTTGTCGAACATTTTGACGGCAGTCGCTTTGTCAATTGAGATAACCATGGCTTTCCCCTGATAGCCTCTGCCCATAAAGTGGGAGACGATATCCTTGGCGATGGTTTCCAATCGCTCATCTCGTGTGATAAGATGGTATTCTCTCGCAAATTCGTGTTCGAGCTTAGCCTCTTGTGCGTCGTCCAATTCGGCATCCTCAAGGACCTGTTCGATGTCTTCGTTAAAGTCCTCATTTATCAATTGTAGGGAAGGCACACGGTTTTCATAGTAGAGTGGCACGGTTGCGCGATCCACAATAGATTGGTTGAAGTCGTAAACACTCACATAATCGCCGAACACCGATTTTGTTTTTTCTTCGCCAACCATGAGCGGTGTCCCCGTAAATGCGATGAATGCGGCGTTGGGGAGCGCGGTACGCATGTTCAAGGCGAGTGTATCGTATTGACTCCGATGCGCTTCATCGGTGATAACGACAATGTCTGACCGCTCAGAGAGAACAGGGTGCCGCTCGTCACCTTGCGTCTGGAACTTGTGGATAAGCGTGAAGATATAGCGATGGTCTTCGCTGAGGAGTTGACGGAGATGTTTTATATTTTCTGCATGCACCTCCTGCTGTGTCAGAACACCACTCGCACTGGCGAAGGTCTTGTAGGTTTGGTTATCCAATTCCTTGCGATCAGTTACGACAACAAAGGTCCAGTTTCCCTGCACCTTTCTAAGCACTTTCTGTGCAAAAAAGAGCATCGAAATACTTTTCCCGCTGCCCTGTGTATGCCAAAAGACCCCGAGTTTGCCGTGGTTATTTTCAATCCGTTTCAGGGATTCAATCGTGTTGTTGACACCGAGGTATTGATGGTTCTTGGCGAGAATCTTGATTAACCCGCCTTGTGCTTCCATAAATAGGATAAAGTTCTCGACAACATCAAGCAATCGTTCCGGTGTGCAAAGTGCGTGCAGGATTGTCTCTAAGGCGGTTTGAGGGGGTTCGTTTTCGCTGTGAATACGTTTCCATTCGGCGAAGTGTTCCCAATCAGCCGTAAGGCTCCCGACTTTACTCTCTGTGCCGTTGGAGAGCAAAACAAAGGCGTTATACCAAAAGAGGTGCGGGATGGTGGTTTTATAGTCTCGGAGGTTATCGTCATAAGCGGCTTTAAGGTGGACATCAATCCGTTTGAACTCCATCAGCACTAACGGGATTCCGTTGACGAAACAGACTATATCTGGACGTTTTGTATACATCTCACCGGTGATCCAGAATTGGGATGCGGCAAAGAAGTCGTTGTTCTCTGGGGTGTCCCAGTCGATGACTTGCAGCACTTCAACGGTCTCGCTTTCACCGTCTGGCTCGCTGAGGGTGACTTTCACGCCATCTTTTAGGAGGGTATAAATCTCTCGGTTGGCTTCAACAAGACTCATGACTGCGCGGGACTGGGTGAGTTCCTCGACTGCTTTGGCAATAGCATCATCGGTTGCGGTAGGGTTGAAGTGCTTTAACACTGTCTCCAGTCGGGCAGTTAGGACGACTTCAGATTTTGTTTGTCTACCGAGCGGACTTCCTTCGGTTTTCTCAAATTCGCTGTAGCAGTTTAGCGTCTCCCATCCTATATCTTCAAGTAGGCCAATTGCGGGTTGTTCTATGAGTTGGTCTTCGCTGTATGGATTCATTTGAAAATAGGGTCAATAGATCGGAATTTGAGTCGATCTGCTATCTCAATCTCTGTTATAACTTTCTGTACATCGGTTTGGGATAAAATTTGTAACTCCCAGAGTAGTCGTAGAATATCAACTAAGTTGATACAATGAATTCCGTTTGTTTGGCAATGATGCATTACACGTCTATCGTTGCTTGCAAAAGTCGCGGAAAGCCGCTTACAGAGAACTATAGATTCGCGTTCTCCTGCTCCAAGAGTTTGCGGTAAGGAACTCATAAACTCCTGATCCGCGGGTGTTGTATAATATGTGCGAATCTTCCTTTGTGTTTGCAGTGCGATGATGTCATCAAAAACGTGGAATCCTTTTGAAACACCGGTTTTGATTTCATTTTCCACAGCAAATGCGATATTAAGCGTCTCTTGGTCAAAAACTATGAATAGTAAGGTCAAACGCTGAATCTTGGCAAAAATAGACAGGATATCCGCATCCACAAAAATCAAGATTCTTGTCCTTCTTTTTTACTTTTTGATTCGTGAAGACGCTTGATAGGAGCAATTCTCGCTTTCAACACTTCTGCTGAATCAACTTCAACGATTTTCCATATACCCCTTGCTGCCAAAGCCTCTTCAAACTCGAAACGGTGGATGCCAGCCAACTCAGCGGCTCTGGCAAGGGTCACTTCATCCTCTTGATATAGCAAAATCGCAGCATCCAACTGTGATTCTGCTTCAAGGGATTTGCGGAGTTGTTCACGCTCAACTTCGGACAACTTTTGTATCAATGGCAATAGTTTTTCAAGTGTTATAGGTTCAGAAATTTGAATCATTGTAACCTGCTCCATTCAGAATTTATTTGTGAATATCCGCGGCTTCGGCGCGCTCGCGTCTCACCTCTGCAAGTGCTTCCTCAAAGTCGCGTATTACTTCTTCCTCTGGAATATCGGCAAAAATATTGTGGAAGTATGCTACGGTCCTATTCCACTCCTCCCGAAACCGTCTGCGCTCACTTTCAACTTCGGTGCGGAAACGTGAAACGATGCGCTGCCACTCTGTTGGTATAGAGCCATCACATTCTTGAATATCAGGTATGAAAAAGACTTGGCCAGAAAAACCGCAATCCTTGACGACTCCTCTGATTTGCTCAACAAGCGATTTTGATTCCAATTGTTCTCGCTGGTCGGGGTCGGTAACGAGAATAATATAGTCGTCTTGTTTGAGGTAATGCTGAATCGCTTTTTTTAGACTCTCTTTTAAAGTGGCACCTTTCCTGTGACACTTACTGAGGGCACTTCTCCCCGTTGTTCGGATAGCGAGATATGCAAGTTGCCTATATCGCAAAAATTCGTTTTCCAAAAATCCGACTGCTTTAGTATCACCGTCTGATTGCAAATTCCAAACTCTCACGCTTAGCATAACGGCTCCTCCATAAGGTCTTGCAGCAGTCCACTGTCAAAAACGGCACTGCCGATTCCGAAATCAGCAATCCAACCCTCAAGTGCTTTTCGTTTATCACGGATCTCCTCAAGGTTGAGGACTTCCGTGCCGAGTCCGGAACGGTTGCGTAGAAGTAAAACGCCAAGCCAATCAGATAAACTCTTAGAACTGAAGGTATCAAGGAGTTGAGAACTATGCGTCGTAATAATCACCTGTGTTCGTTTAGCAAGAAGCTCAAGTATGTATGCAATTTCCTTCAGTGCCGCAGGGTGTAAACTTCGCTCCGGTTCCTCAATAACAATAAGTGGTGGTAATTCAGATTGGTTAAGCAACGTGTTATAGGCAATGAGACGCAAAGTGCCATCAGAAGCATTTATTAAAGGTATCGGCTTCTTATATCCTTCAAGAAGACAGAGCTGGGATCCGCCATCAACTTTGCGATAGTCTATGTTGATATTTGTGGCAGCGGATAGGGCTTCACTAACATAACGGAAATCTTCAGGTGTATCCTCGTACCAATCCCAAAGTATGTCTGGGACATTCACACCATAAGGATTAAGTTTTAGCGATTCTCGAATATCCTTTGTAATAGGAGAGAATTTATTAGGATTAGTCCGTATGTGGTCTGGTTGAAAATCATAAAATTCCCATCCTTGAATATACTCTGTTAACGCACTCGTAATGGGCTTATGTCCATAATCACCAGCAGATCTCAAGGCGAGTTTATTGGACATGTATTTTGTTGCCTTCTTGCCATCTTCATCTTGCACTTGTCCTTTTCCATTCTGAATTGAGATAACCTTGATCGTGTTGATCAATAATTCTTCATCAATAGAAAGCTTTTCACCCTCAGTTTTAAACTCCAATTTATATTGCGCTGGCTTCTCCTTCACTTTGGCATGTAGTTCGCAGGTGATGTGGTCGGCTCCACCTGCCCAAAGGCGATCTCTGAGAAAATCTGCCTTTGTAGGAGGGGTTTCAATACTCAGGATCCCCTTGAAAAGGTGCAAGGCATTTAAAGTATTTGATTTTCCACTTGCATTAGGACCGACAAGAACGGTCAGAGGCTTAAGCGGAAGCGTAACATTCCGTAAACTCCGGTAGTTTTTGATATGAACTTTCTCTAAAAACGCTTTCTGTTCGGACATGGGTTTCGCCTTTATATCGGGATTAAGCTCTTTCAGTTTTTAAGGTTCAAGAGCGCATCCGTAAACTCTTTAATGTCTAATGCTTGTGCGGCAACGCGATGTAAGTGATCCAGCCGTTGTAGATCGTCAATGACTCTAAGAAAAGGCTTTAGTTTCTCTGCGACATCGGGTTGAAATCGGACCTCCAACACTACAAGTATCGCCTCAACAGCATACTGTTTTTTGCCTTGTTCAATCCCCTGTTCGATGCCTTGCTCAATGCCTTGTTCAAAACCTTTTTCAGCGAAGTATTGGACGATAGAAGATTCTTGCACGATTTCCTCCGATATCCGGTGTCGTAAACGGCTACCGCTTGCACGCGCGGTCCTCGTGGATGAGATCATCAACAAAATCTATGCGTTCCTCATCGGTCATCTCATCCCAATTTAAACCTCGAGACGCGGATAACTTCCGAAGTTGTGCCTCGGCGTAATCCATACGTGCTTTTCGTTCAGCATCCTTTTGATCTGTAGTATTACGCGAGGTCAGCTGCTTATCTTTTGATAGCATTTCTTGATCAATTGTTAATTCAGTGGTTCCACTCATTTCACTTTCTCCTTTCCGAATACTACGGATGGTTAAGCCTCTCTACCTGCTTATGCGGACATTTTCTAATACAATCAACAAAATGCCGAGCGTTGACATCGCGCATAAGTCTCTTCCTAATGGCATTATTGCAAATTATACACCGTCGTGTGGCATCTGTCAATTGCTTTTAGGAGCCGTGTCAGTGATTCAATTTTAAGAAATTATTGGGTTGGATGTCTTTTTTTGTAGGATCCGGTGCGAAATGCTGCGATAGGCTGCGACAGGCTGCGAAAAATTCAGCGTTTTTTCATAATACATAACATATATTAAGTATTAATACCTGCGAAAGGACAACACCAAAAACCTACAATTGAATGATCCTGGGGACAGTGTCAATGTCAAGTTCGGATACGTCAATCTCGCCAGAGATGAGTTTGGGGAGGAGGAGGTCACGGGTTTGGCGGAGATTAACGTTTTTTAAACGAAGGGTATTTACGACATTCAGAATAGAAGCAACTTTTTCACGAAAACTACTCAAAAGAAATTCAGTTGGTATCAGAACCGGCATGCTGAGAAAGTCATTAGGTTTGACCCGTTGATGGCTACCTGAAGTTCCTAAGGCACGAACAGCCAACTCCGCCGAGAATTCAGGGGAGCGACACAAATTAAACAAAAACACACAATCAACTGGTGCCTTGGGTTTCAACGTAAGAAATTCAGTTGAGGTTATTGCACGATGTTCTGTGTTTAAGAATGGAAACCAAACGCGAGGAATACGTGGGTTTAGTTTGGATACAAGAACACACTCTTCAGCAATCAAGTATTTAGAGCTTCTAATTGAACTACCTTCTTCAAGAGACGGCATTTGACCACTATCAAACGCCGGTATACTGAAATGAGCAAAGGTTTCATCTGGAAATTTGGTTGGATTAATCCCTTTTCTTGATAAGTCTACAATGTCTGAATATTTGAGAATCTCCCATCCCTGCGGTATTGGTCCCAGTGGTGATTCTACCATCGGGACCTTCTCATGTCCGGGAAATCGGAAGTGGAAGAACCATTCTTGGTAGAGCGTTTGTGCCATGTCTTCAAGGATTTTGATGCGGCGGGTGTTGTTTTCGATGAGGTCGTCGTAGGCAGAGAGGATAGCGGCGATTTTGCGTTGGGTTGCGAGAGAATAGGCTGGAACACGGATATCCTCAACCGATGACAAAATTGCACGTTGACGGCCTGATGCTCCGGTCATACTCTTCACAGCGGGATCCCGAATTATAGAACTCAGAGCCAAGTAAAATACATAAGTTGAGTCTGATACATTAGGCTTACCACGAAAGATAAAGAATTCGGTTGACCCAAAACAAGGTTCATTACTGATATGTTTATATCGGACAATCTTTCCGTTTTCTAAACAAGGCGTGATACGGGCAAAAAGGGTATCACCGGATTGAAACCGCGAACCCCCACCTTTGTAAACTCGTTTTTTCTGTGGTAAAACAGATCCATTGCCTGGGTTAACATCAGCCATTTCAATGTATGGGTATTCTTTTCCTTTCTCTAATTGAAGGCGCGGATTAACCTCAATAAAATCGCCAAAACGAATAGTGTTTCTCATCTTGTTTTCTCTTTTATGTGGCTTTAGGTTAACCTGAAATTCCACTTCGTGGGTTTCGTCCCAATAATCGGCGAGGTCATGTGTATCCCAAAATTCGCCGATTTCTTCTGATGTTGCATCGGGAGGCGGCATTGGATCCTGGCTCTTGTTTTTCATGTTCTCATTCCAAACTTTAGTATACCATAAAACAAGCAGCTAAGTTGTAACGAGGCGCAGGTGCCCCTGGGTATCTTCCGAAGGTGTAATGCGGATTTCAACATTGCAATTCAACTGGCTCAGGATTTTAAAGAGTTTGTCCATAGTAAAACTAAAATCCCCGTTCTGTATTTGGGACACATCAGATGGATTGATTCCAAAGTCTGCCTTTGCTTTCGCCGGAGTCAGTTTTAGTTCCTCAAAAAGTCGATAAATTTTAATCGCCAGGTCCACCCTTAACTGTTCCCGTTCAGCTTCTTCTTTGGAGAAACCGAGATCCAGAAACACATTTCCAGAACTTTCTTCAACTTTAACTTCTTCACTCATTCTTCGCCTCCATTTCCCTTGCGATTTTCAAAATTCCAGTTCTTCCATATTATATCGTATCCTCCAGAATCTTTGCAACATTCTCAGCGATGCGTTCCTCGAGTTGATGTGCTTCAGCATTTAGGATGGCTAATTCCTCGTTGAGCTGCGTAAATCGTTCGGTGAAGTCAAAATCATCGGTTGTCTGTTCATCAACCCCAACATAGCGTCCGGGGTTCAGACTCCAGCCTTGTGTCTCAATCTCGGCAATTGTGGCGACCTTGCAAAGCCCGGGAATATCAATGTATGCTGTATCGGGGAATTTTGAGGCGAGGAAATCTGCGCTGTCGTGTTGATTCTCTGGTGCTTCTCCGCGATAAAGTCTGACGATGTTTGCGAGGAATTCAAGTTGTAAGGGTGTGAATTCACGGTGTGCGCGACTCACCTGCTGATAGAGATGGCGTGCGTCAATGAATAAGACCTTATCGTGTCTATCGCCGTTCCGTTTGGACTTATCGAAAAAATAGAGGGTGCAGGGCAAGGTAACGGTATAAAAGAAATTTGAGGCGATGCTGACGATGACATCGACTGCCCCCGATTCAATAATTTGGCGGCGGATGTCGAGTTCAGAAGCGCGGGCATCGGCGGCGGAGTTCGCCATGACGAAACCTGCGCGTCCAGATTCAGAGAGCGAAGTGTAGAAGAGTTGTATCCAAAGGTAGTTGGCATTATCAACGCGAGGCATACCGAACGGAAATCGGGGATCGTCTTTGATGCGTTCTCTATCTACGCGATCGACATTGAAGGGTGGATTTGCCATCACAAAATCAAACCTACCGAAGCAGTTGTGCGGATCCTCATAGTAACTATTTGCCTGTTTGATATCGCCTTCAAGCGCATGAACGGCAAGGTTCATCTTGCACAGCCTGATCGTTTCTGCGACGCGTTCAACGCCGTAAATGCTAATGTCTCCGGGGTTCCCATTTTTCTTGTGGTTGCTAATAAACGCTGCACTCTGGACGAACATGCCACCCGAGCCACACGCGGGATCAAGGATGCGCCCGTGAAAGGGTTGTATAATCTCAACGATGAGTTTGACGAGCGAAGTCGGCGTGAAGAATTCACCGCCGCGTTGCCCCTCGCTCATGGCGAAATTGCCGAGGAAGTACTCATAAACCTTCCCGAAAGCGTCTCCTTCAATGTCCATAGGGATCTGTTCCATGATACGGAGGAGTTCAAGGAGTGTGCTCTTTTCCAGACGATTGTACGTCTTCGGTAGGATGCCATCGACCTGTGAATTTTCTGTTTCTATTGCCTTCATAGCGTCTGTGATGGCTTGTCCGATGTTTTCACCTTCTGGCAAATTCAGTAGGTATTGAAAACGTGAATGCTCTGGCAGATAAAGGACCCCGCGGGCTTGACATTCCATTCTCAGATCCGGATGCCTGCGGCTGCTTGGATCGACTTCGCTGCTGATTTCTTTTTCAGCCTGTGTAAATTTGTGATCGGCGTATGATAAAAAGATAAGACCGAGGACAGGCGTTGAGTATTCGGATGCCTTAAGACGTGAATTGGCTCTGAGTTCATCGGCAGCACTCCAGAGCCTATTTTCGATGTTCGTGAGATTGGTGTTCATAATGTCTGTTTTCCTCGGGTCAGGGGCTCACAACCTTGTAGAGTTCTATCTGTCCGTTGCGGATTGTGTAGAGTTCAAGGTATTTGACGGGGTGCCGATTCTCATCAAAATGGGAGATGGCGGTCGCGCCTTGATAGTCGGTTGTGGCTGCCAAAGTATCGCGAATGGCATCAGGGTCAAGCACTCCAGCGTTTTTGATGGCGAGTGCCAACAACGACATCGCATCGTAACCCCACGCCGAGGGACCGTCGGGCGGTTCCATATACATCGCTGTGTAAGCCTCAACAAAGGTAGGCGCGCTGACAGACTCGACATTGAAACCTCTGGTGAAGTAAGATCCTTCCAGAGGGGCATTGTCATCTAAAGTGCCGAGGAGTTTGTCCGGTTCATCCCAACCGTTGGTCCCGATGAACGTCGCCATAATCCCCATGCCTCTCGCCTGCGCTGCCAATAAAGGAATTTCGGGGTTAAAACCAGCGATGAGAAGAACATCCGGTGTTTCGGCGTTAATCTTGGTCAACTGTGCGGTGAAGTCCCTATCGCCGTGTTGATAGACCTCACTTGCGACGAGTTCGCCTCCGAATTTTTGAAAATTCGCCGCAAAAGCATCAGCGACAGCACCAGAGTATACATCTCCTGCCTGACGGATTGTTGCAGCGGTTTTGGCGTTGAGTTCGGTGGGATCTAATGCGAATTGTGCGGTTGTCATGCCCTGAACTGAGGAAGGCACAACCGTAATAAAGACGAATTCACCTGTCGAGGTTACCTGCTCACCGGATGAACCCGTAATTATGGGTCGCCGAAGCTCAGTGACAACCGGTCCAACCTGCATGGAATTCGTCGAGAGGAGGGGCCCTAAAATTGCAATAACGCCTTCTTGTTCAATCAGTAATTTGGCGATACGGACGCTTTCGGCAGCGTCTGGGAATTCGCGATCGCCTTGATTGTCCATGACGATAAATTCAACGGGTATGCCGAGGAGACCACCGGCATCGTTAACTTGGGTTCTGGCAAGTTCCGCGCCTCTGGTAAAGTTAGGCGCAAGTCCCGAGGGTTGGATCACGCCGACTTTGATGGTAGATATCGGCTCTGGCGTGGAAACGTCAGGTGTAACGATTTGTCGTATCCGTTCACATCCTGAGATAGATATAAGTAAAATTGCGATTAGGGTTAGGAAAATTTTTGTATTCATTGTTAACTCCTTGTCTGAAACGGAAATTGTTCCGCAACGACGAACCGGTCATCTGTTTCAGGCGAGCGGTAGATAAGACTGATCGCATCCACTTCACATTGTATCGGCTGCCATTCGGTTTGGAGACGCTGCTGTTGGGTCTGCAAGGAACGGTGCTGAAATTGTCCGACAGAAAGATGTGGGTGGAATCCACTGGCAAATCGCGCGGTATCATCATAATCGGGAAGATGCTGCAATAGTATCGTGTGCAGTTGCCCGATTTCGTCTGCAGGTTCGGGAATAAGGAACATCGTACACGATCTTCGGTGCTGAAAAGCATCAAAACGAGCGAGTTCAAAGGAAAAAGGTGACACCTGTTGTGCGGCTTTTGTAAGTGCAGGCGTAACCTCTGCGAAATCGCGACGTTCTGCGAATGGATAGAGCAGCGTTATGTGGGGCATCCATCGTCTGAAGTTCCGGTCGTGAATCTGGCGGATGGCTTGGATAGGTGGCTGAACGGCTTCGGGTGGGATGAGGACGACTGCTGTTGTGTGGGTTTTGTTTGGCATAAATAAAATAATGGCTGTCGGCGGTCAGCCATCAGCGACCGACAGACATCCCCCACCGTCCACCATCCACATGTAGCGTCTGCCCTGTTATGTAAGAGGCATCGTCGCTGAGGAGGAACGCGATAACAGATGCGATTTCTTCGGGTCCAGCGCGACGTCCCATGATGCAAGAGGAGATCGGCGATTCTTCCAGCTCCTTTTTACGCGCAGCCGGGTCAGGCGCGTTGCCGAAGTGCATTTCCGTAACAATCCAACCCGGTGCGATGGCGTTAACCCGAATGCCGTATTCGACGAACTCTGATGCCATCGTTTTGGTGAGAGAGACTAATCCGGCTTTAATCGCATCGTAGACCCACTGTCCGGGTCTGCCGAGAAACCCGCCTTCTGACGAGAGGTTGACGATCGCGGCACCCTCCTGTTTCAAAAGCGGTAAGAGATGCTGCGTAATTAGTACCCAACCTCGGAGACCGATTGCGGTTTCGGGTTCCCAATTCGGTAGCCACGCGCCGTCTTCAATTTTACCGGTTCTCAAGATAGCAGCATTATTAACGAGGACATGGAGGGCAGAAAACTTTTCGGCGACAGTATGCGCAGCGGCGATAACGCTTTCATCATCGGCAAGATCAACTTCTATGTAGGTAGCTTTACCACCTGTTTCTTGAATTTCGGCAACTGCTTGATGTGCCATCTCATCGTTGTTATCAGCGATGATGGCGTGTGCACCTTCAGCGGCGAGACGGTTCGCTGTCGCTCTACCGATACCAGAGGCACCGCCTGTTACCAAGGCGACTTTATCTGTAAAACGGATTGTTCCCCATGGATTTGTTTGCATGTGTTGTTTTCTCTTGTGGACGGCACGCGGAGCGTGCCTACTCCTATTAAACGCCTGCGGCGAACCCACCATCAACGAGGAGAGAGGTGCCCGTAACCCATTCAGCATCGTCGGAGGCGAGGAAGACAGCAACACGTCCGATGTCCCTCGGTAGTCCGAAACGCGGCAAGGCGGTCTTCTCGAGTGCCTCTTCAATCTGTTCTGGCGTGAGATAGTCCTGGATTGCTGTCTCAATGTACCCCGGACAGATGGCGTTGACGGTTATGCCGAACTCCCCGATTTCCAACGCTGTATCCCGAACCATGTTGACGACAGCCGCTTTCGCTGGCGCGTATGCAGGGCCCGCGCCACCGCCATAAGCATGGACAGAAGCGATCTGGATGATCCTTCCAAACTTTGACTGCTTCAGATGTGGGATGGCGAGTTTCGTCGCAACGAAAACACCGCGGAGATTGACACCGACGACTTTATCCCAATCAGCGATAGAGATATCTTGGGCACCACCAGGGATGTGGATACCGGCGTTATTGACGAGAATATCGAGTCCGCCGAAATGTTCGACAGTCTGCTGTATCGCGTCAGCGACTTGTGATGCGTCAGCGACATCGGTCTGAATGAATACTCCGTGTGCCCCGAGTTTTTCGATTTCCGGGACGGTTGGCGTTTCAACATCGGTTTCATGATATTTACCGCGAAGGGGGGCTTCCTGCTTATCAACAACAGCAATACGCGCCCCCTCACGGGCAAATTCAAGGGCGATGCCGCGTCCGATGCCTGAACTTCCACCAGTTACAATGCAGATGCGATCCTTGAGTAGCATTAGTATCTTTCTCCCCACAGCAAACAGACATCGCTACGTAACAAAAACTCGCTGGTAGTTGGTTGTTTTGTCTGAAGGCTTGATATGAATTTCAACCTTGCGGTTCAGCCGCTTCAGAATCATTAGCAGCCGCTCTACAGTAAAATCTGTAAAATCCGTTTCCTTCAGGCGGGACACATCAGACGGATCGAGTCCAAAGCGTGCTTCTGCTTTTGCTGGTGTTAGTTTTTGCTCCTCAAGAAGATGATAGATTGAGAAGGCGAGGTCTACCCTTAACTGGTGGTATTCCGCTTCTTCCTCAGAGAAACCGATGTCCAAAAACACATTCCCAGAACTCTCCTCAACTTTGATCTCTTCACTCATTTTTTGCCTCCATCTGACATTATACCGTATCTTCTAAAATCCTTGCAACATTATTCGAGGAAAAGGGCGGGGTTATTTAGTTTTAAGAGATTCTTGAGTTTCGCGCCTCTTTTCACGAATCCGGTTCGGTGTTTTTGCTGGGGTATTTCTTCTAGGAAACCGAATCTACCGGGCCTGGGGTTAAAAATTTGCTTAAAAAATGGAAAACTAAATAGCCCTGGGGAAAAGGAACAGATATTAGAAATAAGACCTACCGAGTGAATTGCCGACACCGAATGCGTTGTAAGGTGCACCCGCTGGTAATGTTCGGATGCCCCAGGTTTCGGTTGTTGCGTCATAGCCGATACCCATTGAAACCGCAGGTTCTTGGATGAGACTCACCTGGAATGTAAAGTCTTGACGGACGTTGTCGTAAGGCGGTGCGCGTTTAATACCGATGCGACTCCAAGAAATCCGAAGATTCCAATCGTGTAGGTTCCGCGTCATCGTTAAACGTTGTTGGTAAAATTGTCCATCAATCGGGTAATAGATAAGACTGGCGTTAAATTCGAGGTTCCGGCTTAAACGGTAACGTCCAGTCGCAGTGATAGACCGAGAAGCACGCCGCGCGGTATGCCTTTTGCTGAAAGAACTCCCGATACTAACATTCCAAGTCTTTCGGGTATAGCGGATGTTGGAACGGAATCCGACCATCTTGAACTGTTTGCCATCATCTGGATGCGGATTCGGATCGTGTGTGAGACGGATCGTCATGTTAAGGTTTCGACTCGGAAGCGGGACGATTGTAAAATCGCTCTCAATCGGTTCAAATTGACGATCATATAAGGGATCAAACTCTGTAAAATCTGCAGTAAGACGCGTATCAAAATAAAGGATCCGATGCGGCGATTGGCTCCGCCGGGTTTTGATTTCAATACCTGTGTTGAAACTATAAGTCAGACGTTTTCGCTCATAGAAATAGGTGCTGGGACCGAATGGGTAGAGGTTATCATCTCTATCAACAGCAGGTTGGTAATCGTAGCGGAGTGAGGATTGCAGCTCGTGCCGTAATTTCCGTAGCCCCGGGATAAAACTAACGTTGTAGATGCGGAAGAGCGTATTTGTAGCCGATCCGTTAAAACTGAAAACACCCCGAAAAATGTTCTTGTTTCCATCCTGGTCTCGGTCGTGCCAGACCGTATTTGAGTTGAGGTTGAGGCTCAGCTGCAGTTCTCGTAAAGGTGTAATCAGAAGTGTTGATTGTTTACGGACATCAAAACCGAGGTCCATCGTTTTCAGGAATACATCCCTCTCTTCTTCACTATCTTTATTGCGAAAGACCTCCCGAAAGAAGTTACCGAATTCCACATCGAGGTCAACACTTGTGCTTTCAAGCGTTGGAAACGAGAACATTGAAAGGAACGGTGTCTCTGTTTCAAACTTTTCAGCAACCGTTAACATGCCGTCGTTAAGCGTCTCAAAAAGCGGGAACGCGCTGAGGCGCATCCGTGAAAAATTCACGGTTAATCGCGGCAGCTTCTGTAGCGACCTTGTGCCTTCACCCGTGAAATCGTGGATGTGCCGGATTTCAAGTCTACTGGTGATGTCTCCGATAGTCTCTCGCGAAAACTTCAGATTCCCATTTTCATCCAGATCTTGGAGATCATAGGTTGATAAACCCGTCCCATAAGTAAGAAGGGCAAAAGAGTTAAGTGTAGATTGACTTGGAAGTTGGTACTCTTCCTTATAACTCTGGGATCGAAGTTCTGTCCTGCCAGTGAAACTAATGGGTCTTCTACCTTCTTGGCGGTTATCCCACGGTGTGTAAATGGAATGTGTGTGCGCCCATCGCGCAATCAGATTTTTACCGGTTCGGACGGCACTCTGGCGTTGGGCAGAATAAAGATCTTTACCGTAGATATAGAGGTCGCCGCGATAGGTCCGCTTTTTATCAACTTTGATGAGCCGAAAAGATTTTTTGGTCTGAATGGGTCGTCTCCCCAAGTCGCCAGCATATAAATTTTGCGCCTCCGAAGCGACCGGACTTGGGTCTTCCCACCGTCCACGGAATCCGTGTTTCCGATAGATTTTCAATTCCTCTTCACCTTCTGCATCCTCTTTCGCATCTTCCTCCGTCTCTTCTCCTGTGTCTTCCTCGGCGACTAAATCTTCGGAATCAACTTCGTTTTCATTAGGTACTGCCCCGCCTTGTTTGTCTTCCTCCACTTCGTTCTGATCAGCGTTCTGCGCGCCCTCACCCTCCTCTGTTTCGTCCGGCTCAACATTCTGTCCATCATCAATATCAGCAGCATCAGCCTCTTGAACAGGTGCTGCCTCATCCGGCGCAGTATCAGTTTCTTGGGGTTGAGTATCCTCAGTAAGACCTTGGGGTGTTTCATCTGTTTCAGCCCCTTCCTCAGTCTTTTCAGGTGCAGGATTCATTACGCCTTCGTAAAATGTCTCCCATTCCGCCTCAAATTCCGCTGCGATCGCTTCAAAGGTAGGTGTCTCCTCTTTTTTGATTAACTGGAAAATGTAGATACCTTCAGGCATAGTGATGGGTCGTCGTTCAATAACATCTCCCGGTTTCCTTAAACGCCTGATAGAGGACTGCCAAGAAGACTCCATTTCGTTTAACGGCAGTCCTTTGCCTTCATTGACTTCGGAGATTGTCGGTTGCACGACATCAGCAAATTCACCGGACAGACTTTCCATCATGTCTGAGGATATTTGCACGAGTTCTTCAAACGGTTCCCCTTTGTGTGCCCGTTGGAGCATATCATCTGCTAATGCGCGCAGCGCGTCCTTTGTCTCATCGCTTGCGGTAATAGCGATGTCAATGCGTCGGATTTTAACCTCGCGTTCACCGTAGACATCGACAATCTGATCAGCTTTGAGGATGTGAAATGCGGATTCGGTTTGGACGATAGCACTAATTTCGCCCTCTTGTAGTGCAAAGGCAGCCTCTTCCAAAGCGGGATCAAGTATAGGTTCACCGTCCGCGTCGGTTTCGCCGCGAGCGAGAAAACCGAGGTCGCCTCCCTCATAACGGGTATCCGAGTGGTCAGAACTACGCTGCGCGAGATCGGCAAAGTCTGCGCCTTCTTCTTGAAGCTGCTTGAAAAGTTCTTCCGCCTGCTCTTTGGCACGGGTAACATCGGCATCAGTGATCTTATATTCAAGAAAAATCTGCTTCAACCAATAGCGATCATATTCACCGTCAAGTCGGTCCTGTAATTCTTGGGCTTTCTCTTGTAATTTGGTACGTTGATTAGGCGTTACATCTGGCGGAATAGGGATGTAAATTTCTTGGAACTTTGTATCCGAGAACCGATACTTTCCTTCAAAGCCGTAGCCTTGCCCGCGTCGCGCGCTTCTGTCGTAAAGCAACGCACCGTCATAACGCCGTTTACGTACAAGCGGCTGGATAATACTGATATAGGGACCTTGGTAGCTATCTGTTCCAAGCTTGACAATAATCTTTGCTACTTTTCCTTTACGGAGATCCCGTCGAATTGCGGGGAAATAGAAGAGTGGAAACCCACCAATACGTAAAACGATGTTTTTGGCGATCAACTCCTGATTCATTCGGACGATGACTTCGGTGACGCTGAAATAGTAGTGTGGGTGTTTCAGTGAACAGGTGGTCAGCGTTGCGCTCCGGATATAGGAGCGATCTTCCTCTATTTTAAAGATTTCACTCCCGCCGAAGTACCACGGATCGCTATATGTGAAGCCGTTACGGGCAATGCCTTTTTTGTTTTCAAGATTGAAGATGAGTTCATCAGAGTAGGTCTCTTCATTGCCTACCTTGAGATGAACGTTCCCTGATGCCCGTAGCAGATTCTCATCGAAATCCGCCCAGACATGATCCGCTCGCAAAATGACATCTTCAAATTTGATGAGGGCATTTCCGTGAATCTGAACGAAATTATCAACGATAGACATATCATCGCCATCGCCGATGACCATGCCTTCTTCGGGCACATCAGTTTCCGGGTTCAACCGTTCTGAACCACTTTCTTCTTCTTGTGCTTGCTCCTCTTGAGAATCGGGGGTTTCCGCCTCAGCAGGCGGCTCTGACGGTTGCACGTCGCCTTCTTCGGGAACATCAGTCTCCGGGTCCAACTGTTCTGAGTTGTTTTCGCCTTCCTCTTGTGCCTGTCCCTCTTGGGAGTCGGGGATTTCCGTCTCAGCAGCGGGAGGCTCTGGGGGTTGCGCGTCTTGCGCTATAACCGATTGCATTGCGGAAAAGAGACATGCCATGACGA
Source organism: Candidatus Poribacteria bacterium (assembly GCA_003635195.1). Classification (GTDB taxonomy): domain Bacteria; phylum Poribacteria; class WGA-4E; order WGA-4E; family WGA-3G; genus WGA-3G. The sequence continues at coordinate 32,353 of PYIY01000036.1, read as the reverse complement.
ATACAGCTGCCGCTATGCACACACACTTCAGCATGAAAACAAGCAACATGCGTATTCGTGACGGAAGGTCTGTTTTACAAAGGGACACTGCGTTGGCATATTGATGCTGGTGATAGATAGGCAAATCGGAACCGCTCTTTCTCACAAGTTTCTTACTCTTTCAGTTTAATTTTGACGTAGGCGTTTTCAAGCAGTTTGTTGGTGTATGCGTCCCATTCTTCTTGGAATCGCTGTTGACGGAGGATGACGGTAATTTGTGCTTTCTCCGCTTCAGTGAGATCCGGACTATCTCGCTCGTCAGCTCTGAAGATGTGGAATCCAAGTTCAGTTTCGTACGGTTGACTGTAGGCACCCGATGCCAGCGGTTCAACGACCTCTCGCGTTTTAGGATTGAGTTCCGATAAGGATCGGACCCCGAGATCTCCACCGTTTTCACGCGTTTCATCATCATCAGAATGTGCCAATGCCAGTTTACTAAAATCTTCACCAGCCTCCAATTTTGCGTAAACTTCGTCAGCATGCTTGCGCGTTTCTTCCATAGCTGCTGGGCTTGGAAGTAACGGGACAATGAAATACCGAAATTCAATCACCTCATCAGTTTTCTTTTCAACGGTAAATACATAGAGCCCTTTGTCTCCTTCAATAGGTTCACTGAGCGCACCTACCGCCAAGTTTGTGAGTGAATCTTGAAAGACCTTCGGAAATTTACTGAGCTCTTCGGTGGACACCTCTATGAGAGTTCCAGCCTGTTGGGAGGTATCATAACGTTGCGCAACATCCTGAAACGTCGCTTTTCCCGTTTCGATCTCATTAATCGCTTTTTTGACACTTTCGTTAGCGGCATCGCGATCTGCTTGGTTGGGTTTAAAGGCGAGAAAAATGTGTCTTAGATGGACTTTGTCCGCTTTGGTTGATAATTGGTCTCGATTTTCTTCAAAGAATTTTTGGATTTCGCTCTCGCGTATCTGTAATCTGGGGACAATTCTGCCCATAACGAGTTTCTCTGTTTTAAGGTTCCGCTCTGATTGTTCACGGAATGCGACGAGGGTCATCCCCTCTCGGTTCAGCTGCCTTTTAAATTCCTCGTCGGTCTCAATTTGATATTTGTCTTTGAAGTCTTCGATGTACTGTTCTACCTCTGTATCACTAACAGTGATCCTCAATGTCAACGCTGCTTCCAGAAGTAGCATTTGCCGGATAAGTCTGTCCAACAACTCAGCGCGTTGTCGTTCAGCCTCATTGAGTGCTTCGCGCTCACTAAAACGATAAACTTGCTGGAGTTCCATTGCGCGCTGTTTCACTAAGACATCAAGTTCGCGTTTGGTTACAACGTCGTCGTTGACATAAGCGACGATTCTATCAAATGTGCGCGCATAAACGCTTGAGGCACTACTGATAAAAAGAACGATCAACGTGAGATACACACCTTTTTTGTACAGCATGTGTCCGCTCCTTTAACGGTGTGGCGCGATTCCTAACCGCGCCACACTGAGTCGTATAAATTATTCTTCGGGTTCCGTCTCCGCAGGCGGTTCTTCAGGTTCTGCCTCCGGGATCCGGTCAATATAGGTTTTGACCTCGGCGCGTTCGCGGAGTTTATTGACCCATTCTGTCATAAGTGCTTCCCGCTTTTCGCGATCAGCCTTCCGCACGACACTCTTATGAACATCCTCATCCTCAAAGGGTTTTTGGTATTCATCGCGCGCCTCGTCCTTACGGAACATCATGTAGTATTTCTGTCCTTGGACTTCAACTGTAATAACATCACCATGGATTTGACCGATTTCCGCAGAGAACGCAGCGTCTAAGAAAGGTTCAGTTCCCGACGGATAAGAATCACGACTGAAGTACTCGGTATCGCCAGGAGCGGATGGATTCGCGCCAGGACCAACAAGTTCACCCCGGTCAGAGAGTTCTTGGGCAATCTCGGCGATGTCTTTACCCTCCTTGATTTGTGCGGAAACTTCATTAGCGCGTTCCTCATCTATGAGCGTAATACACAAAAGTCTGACTTGCGCAGGACGGACATAGTCCGCTTTGTTTGCTTCATAGTACGCCATATAATCCGCTGGAGACAGCGCGAGTTTATCGTCAACTTCTTGGGTGGTAATTCTCTTAACCATCAACTCGTGAAGATAGTCCTGAACCTTCTTGAGAATTTCCGGGTCTTCGTTCAGTTTATGGTCGCGAGCGAGATTGAGAATTAAGCGGCTTTCTGCCATAAGAAGCATGTATGTTTCCAGCCCCTCTTTGTCTTGATACTGCCGTTGCTTGTACTCTGGTAGTTCGCTAATCTCTTGCATCATCTCTTCAAGGGTGATGCGCTGCTTACCGTTCCACTCAAATTCAGCAATAACTGTTCCGTCAGCCCCAATAGCCTTGTCGCCACAACTATAAAAGACGGGATGTGTGACAAGAATCCCAAGTAAAAGTAAAGAGACAACCGGCAGTCGAGGCTTGCAATCTATTCTGCCCATAAACCGGGCAATTCTTGTGAGCATTTTCATCAAAATCTTCGGTGTGGAAACCCTGCCTTTTAAGGCATGGAGGAACACCGCTCCTTTCCTTTTTTTCTTGACATATTCCATTAAAAAATGCTATAATGTATTCTATGGAAATGGCGATTCTATCGCATACCACACATTTCCAAGTAACTCGATGACATTAGAATGTTCGTTCTACTTCCAATTTCGGAAGCGTCTGAGGTTCTGCATCGTGGGCTGCTTGAGCCCCTCGGGGGTATGCAGGTAAAGTTACGAACCATAGCCCGAGAAGCAAGCTTCACGATTTATCGTGAGGTGGCACTTGACTCAATTATAACTCCTTTTTCACCTAACCCTATGGTTAGGGACATTGCTTCCACAAATGGAAATAGGCTACTGTTCTGACTCCTCGGTCTCCGCTTCTTCGGGTGGCGGGGGCGTCGGAATATTATCAGGATAGGTTTTTAACTTGCCTTTTGCAGAAATCTCGGTGACCCATTCATTGATACGCTCGCGTTTCTTTGCGCGCTCAACTGTTCTTTCAATATCGCTTTTGACCTCGTCAAATTCCTGCTGTCGTTCGGGGTGATGCTCCTCTTTACGGAAGATAAGGTAGAAAGTTTCGTCGTTGACATCCGTTTCAAAGACAGCATCTGTCATTTCGCCGACTTCTTGTGCGAAAACAGCGTCAATGAATTCCGACCAACGCGGTGAGGCTCCCTTTATGAAGAAGTTGGTATTGCCCGGATCATCTGAGTTGGTGCTACCGGGTCCGTTCGCTAATTTTCCTGCGTCAAACAGTTCCTTCGCCATATCAACGATGTCTTTTCCTGCTTTAATAGCATCAAGTGTCTCGTTGGCGAGGTCTTCATCATCAAGCGTGATGCAGGTTGCGCGAACTTTGGCTTCCTCAACGTACTCACTTAGATTCGCCTGATAATGCGCCATAAGGTCGTCAGTGGTATAGACCACCTTGGCATCAACTTCCATCTCGGTTAATTTCTCAACCATGAGTTGGTGCGTGTAGTCTTCGAGTTTCTTGAGATGTTCAGAGAGTTTATCAAATTTTTCGTCAGCTGCACGGAGGATTTTGAGCCGTTCCTCTATCAACTCTTCAAGATATTCGGCTTTGTCCGCTCGACTCTCATAGTTCTGTTGACGGTAAACAGGCAATTCTGCGATAGCGGCGTTCAAATCCGCTAACGAAATTTGGTATGTGTCGCCGTTCCATTTGTACTCTGCCACAATCACCCGACTCTCTTCCGTCACAGGTGCAGGCTGCTCATGACTATCCGATTGGACGAGCTTCCAAGTCAATAGACAAGTCACGGCGACAACTACAAAAATAGCAATCGTTTTTCTCATATTTTTAATGTTCCTTGCGGTTCGGTCAGGTCGGTTTAGGAAATCAAGTGCCTCTCCGTATATCCAGCCCGCCCGTTGGTTAGGCTTACACACTTTGGACAATGCGTGTAGCACGCCTCTCTTCGATAACCTTTCATTTAAGATGAATCAACAAACAACTTGAGCGTTTGTTGTAATTCGGTTAACATATTCACTCCAGACATCCCCGGCATCTGAATTTTAAGCTGTGCCGGTGGTTGCAACTGGAGGTTGCTATTTTGGTGGATTATTTCAATGAATTTCTTCACATTAATTCTCGGTTTTTGTTCGTCAAAAGTAACCTTTACCTGCTCTTTGCCGGCAACGATCGCGGTAATACCGAGATTTTGACTCAGTTGCTTTACGCTGGCGATTTCAAGTAACATCTCAGCAGGCTCGGGGATCGCACCGTAACGGTCTTGAAGTTCCTCGCGGAGTTCTTTCAACGCAGCGGCATCTTTCAAACCTGCAATTTTTTTGTAGACGGAGACCTTCTGACGGCTATCGGGTACATAATCATCGGGCAGATAGGCTTCTACTGGCAGACTAATTCGTGTTTCCAGCGTCTCCTCGACCTTTTCGCCTTTTAGTGCCATCACTGCTTCTTCAAGGAGTTTACAATACAGTTCATAACCAATAGTGACGATATGCCCGTGCTGCTCTGCACCGAGTATATTACCGGTGCCGCGAATTTCTAAATCACGGAGGGCAATTTTAAAACCTGAGCCGAGGTCCGTAAATTCCTCAATAACGCGAAGCCGTTTTTGCGCACCCTCAGTAATCGACCGATCTCGTGGATAGAATAGATATCCATAAGCCTGAACGTTGGCACGTCCGACGCGCCCACGTAACTGATAAAGTTGCGCTAAACCGAGCGCGTCCGCCCGATTAATCAGGATTGTGTTAACGTTTGGGATATCCAATCCGGACTCAATAATCATTGTACAAACGAGTATATCGTGTTTGTGACGAACAAACTCAAGCATAACGGTTTCCAATTCACGCTCCGGCATCTGCCCGTGCGCGACCGCAATGCGTGCATCCGGCATGAGTTCTTGAAGCATTATGGCAATATTATGAATATCTTGAACACGGTTGTGGACGAAAAAAATCTGTCCATCGCGCGCCAATTCCGCCGTGATCGCTTCTCGAATCATCTCCGTATTGTAAGGCATCACAAAGGTCTGGATCGGTAACCGATCCGCCGGTGGCGTATTGATGACGCTAAAATCCCGAATACCGACGAGCGACATGTGGAGTGTGCGCGGAATCGGTGTAGCCGTGAGCGTAAGCACATCAATAGTCTCTTTAAATTGTTTGATTTTCTCCTTATGCTTAACCCCAAAGCGATGCTCCTCGTCAACGATGAGAAGTCCAAGATTCTGAAATGTCACTGTCTTGGAGAGTAGACTATGTGTACCGATAACAACATCAACAGTACCCGCCGCCAATTTTTCCTTAATCTGTTTTATTTCCTTCGGTGTGCGAAACCGGTTTAGCATCTCAATATTGATAGGAAAAGATTGAAACCGTTTCTCAAAGGTATCATAGTGTTGCAGTGCGAGAATCGTTGTCGGCACGAGAATTGCGACCTGCTTTTCTGCCATAACCGCTTTGAAAGCGGCACGCAAAGCGATCTCCGTCTTTCCATATCCAACGTCACCACAGACAAGTCTATCCATCGGTCGCTCATCTTCCATGTCAGTTTTAACGTCCTCAATCGCTTGGAGTTGGTCATCGGTCTCCTGATACGGGAAGAGTGCCTCAAATTCGGTTTGCCAGGGCACCTCAGCAGGGAAACTGTATCCTTTTCGGGCTTGCCGAAGGGCATACAAGCTGAGCAATTCATCCGCCATCTGTTCAATCGATTCTTTAACACGTCCTTTCCGGCGATGCCACGCTGTTCCGCCGAGCCGGTCGACGCGAGGTTTATGCGCGTTGTCTTTGCTCCCAATGTATTTTTGAACAAGATCTACTTGATAGGTAGGTACATAGAGGATATTACCATCACTGTATTTAAGAATGAGGAAATCTTGCGATTTGCCATCAATTGCCAATCGGCGTATCCCATCATAGATAGCAATACCGTGCGAAACGTGAACAACATAGTCGCCAACTTTCAGATCAATCAAGCTAAGAATGGGGGTGCCATCTGTAGGTGGACGGTGCCGAACTCGGCGATGTTGGCGACTTCCGAAGAGTTCGTCTTCGGAGATAACGATGAGATCTAACTGTTCGTTGAGAAATCCTTCACTGATGGCTCCAACACTGATGTCAATATCTGGAGGAAATAAATCCCGCTCGGCTAAAATCTCAGTTACGCGTTTCGATTGCTGCGGCGTTTCGCAAAAAAGATGGATCCGTTTCCCCCTACCTACCCACGTTTTAATTTGATTGATGATCGTCTGATAGTTGCCAGATGGTAGGGCAAGCGGTTTCATTTCAAAATGCAACGGTGCCAATTGCCCCTCAGTAACCTCACGCGGTGGCGCCAAAGATGATGAAAGGACGGGATACCGCTCTAATTGCGTGCTAAGCATTTCAAAGGAGGCTAAGAGATTATCCGGTGGCACCATGAGGTTGGCTTCACCGATCTTCTTTTCATACAATTCCTGTGTCCGTTCGTGCATTTGTGCGGCTTCGCGCTGTTGCCACTGTGGTTCTATCAAGCAGACAATCGTATCGTCGGGCAGATAGTCCGTAAGCAATTCGGTTTCCGGGACGAGCATCGGTAAAAATGCCTCTATTGCATCATTGAGGGGGCAACCTTGAAGCGGATATTGAGATGTTGCTGCTCCGGTTAAGTGCTGTGTTACTTCCCGGACAGCATTTATGAACTGTGGTGCCGGTTGTGCCTGAATGAGTAAGTCTGCTTGGGCGCGCCAATGTTCAACGGAGATATCCTCGGAAAGCACTTCTCGCAGCGGTGTCAGGGTAACCGCTTTAATGGATGCCGTTGAACGTTGCGATATTGGATCGAAGGTGCGGATGGTATCAATTTCATCGCCAAAAAATTCAAGTCGGACCGGGGCATCGGCTGTAAGAGGATAGACATCAAGGATGTCCCCTCTGCGCGCAAACTCTCCTTTGACTTCCACGAGTTCAACGCTCTGGTATCCACCGCGAATCAGCATTGCTGCGACATCATCCGGATCTATCTCATCATCAAGATTAAGGACATAGCAAGCATCGGCAAAATGCTGTCGGGGCGGAAGTTTGTAAAGCATCGCTTGGCTTGTAGTTACGACGATGCTCCGTTCTTTCTGCAGCAGGCGTTCAAGACACCCTATTCGGTCCGCAACGGTGTTTTTAGGAGGGGCGATGCCATCAAAAATTTTGCGGTGCCAACCGGGGAAAAAATTAATACCGGATTCTGGAGCAGTGGTGGGTGTCGTTTCTAAGGTTGGATACGCTCGATAGGTACAGATTTCCGCCATCACTTGTTCGGCTTCACGGTGTGAGGGAAGCACAATTAGAAAGGATTTCTTCGGAAAATCGTCAATTAGCGTTGCGAAGAGGTACGCCGTCGATGCGTTTACCAACCCTCTAAGCCACGGAAGTTTCTTACCATCTTTGAGGCGCGCGACCAATGTTTGGTAATTTTCTGTTTCACGTAAAAACTCTATCACTTCTATTTCCTTGACATATCATATCACTGGAGGTTTCGGGGATAGAAAATGTTTATTATAGTTTTAATTCGCAGGTTCAACCTCTGGTTCAACCTCTGTTAAAATGGATACCACTGTTCCCCTTTTGCTTTCAAACTCAAGTTTAACAGGTAACCGCCGCTCATCGTCTGTGATCCAGAAGCGATTGCCTTCTGATGATCGCAATACAAGTGTCTTAACAGTCCCCAACACCTTGTTCTTAACGAACTCCGTACGTTCAACAGCAAGTGTAGCCTTATGCACTTTTCCTTTCGCAAGTAGCGGAAAAAAATAAGTTTCACCAAGCTCAAGTTGCTTAGAACGTAGAAAGTAGATAATTGAGAGTTCATCTTGTGTGCCGGGTGGTATTTCCAGTACTTTTGTCTCGCGCTTTTGCGGTGCTTTTGGGTTTGGACGCGAGACCCTTTCATAGTCCGCTTTACCCTCATGGAAATCAATTTTGACAGCCACTTGAAATTTTCGGTCTTGCACATAATTCTCGAAGCGGATCGGTGAAAGCGTTGTCGGATGTAGATGCGTTTCCTGCCGACTTCGGAATTTATAGAGTCTGAAAAGTGCACGGGTTTTCATTTCAGATTGAATACGATAAACATTCTCTCCATTCACTACCGCTCCTTTGACAATCCAATCTGTCCGTTTTCCAGCGGGTATTTTTTTCCAACGAATATCATAAGTTAACTTTTCACCGACGCGGAGGGGGTTCGGGACGATGTTTTCTGCATCAACAAGAGATATGGAGTTATCGCTTAAGGCAGTGTTCCCGACTAAGAGCAGGGCAAAGATCAGGTATTTTGCATAACGCACGCTTTTGTCCTCGCAATTGGCGTTGATATGAAAAGTTTTCTACAGCCAGCCGTTTTAGAATCTATGGGTGAAAACCAGAGATTGAAAGCCACTACCTGTTTGTTGCACCTGCAGCGAAAATCTTCGATTATTATACGCTTCAGCGGTTTTAGGTGCATCAAGGATATTCCAGATATGGATCCCGATCCCTGTTGCGAGGAAAATACCACTGAAAAATGCATGATTTCTCATACGCGTACGCCCTTGGTCATACGTTAGGAATTTACCTGTCCGGTCATCTTGGAATCCAGTCTCAAATACACTTTGTTCGTTATAATGCAGTGCACGAGCGATGTTATACCCAGCAAGTGCGAAAGTGCTTAACTCCACAGTTAGGAACAACGTTGCTTTTGTGTAATTACCGGCATAAGCCTGTCCCAATCCGGGCATAAAAGTTGAGAGCCGCCGCGCTTTTTGGAGGTCGAGTTCAGGGTAGTACCGCTCTGGATGCAACCGAAACAGGGTGTAATTCGGTTTCGTTTCAGGTTCATCCATATACCCCGGGATAAATGAGGGGAGTTTCTGGCTTTCGGAGTCGGATTTTGCATCAGCAGCATCTGTTTGAACGGATGAAGTTTCAGCAGTAGCGTTGACAAAACCAATGCTCAGAAAGAGTAAGCATATAAAAAATATGTATGGTAGAGGCAACAGCCATGTCGCCTCTCTATTTTTTTTCATAAAGTTTATTCCTTATCAAGGACGCTTGAGAGATGGTGCTAATTGTACGTTTCCTGGATCGGTCTGATATGCCCAGTCGAAAACGACTGCATCCTCATAAAGTTCACGCACGTGAATCTTTGCGAAGTTATTGTCTGGTGTATTGATGGCATAGACATGTCCCTCAATGAGTTCAACAAATAACTCTACATATCCGTCTTTCGGCACCACATCTACGGCATCGAGGTTTTCGTGGTACCCCAAATCTTGCATGAACGTTTCATTGTCAGAGTAGAGGTAAGTAGCATTGCGTTCAGCATCAAAGGCAAAATAGACATCCGTTGCCGGAGTGTCCCATGGAACACTTCCTTTTTCCGGTCGCGAGAAATCGAAACCACTTCTTTCTGGGAAAATATTATAATCATCAAGCGTGATATTTCGTCCTTCTGGACGCGGCGTATCCCAAGCGTCTTCGGGGCTGAGTTCGCTTTCATTTTCGTGAATGTCATAAGCGGAGACAGCGTAGTAATAGGTTTCTCCGTTTCGCACAGTTGTATCTATATAACGGGTTGTGCTTTCTGATACGTCTGCCAGACTATCAAAATTGGTGCCGTCTCGTCCACGCCACACCTGATAGCCTGCTAAGTCATATTCACCGTTAGGGTACCACTCAATGATAACCTGTTCGTCACCTGTGATAGTCCTGACGCCGCGTGGCACAGCGGGGGGTTCATTATCTCTATCGTCACTGGCATCAATATAACATCCGCTGATACCACCAAATATCAGTGCGGCTAAGAGTAGTGTGAGAATCTTGTCGATTTTGGATAACATGTATCTATATCCTCCAGAGTTTATGTTTAAATTTAAACTCTGTAACGGATATATCCTTGAATGCGTTGACAGGTTTCTTATTAAATATTATCACAAAAACCTTGAGAATGCAAGACAAAATTTTTTCAAGAGCAGTCAGCAATTAGTATAATGTGATCTTTCTTAACTGAAAGCCGACTGCTGGTTGCTAAAAACTGAATAACTCCGACCTACGAAAATCTGTAATTGACACCCAGCCCTGGTTGTGATACGATGAAAGAAAAAGATAAGGAGCGACAGATGAAAACCCTTCTCATCCTACGACATGCGAAATCCAGTTGGAACTATCCCGAACTCTCTGACTATGATCGTCCCCTGAATGCGCGCGGGAAGCGAGACGCGCCGCGCATGGGGAAACATCTGCGTCGAGAAGGATTGATTCCTGACCGAATTCTCACTTCATCGGCAAAGCGGGCAAGAAAAACAGCGAATAAAGTGGCAAAATCGTGCGATTACACCGGGAAAGTAAAAAAGTTAGATGCACTTTATGCGGCTGTCCCTGGGGTCTATTTTGAAACATTACAAGCACTGTCAGACAAATACCAACGCGTCATGGTCGTTGGCCATAACCCAACGATGGAACAACTTGTGAACCATCTGACTGGAGAAATAAAACGGATGCCAACGGCAGCACTCGCACACATCGAACTTCCTATTCAAAGTTGGGAAACACTCAATCTCTACACAAAAGGAACATTGGTCAACTTATGGACTCCCAAAACACTTTTCTCCGATTGAGTAGACGCTTGATGGTATCAATACTCATCCCGCTTTTGGGGATTTGCATCCTATGCCGAACGGGATCGGCTGAGGTTCCAGTTTCGACGGCTATAGACGGCCAATTTCTGCCGTGGGTTGTGAACGATGGTGAAGGCGGTGTTATCGTTATGTGGGAAGACTACCGAACCGGTAAGGATTGGGATGTTTACGCACAGCACGTTGATAGCACCGGAAAAACGCGTTGGGCGGAAAATGGTGTAGCGATATGTAAGGCAGACAGAAATCAACGTCGCTTACGGATGATTCGACACGACAGCCACGCGATTGTTGTGTGGAACGACAGACGCGACAGAAGCAATTGGGATATCTATGCCCAAGCCATAAATCTCGATGGTAAAATTCTATGGCAAACAGACGGTATCCCGGTCTGTATAAATACAGCGGATCAATCCACACAAGCGATTATGAGCGATGGTGAAGGCGGTGCTATCTGCGTCTGGGAAGATGAACGCCGGAGTTCTGAATTTCAAGATCTCTATATCCAACGGATCACCGCAGCAGGTGAACCGATGTGGGAATCTAACGGTATTCCGGTTTTTCCATCGGAATCGCTACAGAGTGATCCTATTCTGGTTGCCGATGGTATTAGTGGGTTCTATGTGGTTTGGTGGGATGTTATCGGCTACGATGCGTGGCATATTATGGCATATCGCTTGCGTTTAGACGCAAAACCGTTGTGGGATGCGCCGCTTCTCATCTCTCCAACAGATGGTATGCAAGGTGAACCGCGTGTCGTCCCTGATGGTGAAGGTGGCCTTATTGTTTTATGGCAGGTATATGAAAATTTTATCAACGATCAACTTTATGCGCAGCGGGTTTCTTCTGACGGTAGGAAATTGTGGCAAGAAACCGGGGTGCCTATCTGTACGACCGAAGGCATCCAGAAACACGCCTCAGTTACCGGTGATGGGAACGGTGGGTTCATCGTCGTCTGGAGAGATGAACGCGATATCTATTCTGACCTCTATATGCAGCACATCCGTGCGGATGGCACACCGAGTTGGGAACAAGATGGTATCCCGCTTTGCATGGCGGGTGGACATCAGGACAAACCGTCTATCGTTAAAACCGAGAACGGACAATTTTTTGTGGCGTGGTTGGATTACCGAGAAGACTTCGGTGAGGAGAGCCGCGACGCTATCTACGGGCAGCTGATTGATTTAGAAGGTAAACCGTTGTGGGACAAGGACGGCGTGGCTATCTCTACGAGCAGTGGGGAACATTACCCGCCGTTTGTTGTGTCCGTTGGGCAGGGGAAATGGGTAGTTGTTTGGAGTAATACGCAAGCAGACAACGGTGATGTTTATCTTGAACGGTTTTAGGCAACAGTCTATCCATCATATTTTGACAAAAACCGGACGCTTCAAATCCGGCTTTTGATCCGTGAGGGCTGATCGTATGTAGTTTATGCCTCTAAGTGTTCTTGGAAAGCGTTAAAATTTTCTGCTATGGAAGCATTTAGGTTCAACTCCCTGAGCCTGTTGAGGTCGTCAATAGCTTCAAGTATCGGCTTGAGTGCGTCAACATCGGTGTTTGGGAAGCGTTGGTTGAGGGTAGCCAAAGTGCTTTCAATACTCATTTGGCGTGCGCCTTGTTCTATCCCGCGTTGGATCACAAGTTCGTAAAAAGGAGATTCTTGCATGGTTGCCTCCAATAGGGGGTCCTGAAAAAGTTCAGGTGAATGGACTAAACTCCCGAAAAGCGAGAGTCCAAATAAAAGTGTTGCCCGCATCTTGCTGTCAACATTGGCTGTCTGAGTCGTCTCTATACACTTTTCAACCCAGGCTTGGGGTGTCATGTCCGGAGGATGTTTCATCAAAGGTGTGAAAGGCAATAACCCAACAGCCCCGGGATCCAAAAAGTCTTGCCCTTCTAACTCATATATCCGGACGACATTATACTGAAACCACCCGCCGCCGCGTTGCTCGTTGCCATACGTATAAAAACCAGGGTCGTTTTGTCCCGCAGGGGGACGAAAATACAACACCGTTGAGTAGACGTTTTTCTCATGCTCAAGCGCAAGGAAACTTGAATACGCCAGCATTCGTAGCGGCATTGGCTTATGGGTGCTGTCGTCGGTTTGTGCTTCTATATGTAAAATTGCTTCCTCATCGGGCAAACGGATATGAAATGTCATATCGCTGTGGTGCATCCGAACCGTGGTGTGCTCAGTCGCCAGACGCTTTCCGACTTGCACCTCTGGTGCCTTGAGTGCTAATACTGCCAATGCATGTGGAAACTCCTCGGTGACGTGCTTGAAGATTTCATCATAGTATGGCATATTAGTATTATATCTGCTTTTATGGAAAAAATCAAGATTTTTAGGTCTATATCCAATTTCAAAGAAAACGGCGAGGCACAGGAGCCCGCCTTATAGAAAAGTCTACTTCCGTATCAACATCTTTCGCGTTGCTGTGAAATCTCCGGCTGTTAGCGTATAGAAATAGATGCTGCTCGCGACAGGTTCCCCTTGTGCGTTTCTACCATCCCAATACACTGCACGATTCTTGGTCTGATAGTGGCCCGCATGCTGATGCCCCAGGTCTATATCACGTACGACGCGACCGTGGACATCATAGATCGTCAACGCCACTTCCGCTGCTTCGGAGAGTTGGTAGGGGATCCACGTCTCCGGGTTGAAAGGATTCGGATAGTTTGGCAGCAGTGAGGTTTCTTTTGGGATTAACGCCGCTAAAAGTTGTTCAAGTACCAGAATACCGCGTTGAGAGATTGCATCTGTGGGGTTCGCGTGCTGGGCTTGAATGAGCCAGTATTGGATGTCTGCTGCCGTGAGTATCTCCAGTGTGTGTAGATGTGCTGAAGGTGCAGCCGCATCGGCACCTATCTCACTGGCAACTTTGAGGAGGTCTATGATATCGACAATTCCATCGCCATTGACATCAGCGGGATTTTGCCCTGTCTTTCCGAGGTTTGTGGATACCGATACCAGGTCCAAGATGTTTACTAAACCATCTCCGTTGACATCTGCATACGATGCAACAGTGATCTCATTTGATTCCAATGCCCTTGAGGGCACTGCCCATAGTTCCACTACCCCACTTGATGTTCCGGCGGCAACGATCGTCCCTTCAGGTGAGAACGCAACAGACAGTACTTCTCCTGCCCCTTTAAAGGTAGCAACATTGCGTCCTGTTGCAACATTCCATAACCTAACTGTGCCGTCATGTGATCCCGAAGCGAGCAGGGTCCCATCGGGTGAGTACGCAATAGAAAAGACATTAGACCTATGACCTTCAAACGTAGCGATGTTTGTCATCGTCGCAACATCTAAGATTTCAATATTTATCCAACTAAATCCGCCTCCGAAAGCGAGTGTGGTTCCATGAAATGCCGCAGCGGAGACAGCACTTCTACTTCCACTTCCAAGTGTGGCGATATTTGTTAGCGTCGCAACATCCCATAGTTTAAGTGTTTTATCTCCATCCCCGCCCCCTGAAGCAAGGATCCCATTGGTTGAAAATGCCATAGCCGTGACCGCGCTCTCATGGCCTTTAAACGTGGCGATATTTTGTTGCGTCCCAATATCCCACAACCTGATCGTCCCCCCCGAAGACCCGGAGGCGAGGGTCGTCCCGTCGGTTGAAAATGCCAAAGCGGAGACATTATCTTCTTCAAATGTAGCGATATTTTGTTGCGTCCCAATATCCCACAGTTCAAGCTTATTAGAACCGACTGCAAGGGTCCCATCGGTTGAAAATGCCACAGCGGAGACATCGCTTCTATATCCTTCAAACGTGGCAATATTTTGTTGCGTCCGAACATCCCACAACTTGAACGTCCTATCCCAAGCCCCGGAGGCGAGGGTTGTCCCGTCAGGCGAAAATGCCACAGAAGCGACCTTATTCGTGTGTCCTTCAAGCGTAGTGACGTAATCGGCGCGAGTCGAAATATCAAACAACTCAAAACTTACAGAACCCACATCCCCGTTAACATCAACTGCTTCAACCTCAATTAAATGCACAAGAGGGCTGGAAAGACTGGTCCCTATGCGATTCGGATCGGTAGCGGGTGAAATGATGCCATCGTAATCAAACGCAACGATGGCATCTCGTTCGCCGTTCAATCCCTTACAAAGTTTTAATCCGCCTTGGGCGAATAGGATTACTTGATGCAGCCCATCTGAATCGCTGACTTTAAGTCGAACAGAAACACTTGTCGCACCTGTCGGATAGCCAGGCGATGAAATGAGTTCAACAGTAGGCGGGAGTCCATCTTTGAGTGGAATATCGTGATTGAAGTAAGGATGCACAGCCAAAAACTCAGCAGCACATGCAGATAACCGACTCGGCGGCCCCGGACCATACGACATGATATAGGAACCATCTCTCCAGTCGTGCCCCAACCCGAATGCATGTCCAAGTTCATGTATCGTCGTTCCAAAGTGAACTTCGCCAGAATGCAACGATATGCTGGCAGCCTTGTTCGCAGCAAGTATCCCTTCAGAACCTAACTCCGCATTGCCCTTACTTTTTCCACTACGGCCTCCGGAAGCGGTCTGAGCACCACTGGTGTCATAGACAGTAACTCTAAGTTTGCTTTTGAGATACTGGTGGTGATCTCCTATCTCCTGCCCAGGTACAACTTTACCGAGCTCGTAACCATAGTGCCTATCGGGAAGTCGTCCATCCACGCGATGCACCAGCGGTTCCCCGTGGTCATCGACTTCAAATTGGAAGGTTTTGTTGCCGTAGCCGTGTGACTGCATCTGCTCGGCATAGAAAGCCTGAGCGTACCGAATCGCAGCTTTCATCGAATCGATCACTTCTTGACGAAAAGGGCGGTCACTAGGCCGGAAGTAAATGAGTCTTACAGTCCGAGGTTCACCGACATCTAAGTTCTGAGCGTAAACAGCACCCTTCATACTACAGATGAGTAAAAGGTTAACAATAACATATACAAAATATTTTTGATTCGATGCTTGTGCCTTCAATTATAAACTCCTTACAAGAATTTAGATGATCTTTACATTTTATGGTAAAATCCATAATTATTTGGGCATTAGGGGAAGGCAAGAATACAATCCTCGCCAGCGGAGGTGAGGGTTCCCTTTGTTGAAAAACTGTCTATATATTTTCGAGCTTACTATAAAAATATTGAGATTTAGGCTGCCTTTTAGGTTATACCTGCATTTGTGTAGCAGGATCGGAAGGACGTTCTTGTACGACAGGGATAACATAACTCCGAATCTTTAAATCGTGCAATGTCTGCGTTTCTACCTGAGGTTCAGGGTTTTTGCGATGATCAAAGACGACGTAATAGCCTTCGTTCGCATTTTCTATAGTGAGATACTTCGCGAGTTGTGTTTTACCCGCTTCATAGAGCAGATCCCCCTCCCAAATTTTTGTTTCAACAATATACTTGCGGGTGTTGTGGAGGATGAGGAGATCCATCCTGCCGCGCCCGGTTTGGACTTCAAGGTACATGTTTCCACCGACGATGCCGACGAATTGGTCAAGATAGGTGAAGAGGAGATACTGTCCGACGTACTCGTGTGGCGTGTCTGGGATTTGTAGTATTTTGAAACCTGCCCGAGCGATGAAATCCTTGAAGTTGTCCAAGAGGGATTGCATGTGAATGTGTCCATCAGGTGTAAGGTAATCTCGAAAGCCTGCGCGGGTGTCTTCCGGGAAGTATTCCCGCTCCAAGCCGTTAACAGGCTGTTTGAATGCCCGCATGATACGGAATTGATAGATTGGGTTAACAATCTTACACATTCCGCCGGTATCTTCCGCAATCACGCCATACGTAACGAGTTCGCTGATGACTTCATTGTCCAAGTTGAAGGCTACGCCCTTATCGTAAGATGTGATCTCCATGAGGACCCTTTCAAAGCGCGGGTCTCTGCGGATATTGGTTAGCAGATGTTGAATATTGCGGTTTTGTTCACGAAGGAGCCGCGTGTGCGCGTTTGAGAAATGTTCCATTGTGATCGGCTCGGTCTTTGGAATTTCCAGTTCTACGGTGAGAATTTGGGCGAATCGGTTGACGAGAAAGGGTTGTCCACCTGTCTGTTTGTGAAGGCTTTCAATGACTTCGGGTGCGAAGGCTTGCCCAACTTCGTCGGTATATTGTCCAATCAGTTCATACACCTGTTCAAGCGTGAAATTGGATAAGGCAAACTCGTCATGAATATTGAACGGAGAGACCGAGCGGTCGTAGTCAAGTTGGGCGATGCTCTTGACACCGACGATACCGACGCTGTGTGGACATTGCGAAGCACTACGGGTGAGGTAGATGCGGCGTAGCGAATGAAGGAAACCTCTCACAGCAGTTTTGGGAATGCCATCAAACTCGTCAATGACAACAACAAATTTTTGGTTACCAAGCAAATTCGATAGATGTTGGAAAAACCTTAGCATTGACAGGTGATCCGTTATCTCTGCAGTATCCAAGAAAGACACTAAAGCTTCAGTTGGCGTGCTTCCACGTTTTTGGAAATTGTGCCCCATTCCTTCACGAATATCCTCAACGAGGCTTCTATAAAAATCGACTGTGTCTACATCTACATACGCTTCAAAGTTAAGTTCGATAGGGAAATAAGTTGGATCCTCGGCGACAAGCATATCAAGTGCGAATTGGAAAAATGTGGTTTTACCGGTTTGGCGCGGTGCGAAGATAACAAGGTATTTTCCTTGTTTGATGCGATCAATAAAGTCGGTGAGTTCAGCGGTCCGACTAACAACATAGTTTTTCTCTGGGGACACGGGGCCTTCGGTGCCAAATGTTTTCATTGTCTTCCTCATCGGCAGGCGTGATATGCCATTAAGTGTATCCTATTGAGACAAATAAAATCAACTCCCTATCTCCCTACGCTTCTCTGCTCATCTCGATTAGATGTGCCCCTTCCAATCCTGCGCGCACATCTTCATCATAACTCGTTACAACGACTTGGTGTTCTTCGGCGAGTTGGCGAATAAAATCTACCATCAAGGTCTTCCGTTCGTCATCCAAATGGAGGGTAGGGTCATCAAATACGAAGAAGCCGGGGTTGCCCAAAACTTTGGCGAGTGCAACTTTGAAGCAGAGATATAAGAACATTTTTTCGCTACCACTGAGCAACATCAGACTCCGATCCGTGCCATCTATATTCAGGGACGGGAGCAGGTGTTCGCGTTGTAAATCGACGCGTGTTTGTCCCCCGTTCCCACGAGAAACAGAAAAGAGTTGCATCTTTTCAAGCCAGTGATGCAATTCGTCTTCAGCAGGCTTGAGGATTTGGCGTTGGAGTGCCTCAATGGTTTTGTCAATCCCGGTGCAGGCGAGTTCTATACTCAGGAGGGTCTTTTCAACTTTCGCTGCGTCTCTGTTAACGCGTTGGAGCGCGCCGAGTCTATCTAAACGGACGGCTTCCTCCTGCTTGAGTTTGCCGAGCCGTTCACGCTCGCTATCAATCTGTGCCTTCAATTGTGGTTTGTCAAGCGTTGCGAGGGTATCCGAAGGAGTCTGTTCGCTCTGTTGGATGCCTCTCTCATTCAACCGCAATGTGACTGCATCAAGTTCAGTCTGAATCTTATCAATATCTTTGGCGCGTTGTTGAAATTGGGTTGAAAGTGCTTGCAAAGTCTGGAGACGTTGTTCAAGTTCACGCCGACTCTTTAAATTCTCAGTTTCTGTCTCTAACGACTGTTTGTGTGTTTCCAACTCAGCACTACGTTGCGATTTCTCTTCTGCTTTCTCATCAATAATCCGTTGCACCACTTCCTGCTCAACCTGCTGATAACAGGTTGGACAATGCTGCTCGTCGCTCTCAATCAGTGTTCGGAGGGTGCTACAAACGTTTGTCAACGCCTCAATTTCGGATTCAAGACGACCGGTCTGTTGTATCAGTTTATCTCGTTTTGCTTCTAATCCAGAGGCTTCTTGAATCGCAGTTTCAATTGCAGTCATCATCTCTCGAAGATGCGCGACATCGTTAAAACCGCTTAAGGCTTCATTTTGTTGCTGCTTGAGGGTGGCCAACTGTTTTTGTAAACGGGTCTGGTGCTGCACCCATTCCGCGATGAGTGCTGAATCACCGGTCTCGGCACCATAAGCAGTTTCAAGGTCTTTTAACTTCGCTTCAATCCGTGTAATCTCGGCTTCGTTTACATTCTGCGCATTGAACCGTAGGCTATTCTGATGGGCGCGAATTCTGCCTTGTTCGCGTTTAGCGATACGACGTGTGTCAATGAACCGCTGCCGGACCTGTATGAGTTTATCAATACCGAGGAGCGTATGGAGAATATCGCGTCGCGTGGTGGACTGACGCGCGAGAAACTCAAAAATTTCGCCTTCACGAAGGAAAGTAGTAAGCGCGAGTTGTTCGTGCATAATGCCGAACCGTTCTTGCAACAACGCCTCCGTTACCCTAACACGTTTCTCATCAAAAAGTACCTGCCACGCGCCATTTTTTTTAGTACGGAGCTGGATACGTTTACCGGTCGCTCTGAAGAGTTGGTAGCGTTCGCCATTCACAACGAATTGGAGACCTGCGGTGCCGCTATAGGCGTTGGCACTCTTTATGGCTGAAGCATCAACGCGCGGCACAATCGGTTTTCCCGTCAGCGTGAAGAAGATAGCGTTGACAAGCGTGCTTTTCCCACTGAAATTGGGACCAAAAATGAGATTGATTCCGTCGTGAAGATCAAAATCCTGCTCTTGGAAGCAGCCGAAAGTCTTCAGGCGTATCCGCTCAAGCAGCATATTAGGTGTCCCTTTTCTCATGGATAAGATCATAAAGCATTTGGGCTCTGACCTTTTCGCGTCCGTTTTTCAACGTAAATTCAAATGCGTTCACAATGGCCTCAAGCTCAGTGGGCCCTAAAGCCTTATACTTTTCATCACGCTGAAGAAGTGCCTCAATTTCTCTTCTGTAGAGGTTCAGTGTCTCATTTTCAAGGGAGATGTCCATATCAGTGTTCCTGTAATTTAGGACTTACGCAAATTGAGCAAATATCGAACATTTAGAGGCAAAAAGCAGTGATTCCCTTATTTTAAACCCCCTAAATCCCCTTATCAGGGGGACTTTAAGAGGGCATGGGTAAGTCTTAACTTTTTTAAATTTTCGTTTTGATCTGCATCAAGCGTTCGGCAGCGTCAGCAAGGATGTCATCCGCCATACTAAACATAAACCTGAACTTTGTCCTGCCGAGATGTGGACGGCTGTAGAAACTGGATCCGGGCACACCGCCTACACCAATTTCCTTCACTAACCAATGGGCAAAGGTTGTATCATCGGGGAATCCAAAATCGGTTATGTCTGTCATAATGTAATACGCGCCCTCCGGTTGATGGCAAAGGAATCCAGCTGCTGTGAGATCATTCACAAGACGTTTGCGATTCTTGTCATATTTTGCCACCAAATCTTTATGATAACTCGGTGGTAAATTGAGGGCGACGACCCCGGCACGCTGAAGTGGATGTGGTGCGCCGACAGTGAGGAAGTCGTGCATTTTGCGGATCGCATCGGTTAAAATCTCCGGTGCGACGACATAACCCAATCGCCATCCTGTCATAGAATACGCCTTGCTCAATCCTGATACAGTAATCGTCCGATCCCGCATCTGTGGCAGAGAGCCAATGCTGATATGCGGCTTTTCATCATAGATCATGTGCTCGTAGATTTCATCGGTAATCGCGAGGCAGTCGTATTCGCAGCAGAGATCCGCAATTTCTTGCAGTTCGTCAAGCGTAAATACCTTGCCGAGAGGATTATTCGGGGTATTTATGACAATCGCTTTTGTGTTGGTAGAGAACGCGTCACGGAGTTCGGTAGGGTCGTAGGTAAAGTGGATAGTACCGCCAGATGCGGGTGTCTCTTGTAATGCGACATAAATAGGTTTTGCACCAGAGATGATCGTATCCGGTCCGTAATTCTCATAAAACGGTTCAAAGATGATAATCTCGTCGCCAGCGTTGATGATTGCGAGGAGCGCAGAAAGCATGCCTTCAGTTGAACCGCATGTGACAGTGATGTTTTTATTCGGATCTGTCGGGATGCCGTTAAATGTCGTCATTTTTTGTGCAATTGCTTCTCGAAACGACGGTGCACCCCATGTGATGCTATATTGATTATATCCTTCTTGGATTGCCGCAATCGCGGCGGCTTTGACTTCGGGAGGCGGTTGATAGGCTGGCGTACCTTGGGAGAGGTTAATCGCATTGTAGCGCAAGCAGAGCTGCGTCATACCACGGATGACGGATTCACTGAAGCGGGTGGATTTGTCTGAGAGCTTAGATTGCAGCGAAATTTTGAATATCCTCGTGGGTTTATTTAATTCTCGGTCTTATAGCTCAAAATGATACCGTCGTCTAACGGAATATCAACAGAATGTAATATCGGTGTGTTAGAGACGAATTCGATATAGTCCGGCATTTCGTCGCGCATCGTTACGGTGTCGTCAGCAACGATTAAACCACCTGGTCGGATGTTCGGCAACGCCAATTCCAGATAGCGTCGGTATTCGTCCTTTTCTGCGTCAAGAAACACAAGATCAAATGTCGCGTCGCATTTCGGGATCTCGTCAAGCGCGTTTCCGACACGTATCTCAACGATGCTGTCAAGCCCAACTTCCTGAAGGTACGCTTGTGCCTCAGCAGCTCGCGCCGGATCAAACTCCAACGTGATGAGTCTTCCGCCTGTCTCTTTCAGGGCTGCAGCGATCCAGATTGCAGAATAACCGTTACTTGTCCCGACTTCAAGGACATTTTGTGCGCGAATAGCGCGGATAAGGATAGAGAGAAACTGCCCGTTCTCTGGTGCGATATTGGTATACTGTTTTGCCGTTTTTTCGAGCCGTTTTAAAACGGAGTCGTACTGTTCCATAGCGTTTCGGGGCTGAATCATAAGGAGAGAGGCGACAAAAGTTGCCGCCTCATTTCAGTTAGCTAGCGAAGTTTCTTAATTTTGCCCCAAGACGTGGCAAGTTTATCCTTCGGGCTGACAGCCAAGAATTCATCAGCCCCCATCTCCATGCTCTGTTCCATTTCGTCATCAGAGAGGGCACGATTCCAGAGGCGCACCTCATCAACCATACCGGGCCAGGCTTCACCTGCCCATGTACCGATCTGAATTCGGCTTGTAGATCCCGCAGGTGCTACCGGATTATTAGAATCCTGCTCGTGTGTTACCTTGCCATCCACATAAATTTTTACCTTGCCTTTGTTGTCCGATGTATGGGTATAGGAAAGGTAATACCATTTACCGGTATCCAAGCCGGTTTTGTTATCGTTAATGTCCAAGAACCCTCCGCCAGCACCGTTTGTCCAAACCTTGATGCCGTTTCCGGGGTTCATCCCGTAGCCGAATCCGATGTGTCTTCCACCGCCACCCATACGGGTGCCGAAAACGATAGCGTGTGCGCTTGGCAGCCGGTTGAGATTAATCCACGCGGCTTGCGTGATTTCATCTTCGATGTGAAAAGCCTCATCGTCTCCAACTTCAACAAAATCGCTGGACGCGCTAAATTCGAGAGCTTTTCCGAATTTGCCATCAACCCATTTCGCGCCCCCAACGAGTTCGCCTTCAAAGCCGTTTTCTGAGAAATCCTCCGTCTTTTTACCGTTCCCTTCGTCAAGCGGCATATACAAGACGAGTCCTTCCAGCAAATCAGCAGCAACAAAAGTGGTGCATACCGACACAAGGAATAAAATTAGAAACAGTTGTTTCATGAGTTACCTCCATAGAGATAGAATAAATATGTATAATATTACCACAAATCAGGCGAGTTGTCAAGACACTCGCTATTGTAGAAAGGTTATTTATGGTAAAATAAATAAAATTGAATGGCTCTGGACTGGAATTGAGGAATTATTGACAAGCAGATTTTGTATATGCTAAAATAGTGGTGGTCGCGTAAAGGATGTTCGATAGATTGATAAATCAGCATCCCCAAGAACTTGAATACATCATTACGAAGCAAGGAGTCAGATATGTTCAACGCAAACCCTTTTCAACAACCGGGACAATGGTATCGAGGGAATACACATAGTCATAGCACGGAGTCTGATGGGCAGCTCTCCATGCGAGATCGGT
This sequence comes from Candidatus Poribacteria bacterium, assembly GCA_003635195.1. GTDB lineage: Bacteria > Poribacteria > WGA-4E > WGA-4E > WGA-3G > WGA-3G. Next base: position 9,632 of record PYIY01000036.1, on the reverse strand, counting down.
TCGCAGCATACCGTGAAGCAGGCTACGATTTTCTCGTGCTAACAGATCACCGTAAGGTTAACGATGTGAGTGCTTACAGTACATCAGACTTTTTGGCAATATCAGGGAGTGAGGTGCATCCGTCAAATCCGTATGGCGGTGCGACGTATCATTTTGTAGCGATTAATATCCATGAGACAATCAATTGCGCAAAGATGCATCCGAACGCAGTGCTTGACGAGATTAAAGCACAGGGGGGTGAAGCCGTTTTGTGTCATCCCTATTGGTCTGGACACACGATTACAGATTATCTGCCGTTACGCGGGTATTTCGCTATTGAGGTCTATAACGACACGTGTATGGGCATCGGCAAAGGTTTCTCGGAACAGGCATGGGATGACTTGCTGGATAGAGGTGGACCTGTTCTCGGCATCGCTTCGGATGATGCACACGGAACCGAACACGACTGCTTTCACGGCTGGATTATGGTGAAAGCGGAAGAATTGACGATTGAGAGCATCATGAAAGCGTTCCGAACAGGTGCGTTCTATTCTACGCTCGGACCCGAAATTGTGGATTTGGCGTTAGAGGATGGCGAGGTAACGGTCAAATGTTCACCCGCACAATCAATCGTTTTTAAAGCGGAGTGTAGTCGCGGTCGGCGGATTCTTCCATCGGATGGCGAACTCTTGACTGAAGCGACATATAGCGTTCCGAACGGGGCTAAATACGTTCGTGTTGAAATAACAGACGAAACCGGTAAAAAAGCCTGGTCAAATCCGTTTTTCTTCTAAGGTAGACATCTTGTCATCTTTTTATAGGTGCGATGATGCAAAATATTTTGGTGTGTCAAACAGGCGGCTGGATCGGCGATATGGTGCTCCTGACACCTGCCTTGCGTGCTTTGAAACATGCCTATCCCGAATCCAATTTGGCACTCCTGTTACGACCGCGTGTAGCGGATTTGATGGAAACGCACCCGTATGTTGATACTTGCATCGTTGATACCAAAAACCGTGGCTTCTACCGGTCTCTCACGGAATTAATGCGTCAGATACGCGAAATCGTATTTGATGCCGCCATTGTGTTGCATCCGACTTCGTTCCGAAACGCGTTGCTACCATTCCTTGCGCGGGTGCCGATACGTATTGGCACAAACGTTAGCGGGCGCGGCATGTTGCTAACCGCATCGTGTAAGGATACTAAAAAGGTCCATGAGGTGCATCGGTATTTACGGGTCCTGCGGTTACTGAATATCAACGCTGCCCCAGATTTTCTGGAGTTTTGGCATACGGATGCTGACCGCGAAATGATTCAAGACCTCTTGCACGCTGAAGGTGTCTCTGCAACCGATAGGCTTGTTGCTCTCAATTTAGGCACAACGTGGCGTACAAAACGGTGGGATATAACGAATTTCGTTGAGGTTATCCACCACATTGAACATCTCGTCCCGAATGCAAGAATCGTATTGACCGGCTCATCCGCAGAGCAGGCACTCACTGATGATTTGCCTGCTGCATTACCGGCAATCAACCTTATTGGAAGCACCTCAATTTTACAACTCGGCGCGCTCTTAGAGAGATGTGAGGTGTGCTTGACCTGTGATAGTGGCCCTATGCACATCGCAGCAGCTGTTGGTACACCGACGATAGCACTCTTCGGTCCAACTGATCCGGTACGCCATAAGCCTTATGGTGCAGAACATACCATTGTTGAGAAACCGGTTGAATGTCGTCCGTGCTATAAGCGGACATGTCATCGGCAAGATGCGCTATATCTCTGCATGACAGAAATTAGCACGCCTGAAGTCATAAAGGCATTGGAGCTAAAATTACGGCAGCAGTTACATGCTGCCTGACTAAAACACTAAAAAGGAACACGAATGAAAGACATCCGCGCCTTAATATTTGATTTTGGCGGAACTTTAGACGGAAACGGCACCCATTGGTTGGAGCGGGCGTATCAGTTTATCCACGAGCGGCATCCAGAAATTACGCGTGAGGCATTTGACAAGGCAGATAAGGAGACAATAACAGAATTCGCTCTCGGAGATGCTTCGCATGAATGGTCTTATCAAGATGGTTCAATGCTACCGGTTGGCGTAGTTGCATCTGAATATGCGGCGCGCTGTAATTTACGTGAGACGACTGATGCGATTGCAGACGGGATTTACAAACGACTCGGGTTGAGCGAGAAAATGAAAGAGGCGTATGTCGAGTGGTTTTGCACAGGTGCCGCTGAGAGCCTTGCAGACAATCGACGATGGCTCGAAACGCTTCATGGCACCTATCAACTTGCTGTGATTAGCAATAACTTTGGGAATACCCGAGGCTGGTGTGATGAATATGGACTCACTCCGTTGCTTGAGGCGATCATAGATTCTACGGTTTTAGGCATAGCAAAACCGGACGCTCGCATTTTTGAAGCGGCTTTATCGGAATTGGGTGTTACTCCGGCACATGCTATCTACGTTGGGGATAGTTATAGCGCGGATATGGTCGGTGGGAAAAACGCTGGAATGTGGACAGCATGGCTTGTTGGCGATCAAACGAAAACATGCCCGGATCCGTCTATGGTGGATGTTCAACTTTCACACCTACACGAGCTGACTGATTTTTTGGCATCGGCGTAGAATTTGAGGAGAATGGGCAGATATTTTTCTCTGCCCATCCGATTGAGGTCATGCGTGTAAAAGGATTTCACTAAATTTCACGGTGAAGCCCAATGACCTTGCCGAGTATCATCACGTCATTAACATTAAAGATAGTCGGTTCAATCGCTGGATTTTCAGGTTGTAACCGGACCCGATTTCCATCAATATAGAAACGTTTCACGGTTGCTTCGTCTTCAACAAGTGCGACAACAATATCACCGGGGTCGGCGTTTGCTTGCCTTCTAACGATAACAAAGTCGCCTTCGAGGATACCAGCACCAACCATGCTGGAACCGATGATACGCAGTGCAAAACACTCATGGTTGTTCACCATGCGTGTCGGAATCGGAAGCGTGCCTTCGATATTCTGTGATGCAAGTAAAGGCGTACCTGCTGCCACGCGTCCGAAAATCGGGATTTCTACAATATCGCGTTGCACGTCCGCTAAGGCTGGGTTCGCGTTCTGTCCTTCCAGCCACTTGCTGGTTTCGAGTTTCGGATCTGCTTCCTTCAGAATGGAAATCGCACGGGGTTTGCCTTCTTCCCGTCCGATATACTTTTTTTTCTCAAGCGCGTTGAGATGATCGTGTGCTGCCTTTTCAGAGAAACCGAATTTACTACCAATTTCACGGATCGTTGGGGGATACCCTTCCTTGATGCGCCGTTGAATATAGGTAAAGATCTCCCGTTGTCTGGCAGTCAAATACTTTGCCATGAGTAATCTCCTACGGTAAAATTAGTTTACATGTATATATTATATTATATGCAGTTTAAGAATGCAAGAAAAAAATTAATATTGTATATCAGCGTGTGTCTCTGCGAAAAAATTGAAACCTAATGGTGCTATTAACGTCTTAATTAAGGGAAAAAAATTAGCAAATGCAGCGTCTAAATCATTTTACATATTTCTTTGCGAGAGATCGTTTGATTATTGAGAAGGTACCGCGTGTTTCAACCGTTTTTTATTGGGCATGCATGGTAATCGTTTTTTCTATTGGGACCATAGGGACGGGGTTCGCGAAGGAGGTGTCGGAAAAAGTAAAACTTGACGCTGTCGTCAAAGATTTTACCCTTAAGGATGCTGAAGGCACGGAATTCACCCTGTACAAATTGAGCAAAGAAAAACCCGTTACGGTGGTACTCTTCCTTGCCACGCAGTGCCCTATAGCGACTGATTACGCCGAGCGGATCGCCACTCTGGTTAAGCATTATGGCGAAAAGAACGTACAGTTTATCGGCATCAATTCAAACAAACAGGAAAAAGTTGCGGAAATTTTAGCATATAGTAAAAAACACGGTTTTGAATTTCCAGTGCTAAAGGACCCGGAGAACAAGATCGCCGATTATTTCGGCGCACGAAGAACACCCGAAGTATTTCTCCTTGATGCAGCGCGCGTCTTCCGCTATGCTGGAGCGATTGATAACAGTCGGAAAGAACCGACGAAGCACTATCTCAAGGACGCTTTGGATTTAGTGATTGCCGGAAAAGATATTCCGAAGGCATTAAAAAAGACAAGGGCGATCGGTTGTACGATTAAAAGGGTGCGGAAAACCGGTGTCAACGATAGAGTGCCGTAAATCCCACCCTATTGAATATTAAGCAGGAGGCAAGAAACAAAATGCTCCGATTCTTATACCACTTTTCTCAAGTTTTGCTAACCCTATTTTGGGTTGTATGCATCCTAATATTTATAGCCGCTTTTGCGGGGATCGGATTTTCTGGGGGCATGCTAATTGCGTGTTGGGAGGATGTCCGGGACATCAAATTTGAGGATCTTGAATATGCTGCTGTTGAGACATGGCAGCAACATCTGGAGGTGTATTCTTCTGCCTGTGAAGTGCAGAATGCAGATAAAATAGCGTTCTTGCTTGATAAATTGGAGCGATTGGAATATAAGAAGGTATCGGAAGTCATTCCGAGGTTGAGCCAACCCGGTGAGTACGCTCAGGCACTTAAGGCTGGTAAGGAAAAGGGCAAGGAAAACGGCACTGTTCA
>PYIY01000036.1:0-4984 GCA_003635195.1 Candidatus Poribacteria bacterium | reverse complement strand
ATATCCATCTACGGGATTTTGAATATCCGCATCTTGATGTGGAGGCAGGACGCGTTCAGATTTCTGTGAAAGACGGAAAGATTGTATTTATTCGGAACGAGAGCAATGCTGTACGCCAGAATTTTTACCTTGAACCGGAGAAGTTAGCAGACATCGCTGATAAGGATAAAGGAACTACGCGGCGTTTGATTCCCTTACTCCAGATGCCGCGGAGATTATACGGTGCGTTCATTGCGATTGAAGACCGACGCTTTTATGAGCATTGGGGGGTTGATATCATACGTCTCGGTGGCGCATTCAAAAACAGGATATTATATGGTCAGCGTTTGGCGGGGACAAGTACGTTGACGCAACAATTAGCGCGAAATATTTACCTTTTTGAACAGCGATCGAAAAGGGATTATGTCCGGAAAGCCAGAGAAATACTCCTTGCGGTGAGAATTGAGAAGGTTTTTTCTAAGGATGAGATTTTAGAACGTTATCTGAATCATGTAGACTTAGGACGGTCAAGGTTTGGTGGCAAGACGCTGCACGGTGTGCAACAAGCAGCACGCGGCTATTTTGATAAAGAGGTCTCCGAATTGGAGAATCATGAGTGTGCCTTGCTTGCCGCGCTGCCCAAAGGTCCCGGTGCTTTTTCGCCTTTTTATAATCCGGAAGATGCCAAAAATCGACGGGATATAGTACTCAGGCAAATGTTTGAACAAGACTATATCGCTGGTGAGTCTGAATGGCTTACGGCTGTAAATGCCCCACTCCTCCCGCAGAATCTGCCCGGAAGCGGCATGGAAACGACATCAAAGGAAGCTGGACACTTCCTTGAGTATGTCCACAGAGAGCTCCGCGCGATGTCTGATCGCCTGCCTGAACTGAAAAATAAATTATATAGCGGTGGGTTAAAAGTTTATACGACGATAGATATGTCTATGCAATCTGTTGCTGAAAAAGCGGTCGCGGATCATTTGCGTACCATGGATGCGAAATATGGTGCAAGAAGAGGGCTTCCTAATTATGATGCCAATAAACGGAATCCGAACGGAGTTGACCCTATCAATGGTTATCTGCAAGCAGGACTCATCGCTTATGAACCAGAGACAGGACACATTAAAGCGATGGTAGGGGGTAGAGATTTTTATATCGCAGACGGGGAGTTTAATTTCTATAATCGCGCCGTTGGGTCCGCAATACGACAACCCGGTTCAGCCTTTAAACCGATTGTCTTTGCTGCCTTGTTAGAAGAGCCTGCAATTGTAACACCTGCAACAGTTATTGTTGATGAAGAGTGGGGAATTGTTCCTTTCCGTGGACAATGGTGGGCACCTGGTAACTATACAGAGGGAAGATTTGAAGGAAAAGTCAATGTGCGAGACATTCTCAGAAGTTCTATTAATGTCCCAACGGCGAGGGCAGTATGGGAGACACCTGTCGGTGAGAATGGGATTCGGGTGGGAATAAACCGTATTGTGGATTTGGCGAAAAGGATGGGTATTAAAAGTCGACTTGACCCAAAGCCAGCACTCTCTTTAGGTGCCTCAGATGTGACAGTGCTTGAGTTAACCTCGGCATATGGGATCTTTGCAAACGGCGGGTACCGGACAAAACCGAGGCACATACAATATATTCTGGACGCAACGGGGGAAGTTGTTTATCCACCTGACAATTATCAGGTGGAACGCATTCCTGTTTTAGATGAAAAGGTGGCGTATCAGATTACCTCGTTTTTGGAAAATGTGATTGAACATGGAACCGGTATACGAGCGGTAAATATGGGATTGACTCGTCCTGCAGCGGGTAAAACAGGCACCACTAACGGTTACGTAGATGCCTGGTTCGTCGGCTATACTACGGATCTGATTGTCGGTGTTTGGGTCGGATTTGACAAAAAGGACTCCAGGCGCTGGAACTACAATCAACAGGGAGCATGGGCAGCACTGCCTATTTGGGCAAGATTTATGATTGATGCTGCCCGAGGGCCTGAGAAAGAGTTTCCTGTCCCTGATGGCATTATTTTTCGAGAGATAGATAAAAAAAGCGGACTTCTCAAACGCGCAGGTTACTGTCCGGAAGAAAACATTAGCATAGAACCTTTTATTGAAGGGCAGGAACCGATAGGGATTTGTAATCTCCATAGATAGCGAATATCCCCCTACACATCTTTGGCGGAATGTAGTATACTATATAAAACCTACCGTATACCCTATAAATTCTTGTGGTCTTGATGTCGATCCTGCTTGCGAACCGATAGCGCAAAGACATCGAAAACCTAACAAGGAGCAAAAAGCCAAAATGCGAGAGAATTGGGAATTACTAACGAAAATTGATGCCATAGAAGCTGACGACCCCGAAGTGAGTCAACTGGAATTTGAACTCATCTCTGATTTCTCACCCGAAGGGGACCAACCCCAGGCGATTGACCAACTTACAGAAGGCCTCCAACGTGGCAACAAAGCACAGACGCTCCTCGGTGTGACTGGGTCCGGTAAGACTTACACGATGGCGAATGTGATCCAGAACGTTCAGTTGCCCACGCTCGTCATCTCACCAAATAAAACGCTCGCTGCGCAGCTTTATAACGAATTCCGCACATTTTTCCCGAATAACGCCGTTCATTACTTCGTTAGCGACTACGAATACTATCAACCGGAAGCATACATCCCGTCCACGGACACGTTCATTGAAAAGGATGTCCGCATTAACGAGGAGATTACGCGGATGCGGCTTGCTTCGACAGCGTCTTTAATATCGCGTCGCGATGTAATCGTTGTTGCGAGCGTCTCCTGCCTCTACGGTCTCGGATCCCCAGATGAATTTGAAAACCAGAGGGTTCAGATAGAGGTCGGGTCGGTTGTGCGTCGCGATGCGCTCTTACGTGCTTTAGTTGATATTCAATACGTCCGCAACGATGTTGAATTCTGGCAAGGCGTGTTCAGGGCGCGCGGTGATGTCGTTGAGGTGTTTCCCGCTTATAGTGAAAACGCCTATCGGATTGAACTTTTCGGCGATGAGATTGATCGCATTAGCGAAATTGATACCACGACTGGCGAAATCATAGCACAACGGAACTTCCTTGAAATCTATCCGGCGAAGCATTTCATGACCGATGGTGAAATCTTTGATCAGGCATTAATTAATATTGAACTTGAACTTCAAGACCGGATTCTAACTTTTGAGAAAGAGAACAAACTACTTGAGGCACAACGGATTGAACAACGCACCCGCTTTGATCTGGAGATGTTGCGGGAGGTAGGCTACTGCTCCGGCATTGAAAACTACTCACGGCACCTCTCAGGGCTACAACCGGGTGATCCACCCTACTGCCTCATGCACTATTTCTCTGACGATTTTCTGCTCTTTATTGATGAATCCCACGTTACAATTCCGCAGCTGCGCGGCATGTATCGTGGCGATCGCTCCCGCAAAGAGACGCTTGTCAATTATGGCTTCCGCTTGCCTTCCGCGTTGGACAACCGTCCGCTCCGTTTCGACGAGGTTGAAGCACGCGTCAATCAGGTCGTCTTTGTCTCTGCGACACCGGGTCCCTATGAAATGGAAAACAGTGCGCAAATCGTCGAGCAGATTATCCGCCCAACGGGACTCATTGACCCCGAAATTACGATCCATCCGGTCCGAGGGCAGATAGACCATCTCATTGGTAGAATCAAGGAGCGGGTCAAACGGAAACAACGCGTCCTCGTCACAACCCTTACGAAACGGATGGCGGAAGATTTAACCGAGTACTTAACCGAAGCCGGGGTCCGTGCTGACTATATGCATTCTGAGATTGACGTGTTCGACCGTGCGCGCATTCTACGCCAACTCCGAGAAGGGGTCTTTGATGTGTTGGTCGGTATCAACCTGCTCCGAGAGGGACTTGATCTACCGGAAGTCTCTCTTGTAGCAATTTTGGACGCTGACCGTCCCGGTTTTCTCCGGTCTGTGAGGTCACTTGTGCAAACAGCTGGACGCGCCGCGCGGAATGTTGATGGTGAAGTCATCTTGTACGGAGACGATGTTACAGAAGCGATGGACGCAGCAATAAAGGAGACACACCGCCGTCGCGAGATGCAACTACAATATAACGCAGATAACAATATTACACCCGCTACCATTCAAAAGGCGATTCAGGAACTTATCGCTGAATCGGAAACCGAGTACGATACGAAGAAGCCGGAGCAGCCACCCGCTGTTGTTGAAGATATGGACCCCAAAGATATTGAAGCGATGATTACCGACTTGACACGACAGATGCGAAAAGCTGCGTTAGAGCTTGATTTTGAACTTGCAGCGTCATTGCGAGACCAAATATCAGAACTCAAGGAACAGGGACCAGAACAAAATTAGGAGGAGTATCTGAATGGCAGAATCTAAATTATCACGACTTGTGCTAATTAATGTTGTGAGCATAGATATTTCCTTATGCGAGAACGAGATCTTTGAGTTTCATCAAGGGGCGTCCGAGGCATTGATTGACGAAAACACCGAGCAGACAACTGCCGAGTTTATTGCTCATCCGCGTCAGCAACCCCCAATGCTTCAACGCACGCACACGAGAAATATGAAACTGCTCTGTTAGCTGACCGATCGTCGTCTCAATGCGACGGCGCATCCGCACCTGAAGTTTGCGAAAACTCTCAGGATACTGTTGCTTTTGATTGCTTCTCAGTGTTGGTAATAAAACCGTGTCTTCGGTTTCCATGAGTTCTGCCTGAAGGGGTTGAGAAATATACCCTTTATCGCCAAGAAGAATCCGATATTCACCGCGTTCGACAAGACAGAGCAGCACATCTCGGTCATCTCTATCGGCTGAAGCAATGGCGAAGTCAACAGGAATACCTGCAGCCGTGGTTATCAGTGTGCCACGAAAACCGAAAAATGTGCCGAGGCTTTTCGTCGCACAGTGTCCATAAGTCGCGAAGGTGCCGGTGGCATCTGCCCATTTGAAATCAGACTTTGAAGCCTTGGCACGTTTGAAATCACAGACCGG
>PYIY01000035.1:5857-19624 GCA_003635195.1 Candidatus Poribacteria bacterium | reverse complement strand
CTGATCCAATCTCCGTTTGAAAATCGGCGAAATTCATCATTAAAAAATTTTTCGATTGTCCAATCTTCAAGTTCTTGATCGTGAGTTCTGTGGAACCCGGCGATAAAAATTCCATCAGAAAATTCACGCTCCAAAGATAGACTGGTCCTTAAAGCTATACTTCGATCTACGGAATTGAGGCAAATTACTTTGAGAACGTAGGGCTTTCCACTATCAGGATAAAACTCGTAATTAGGTAGGACTTACGCATACCAGTTTAAAGTCCCCCTGATAAGGGGGATTTAGGGGGTTTAAAGGATAAAATTGCCGTTTTTTGCGTCTAAATTTCCAATATTGCTCAATTTGCGTAAGTCCTAATTAGGTACAAGAAATTCAATCCGTACCCGTGCTCCATACTCGGATAGCTTCAGTTTGGCATCAAGAGATGCAGGATCTGTAAGAGGGATTGGGCGAAATCTAGAATCCTCAAAAATGCTGTCTTGTTCTCTGTTGTAGCTGAACACCTTTAATTTTTCCAATACCGTGTCAAGCATCTCGTGATGTTGAACGAGTTTATAGCCCTGTCTACGTCCCCTATATAGACTGCGTTGATAGTCATTACTAACAGCAGCAATTGGGATACGGAAACTATTCATGGAGTCAACTTCATTCCCAAGATCAGCTTCACCTAAGGGTTCCCGCGCTATGAGATTCAAGTATTTGTTTACGCCCTTTCCTATATGAAAATCCGAAATTGTGAAAGTAGGAATTAGCTTCTGTAGTTCACCGATTTTTCCTGTCCACTCCGTGGAGTACCGACCATGTCATACTCCGCTCCATATTTCTGTCACATCAACCTCCGTTTGGAAATCGGTAAGTTACGCGCAATTTTTATTTTTCGGCAGAATTTCCAAATCACTCCTCAGCCCGAAAAGTCATTTTTTTAAGTGCTACCAAAGTTGAAGTCCGCGTTGTCTATACTGATATTCCAAAAATTTTTGGTTTACGCTAAAGGGGCAATCGTTACAGTGCCGTTCGGTACAATCTCTAATACTGCCCGACTCCCAGAAAGCATCGACATGCCGATTAGCGCACCATCATGTTTCGCTCCAAGTGCGGGAACATCACGTGTTCTGCCGTGCCATACGACTTTGGCAAGATACAGATCAAAACTAACTGGGCTTCCATCACCGAGAATTGCACGACGGTTACCGATCAGTTGAAGTCCGAGACGTTTAATCAAATCTGATGGCAGCATTAAAAAACCTGTGAAACCAGTATCAATGACTACCTCAACCTTTTCGTTGTGATTTAATCCAACAACTTCCAATTCAATAACGGCTTCCTGATCGGCTCTAATTTTTCCAATAATCATTTTGTGTATGCCGTAAAGTTAAAGCCGATGCCGTAAGCAGCTGGGTATCCAATCCGAAGACCATAGGTAACAGCCTTAGGGTGCTTGGTAAGCAGGCGCATCGTGGCTTCCAAATCTTCAGCGTCAATTTCATAGTCGCCAGTTTCAATATCAAGTACCAAGAACTTGCCTTTGTGCTCTGATTCAACTTTGTGTCGTATCTGCTGCTGATAGATTTCCTCGCCGCGGGCGGTGACGGACTCAGGTGTATAATTCGGGTACGGCATTGTAATTCTCCTCGTATTTGAAAAAAAGAGAGGCGGACCATTATAAATATTTTGTATTTCTGATAATTATAACGCAAGCCACCTATTGATATAGCACTCCTAATGAGGTTTAACAAATAAATTGGGTAATTGTGGCTACGCGACGCGCGATGAATCGCACTACTACGAACCGGTCTGTTTGTCATCACACGTCCTAAGAATTACCCGATTAAATTCTTAATCTTCATACGGAGTGCGGTGGACCTGAATATACTGTTTTGTATAGACATATCACCCCTACGGGGTTAGAAAATGTCTGAAAACCCATTAAAAACCCAAAATTTGTGAGTAGCAACTTGGGTTAATTATAACATAAAATTGAATAGAAGACCACCCGATAAATTGGTAAAACCTCACACATAGGATACCTGACGGGTGTGTAAATATTTTGTCAATTGTTGTCTGAATACCGATCGTAACCCCCCTTATCAAGGGGCAGGTGAGTACGCCGCAAATCCCGGATTTTCACGGATTTCGCGGATTGGGAAATACGGGTTCTCCACAAGACACAGACTAACAGTCTATGCTACACGGATACGTGCCACAGACTAACAGTCTATGCTACAGGGCGGCATTTTCATTAATCGCGCGTCAAAAACTTTACACACCCGTACCTATACTCTGGAATGTTGCCAACAAATCAACCTAAATCACTTTCAATAGTGTTAGGTTGCGGGCCCTGCCTCTCAATATCAAAACCCTCTATCCGGATGCGTTGGTTAAAGTAAAGAAGGGTGATACCGATAATCCAAATTGGAAATGAGATCGCATAGACCGCAAGGTGTATAACAATCGAAATCGCGTGAAAAAATGGTGTAACGCCTTCAAAAGATCCTCCGAATAATCCCCATTCAAGAATGTCAATGAAATCTACTTCACTCACAAGGTTTGTTGCGATAAGTATGAATCCGATGGAGATTTCAATTACTGCATGAACCACGGTACTCAACAAAAGGATTGCGAGTAGCATTCCAAACACGCGCCACCACATCGGCTTGACGAGTTCACCACTCCGTCCGAGAGCGATGGTTATGACAGGCTTTTCAAACATGATTGTTTGAATGAAAAATCCCCAACGCACCGCAAAATAGATTGCAAAGGGTATACCGATGACCGTAACTGTCAAAACCGTTACAACTAACAACCAAAGCAGAAAACAACTTAACAGCGGCCAAAACCTATCCATTGTTCGTTGCAAAACTGAACGAATTGTAACGTTTTCACATAGGTAGGTTGCACCGCTACCGATAGTTATTCCACCTATACCTATAATGAAGAAAGTAAATGTCATTAGGAATGTTGCTATTCCCAATAGACGAGAACGGTCAAAGAAAAACTCAGAAAAATCAACCAAAAGATGAAATGCAAGGTGTGATAGGCCAGAAAAAGCGACAAGTCCCAAGAATAACGAAAAATGTTTCCGATAGAGACTAAACGTCGTATCCAGAATATCCCCAAATTGCATCGGTTTAAGGGCAGTCGTTCCTACGGTAGGCTCACTCTTGTGATTTCGCGATGTCTCGTTGTGTGTTGGCATGTTGCTGCCTAATTATAGAGGGGTGTGACAGTTAGTTTAGGTTTTATTAGAGATTACACTTAGCAGTAGTTGTTTGTCTACCGCCATGCGTCATGTAAGAATCGGATCCAGTTGCCGTGCATGATTGCGGCGATGTCGTCGTCGTTATAGCCATGATCTGCCAATAAGCCCGGTATCTTCTGTAGATCGGCGATGGTGTCCAAGTCGCTGGGGGATTGCTCACGTCCATAACCGCCGTCTAAGTCCGTGCCGATAGCGGCGTGCCGAGTGTTCCCTGCTAACTGACAAACATAGTCAATATGATCAACGACGTTGTTCAAGGTAACCTTATCGTTCGGCGTTTCACCGGTAATCCAACCCGGCTGGAGCATCCACGCGTCAAAGGCAGCACCGATAACCCCATCTCGCTCAAAAATCGCCCGTAATTGTGCGTCGCTGAACTGACGTTGATGCGGAACGAGTGCCCGGCAGTTATTATGACTGGCGAGAACCAATCCGTTGTAATGTTCCAGTGACTCCCAGAACGCTTGATCGGAGCAGTGTGTGAGGTCAAGGATGACACCCAGACGCTCCATCTCAGCGAGCAAGGGACGACCGAGTTCGGTTAACCCGATCTCCGTGCCTGTTCCACCAGCATAACGTCCGGGGCCGTAGTGCGTGAGTCCGAGCAGTCGCAATCCGCTATCAGCCCAAGCCTCTAATTGTGTTGGATAGAGAATCGGGTCGGCACCCTCCATGCTAATTACAAACCCTAAAGGTGGTGCATTATCGTAGTCGCTTGCGTCGCCTATTGCTGTCCGCTCCCAAGTCTGCCAAGCGTTGATGTGTCCGTCTAATTGTTCCCGGTCCGTGATGATGCGGACGTGTCCCATTCTTTCTAAGGCGCGGTAGTAAGCTAATTGCCCCTGTGCGATACCATAGGATTGGGCAGGCGAGGCGAAATCGGAATGCGGGGAAGGGTTACCGGTGGAGCGAGCAAATAGTGTAACAAAACTCAGTGCAATTCGTCCCTGACGCATCTCTGGGAATGCGACGGTGCCTTCGGTACGTCCCTTACCGGATGTCCGCGCCTCTTGGGTGCGAATTGTATAGGCAGAACTCAGCAAGTCCCGATTGCCTTGTAACGCATTCATTGATAGATCAAGGTGGGCATCAATGATAAGCATAGAATATTCCTCTCTGATGTGTTGGAATTAGAAAAATCATTTCATAGACTGAATCCGGATATCCGGACGTAAATTATTGGGGAAGCAATAAAAATAAATGCCCCTGAACACTCCAAACAAGGATGACACTACCAGTGACACACCCCGCAGAGGCCCACCGCGCTTGAATGTTTCCTCTTTTTGATTTGTAGGTTTGTGTGTAAACGGCTACATATTCCGGAGATTTCCCAACGAGGCGGGACAGTGGAGGACTCGGTTGATAGAAATAGGTTCCAGTGAGACCTACTGGAGTTAAAAGATAACTATACCAATTAGGCAAGGGGACGAATATGAGCCCCGGAAGTAGACAACCTGTACCAAACCATAGCGATTTGTTAACATCTTGGTTAGCATCCGCGACTGCATCGGCTGCTGCCTGTGCCCCAACCGAATTCGATTCGACGAGGGCAACAAAGGCAGTGTTCAAGATTATCATCGCCATAAAAAGAGTTAAACCGTGAAATATCGAACTTATTTTCATATTGAATTCCGCACTGATGAAGATGGGTCATAAGTTTAGCTGTCTGGGTAGGGAGCGAAATGTGCGCCGGGTGTACCGTTTCGATAATCGCCATCACACGCATTGAGCATCCAGCCACTAAGCCGAGCAACAATATCAGGATGATCTGCCGAGATGTCGTTCTCTTCGCGGTAGTCATCGTGGAGACGATATAACTGGAAGCTGTCTGTGCTATTGATGTACCGTAACTTCCAACCATCTGCCGTTACGAGTGCCGGACCGAGCCGAGAGGCGTATATAACCCACTCGTGGTGCTGCTGGTCTTCATGCCTCTCAAGCAAAGTCGGTAAGAACGATACGCCATCTTTATCTTGTGGCATTTCCGTGCCGATGAAATCTGCAAGGGTCGGCATTAGATCGTAGTTCGTGAGTATATGGTCGGAGACACTGCTGGGTGTAATCTTTCCGGGCAAGCGAACCATATAAGGAATTCTCGTCCCGCCTTCCCAACTCGACCATTTCAAGCCCCCCATACCGTCGTTTCCGTTGAACACATCACCGCCAGTCTCCGAATAAAATTTCGTTGTGATGTCGTCAAAAGGGTTTCCGTCTAAATCCACTTGTCGCCCTGTCGTTCGTCCTTCCTGACGATAGTACACTTCGTGACCGTTATCAGCGGAGAAGACAATCATCGTGCGGTCGTCTATTCCGAGGCGTTCGAGTTCGTCCAAGATGATTCCAACGGTTTCATCCAATTTTAGGATCATGGAAGCGTATTCTTTTTCAAACGTCGTCAATTCGGAAGACTGTTTCACCGCGGGATGAATGTCAGGAATAGCAATCGGTCCATGTGGCAGCTGAGAGGGGTGATAGAGAAAGAAAGGTTCGTCTTGGTGAGAGCGAAGGAACTCGACAATTTTCTCGTTGAAAATGTCCTGAGAATATACGGCTTTCCCTTGACGATTCCTGCGAATCTCCAAATTTTCAGCAGATTCGGTATTTGGATTCACTGCACAGTCAGCATGCGTATTGCCTTGGATAGGTGTGGGTTGCCCGTTCTCAAAGAGATAAGGCGGATAAAAACCGTGGCAACGCTGATGATCATAGTAACCGTAGTGGTACTGCCAGCCGTGACGACGGATACGCGCGCCAGTCGTGGCGAAACCCCATTCGAGTTTCCCGATCTGTCCCGTAACGTACCCCGCTTCCTCGGCGATCTGTGCCAAAAACACATCGTCGGGATCTGCCTGAAGACTGGTTGTATGAATCAATTCCGTAATTTGATCCAGTGTCAACTCACCGGCACTCAATCTGTGGTAGAGACCGCCTTGGGTGTATGTCCACGTCCCTTGATGGCAATCGTGGATTCCTGTCAACATGCTGGCACGGGATGGCGCGCAGAACGCGCAACCGTAGGCGTGATTGAATCTCATCCCTTCGTTTGCGAGGCGATCAATATTCGGTGTCTCGAAATGTTGCTGCCCATAGCAACTGAGCATCCCGCGTCCGAGATCATCTGCGAAGATAAGAATGACATTCGGGTTATCGGTCATAGTTATGTTACCAGATGTTTTAAAAATTAAGTTTTTTCACGCAAAAATGATTGGGATTCCGACTCTCCTATTTGCTCATAAAACAAATCAGGTAAATTCGCATGTAAGTCGGCATGTTCAATAGTTATCGCCACCAGATTTCCCGTAGCATCCAAATCTATGTAGATATTCTCATTGATTTCTTTTGTTTCGGCAACAGGGTGTGCTGAAAACTCAATCAAGGCTGTAGCGGTGTCATGAAAATACTTTACTTTCATTGTGAAATACCTTTAAAATTTCTATCGAAAAAAGCATGATGAATTGTGAGTGTCCGACTGGAAATTCATCGCTATCGCATGAAGATACTATCGATGCTGAAATGCCCGTTGCCTGTAGAGATGCTCGAACAGATTTCCTTCATGCGGACTGTCCCAAGAGATTTGATTTGTCGGGATCACGCCTAAATTGAGTCGGTCGATGCGTGGTGTTGCTATGAGATTTTGTATGAGCGATGTGTCTTCTGTAATCGCGGTAGCAACGAGTGTCGCGTCGATGGCTTCAACTAATTCCGCTGGTGAAACTTCAACGACACTCACGAATGGGAACGGGAATTCGGTGTTTGCCAATGGATGTTCTGCATCCTCACACCATATCACAGTCGGTCTGAGGAAGGTGCAGCCATCTAACTCAACGACTCGGTCACCGGTTGTCAATTCCGTTGCACCGGGTTCTTTGAGGTGCTGATCAATGAGCGACGAGATACCGTGTGCAGCTTTCGGATTTGCCCACGCTGCGATGCCTGCTTCTGGATGATCCAGCGGTTTCGGCTCGATGCGTTCCAAGTGTCCCGTCAATGCTTCGGCGATTTCACGTCCATGCGCTGTTACCCACACACCAGAAGCGTTAATGCAAGACCGACCACCGTTTTTGGCGACCGATTCCACGATGAGATCAAGGTACCGCTCCCAGTTATTCTGCTGCTCACCTTCGTGGATGATGATTTTGCTGCGTCCGGGTCCGTGGATTTCGACGCGCGGCGTGTTCACCCACGGTGCGACGGTTGCACCGCCACCGAAAAGCATGGAACGTCCGCATCGGTTCAGGATTTCGTTGGCACCAGAATAATCGGTTGGATAGAAACCAAATGCTTCTGCGGGAGCACCCGCCGCGATGAACGCCTGTGCAATACGGTAAGGAGTCCACGGTTCCTCGCGTCCCGGTTTTAGCACAACGGGAACCTTCAAAGCGATTGCAGGCACCCATAGTGAATGCACACCCGGCGAATTGCTCGGCAAGATAGCACCCAGCGAATCTGTTTCACAGACATAACTCAACGTGCGACCATTTTGGACCCCCCATCCGGTGTCAAGCACTTGTAAATCGAGGCCGCGAGTGAGTCCATCTAAAACGGTTTCTATATTCTCCATGACCCCTTGAATCTTGACAAGATTCTGTTGACAAAGCACTTCGGGCAAGCCGGTTGTCCCAGAGACCTGTTGGATATAATCCATCGGGGATTGGTCGGTCCCGTCAAGCGGCAGTGTCGCCGTTGAGAAAAGGTGCGCTGCCGCTTTACAGATAGAGATCATTTCGGCGATAGGGCGTTGTGTGAGTGCCTCTTTCTGGAGCGCGATGTCAACGAGGTCCTTCGCTATCAAGCCGCGATTGGCTTGGCTCACCTCGACTAAGGGTTCACCTGTTTTGATATGCGACACGCGGACGGTGTTTAGACTTCTGTAAGAACGTCCTGCGCGTAGAATTGGAATGTGTATCATCTTAATAGTTTTTGGTTCGCCTGCTGCGCAGGCTTTCAGTTATCAGTTATCAGTTAAAAGAGGGTGTTTTTGCTTGGGTATTTCCCTTGTTAAACGAAAACTTCTTAACTGAAAACCGATAACTAACAACTGATAACCATTTTACCATGTAATCTTTGCTATCCACCCCGAGGCGGCATCGCAGTAGAGGAAATTGTCGCCGTAGAGGGATAAACCGTGCGGTTCGGGGCAGTCTTCAGGCACTTCAATCACATCAAGCGGCGTGCCGTCTTCAAGGTCAAGTTTGACGATGACCCTGTCTGAGGTATGGGTTGACCAAAGCCCATCTTCAACGCGAACCATGCCGTGCCCACGTCCATGGGGTAACGGAAGCGTCTTCTGTATAGACCAATCCGAAATTCTGACCTTATGCGTGACCTGATTCTTAAGCGTCTGGACCCAGAGATGTCCTTCGTCGTAGTGGTCGTATTCGATACCGTGTGTGCCGCCACCATCGGGTATCGGATAGCGTCCAAGAGTTTCACCAGTAGCCGGATCGACTTTGAAAACCTCACCTGTCTCGGCATCTGTATCTCGGATGGGGCGCCAGCGTTCTCCAGATCCGTTTGCAGCCAACCAGAGTGCGCCGGCACCGAACGTCATCCCACTTGTGTTGGAGGATTCGCTCGGAATGTCGCGGATGAGTTTCGGCACGGTATAGTCCGGGTCTGACGTGATTTCAACTAAGGCGACTCTATCGGTAATCTGGTCAACGATCCACAAGCCTTCGTCTGTAACTTGCAAACCGTTCGGTACGGAATAGGGGGACCGGAAGGCTTTTTCGATTTTCGTTATCATGCTTAGACTCCTCTTCAGTGTCTATCTATCTACTTACGTTAAAGATGACTTTAGCCACCTAAAATACTCGGGTTTTCGTTCACTACTGGGAAAAGATTTGAGAAACTCATTCGTGGGCAGATGTTGGACAAACTCCAACGCTGGTGTCAGAATCAGAGAGTCCACCGGGTATACAAAATGCTCTTGGAGTTTTGTCACTAAGGCAGCTGCATCAGCCCCTTTAGCACCGTCCTGTAGTTCGGGTAACTCTCGCAGTAGCACCCAAACATTGACAAAGTGCGTATTGAGTAACTTGATGACCTTCAATGAAGAGAGCGGACCCGCTCTCAAAATTTTACCCGTCCCTCAGCAAGATTCATCATCCAAGGCACCAAATAGAACTAACGCATGGATGGGACGGTTTGTTACTTTCGCGAGTTCAACGACATCTTCAATCGGGCTCCATTCAATTTTAGCAAACTTGTAGAACGCAGTCGCTAACTTTTTGCGGGCTTCCTCCTCAGTGATGGATGTTTCCCATGCTATCTCGCGTACAGGTGTGCTTAATAAAGCGGAGAGTTCCATGCGAGGGATAAAAGCCATGTCTGCTGCCCTGAACGCATTAACATCTACATTGCTATTGCGTGGCGGAAGAAACAGAGAAAACTCGACCACGGCTCCTTCCTTTCGATTCAGTACCAGTCGTCCCGCAAACTGTGCTGGCAACAAACGAATACCGGACGCGTCCAGCACGAACTGTGCATGAATTCGGAAAACAATCTCGGCGTAATTGGACGAAATCGCCCGTAAACACGCTTTCGCACCGTCAGACTTAGGCGTTCTGTGAGAGCGGATAGTGATCTCTGTTGTTGCCCCTGGGTGAAACTGGCGGAGGAATGGGAGAATCCCTTTCGGGTCAAGCTCCCAAATATCCCCCACATTAGCAGTCGAAGGCGGTAGAAAAACTTCAAAGTCGGTTTGACGATAGTTCTTCAATGGGTGCACAGGTTTGGGATTGAAAAGTGCTAATGCCTGTTCCCACTCCATATTCACTGATTCTGGCAACCGTGTTTTGAGCTTATCGAACTGTTCTTGTGTTGGTTGATGCAAGTTGTAGGTAGCATCCGCGATTGGCTCCCAATCTGCTTGCACTTGCACACTCGCTGTACTAAGGTCCACTATCACCTTACTTTATCTCCTATTTGTTAGGACGGTTTAGTAAACTCCTACCACGACGCTCTCTTGGAGTTCCGTGAGCAGGCGAAGGTTTTCAACGCCGTCCCAGGGGTATTCTGGTATCGGTTCGGCGCGTTCGGCTTCGTCACGTTCAAGGAAACGTGGCACGAAAAATTCTTTTGTTAGGGTTGTGAGCATGACGCGTCCGGTTTCACCGTAATCGACAGTTTCCTCTGGATTTTCTGGGTTAACCAGTTCAATGACAGCGCGCGGATGCGGTGGATAGTAGATAATCGCATAGTTATCTGCCGGATCAAAGGGTTTACAAGTGGCTAAACCCATGAGGGTATTACCGTAGGTCGGGATAAAGTCAATGCCGGGAACAAGTTCCTCGCGTGCGAAGCGGTGGAATTGCGCGTCCATCTCGGTGCCACCACAAAAAATGCCCTTGATACCGGCTTTTGGCAAGGAAATTTTCTCGCACAACGCCTCCAGCAGCTTCGGCGTGGTGAAGAGGCATTGGACGTTTTCATGGGCGCGCAGGACGTTGAGTGCCTGTGCGATGACATGGTTTTTATACGCGTCCAACTCCTCATTTTTCCCGTAACGGACGAGTTGATTCACCCAGCGCGGGTCGAGATCAACATGGAAACAGATGCCGCCGCGATGTTGAGCGAGATGTTCAACAGCAAGCCGCAACCGGCGCGGTCCCGTTGGTCCTAACATGAGCCAATCGCTACCGAGTGGGAAACCCTCACCAGAGAGCGTTTTACTGAACATCTCATAATCAATGTGGAAATCACGGACACTAATGCGTGTCTTGGGCACCCCTGTTGAACCACCGGTTTCAAAGACATAAATCGGTTCATTGGCGTAAGCCTTCGGGACCCAACGTCGGACAGGGCCCCCGCGGAGCCATTCGTCTTGGAAATGTCCGAGGCATTTGAGATCTGCATAGCCACCGATCTCTTTTCGCGGGTCAAAGTCGAGGTTCTCTGCAAACTCCAGCCAGAAGGGGCATCCAGTCTTTGGGCTGAAGTGCCATTTGACGATTTCCCGGACGTGTGCATCGAGTGTTTTTTGGGTTTCAGTAATTTTTCGGGTAAGGTTCATTTGTACAGAAATCCGTTTTTTACGTTTTTTATTTTCAAAACTAAAAGCGCGTAAATTATCAAATCTTCGGCTACAAAACCTCGCTCTTTAGAGCGGGGATGTAGTAGCGGTCCTTTGGGTTTTGTCAAAAAAACTTGACCTTGTTCAGAAAATGTGGTATATTTACTCTGTATTCGGCATTGGTTGTGAGTTGATGCACTGGTATGTTGCTTGATATTCAGACAACTACGTAAAAGCTTATACACCTGACAAATATCTAAAATATGCTCGACATGTGTTCGGGAAATCCAAGTAATGTTGTATCCCACGAGAATGTAAAGAGGTTAATAGCCTCTGATAACACATCAAAATGTTCGCAAGGCACTTCTGTGCGGGGTCGGGTTAGCGTCCCTTGTGCTTAGGCATAGTAAGCCGGTTGTTTTTGACATTCTCAAATCAACCGCAATGTCGTTTGAAGCCACAAACGCTTTCGCAAATCAAAAAACTTTGCGGAAGCCTCGCCCTTTAGGGCGAGGTCTATCACACCTTTTGTTTTACCATATCTGTGAGAATACCGAGGATTTTGTCGCACTGTGCGATTGGGTAAACTACCATGTCAATGTAGAGTTTTTTACTCTCTAATTTGAGAAATCGCCACTCTCTACCCGAGGTGATCACACCATAGATGCACGGAACATCATTTCCTCTCTCGGCGTTAAAGTATTGCGCAGCGATCATCTCTGCAACACACTGTCCAAGCCTGACTTCTAAATCATCTTTCTTGGCTTCAACCAGAGCGATCACAGGTGCTTCCAACACAAATTGGACTGGGGACAGACTGATCAGAAAATTACACACACCTACCAGTCCACTCTCGTGATCAACATTGAAATCAATGCCAGAAAAGAGACTGATGCTAAGATTGAACTGTTCGCGAAGTTCAACAAGAACATCGGCAACAATCATCTCTGACTTTGCTTTCTCTGTGCCGATAGCCGTGGCAAGAGGTACATTTCGCGCTAACACGGCGGTAAGCAGTTCGCTTGGAGCCATCGGTTCACTATCAGAGAAAAGTCCAGCGATATCAACTTCTTCTATGTCAAATGTTTTCCGTACTGTTTCTAATGTAAAGTTGCTATACGCCATGCCAGATACCCTCACAGATAGGGTTAAGATGACGGGTTAGGTTTCGTCATAATTAATCTCCATCATCTTCCATAAAATCGGCGGTGTCAAGGTTATCCCAAAAAGCGGCTTCTTCTTCGTAAGTCGAAAATTCTGGTACTTGCAACGCTTTCATCAATTCTGCTCTTCTATGGCGACCAGCATATTGCGGGTTACGATGTAAAGCACACCGTTTTTTGCCACAGGTGTCGTATAAACCGCGCTGCCCATGTTGGTTTCAAACGGTTCCGGTTCCGGTTCAGTTTTGCCTGCTTTTAGGACGACAACATCGCCATCTTCATCACCGAGGTAGACCTTGCCGTCTACAACATAGGGTGAGCCCCAAATAGCGGCAAAGGTGTCGTACTTCCAGTAGAGATCCCCCGTGTTGACATCCAAACAGTAGAGAAATCCGCTCAGGTCTGCGATGTAGAGAAGTCCATCAGCAATGGCTACGGTAGACATCGTGCGATTGAACTGTTCATCACCGAAATGCCATATTCCAGCGGTTTCCGTAACATCGCCGGTTTGTGAGGCATCGATGCACCAGAGATGTCCTACACCTTCACCGTGCTCTGGATCTTGTCCAACAGCAATAAAGACTTTATCGTCATAAATAACAGGTGTTGAGATGATGTTGTTGCGTGTGCCGCGTCCGCCGAGTTCCCAAACCGAATCCTTCGGATTACAGTCAAATTTCCAAATAATGTCGCCGGTTTCTGGTGCAAACGCGTAGACCCAGCCGTCACCGCCGGGGATGATAACCTGCGGCACACCTTTGATGACCCCATAAGCAGGATTTGACCACTGCCCGTGCAGTATATTCTCGCCGGGAGAGGCATCTTCCCAGACGAGTTCTCCGGTGTTTTTATTTAAAGCAATGAAAGACGGTGCATCGGGTGAAGGGATGTGGATATGCCCTTCATCAACACCATTACTCGTTTCCAAGAAGAGTAGATCACCGACAGCAAGCGGTGAACAGGTAGCGAGATTATGCGGAAAAACGTCTAACTCATCCATCATATCATAGCTCCAGATGATGTCGCCATCAATCTCACTTGTTTCGGTTTCTTCGGTAAAGGGACCGTCGTTTTCACCATCAAGGAAGCCTTCGGTATCAACACAGACGACTTCACAACGGTTAGAGATATAGTAGAGCCGATCGCCCTCAATAAAGGGTGTGGAACAAATTCCCTGCAGGGGCCAGTCGTTAACTCTGCCTGCGGGGAGTTTGGTGTGGGTTGATTGCCAGAGGAATTTGCCATCGGATTCGCGAAATGCCATAAGGTTCCCGCGATCACCAGTGAGTTTCGGGTTGTAGAGTGCTTTGTTATTCGTTCCGACGAAGACC
>PYIY01000035.1:0-5837 GCA_003635195.1 Candidatus Poribacteria bacterium | reverse complement strand
TCGGAGACCATGTTGCGGCTTAGTGTCCCGCCCCACAAGGCGATCTCTTTTTCCGCGGAGGCGATAGATACCGCAAAAGCGAGAAGTATCGTGAGTTTTATGATGTAGGTAAATCGTGATTTCCAAAGTGGTTTCAATTGAACGGCTCCTTTGTTTTAATATTACGCATAGTGTTCGTTAGTGGATTACCATACTTTAAGGTTGTCATAATAGACATCAGCTGGGGAGTAGCCGTAGATACCCGGACTTCCCTCGCGATTCGGCAGTGGGTCTTCAGCAGTGATCGTCCATTCTGCTGGTTCAGATTCGCCAGTTCGCCATACTTTTCCACGGATGATCGCTTTATCATCCGTAATTTCTACCATCATTTTCATTGTGTACCAGACATCTGTCTCCCAAGTGAAGTCGATTGTCTTTGCCATCCGTAAATCTGATGCCCACGAACGGATTTGCAGGCGTTGATGTCTACCCTGCATATCCAACGTATATCGGTTCGCAATGAGTCCCATATCCGGGAGTCTGCGCTTATTCCTTGTGCCCATTAGGTCAACTTGAATCTGGTAGTTCTTCATTGTGGCAGGACCGATGTAGACATTAGAGCGGTCTAAGCCGCGTTGAGCGGGTGGTTTGACAAGAATTTTATTGCCATCCTTCTCACGCACAAAGAATTTGCCGGTCGCGCCAATCCAGTGTGTGGGTATCTTTTCAAGTTCGATCGCCTCAAAATCTTCTGACCACGGGAGTGATGGAATAACACGGACGCGAGCCGTCGCTTTCATATCACCGGATTGTGCTGTGACTGTGCCTGCATGCGCACCTGCACTTTTATCGGGTGTGAATGTGCTGTCTTGGAGTGTCCCTGTTAATCCAGTTTTCATCCACTCTATGGCACCAATCGCGCTCGTCTGTTTTCCGTTTTCATCGAACCCGATGACATTGAATTCAATGGGGTCGCCGGATGTGAGTTTTTCAGCAGGCGTAATCAGAAGGGAGACAGCAGGGGCAGTTGACATCTTCACTGGCTCTGGTGCCATCTCTTTACTGGCACAACCCGCCACGAGTACACAGACAATCAGTATAGCGGATATTGAAATAGAATTTCTCATTATTCACTTCCCCCGATACAGTAAAGGCGTTCTTCTGTTGTGAAATAGATACGTCCATCAGCAATCGCGGGTGAACCGTAGATTTCGACGTAGTGATCTTCTTCAGCGCGACTGATTTCTTGGGCACTTAGCGTTTTACACGCGTTCTCGTCGGGTTGAAGGATGGTAAATCCGCCGTTGACTTCCGTGACGTAGAGTTTTCCATCTGCCCAGACAGGCGATCCTTTTCCGACTTTGCCGAAGTTGTGACTCCAATAGACTTCACCAGTATCAGCATTCAGGGAGTAGAGATTCGCTGAGTTATCGACGATATAGAGTCGTCCGGCATTAAGTGTAGGAGATGTGTATCCAACGTTAACCTCATCATACCGCCAGAGTTCGTGTGTTTTAGTGACATCCCCTGTGCCGGTTGCATCAATACAGACGACGCGCCCCATTGCCGTACTATCTATATTCTCTTCACCATGTGAGGCATAGACTTTCGTGCCTGAAACGATGACAGATGTGTTGATACCGCGTTGACTGAGTTTAAATCCCCAGACCATCTCACCGGTATTCTGTTTCATGGCGTAGATGCCGCCATCGGCATTGCCACCAATGATGAGTTGTTGTCCATTGATATTGGCAACGACGGGTGTGGAGTAGGTCGTGTCTAAAGGTCTACCACCGGGAGTTGAGATCCAGATGAGTTCACCGTTGTGTTTGTCGAAAGCGAAGTAGCGATGGCGTGTTGCGGCTTGCGCGCCCCATCCTGAGTTAAGATAACTGATAACGACAAGATCGCCTGCGATAATGGGGGTGTGGACGCGTCCGCCGTACCCCGATATCCGCCCATATTCCTCTGTGAGTGAACGCGACCAAAGGATATTGCCATCTTTGTCGAAGCAGAAGAAAAGTCCTTGGACCCCATGTGCATAGATATTCCCTGTTTCGGGGTCGCCAGCAAGGCTTGTCCAGCCGACACGGTTGAAGGTGATCGTCGTATGAAAGACATTAAATTGATAATTCCAAATCAGTTCGCCGGTTTCTGCGTCAAAACAGGCGACGCGTTCCTGTTCGGTGATGTCTTCGCCGATCCGTCCGATGACGTAAACTCTGCCGTTAAGAACGATCGGAGTGGAACGTCCGATGAATTCTGCTTCCCAGAGCAGATTTTCACCTTCTACTGACCAAATTGATATTAGCTCGGTTTCGGTAGAGGTGCCATCTTGATTCGGTCCTCGCCACGTTGGCCAGTCCCCAGCCACAGCGGGCATGGAAATGGCGATTAAGACAAAACAAATGAATAACCGACTTTTGAATAGCAAGTTTTGGCTCACAAGTTTCGCCAAAAAGATCGGTTTCTGATAACGCAAATTTCTATTCCTCCTCGTGTATTTTACGTGTGTCTGTAATCCTATTATAGTAAAGCCCATAATTACCCATACACCAACGGAAGGGAAAAGTTTCCTAACCTCGCCATATAATGTCTAAGTAATTCTATAATCCATAGATACCGGTTTTGCATATTTCAATCTTCACTCCCTCCGACTTCAACATGTGCCGTCCAACCTGTAAAGTCTTCACCTATCTTGATAAACTCGATTTTCCGTGTTTCTCCTGGCGAAAGATCTATTGCACGTGTCGGACCGAGTTTTACTCCGTTGGATAAGCGGACTTTAACCCTGACACGTTTCAATGTTTGGTTGGTCATGTTCTCCACATGTCCTTTGATAGAGCGGCTTTGCGGATCGTAAGCCAAGATCATGCTCGCACCGCCTTGGACGTGTCGGACGGGATCTAAACGTTTATTCAGACCGAATTGGCCGCTGAAACCTATCCCTTCAAAATTAATGTAAGGACGAGTCACGCTTGAACAGCTGCTAATCAGAAAAACAAACAATCCAATAACAATGAGGACGAAAGCCCTAAGCATTTGATTCATGGAAGGTCACCTTGTCTAAGCCCACGCTTCACGTAAAAGTCGCAGCCAGTTGTCGTGCATGATGGCGACGATATCTTCGTCGCTATTCATTGTATTGCGCTTATAAATCTGACAGCGCACCAAATAGTTTTGTTCTGAATATCTTTTGATATATTATATCACTTTTGGTATTTTTGAGAAAGGATTTAAATTGCGGAATGGTTGTCAGCGAAACAGCCATCAGTAATCAGCAGTCAGTGGTCAGAAGACACATCCGAAAACAGATAGATTTAGTGTTTTGTGGGTGGATCTAAAGGAAAGAAGGTCTGGTGTGATAGAGGGTGTTTGGATAGACCGTTTTCCAAGCGTACCAAGTTTCTTGGGAACTTTGTGTTCATTTTTGGGGCAATGCTGCCGTAATTTTAGCTTCAATTTTTCGGGCGACATCTTGGACAAACTGGAGTTGATTTGACGGGGCTCCGTTTGCCATGACGAGGACCGCTACATTGTTTTTCACGAACAAAATTTCAATATCGTTTACCCTTTCCGTTTGCCTCTTGGGGATATAGTGCCATGTCGCTTCCCCAATGACCTCCTCGGGATTCAGCTCTGGATGAAAGTTCGACACTGTCGCAGCAACGGGGTATCCCCACGGATTCTCCCACGCTTTCTGGGCAGCGGTCCCGGAGTGAAATAAATAATATCGAATAATCAGTTGATTTTCACTCCACCGCTGCTCACATCCTACGATAATAGATGATTCCTTTGGGAATCCATCAAGGCGACGGCTCTCCATGAGTCGCATTGTCGGGAGATCGTCCTGTGTGAGAATAACGGGATCAAGTCTCATGACGCGATTGATATTAAAGAGAATCCCGCACCCGATTGTCGTTGTTGTCACGAGAAGCAGAAAACCAATAATGCTTAGCGGTGCCCTCCTTATTAAGAAAATCTGTGGTTTCATTTTTTTTTCAATACCGCCTCTATTTTGGCTTCAATATGTCGGGCAATGTCCCGGGCATCCTGTAGATCTTTTGACGGCTGCCCAACTGTCCTGATGCTGACAAGGAGATTGTGTTTCACGAAATAGATGTCAGTAGGTCCTTCTTCCCTCCTGTGGATGTTGCGCCATGTAGCATCCCCAACGATATCCTCGGGATTCATCTCGAGCTGAAAGTTCGCTGGGGCGGCAAAGAGCCATGGCCACGCGGCTTCTGCCGCTTTTTGGGCAGTGGCCGAGGAATCCAATAACCAATATTGAATAGTCAGTTGATTTCCATTCCCGCCGTACTGGAATATTGCGATAACAGGTAATCCACTTAGGAAGTTCCTCTTCGTTCCTCGGACGGCGGAGGGATAATTTAGGTATCTGTCAACACGGTTACTATTCGTTACCCCCATCATGTGGAGATCATTCAGTGTGAGTCTTGTGCCGCGATTGACAAAAATCCCACACCCGATTAGGGGTGTTGTCACGAGTAGAAGAAATCCGATGAAGCGTAATCGAGACATCATAAACAAAAACCTTTCTTTTGATAGATACTGGTTACCAATGCATTTGAATCCCAGATGAACTCTCCACTTTCAAAACAGAACATATCTTTCCTGCTATTAAAGACACAATTTTGCGGTAGAAAACGTGCATTTTGCGAAAAAAGCAGATAAATTTGCCTTTTTTACAAGTTGTCCAGCGAGTGTTGGGTTCCAAAAGCTCGATAAGTCGCTGATTACTGATTCGATTTGGATTCGGTCTGCTTCTTAACACGAATCAACGGAATTTTGTGTGGTGAAGCATCCTCATAATGTTCGGTTGACTCTCCATCAAAATGGTACAAACCGAGTGTATCATCGTCTGAAGTAAATGCGCCAATTGGTGTGTTATACGCACCCACACCATAACGGACAACGCGGCTGATTCTCAGTTCGTCAATATACATGCCAGACGCGGGCATCGCTTTCAGTCCACTATCCTTCAAAACTGGAACGCCACCGACAAGGAGCGGTTCATTTGCAGATGTTAGGTGTCCTCCTGGGATTAGCCCAGAGATAGAACCGCCGCATCCGACAGTAGAGCCGCTGTCAATTATTGCCACGTAATAGACCCACCGCCTGGTGGGGAGTGTCCCTCATATCTTTCCAGATCCGCCCTCAACGCCTCTTGTGACAATGGCAGGACTAGCTTTGTATCCATCACCAACAATGGCACAGGTGAATCGGTCTGTTTGACCGACGATGGAGAACGCAGCACGGGATCCAGCAGCCAACGATATGACATCTCGAACGACCGGTGGTCTATCTATGTATACCCACGCCTCAATCGTTAACGGACCGGGATGATCGGGAAACCACGGTTTTTCGGTTTGCACGCGTGGGAGTTCGAGATTCAGTTCAAGCCAACCGCCGCCAGCAGGAGAGGGTTCATGGGGTGCTGGATAGAGCGTTAAAGGCAACATCAGGATAATCACGAAAAATATCTGTTTGAGCCATTTCATGAGAGATCTCCATTATAGTAAAACCTATAGTTAATTGGGCACTTTCAAACAGTCTGAATACCTATAACAGGCATTCAGACTGGAAACCCAAACTAAAAGTTTATGCTACAAAGATGTTCATTTATTTATGGGCTTCACTATAAAATTAATTGTAGGGTTGGTTAATTTGTAAGCGGAGGACCCCGCGATGCCGCGTGCCGATGTAGAAGATACCACGGTCAACAGCAAAAGCCGTTATCTTGTATGGGACTTCGGATGACATCTGAATACACGTCCCTGTTTGAGTATCTATGCGATAAACGCCTTGGTTGCTGACCCCGTAGACTTTATCACCAT
>PYIY01000034.1 GCA_003635195.1 Candidatus Poribacteria bacterium | reverse complement strand
TCAGCAGCAATGGAGCAATCGGATTGATAATCTTGCCATCACGCGATGTGATCAGGTCTGGGTCGGTGATATTACCTACGTCCGTTTGAAAGGACATTTCGTCTACGTCGCGGTGCTCATGGATGTCTTCACTCGCATGATAAGAGGGTGGCAGGTCAGTCGGCACCTGAACCAACCCCTGACGTTGAAGCCTTTAGAACAAGCACTGCGTCAGAGCGTCCCAGAGATCCATCATTCCGATCAAGGCGTGCAGTATCTGTCTAATACTTACATCAAGACCTTGATATGTCATGGGATAGAGGTCTCTTTAGCCCGTAGAGGGTGTCCTTGGGAGAACGGGTATGCCGAAAGACTCATCCGAACGCTCAAGGAAGAGGAAGTCCACCTCAATGACTATGAGAATATCTCAGAAGTTGAATCACGTATCGGTTATTTTATTCAACAGGTGTATAACCAGAAACGCCCGCATTCGGCGTTAGGGTATTTAACACCCGTCGAATTTGAGCAAAAAAACTTGTCTTAACTTTACGGAATTGCGGCCCTAATTAGCGTTGGCACTACAAAAAGTTAACTAACACAAGTCGTATAAGTTATAAGTTTTTAGTTAAAAGAGGCTAATTGTTCAATATCTTTTGGGAAATACCGGTGCTTCAATTCGGAAATGACGGTTAAAAAGAGATGATCAAGCCTCAGAAAACAGACTTATGACTTATAACCTATAACTTATAACCACTAAAACAGGAGAATTCGATGAACGATATTTCCTCTGGAAAATTGCGGGGTATCATGAAACTCGCTGATGCGAATGGGCGCTTTAAAATGATGGCGATTGATCAGCGTGGCTCCATGGTACAAGCACTCGCAGACGCGCTGAACAAGGACAAAACAGATGTCCAATATGAAGAAGTCGCTGCACTCAAAACTTTAATTACGCGCGTCCTTTCCCCAAATGCCACCGCAGTTCTTACCGACCCGATTTACGGACATCCGTATTCCATTACCGAAATCCCGCGGGATGTCGCGTTGCTACTGGCTTATGAAGAATCAGGCTATGTCAGCGAAGGTGTTGCCGAGAATGAACGTCTCTCCAATCCGATTGAAAACTGGACCATCGCGAAGGCGCAACGTGCTGGCGCAGATGCTATTAAACTGCTTGCCTACTACCACCCTGATGCCTCCGCGGAAACGCTCAAGCATCAGCAAGCCTTTGTGCGTCATGTTGGCGACGAGTGTGAAAAACAAGACCTGCCGTTTCTGTTAGAATTGGTGAGTTATGCCCTTGAAGGTACGGCGAAGAGTGTTGGGTTCGCCAAGCAGAAACCGGACCTTGTTATTAGGAGTGTTGAGGCGTTCACAGATCCGAGTTACAAGGTGGACATCCTGAAATTGGAATTCCCCGCCGACCTAAAATACACCGAGGATTATCGAAACGCCAGTTTTTATGCGGGGGAATCGGCGTATGAACTCGCCGAGGTGAAGGAAATCTGCCAGAAATTAGACGAAACTTCAACGTTACCGTGGGTGATTCTGAGTGCGGGTGTCGATATTGAGGAATTCATTGAAAATGTTAACCTCGCAACCGGTGCTGGCGCAAGCGGCTTCCTCTGTGGACGCGCCATCTGGAAAGACGCCGTCCAATACTATCCTGATACCGACGCGGTTCAGAAATTCCTCGACAACGAAGGGACGACGAACTTCAAGAATGCGAACGCTGCAGCGGAAAACGCGCTACCGTGGTTTGAGCATCGCCAATTCGGTGGTCCCGAAAACGTTCAAATCGCCAAGCAGTCCGCAACATGGTATCAAGACTATTAGGGGCGATAGATTGGCGAACGCAGAAATAGTTATGGGTTATCAGTTTTCAGTTCGGGGTCTGGTTGTTGGTTATCCCTTGGTAATCGTCGTTACTGAATTACGGTGCCAACGGTTACCAAAAGACATCTGCGGACAGAAAACCTCTTAACTGACAACTGGTAACCGATGCCTGATAACTGCATTGTTGATCTTCTCAAAGATCATTTGCGCAATGCGGAGGGTCGTTTCTTCGGAAACTCGCCCTCCAATTTCTGCTACCAGCACAACGACGGTCTGTTGAACGAATAAGAAATTCGCGCCAGCCTGCCATACGACATCACCCAATCCATGTTCGTTATTCGGTGGCGGTTGATAGATAGATTCGTGTCCGCCAAATTTCGATATGGTCTTTGCTGCGAGTCGAAGTCTACCGTCATCGGCTGCTGTGCATGCTTCGTCGTGCGACTCGAAGAACCAGTAATTAATAGCGACCTGCTGTGCTGCTGAGTTGTTCAACCACCACCTGTCGCGCCAACCGAATTGCGCAATTGGCGGCTTGGGGGCGGTTGGGGAATACAGCTCTTGCGCAGAAGCATGGCGTGCTGCTTCATCCTTCAGATCGTCAACTGTAAGTTGGATTGATTCAAGCGTAAGTGTCATAATGATATAATAACATCTCTGAAACGTAATTTCAAATAAAATAGTGAAGTTTTTTTCGGCGCAAATCCACTAATAAAAACAGAATTACGCTCCAAGTTGATAATAAAGCTCAGGACTTACGCAAATTAAGCAAATATCGGATATTTAGACGCAAAAAGCGGTAATTTTGGTTTCCCTTTAAACCCCCTAAATCCCCCAACCCCCCTTTATCCGCCCTTATCAGGGGGGTAGGGGACTTTAAGAGGGAATGCGTAAGTCCTACTAATAAATTGTTGAGGCATCTTACAGCTAAGCCTGACAGCTACACGAAAAATATGAGAATATTAGCACGGTATATACTCAAAGAATTTTTTCCGCCTTTCATAATAGCACTTATCTGCTTTACCCTTATGCTCATTTTTAATGACCTGTTTCGGTTGACGAAATTGTTTGTGCAGAAAGGGGTCAGTCCACTGTACCTGCTCGAGCTGCTCATCTATGTGATGCCAGCGACAGTGGTGTTATCGATTCCGATGGCGGCTTTAGTGGCTATTTTGCTGGCACTCGGAAGGTTTTCTACCGATAATGAAATTGTGGCGATGAAGGCGCACGGTATCGCTTTCCATCAACTCATGTTGCCACTTTTAGGGATCGCAGTGGTGTTAAGTATTGTTGACCTCGTATTGATAGACTATGCATTACCGCGAGCGAACCTCGCTTACGCTTCCCTCCAACGTGATATTCGCAGGCACAAACCGGCGTTCGTTTTAGAGGAAGCCACCGTCATGAAAGAGTTAGAGACTGAGGGTAAACTCTGGATGTACGAATCTACGGATAAAGAAAGTGGTCGTATGCTGAATGTCAGAATTTGGGATAATATCTGGAGTGGGCGCCCGCGGTTCAGCGATGCACAAGAAGCGAGTCTCGGTTTTGAAAATGGTAGGGCGATGCTCACACTTTACGATGGACTCACCTATGAACCCGCAACCAGTAATTTAGACGAGTTTCGTGTGACAAAATTTCAACAACAACAGCTTGCCCTCCAGTTGACCGAAGATCTTGAACGGAGCGCGTTTCAGAACCAGAACCCGCGTTCAATGCCGATTTCACAACTCAAGGCGTTCATCGGGACACTGAAATCCACTGTTCCAAACAGTAAAAATGAGGAATACACGCTCAAGAAAATTCGCTCTGCCGAGGTTGAATACTACAAAAAATTTTCTATCCCTTTTGCATGCTTTGTACTTGGTGTAATAGGTATCCCGCTGGGGTTGATGGTGAAAAAGGGGGGTAGAATGCTCGGTTTTGGGCTTGGCTTAGCTGTAATTGTTGTCTACTATTTGCTGCTTCAAATTGGTCAGAACACAGGCATAAATGGGACGTTACCGCCAGCCTTTGCTATGTGGCTACCCAATATTGTGATCGGTGTGTTCGGCATTGGATTTAACTTCTGGGTCATTGCCGAAGGGAAGATCCGTGCTTGGCAGGACCGGGACAGTAGACTGCCACTGATTGTTAGTAGAAAAGCTGAATCTTAACCGAGACTTCACAGTGTATGTCCGCAAAGTTTTTAGCCGCGCAAGGTCTTAAAAAATATTGATGTAGGATGCATGCCTTGAACATTCTTGACCGGTACCTGCTTCGCGAATACCTCAAAGCCTTTGTTGTCGGCCTCTTGTTCTTTATCGCGCTAATTATCATCGTGCGGTTGTTAGATTACGATCTCAAGAAATTTGAAGACGACATCTCCTACGTTACTGCTGTCAAGATTGTCTTATATCAAGCCCCCCGTCGAATTATGGAAATGGTGCCAATTGCCGGTTTCGTCGCTGTCTTTTTTACGCTTGGACGGATGGTTAGGAGCAACGAATTCACAGCGATGAAGGCAGGGGGCATAAGTGTTTACCGACTCCTTGCACCTATCCTAATTGTGACACTCATTATTTGTGGACTCTTCGCGGTTTTTTACAACCGGGTTGCATCTCCTGCCTTTCATGAGGCACATCTCTTGCAAAATAAGGTGAAACCGACGCGCGGTAGGAATGTTGTCTTCAGAGGCAAAAATAATCGCGTCTTTTACTCACAGCGAATCGCCTTAGATGCCCAGAAAATCAATCAACTGACGATTTATGAATATGGTGCTGAAGATCAACTGGATCGCATAACCTTTGCGAAGTCCGCGACGTGGACAGCCACGCACTGGGAACTCACCGATGGATACATCCGGCATTTTGAGCAAGGCACTGAGGTTGATTACGAAACGTTCGATACCTATACGATTGAACGCTACGAAGACCCTGCCCGTTTTATCGGGAGTGAGAAGGATCCGAGGGCGATGACTATCAAAGAGCTCCGCGAACAGATCGCCTATAAGCGGGAAGCGGGGCAGATTTCACGCAAGGAGCAGGTGAAGTTGTATCATAAGATGGCTTATCCATTCGCCGCTGTCGTCGTTGTGATGCTCGGCGCGCCAATTGCCATCCGCTTTGGTAAAGCAGGATTTTTTGCTGGATTGGTCATCGCTTTTTTTCTCTCTTTTATCTATTGGGCACTCTCCTTCGCGACGCTCGAAGGGTTAAGCGAAAACGGCAAGCTCCATCCATTTCTCGCCTGTTGGGGTGCGAACATTTTGTATGCTGTCGTCGGAAGTATCCTGATCTGGCGCACGCCTAAATAGAACCAAGGCATCTACTACCACAGCAGAGAGCATGACCGCCTCAAAAATCGGTAACTTCTTCTTCAAAATCCGTAGTTTTACGCCGATACCATTCATCATTGCGTTGCTCTATTTCTCAGAACCCGCGTGGTATACGGTAGTTATAGGTATGCCGTTCATTGTTGCGGGTGAATTTCTTCGGATATGGGCGGTCGGATATGCGGGAGCGTCCACACGTGCGACAACGCTGGGTGCCGCACGCAACCTTGTCACAACGGGACCCTACAGTTACGTCCGGAACCCACTCTATCTCGGCAACTTCCTACTCAGTCTCGGGGTCTGTCTTGTTGCAAGTGTCTATTGGCTTGTCGCAGTGTTGGTTGTCGGTTATTTCTTCCAATACCTCCCTATTATTGCGCTTGAAGAGGCGTATTTATTGGAGTCCTGCGGCTCGACCTATCAGACGTACCGAGAGCAGGTGCCTCGCTTTGTGCCGCAATTCCGTCCGTATCCAGAACCATCTGACCACGATTTCTCTTTTTTTCGTGCTATCAAGAGTGAAAAACGCACCTTGACAGCGATTCTCTGCGTTATCGGCTTGATTTTTATCAGACAGATTGTTGCCTTATTGTAGATATTCCGCCGTTTTCCACGTGTACTTTTCCCACCAAGTAGTCAACTACCCAAGCCTAAAGGCATTGGGCTTGTGTCAAACAGGAATAACTGTTGAGCGTTTTGCAAGTCCAAACCTCGTGCTTCGTTCTTGTTTCTCGTTTCATAGAGGGTGGCAGCCCACCGCTCTCCACGAAAGGCAGCAGCTGCCTTTAAGAGTATGTTTTGTGCAGCGTTGTGGTCTCTATCCATAATGTTGCCACAAAACTGACATTTGAAAGTGCGTATCGCCAGCGATAGCTTTTTTGGCGATTTCTGACCGCAACAAGAGCAGGTTTGCGAGGTATTCTTGGGGTCTATTTGGTGGAAATGGAAACCGTCTCTTTCGGCTATGTCTCCGCACCACTTAAA
>PYIY01000033.1 GCA_003635195.1 Candidatus Poribacteria bacterium | reverse complement strand
TCGTCATTGTCGTGCCACTCTGGACGGCGTTTGACAATCGCATTGTAGAGATCAACACAGATACGGCGGCTCATACAGACAATCATCCCTTTGCCATCTATTGCTTCTAATCG
Organism: Candidatus Poribacteria bacterium; assembly: GCA_003635195.1. Classification (GTDB taxonomy): domain Bacteria; phylum Poribacteria; class WGA-4E; order WGA-4E; family WGA-3G; genus WGA-3G. The sequence goes on along the minus strand of PYIY01000033.1, from coordinate 6,192 downwards.
TTCTTCAAAATGTGCGATTATATCATCGGCGATAAGTCCGAGTCGTTTTTCAGTTCCCACCAACGCCTCAAGTTGCGCCCATTTGGTTTTGAGTCTTTCCTTCTGTGTTACTTCCTCAGTTTCGGTCACTTCCTCAAATTCTGGATCAATATGAGGTTTTTCGTCTTCGTCAAGTTCGATTTTGGCAAGGCGGCTTTCATAGTAAATTGGAACAGTGGCACCATCCAGAACTGCCTGTTGGATGTCGTAGACGCTGATGTAATCCCCAAAAACAGCAACGGTATTGCGATCTGTTAATTCAATCGGCGTGCCGGTAAAACCGATAAAAGAGGCGTTGGGAAGTGCGTCGCGTATATGGCGAGCAAATCCGTCAATAAAGCCGTATTGGCTACGGTGCGCTTCGTCGGCAATAAGCACGATGTTTCGGCGATCGGACAATTGTGGAAAACGCGTTTCCTCACCTTCAGGAAAAAACTTTTGAACCGTCGTAAAGATCACGCCACCAGAGGCAACTTTCAGGAGTTCACGTAAGTGTTGTCTGTTTTGTGCTTGTGCGGGTGTCTGTCGTAGAAGTTGGTGGCATCGAGTGAATGTCCCGAAGAGTTGGTCATCAAGGTCATTTGTGTCAGTGATGACAACCAGAGTCGGGTTTTCCATCTGCGGATGTTGAACGATGCTGCCCGCATAAAAAGCCATTGTCAAACTCTTGCCGGAACCCTGCGTATGCCAAACGACACCGCACTGCTTATCTCCTTCGATAGATGATGCTTGGACAGTCGTATCGACAGCCTTTTTCACGGCGTGGAATTGATGATAGCCAGCAATTTTTTTCGCAATTCCCTCGGTTTCTTCAAAAACGATGAAGTGTTTGAGATAACGCAGAAATCGGTGCTTTTCAAAGGCTCCCTTAATTAATACTTCTAACTCTACTGCCGTTGATGGTGCTTCGTCCTCCCCTTCAATTGTCTGCCACGGCAGAAACCACTCCGTATCGGCGGTTAAAGATCCGATGCGCGCCTCTGCTCCATCGGAAATGACGATCGCTTCATTGTAGGTAAACAGCGCGGGAATTTCCTGTTTGTAGGTCTGGATTTGGCGAAAGGCGGTTAAGACGGTGGCTTTTTCATCGGTCGGGTTTTTGAGCTCAAGGACAGCTAAGGGGAGTCCGTTGATAAACAGCACAATGTCCGGACGGCGTTCGCTTGTTTCTACTACCGTGAACTGGTTAACTGCCAACCAATCGTTATTTTCAGGTGTATCAAAATCGACGAACCGCACGCGCTCACCGCGGATTGTACCGTTTGGCTGCCGATATTCGACCTCTATACCGTCAACGAGCATCTGATGAAATGCGCGGTTGTTTTGTCCCAAAGCAGGAGAATCTGGATTTAGTACTTTGCGGATTGCTTCCTCTTGGGCATCGGCAGGTATTTCCGAGTTGAGGCGAGCAACGGTATCTCGCAAACGATTGGTTAGGATGACTTCGTTGTAAGTCGCGCGCTCGGCATCCGGGGTATCGGGGGCGATGTCAGGACCGTGTAAAACGGTATAATCCAACTCAGCGAACCAGTTGAGGGAGGCTTCTTCAATATCCGATTCGTAAATTTTGTTGCGATTCATATTATTGCCCTAATGTCCCTACACCAACAATTCTTCCCCTACGCATGCTTTTAGTCCTTCAATAAACAGTTGAAAACTTTTTGATCTATTTCGATGGGGTTCCATGTGCACGCCCACCTCGCTTTGGACCGCCTGCATTGGTCAATGGATCACCAAATTCAAAGAACCCTTCCCTCCAGAGCTGCCCCAACTTTCCCCCTGCTTCCATAAAATGATTGATTCCCAGCATGTCCGACGCGCGTTTGCACACTGTCCATCCTTGTTCATTTCGGTACAACACCCACACCTCTTCAGCAGTGAATTCATTAACAAATTGAGGTGAATGTGTGGTCATTATAAATTGGGACCCCATGCATGCCTTAATGCAGTCCTCCACAAAACCTGTCAGCAAGCGCGGATGTAGGTAATTCTCAGGTTCCTCAATACCTATTAACTGTGGCGGTTTTGGATCGTATAACAAGGTTAGGTAGGAAAGTAATTTTAACGTGCCATCCGAAGCGAACTTCGCCAAAATGGGTTCTGCAAATGGGGCATCCTTGATCTGCAATGATAGGTAACCATCCGTTATCTGCTCCGTCTTTATCATTTCTAAACGCGGGACACGCTCTGACAGAATAGAGATAATTTTTTCCAAGCGTTCTGGGTATCTTTCTTGTAGATACTGAATAACGTTAGGTAAGTTGTCACCTGTCGTGGACAATCGCTTTTGTGGTCCATCGTTGGTTGCTTGGCGCGCGGCATCGGTAGAAAGGTCGGAGAGGTACCAGTCTGTAATAAAACGCCGAAGGGCACTGACGCGCGGATGTCTAGCCAACTGTCCCAGTGTGCTAACAGCGAGGACCGACGGATCATCAAATTGTTCATTGATGTGTTTGTCTGCCTGATCTGGTGTTTCACCCGCGATGATGGTTCCGCGTCCTTGACAGAAATTAAGGAAACGCACATGTTTTCCACGACTCCCGCGTCGCCACTGCAGCCATTCGGTTTCAACAAAGGGGCCTTCTGCATCTTCATTGATAGAAAGATGATAGGTGGTAATCGGTGTTTTAGGTTTCTCGCGATATTTCAATTCAAATTCAATCGGTCCATCACAACCGCGTGTCCTCAGTTCCTTGAAACCTTCTCTTTTGTCCAAAGCACGGCGCAGCCCATCCGTGAAACATTCGGTGAGAAACACAAACACATCAAAAAGTGTTGATTTTCCACTACCATTTGCCCCCAAGAATGCAGACAACGGTTTGAGTTGTTTTAATTCTATATTATGTAACGCGCGATAGTTTTTCACACGCAGTAATTCAATGTGCGGAACGGTCTGCTGGGGCATCTAAGTTCGCTCCAATATCTCATTTGCCTCGTTTACACGGATTTCACCAGACAACAATTTTGGCAGTAGTGTGTCTCGAGTGTGAGCAAGCGTTCGGGATTCATTTTCGTTGTTCTCAATAGTTTGATCCAGAGGAAAAACCAAACGTTCAAATACTTCAACAATCTCATCGGGTGGTCTGAGACAGGGAAGTGTTTGGAAGTCTGTCTTGTTGATTGATCCAAAAACCGTTCCCTCTGCTTCGTAACGAGAAAAAACCTCCTGCAAAGATTGCATCGTGTAGTAAGTATAAGATCGACTCCGTGTTTTATGTCGTATTGCTGCCACACCACGACCTATACTGCACTTTTCCGAAGCCATGTTAATATCGCCGACAGGCGCGCGAACGCTTACGAGAGTATCACCTTTCCCAGCAAATCGTTTCGGCGCGGTACAATAGACACGTTGAGTTGGGTACCTAAATCCAAAGTCCCTCCGGCCTTGATAAAATAGCATACCCTCTTCATCTTCGTTGTAGGTAGATCCGGGCGGTGATTGCCCCATTACAAGGTTAAAATCTTCATCAATTGTGGCAACCTTCCATCCTTCTGGAACCTCCCCTAAACGAGAATCCTGTAACACTGATGGGAATAGTGCAGCGGTTTCGGCATCCATGCACGGTGGTTTGCGCCCCTCTACGTTTGCCTTTACGGGGTCAAAATTCACAAACCATGACTTGAAGATCGCTCGCGCTGTTGCTTCCAATGTTTCATTCATTTGTCGATTGAGTTCGATTTTGTCGTCAAGTGTGCTGAGGATGTGAGCGATGCGGCATTGTTCCTCAATTGGCGGTAGTGAAAATTCAAACAAACGTAGCGAATCTGCATCTACTCGTTGACGACCTGTCGAACCTTGCATGGAGTGAATTGCAAATGTACGCAAACTCGGATCCCTTGCTAAGTAGTATACGAACAAGTTATCCGTTTTATCTTCAATTCCTGATAGCACGATAAACTCAGTTGATCCGTGCCCAATTTGATTAGGTTTCAGACAGTCTACATACACAGTTTTACCATTTTCAAGGCAAGGTGTAATGCGAGCTAAAAGCGTATCTCCATTTTGAAACCGTGCGCCAGATCCGCGAAATTCTTTGGACGAGTGTGCAGTAATCTCCCGTCTGTATCCTTCAACGTCTTGCATAGCAAGATGGAATGCTGTTTCTTTTTTCGGAAGTGTTCTCCGAGGATTAATTTGGACAACATCTCCGAGTTTCACAACATCCCAACGGTTATTCTTTGTAGCTGAATTCTTGGGAATTGTCCCCGATTCCTCATTTGCTGTAACAGTTTCTGGTCCTTGTATCACCTCGTACTCTTCTGTAATTATTTTTTTAAATTCTTCCGATATCCTATGCCAATCTAAGATGTCAACCCGAATTGGAAGATTCGATTCCTCAAAAGCTTCCGCTAATTGACCTGTCTGTCTCAAGGTTAACGGCTTACTACCGACGACGGCAAGATCAAGATCGGAATAATCTTTAGCTGTCCATTTTACGCGCGATCCAAAAGCGCGAACTTCGTATCCAGGGACATGTTTTGCCAGTATATGTTGAACTGTTTCAAAATGCTTTGGATTAAGATCAATCATTGCGTGCCTCCAGCATTTTTAAAAGGTACTTGGCATCATGGACAAACTCAGTAGCTTCCTTAAAAACATTTTCGGCGGCATCCTCATTGTAAGTATGGGAGGTCGCATTACGCGCTATATGGTAATCCATCCAACGTGCTGAGTCAGCGATAAGCAGATTTTCTGCGGCTAAACGATAGAAGTTTTTTCGGTTAAGACCCCTAACATAATCGGTACCGATATTTTCTTTAAGCCATCGCTGCATCATGTTCCACGACAGTTCGTAAGCAACTTCAAAGTGTTGAATAACTCCGGCGCGAACTGCTTCTTTTAAATCTTCATCAGAGGCATCAACTCTGCTTGCTGTTTTAACAGAACGTTCCAGAATACCAATAGATTTTGCTAAACTGTCCAATTGTAAGCTCATTGTTCATCTCCTTTGGTATAAGGGCGATACTCGATCAGTGCTGATTTACCGACGATAGCAACGATGCGGACTAACAGTTCTCTGCCATGGGTATCGGTGAGACGCAAATTCTCGCCAAAAATAAAATGAACAGGCTGCGGTTGTCCCTTATTTATGGCGATATTGGAAGCATAAAGATAGGTTCGGTCCCCTGTATCACGTTTTGGATTTAAATACCCGGATAAACCTGGAATATTGCCTGTCGCTTCAGGAAAGATTACCGAGCCACCATCGTGGAGACTCTGCATTTCGATTGCAAGCCCTCCTTTTGCTGGTATCCAATCTTTTTCAAGGTGTGCAGCAAAACCGGGGGCGGCTGCAAACACCGTCATTGGAAGGTGCGTCGTGTGGAGATCGATTTGCGTGTTACCATTCTCGTCGGTAGTTGCACGTCTCCATGTTTCGTTCGGAAACAGCACCAATAGTTCAATGCCAGGCAGTGGCGTGCCACTATGACGCGCCAGAATACCAGCGGTTGCAGGTGTCGGTTCTGTATCAGCAGCTGGAATTGTGAGCACAAGGTCTGAACCATCAATGAGTTGATACTGTGCCGATTCTCCACTTAACGCTTTTGTTTCGCGAAAGATAATTGGTACACCATCTCCGCGGCGTTCCATGAAAAATTGTCGGTCATCCGAACCGCGTATATTTCCGACAGACATCCTTCCAAGCATTGAGGTGAGTGCTTCATTGCGCGTTGATTGTCGGACATCCATACTTTCAATTGTGAGGTTGTTTGGCAAGCCCCCAGGAGAATTTATTTCAAGTCGATCTGTGAACATTGAGAGTCGAATTCGGCTGCCGCGAATTTCGTAGTCGCGGTGGGCTACTGCATTGACGATCGCTTCAAAGAGTGCTTTTTCACTGTATTGCGGCAGGTCAGTACGGGCAGGATTCTTGTATGCTCCGACACGCATGTTCCGCACAGCAAAGGCAACTGCTTCCGCGATTTGCCTGTTAAGTGGACCGGTGATTGTCTGGGCATCTATCTGTTCAGAGGCGCGGTCTGTGCCACGGTAACACGTGGCGGAGATGCAAGCGTTCGGGAGCCATTGCTCGGGAGAATGACTGCACAATAGTAATCCCGCTACAGTAGCGTGTGTTATGCCGTTTTCGTCTTTAATTAGAAGCCCCATCTTTTCCAGTGCCAGTTCAGGATCGGTGGCACCTTCGGCAC
>PYIY01000032.1 GCA_003635195.1 Candidatus Poribacteria bacterium | reverse complement strand
TTGCCATCCCGTGAGGACGTAAACAAGATTTTCGGGGTCGTCGGTGCTTTAGCGAACATCGGAGAAACACCGACATTCAGCATCAACAAGAGCAATAGCACAAAAACTAACGACTGTATCGTTTTCATAGGAGTTCCCTTTATTGTTTTTTCACATCTCCCCATGTCGTAGTGAGCAAGTGTGGTTGTGGTGAAACCGACAACGTATACGCCGGATCAAACCAATCACCTCCAGCATTCGTTTTTGGACGAAAAGGGCCAACAATATGCGTCAATTGCGTCCGAACACCGCTGTTCACATCAATCTTGAAGATTTGGGAATCTCCATTAATCTTCTGTGTATAAAGCACCTCTGAACCGTCCGGCGATAACGTAGAAACACCGGCCCTGGGACCGTCTTCCTCAATCAGTTGCCGGAGACCAGTACCGTCGCGATTGACGATGAAGACCGTGTGTTTATCCGACCATGCCTCGTGCAGAGCCCTTGCCTCGTCCAGATCCTTTCCGTCGATGACCGGTAACAGATGCCTGTTCCCAGTAATCGCAAGTCTATCTCCCACAGCAGACCAGGATGGATTGCGTTGCCATTGTAGTGCTTCATCGGGGAGCGGTTGTTCCAGCTTTCGGGTGCGAACATCCATAAATGTCAGTCGAGACCCGAATTGATGCGATATAGAATAGGCGATTTCGGAACCGTCAGGGGACCACTCAGGGGAATGCCCATACGGGAGTTCTTCGGCATCTTCTTCGCCAAACGTCCCAAGATAGAGACCGAACTCCCAACGATCCCAGTCCACGTAACTGTAGACAAACTGTTTGCCATCGGGAGACCATGCCGGATTCCTTCTTTGGCCCTTTGCTTTTCTTTTGAAGACACGACGGACATTCGACCCATCCGGGTTCATCACATACAGGTCTCGCACACCCGTGCCTTGTCGATTTGAGACGAAGAGAATCTTATCACCCCTCGGGGACCACACAGCAGTCATATCCTCAGCGCGGTGCTGTGTCAGGTTCACCTGTTCAGAACCGTCTGGGTTCATCATGTAAATCTCTCGATTGCCATCCCGTGAGGATGTAAACAAGATTTTCGGGGTCGTCGGTGCTTTGGCGAACATCGGAGAAACGCTGACATCCAGCACCAATAGAATCAATATAGCAAAGATTAACAACCACATCGTTTTCATAGGAATTCCTTCTATTGTGTTTTGACATCTCCCCACGTCGTAGTAAGCAAGTGCGGTTGCGGAGAAACCGGCAACGCATACGCAGGATCAAACCAATCCCCACCAAAATTTCGTGAAATGTGCGTCAGCTGCGTCCGAATACCGCTGTTGACATCAAGCTTGAAGATCTGGTTCTCGCCATTCGTTTGTTGCGTATAAAGGACGTGTTCACCATCTGGCGATATCGCAGGAGCCCAAGCCTCTTTACCGGCTTCATCAACGAGTTGTTGGAGGCCGGTGCCATCTCGGTTCACAATGAAGATAGTCTGTTTATCTTGCCACGCGTTGTGCAAAGCCCTTGCTTCGTCTATACCCTTTCCCGCGATGACCGGTAGCGGATCGTTGTTGCCAACAAAGACGAGTTTCTCCCCTGTTGCCGACCAGGATGGAAAGCGTTGCCAAGGTAATGCTTTCTTGGGTAGCAGTCGTGTGTACTTTCGTGTGCGGACATCGGCTAATATGAGCCAGGCGCCTCCGGGATCAGCTGCACCACACGCGATTTCTGTGCCATCCGGCGACCATGCCGGCACCGAACCCAACACGAAATATTCGGCATCTTGTTTACCTAAGGTAGCGATGTAAACACCGCTCGGCCCGTCCTTTCCTCTGAGGTACCAGTAGGCAATCCGTTTACCATCGGGTGCCCACGTCGGATCTTCTCTACCCGTCTCTGTTTTGGATTTGAAGATGCGTCGGACATTCGTGCCGTTTGAATTCATCAGATAGATATCTCGCTTACCCCCGCGATCCGAGACAAAAAGAATCTGTTCGCCTGTTGGGGACCACACAGCATCCAGATCATGTGCGTGATGTCGGGTTAGGTTCACCTTTTCGCTACCATCCGGGTTCATGATATAGACTTCATAGTTGCCATCGCGTGCGGAGGTAAACAGGATTTTCGGAGTTGTTGGTGCTTTCGCGAACATCGGAGAAACACCGACATTCAGCATCAACAAGAGCAATAGCACAAAAACTAACGACTGTATCGTTTTCATAGCAGTTCCTTTATTGTTTTTTCACATTGCCCCATGTCGTCGTGAGCAAATGCGGCTGTGGCGATACCGGCAACGCATACGCAGGATCAAACCAATCCCCACCAAAATTTCCGAATCTTGGCATCCCAACATGTGTCAATTGCGTCTGGACACCGCTGTTCACGTCAATTTTGAAGATTTGGGGACGATCGTTAATCATCTGTGTATAAAGAACTTCGTTTCCGTCTGGCGATAACACAGGAGACCATGCTTCGGAACCGTCTTCCTCAACAAGTTGTTGGAGACCCGTGCCATCACGGTTTATAATATAGACTGTTTGCTTGTTTAGCCATACTTCGGGGATTGGTTCTATACCTACCTTGTGGTCTGGTGGTAACGGATTGTTATTCCAAACAAAAGCAAGTTTGTCACCCGATGCCGACCAAGATGGATCACGTTGATGAGCCATTGCTTTCTTGGGTAGGAGTAATCTTTGTTCTTGTGTACGAACATCGACAAATGTAAGTCGACTACGTACATTGCAAACAATTTCTGTGCTATCTGGCGACCATGCTGGATCAATACCATGCACAAGGTGTTCCGCCTCTCGTCCACCAAGAGTCGCAATGTAAATATGAAATATGCGAGTGTCAAAGTTTGCTTGCTCATAAGCGATCTGTTTTCCGTCAGAGGACCATGTCGGATTTCTTCTAATCTCTTTTGTCTTGAACTTGAAGACGCGTCGGACATCCGAACCGTCTGGGTCCATCAGATAGAGGTCTCGCTGCCCTCCACGATCAGAGATAAAAAGAATTTTCTCGCCGGTCGGGGACCATACTGCGGACAGATCCTGTGCGCGATGCTGTGTTAGGTTCACTTGCTCACTTCCATCCGGGTTCATACTGTAAACCTCATAATTACCATCTCGTGCTGAGGTAAACAGGATTTTAGGGGTCGTCGGGGTTTCAGCAAAAACCTGACACACGCCCACATACATCAGCATCAAGAGAAGCACACAAAAAATTAACTTCAACCTCATACCAATTCCTCCTAAAAACACTACTCCTTTTTCAGCTCTCCCCAGGTCGTCGATAGCAAATCCGGTTGTGGTGAAACCGGCAACGCATACGCCGGATCAAACCAATCCCCGCCCGTATTCGCTTGAACAAAAATACCGCCATGCGTCAACTGTGTCCGAACACCGCTATTTATATCAATCTTGAAGATTTGGTAACGTCCATTAATTTCCTGTGTATAAAGCACTTCCGAACCGTCCGGCGATAACGCAGAAACACGTGCCGCGGGACCGGCTTCCTCAACAAGTTGTCGGAGACCGGTGCCAGCGCGATTGACGACGAAGACTGTGAATTTATCGTTCCATGCCTTGTGCAAAGCCCTTGCCTCGTGCAGTTCCCTACCCTTGATGTCAGGGATCGGATGTTTGTTCCCAGTAATCGCCAGTCTATCTCCCGCAGCAGACCAGGATGGATTGCGTTGCCATTGTAGTGCTTTATCGGGCAGCGGTTGTTCCAACTTTCGGGTGCGGACATCCATAAAGGTCAGTCGAGCCCCGAATTGATGAGATATAGAATAGGCGATTTCGGTACCGTCAGGAGACCATTCAGTGGAATTCCCATACGGAAGGAGTTCGGCATCTTCTTCGCCAAACGTCCCAAGATAGAGACCGAACTCTCCACGATCCCAGTCCGTGTAGTTATAAACAAACTGTTTGCCATCGGGAGACCATGCCGGACTTTCTCTCCGCCCCTTTGCTTTTCTCTTGAAGACACGGCGGACATTCGACCCATCAGGGTCCATCAGATACAAGTCCCGCACACCCGTGCCTTGGCGGTTGGAGACGAAAAGAATCTGCTCACCCGTCGGAGACCAGACAGCAAACATATCCTCGGCGCGGTGCTGTGTCAGATTCATCTGTTCAGAACCGTCCGGGTTCATCATGTAGATCTCGCGATTGCCATCCCGTGAGGACGTAAACAGGATTTTCGGCGTTGTCGGGGCTTTTGCCCAAATCGGAGAAGCACAGACATTCAGCACCAACAGGATCAATATACCGAAGATTAACAACCACATCGTTTTCATATTACACACCCCATAAACAATCACTGATAACTAATAACTACTGCTTTTTCACATCTCCCCATGTGGTCGTGAGCAAGTGCGGTTGCGGAGAAACCGGCAACGCATACGCCGGATCAAACCAATCACCATCATAATTTGATTGACGGAAAATCCCGACATGCGTTAACTGCGTCCGAACTCCAGTATTTATATCCAACTTGAAGATTTGCGTCTGTCCGTTAATCTCTTGTGTATAAAGCACTTCGGAACCGTCCGGGGATAACGCGGGCCACAGTGCTTGGGACCGGCTTCATCAACAAGTTAACGCAGGTCTGTTCCGTCGCGGTTGACGATGTAGATAGTGTCTTTATTGTCCCATGCTTCATGCAGGTCCCTATCCAAGATGCGGGGTATCGGATGCCTGTTCCCACGAATCGCAAGTCTGTCTCCCGCGGCAGACCAAGATGGATTAAATTGCCACAAGAGTGCTTTATCGGGAAGCGGTTGTTCCCGATCGCGTGTGTCAACGTTGATAAATGTCAGGCGAGACCCGAATTGTTGAGAGACAGAGCAGGCAATCTCTGAACCATCGGGAGACCACGCAGCGGAAGTCCCATACGGCAGGGGTTCGACCTCTTCTTCGCCAAACGTTCCAAGATAGAGGCCGTACTTTCGACGGTCCCAGTCTGTATAATTGTAAGCGAACTGCTTGCCATCTGGAGACCACGCAGGTCTATCTCTCCAACCCTCTGCTTTTTTCTTAAAGACGCGCCGGACATTCGACCCATCCGCGTCCATCAGATACAGGTCCCACATATGCTTTCTCCTGCGGTCGGAGGTGAAGAGGATCTGCTCCCCCGTCGGAGACCACGCAGCCCCCCTATCATCGGCGGGATGCTGGGTCAAGTTCACCTGTTCGGAGCCATCGGGATTCATCATGTACACCTCCCAATTGCCGTCCCGACTGGAAATAAACAAGATTTTCGGTGTCGTCGGTGCTTCAGCAAAAACCCAACATACACCCCCAAACATCAGCAGCAAGAGGATTAGAGAAAAAATTGATAGAAATCTCATACCTATTTCTCCGATTTCAGTTGTCCCCAGGTTGTTGATAACAACTCCGGCTGCGGCGATACCGGCAACGCATACGCAGGATCAAACCAATCACCACCAGAATTCGTTCGACGGAAAGGCCCAGCAATATGCGTCAACTGTGTCCGAACACCGCTATTTATATCAATCTTGAAGATTTGGTAATGTCCATTAATCTCCTGTGTATAAAGGATCTCTGAACCGTCCGGCGATAACGCAGAAACACGTGCCGCGGGACCGGCTTCCTCAAGAAGTTGCCGCAGCCCGGTGCCGTCGCGATTGACGATGAAGACTGTTGTTTTGTCCCGCCATGCCTCGTGCAGATCCCTATCCAAGATGGCAGGGATCGGATGTTTGTTCCCAGAAATCGCAAGTCTATCCCCTGCAGCTGACCAAGATGGCATGTATTGCCATTGTAGTGCTTTATCGGGGAGCGGTTGTTCCAGTTTTCGTGTCCAAACATCCATAAATGTGAGGCGAGCCCCGAATTGATGAGATATAGAATAGGCGATTTCGGTGCCATCCGGCGACCACTCAGGGGCACCGCCATACGGGAGGCGTTCGGCATCTTCTTCGCCAAACGTCCCAAGATAGAGACCGAACTCTCCACGATCCCAGTCCGTGTAGCTATAAACAAACTGTTTGCCATCGGGTGACCATGCCGGACCTTCTCTCCGACCCTTTGCTTTTTTCTTGAAGACGCGCCGGACATTGGAGCCATCAGGGTCCATCAGATATAAGTCCCGCACACGCGTGCCCTGTCGATTTGAGACGAACAGAATCTTATCACCCGTCGGGGACCAGACAGCACTCATATCCTCGCCAGGATGTTGTGTCAAGTTCACCTGTTCGGAGCCGTCCAGATTCATCATGTACACTTCATAATTCCCATCACGGGTAGACGTGAACAGGATTTTCGGTGTTGTCGGTGCTTTGGCAAAGAGCAGAGAAGCACTGACATTCAGCAATAACAGAATCAATATGACAAAAACTAACGACTGTATCGTTTTCATACGAGCTCCTCAATTTCTCCTATAATACAATGGTTACTTGACAGGGTCTTCTGCTTGTTTGAGCCTACCCCAGAGCGTTGTCTGCTTCTCTACACTTGGTGAAACAGAGAGGAATCCCTCCGGCACCCACGCAGGATATAAATCCCTGCCTCCATTTTTCATAAGCGGTTTTCCACGTCCGTTTCCTATTGCATCTATCGCGTAAATATCAGCATTGCCAGGTGCGTTTTCATAAACATAGGCAATCCATTTCCCATTCGGCGACCACGCAGGCTGGTGAATCTTAGGAAACCGAGTACCGTCCTTGTTCCCCAATATAGGGGGACCTTGGGTGAGTTGACGAAAGTTTTTGCCATCCACGTCAATTACGTACAAGTGCATGTGATCCTCCCTTGGGACAACCATACTAAAGGCGATCTGTTTGCCATCGGGAGACCAAGCACACTCACCTTGGATTATGCCATCAAGTGCCTGTACCTGTTTATCATCAATTCGTCTCAACCTTCTCCCATCGGCATTCATCACATAAATACCTTTCCTTTCATCACCCCGATGGTAAGAGACAAACGCGATCCGTTGGCTGTCTGGAGACCAAGCGGGTCCCACGTTTGTTCCCTTGTCGGTCAACTGCACCAGATGTGCGCCGTTGATATCCGCTTTGTAGATATCGGTCGTTATATTGATTTTGACCCCGGGAATAAATTCAGGATTACCAGAGACAAATGCAATCCATTTCCCATCAGGAGACCACGCTGGTGTCCACTCTCTCTCGTCGAGATTTGTGAGTCGCCGGTGTTCCCCTGTCCTTGTGTCCATGATATAAATCTTGAAATCTCCATCTCGGTTGGAGACATAAGCCAAGAAACGCCCACCAGGTGACCACGTTGGATCGCGTTCGTCCGTTGGGTGATTTGTGAGTAGGCGAAGATTCTCGCCATTTGTGTCCATAACATAGATATCAAAGTTTCCTTCTGAATTGGACGCAAAAGAGATCCGATCACTTCTCGCAGCATCTGCCCAATT
>PYIY01000031.1 GCA_003635195.1 Candidatus Poribacteria bacterium | reverse complement strand
AATACGTAAGCCCTATATTGTTCACCGAGGTCCCGTGCCTCGCTTTCCACAAACATTGTTCGCCAAGGTCCCTGTGCCTCGGCGAATCTGCTTTTTAATGGCGGCAATCAAGGTATCTCTAATCCTGTCCATCTATAGTATACACCTATCTTTGGATTCATGATATAATCCCGCCAATGGAAAACGGAACAACCCATTTTCCTATTACAACTATTCCCTACTTCTTGTATCAGCAAATTGGAAACTTATCCTTCCTTAGACGAACACGTGCCTTTCAGTGAAATTGGCAGATCTCTGAAACTTGCTATTCAAGGGTTGCAGAATTATGCACCAGTTTGACTTATAAGTCGCGTCACAGGTGTTAAGCTAAAATAATGAACGCTCCTTTCCCATGGGATAACCGATGAAAAACGACGATGCTCAACTCATCCAACGCGTCCTCGCTGGCGATGATGCTGCGTTCTCTACACTTGTGAAGAAATACCAGAAACCGGTGCACGCGCTGGCGTGGCGGAAGGTCGGAGATTTTCACATCGCCGAAGAGATTACGCAGGATACATTCCTGAAAGCATACCAGAAATTAGCGATGCTCAAGGAGCCGCAGCGTTTTCTGAGTTGGCTTTATGTAATAGCGACGAACCTCTGTAAAGCGTGGCTTCGGAAAAAGCGTTTGCGCACACAATCGTTGGAAAACACAGAGAGTATGACGTTAGAAAAAGCCACCTATTCTGGTTATGTCATTTCGGAAAACGAGCAGACAGCAATAGAAGCACAACGCGAAGTCGTTAAAGCGTTGCTCGCGAAACTTCAGGAGAGTGAACGCACAATTTTAACGCTGCGTTACTTCGGTGAGATGTCCAGTGCGGAGATAGGCGAATTTTTAGGGGTATCCGCAAATACGGTTCGGAGCCGTCTCCGCCGCGCACAAGAACGTCTAAAGAAGGAGGAACCGATGATACGAGAGGCTTTAGAAAACTTTCAAATCACACCAAACCTTACAGAAAATATCATGCGTGAAGTATCGCGTCTGAAACCGGCTGCACCTTCTGGTGGCAAGCCTTTAGTGCCGTGGACAATAGGCATTTCCACATTAGCAGTTGTTCTGTTGATGTTAGGCATCGGCAATCAGCACTTGTCGCGTTTCCAGAAACCGTATAGTTTCGATGCGACTTCAGAGATGACAGTTGAGTTGATTGAGGCACCAATTGTCTTGGCACTTGAATCAGAACCTGATATTCGGACACAGCTCGGCAATTCTACTGCCCCCAATAAGAACGATGGGGCAGGGCAGCAACCTGATGATGTCTTATTCGCTGTCGCGCAGGCGGAAGGTGAAGACGTTTCTGTGCCGAAACAGGAATGGATTCAGGCAAAACCCCTCAAAGGGAGTGATGCCACTGCTTTATCTGTCACATCTGACGGTGAACTTTACACTGTTGCTGATGAAGGTATCTACAAAATGGGATCCGATGGGAAAACGTGGCAACAGCTCAACGATATTAACGCACTGGGTGTTAATTATAGGCGTGACGCCCTTATCGAAAAGTGGAATGATACACTCTATCTGGTAGTGGGTCCTACGCTCCTTGCTTCAAAAGATGACGGTAAGACGTGGGAATTAGTTCACGATTTCCCAATCGATTATGGCTTGTTTGCTTTTGATTTAGAGTTAACAGAACAAGCGTTTTATATTATTTTTTCTGATTCCTCTGCTTTTCGTTCTGAAGACAATGGTAAGACTTGGAAGGCAGTGAACGTTGGATTTCCGGAGAGACCCAATGCTATGGTCGTGTTCCAAGATACACTGTTTGCCGGGACAGGTAATGGCCTCTACCGCTTGAAGGATAACAACTGGGAACGCGTGGAATTTCCAGTACCTGTCGGAGAAATCCTTGCAATTGCCACGGCTGAAGGGAAGATTTATGTTGCGGCAAAGTATAGTCAGCAAAGGACAAGTTTTCAAAAAGTTCGCCAAGGGGAAGCACGGGGTTGGTGGATATTCCGATCAACGGACTTCGGTGATTCGTGGGACGATATAACGCCGACAAACGCTTGGGCCGTAATGGGGTTGCCACCTGAAATCAAACTCGTTGCTATAGGTGAAACACTTCTGGTAATGGAACGCGGGATGGTTCGCTCTACCGATGCTGGAGACACATGGCTGCCCCGACAATTACCGGGAACCTCGCCTCCAATGGACAGATTTAGTTCGGCTGTGGTGGTGAACGACGGCACCATTTATATTGGGAGCAGCGACGGTCTTTATCGTTCCACGGATGCTGGCATATCATGGGATGCCGTAAACATCAATCAGCAGAACTGGGGTGGCATATATAATCTCATCGCATATAAAGGGCAAAATATGCCGCCGACGCTTTACGCGATGTTCGGCGGAGAGATTGTAAAAACGGCGAACAAGGGCGGATCATGGAGAACAATTCAGATGGGAACACCCATGACAGCCCCTGTTAGAGAAGAACCCCCGACTTTCACGCAGATACGTGAATTCGGCGGTAGCCTCTATGCCAAAACAATGGGGGCTCTTAGTCCTGGTAACGAGCATAAAACCGGTTTATATCGCATCTCTGTAGATAGTAACACAGTGATGCCGATACAAGACATGCCTATCTTTGACTCAGATGAATTAAGTCGCTTTTGGAATAAAGGAAGGACAGGTGCTTTAGATGTGTCAGATAAATCATTCATTGAACAGTTAAAAGAAAATTTCATTGGTGCTAATCAGTTCTTTAAGACGTTGACACGAGGTGGCACTTTTAGGCAAGAAGAACTTTATAGGCAAGACCTCTATCAGGATCAAATTAGATTCATACGGAGAGGTATAAATGGTGCTTTCGCGGTCAGCGGCGACACGTTTTACGTGGAATACAACTTTAAACTCTTCCGATGGAAGTTAGGCGAAACCGAATGGTACGACACAGGTGTCGAAGAGACGGGTGAACTCCTTTATAGGGAAGCAATGAAGGCATTTGAAGGCGCGGGTATGCCAGTAGAAAAGATTGATGAAATTCTTTCGACTTGGCTGGGGTTCACACTTGCTGTCTCAGGAAACACCGTCTACGTTGGTAAACGGGATGGACACCTCGTTGCATCGTTTGATATGGGAAATAATTGGCTTGATCTTACACCCGCACTGCCATTCGCTGTTAAAGCTTTCAAGGACATCGTGTTTGCGGGTTCCACGGTGTGTGTAGCAACAGACGCAGGTGTCGCCGCGTCGGATGATGGAAAACAGTGGCGTGCTATCACCGATGCAGCAGGAACACCTCTCAATATGGGACAACTCACTGTTGAGGGTGACACCCTTTACGGTTTTATCAAAGACACAGGTATCTATCGTCTGGAAAGCGGTACTTGGGAACAGGTTATCTCAGAAATGCCGGATCATGTAGAGGGGTTCGCCGTTGGCGAAAATACCCTATACGTGAACACGCGGGACGGCAATATGCTCCATTTCAACCTTAAAAAATAATGTCTTTTGTTTGGGCGGCGTAAAATACCGCCCATTTCCTACCTTATCCTCCTCTCTTTCCTTCAAAGATTTCTCTTTTTTTCCAATTAAGAAACCATTTTGACCCTATCTTGCGTCATAATAATTTGATGGGTTATTAATTCAACGATCGCTTTTTGGAGGCACCTGATGAAAAACGATGATGTTGCACTTATTCGACGGGTTCTCGCTGGTGATGAAGCCGCTTTTGCTGAACTTGTGAATAAATATCAAAAGTCGGTTCATACACTCGCTTGGCGAAAGATTGGGGATTTTCATATCGCTGAGGACATCACCCAAGATACCTTCCTGCAAGTGTATCAGAGACTTTACACGCTGAAAGATCCGAACCAGTTTTCTGGATGGCTCTATGTGATTACAGCAAACCTATGCGCCACGTGGCTCCGCAAAAAACGGATACAAACACAACCGTTGGAGGACACAGAGACAACGATGATACAAGGAGATGCTTATTCCGAACACGTCACTGAAGAACGAAGTAAAACCGCCTCGGAGTCACAACGCGAGGTGGTCAAGCAGCTGCTCGCGCAACTGAAAGAGAGTGAACGCACAGTGATGACACTTCATTATCTTGGTGAAATGACGGTATCAGAAATTAGCCGATTTTTGGGCGTGTCGGTAAACACCATTAAAACTCGTTTGAGACGTGCGCGGAACCGTTTACAAAAGGAGGAACCGATGATAAGAGAAGCACTCGAACACTTCCAAATTACACCCAATCTCACAGAGAACATTATGCGAGAAGTATCGCGTCTAAAACCTGTGGCACCTTCTGGTGGCAAGCCTTTAATGCCATGGGCGATTGCTGCATCGACAGTAGCCGTCATATTTCTGATGTTAGGGATAGGCAATCGGTATATGTCGCGTTTCCAGAAACCCTATAATTTCGATGCGACTTCAGAAATGACGGTAGAGATTATTGAGGCACCCGTGGTGCTAAACCTTGAGGTGTCCAAGCCGGATATTCAAACACAACTCGGAAATTCTACTGCCCCTCATAAGAACGATGGTGCAGGGCAGCAACCCGATGAAGTTTTATTCGCCGCCGTGCAGGCGGAAGGAGAAGACATGTCTAATCAAAAACAACAGTGGATTCACGCAAAACCAGTTAGTGGTGCCCCAGCAATAAATCTACACACTGCTCCTGATGGGGATCTCTATGTAATTATGCCTTATATTTCTGTCTACAAATTAGCAACAGACAGAAACACTTGGCAACGAATCCACATTAACAAATTCACTTCCTTTGGAGGTGCAGCCTCTATATCCAAGTGGAACAATACTTTGTACTTTTTGCCAAATAATGAACTCATCACTTCAAATGATGACGGTGAAACTTGGAATTTACTCTATTCTTGGAAAGGAGGGAAGTACAAGTCATTAGTACTAACGAAACAAGCGTTTTACGTCGCTTCTGGGAGTAGTGTTCTCCAGTCTCAGGACAAAGGCAAAACTTGGAAAAACATAAGCGATGGGTTGATGGGAAGAACGAAATCATTATTTGAGATCCAGAACACGATTTTTGCGGGAACTAACAATGGCTGTTACCGTTACAGTGGTGACGGTTGGAAACGCTTGAAATTCCCAGTCACGATTGGCAACGTTATTTCAACTGCAGCAACCGATAGAAAATTCTATGTTGCTGCACGGTTGGATTCAAAAGTTTCTCAAAAATTGAAACGTACTTGGGGAATATTTCGATCAACGGATCTGGGAGATTCGTGGCAAGACATTACGCCTACAAATGCTTGGCATATAAATGTTGATTCTCCTAATATGAGGCTTATTGCTGTTGATGATACGCTCTTAGCGATGGGAGAGGGAATGGTGCGTTCAATTGACGGTGGAGATACCTGGCTGAGTCCACAAGCACATAACACATCACCTACAATGTACAGTCATTGTCCAGTGGCGATAGTGAAAAAGGACACTATTTATATCAGTAGTGAAAACGGACTCCATTATTCCACTGATCTTGGTGATACATGGCACAAGATGAACATCAAGCGAGAGGAAGAAAAAATATATGATCTAATCGCTTTTAAAAAGAGTGATAAAGATCAAAGTCCACCTGCGGTTCTCTATGCAAGAATAGAATTAGCAACAGGATATAGGGATCAGATTCAAAAAACCGATGACGGCGGCAATTCTTGGAAACCCGTTCATATAGCGATGCCAATGACAGAACCTAACAGAGAAACACCACCGCATATCACCCAAATTATTAAGCACGGTAATGTCCTTTATGCAAAGGGTAAGGAAAATGTATTTCCCAGTTATTATACGCGTATTTATCGCGTATCCAGTGATGGTAGGACGCTTGTGCAGATTCAGGGTATGCCTGCTCTTAATTCGTATGAGTTAGATGAACAGGTATCTGAAGGAAGTGCTCTTGGCGCAACTCAGTTTCTAAAACTGTTTACACAACCAAAAAGTAAACTTAGAAGTGACCTTACAGAAAGGGGCTTACACGGGGCGTTTGCTGTTACCGACGACACGTTCTACGTTGAATATAACTATAAGCTCTTCCGGTGGAAGTTGGGTGATCCAGAATGGTACGACACTGAACAAGAAGAAACCGTCGAATTGACACCAGATATAGCAGATCGGGATCTCAAACTTGCCGTTTCAGGGAACACCGTCTATGTCGGAAAGCGGGATGGTCGCCTCGTTACATCGTTTGATATGGGAAATAATTGGCTTAATCTCACACCAGCACTGCCTTTTCCTGTTAAAGCTTTCAAAGACATCATGTTTGTGGATTCTACTGTATATGTGGCGACAGACGCAGGTGTCGCTATGTCAAGTGACGGAAAACAGTGGCGCGCGATCACCGATGCAGCAGGAACACCTCCTATTATAAAGCGATTAGCTGTTGATGCCACAAACGTTTATGGCGTTTCCAAGACAAGGGTCTATCGCTTGGAAAGTGGTGCTTGGGAACAACTCGTTTCGGAGATACCTGATAGTGTAACTTCTCTTGCTGTTGATGGCAATACATTATACGTGGGTACAGAAAGCAGTGGTATGCTCCACTTCAATCTTGAGAAATAATAAAATTACTTGGGCGGTGCTAAATGCCGCCCTTTCCTACCTCTACCCTATTTCCCTGTTCAACGCAGGGGCATTTAGTTTTAAATAAATTGTCGAATTGTCTCAACTTTTGAATTTTCCTTTCCAAGTCCGGTGCGGTTCCAAACCGCACCATAAGTGTCAATTTTAGAAAAAACAACCGCTTGGTTACTCAGGTCCGGTAGGTTCGGTTTCCTAACCGAACCGGATCCTACGCGGAAACCTTGAAGACTTCAGAAACAT
>PYIY01000030.1 GCA_003635195.1 Candidatus Poribacteria bacterium | reverse complement strand
ATTACCCGAAAGCGGTGAAAATCGAGGATGGACCGACAATGATATTGCCGGGTTCGCACCAACGACTCGTGGATAGAGAAGCAATCGCGCATTACGGCGATATTCTCGGACAACTCTCATTGACCGTTCCAGCAGGCACCGTCGCAATGACACGCTACGGCATCTGGCATAAAGCGGGGCCAAAGCTCAATGCTGACAGGCGCGGGATGATTAAGTTCTCCTATTACCGAATGACGATGCCCAAACGCGATTGGGTGCGCGAGTCCGATGAGATTCCGCCCTACCAACACCAGGGACGGCATCCTTACGTAACGGAGATAGAATCCTACCGCGACCGACGCAGGGGTGAATTGACATGGAACTGGCTATGTGGATTGACCGAAGTGGAGGAGGACATTCCGCCGATACAGATGTTTAACAGCGGCATTCCGTTGTCAGAAATCCGTTTTCAGTAGTAAGTGAACATGTGTATATGCGAAATAATAGGTTAGGTGCTCTATTCGCTGTTTTCCGTAGAAGGATCTGATTTGGGGAGGTTCCACGCACCGATAAAAGCAACAATAAATCCAATCGCTGCACCAAAACCACCGAATTGGAGACTGGCAATTTGCCCCAGTTCCACCTTGGATGTAGAATATTCCAATATTTTTTCAGCCAAGGGGGTGCCTTCACTAAGTTCTCGTCTGAATGAAAAAAGTGTGAACAGAACGAATAAAAACCCAATAACACTACATATTAGCACTGGTTTTCTGGCTATCCAAGGTGTTTTTAACGCCCGAAAGCAAACCAGAATAAGCACCAAAGCAGCGAAAAAAGCATAGGGCATGTTGTCATTGCCGGCAGCAATATGAAAGCCTGAAATAGTGAGAAATTCTTTTGGTGGAGAAATGACTGGATCTAAATCTAAAAAGGATATATCAATTTTAATCCACGGCAAAAGGCAGCAAAGCAGAGCGATGCCTCCACCTACTAAAGAGACTATAAGTGAATTCCGCTTCATGGTGGTTTCCTCAAAGTATTTTTTAGGCTTAAACGGCTCTCTTGTAGGCAGGCTGTTAACCCGCCTACAAAAGAGGGAATCTTAACGCGCACCACATGCTTGCAAACACGCCTGCATGTGCCCGCGCGATTCCGCGGCAATCGTGCAACACTGCTCTAAACTATACTCTTTCGCACCGATGACCTCAAGGTTCAACGGACCGGTATAACCGTTCTCATGCAGAACACGGATATAACCGACGAGGTCAATGTCTCCGCGTCCATTCGCTTGTAATTCAGGGGCACCGGGCCCCCGTTCCATCCCTTTGCAGTCTCGGATATGCACGTGTTTAACGCGCGAGACGACAGCGGCGATTGCCTCCACAGGATTTTCACCCGCACGATGAATATGCGACGGATCCATATCAATCCCGAAGGCAGGCGACGAGATTTCTTCCATCACACGGAGGGTTGTCGGCGTGTTGTAGATGCTCGCACCGACATGCGCCTTGACGCAGAGCGTTACCCCATAGTGTTCCGCGCGTGCAGAGAGACTACCCAATGAATCGACCACTTCGGGCCACGCAGATTCATCGTCCGACGAACCGCCGGGACCACAGTTGATAATTGGAACGCCTATCTCAGCTGCCGCTTGGAATGCA
The DNA here is from genome assembly GCA_003635195.1 of Candidatus Poribacteria bacterium. Lineage (GTDB taxonomy): Bacteria > Poribacteria > WGA-4E > WGA-4E > WGA-3G > WGA-3G. Next base: position 5,271 of record PYIY01000030.1, on the reverse strand, counting down.
AGTTCCATTTTTTCTGGATCGCGTGAAGGCTGTTCCATTGCTAACAACTCTAATTCGTATTCTTTGGCGTAACGTTTGATGTCGTCGGCGAGTTCCTGCCAGTTTGCGAGGACAAGGTGTTGGCTCATCCCGTCAATCGCTGAGAGTTCAATGCCGTCATAACCAGCCATAGCGATGTGCTTGAAGGCGATCTCCATATCGTAACCGCCAAACAGCACTGAATTTGCACCTAATTTCAAATGTCATTCTCCTTCCATGAAGTCGTGATGTCCTATAGTCCTTTTAAAGGTGGAAGCGGATGTGGGCGCACGAGGATGCCACCTTGTTCATAGGATTCCATTGCTGCCCAAGTATACTCAAGTGCGGCGAGTGCGTCTCTACCGGAAGCACGCAGCTGCTCTTTCGGCACACCGTTCGTGATGTCTTCTAAAAACGCGTGAATCCGCAACGGGAACGTCTGACCGAAGTCAGTGATGCCGGATTCGGATACAATGGGTTCACCGGAAAAATCAGGCGCGCCCGGTGAGGGCCAATACGTTACCTTCTCGATGCAGTTCTCAATGCAAAACGTGCCGCGCGTGCCTGCAAGTTCAACACTCCACCAACCGCCGAGACCGAATGTAGCATCACCGCGTTGGCTTAGCAGATAACCGATGCACCCATTCTCAAACCGGAGATGGATGCCATTAATAGAGACCATGAGGTCGCCTGCGCCGCGCCGAAAATGCGGGCGTTCCATAAAGGCTTGCACATGCGTCACATCACCACAGAAATGACGCATTACACTGAACGGGTGCGACAGAAATGCTTTTACGTGGAAATAGGGAAATCCATCTGAGCGCGGGGCCTTTGCGTAACTGTAGTTGAATTCACCACCAGCAAATCCCATTTTGTGAAGACAATAAACCTGCTCCCCGATATGTCCATCGTCTATATATTTTTTCGCTTGCTCTGCAGGCGGTGTGAAATAGTGGTTCAAGTTGCAACCAAGATAGAGATCTTCTGCTGCGGCTTTCGCGACCATCTCTCGTGCCTGTCCGATGTCGTTGGAAATCGGTTTCTCAACGAGGACGTGCTTGCCGTTATCAAGAGCCTCCATTGTCGGTTCGTAATGCCAACTTCCGTTTTCATACCCGCCGGTACCGACATCAACAATGTCCAGGTCAGGCTCGCCATCAATCATATCTGAAACGCTATAGTATGCCTTTACACCGAGGCGTTCCGCCGCGCTGTCCGCACGCTCTTTTACAATATCGCACACTGCCACCAGTTCCGCTAAGTCGTCATTCGCGTGGCAATTTGCGTGGTTATTACCGATGCCACTCATGCCGACAACGCCAACTTTTAATGCCATTTTTATTTTTCCTTCCAATAGATGAAATTTGGTCTCGCCCATAGGGAAAACTTGCAATTTAAATTTGCGCTTGTTTGTAACACCCTACAGCGACTTTGCATTTATTATAGGGCTGTTCTCGGTTTTGTCAACACATATCTGTCAACTACCCAAGCCTAAAGACTTGGGCTTGCTGTCGCGTCAAACAACGTGAGTTGTGTTGCGTTCTGCAAGCCTTTGTCTCGTGCTTCGTTCTTGTTTCTCGCTTCATAGAGGGTGGCAACCCACCGCTCTCCACAAAGGGCAGCAGCTGCCCTCAAAAGTATGTTTATCGCAGCGTTGTGGTCTCGGTCTAAAGACGTGCCACAAAAACTACAATCAAAGGTGCGTATCGCCAGCGAAAGTTTCTTTGGCGACTTCTGACCGCAGTTAGAGCAAGTTTGCGAGGTGTTCTTGGGATCAACTTCGTGGAAATGGAAACCGTCTCTTTCGGCTATGTTCCCAGCCCACTTGAAGAATGTTCCCCAAGACTCATCGCTGATGCTCTTGCTGAGGTGTTTGTTCTTAACCATATTAGATATGCTTAAGTTCTCTGCTACTAATACGTTATTTTGCTTATGGTGGTAGAGTTTATAGACGAGTTTACCGATAAAGTCTTTGCGTTTGTTTGTTGTTCGCTCATGGTGTAAAGCAAGTTTATGTTGTTGTTTTTTTCTACGGTGAGAGCCTAACTTTTTACGCGAGAGGTCTTTGGAATGTTTACGTGTCAGTCCTTCTGCTTGACGATACCAGCAAGGGTTGTCCTCTTTCTCGCCTTCGGAAGTCGTCAGGTAATGCGTTGTTCCCATATCAACCGCAATCGCTGCTGTCGGTTCAACTTTCGGCGTATCGGGAAGTTCGCAAGTGATATGGGCAGACCAGCCACTCGCTTTTTTCACGAGCGTAACTTCTTTCGGATCGCCTTGGAGCGGACGGGGCATGTATATCTTAACTTCGCCTAACTTCGGCACTTTTAAACGGTCATGTTTCCATGCGGTTTCTCGGATAGGATTCTCACGAACACGTATTGTCTGTTTATCTGTATCTTCGGTTTTTTTAGCAACAACTTTGGTATATTTGCGGAGGCTCCATGTCAGAGAACGCACACGCTTTTTATGGCGAGGATACCCTTTTTTTCCAGCACCTGCTTTACAACGCTTACGGAAGTTCGTAAACGCTTTATCATTTCGCCGGAGCGCGTGGTTCTGAAAATCTTGTGGTACTTCTTGAAAATCATCATACTTCTCACGAGCAGCTTTTAGAAGTTGCTGCTGGGCATCAAGAGAAACAAAAGTCCCCTCAGTCTCATACGCAACAAGCCTATCATGGCGTGCTGAGTTCTGAAGATCACAAAGGTGGTCAAGCCATTTTAATAATGTTGTTTCCTGTGTTTGCGTAGGATACACAGGGTATCTAAAGGTGAGTTTCATTGTGTTTCGTGTGTCGTGCGTTTATGCCTTTGTCAGTGGGAAGCAAGCACGTTACCAAGCGGTAAAGCTGACGATGCTGGTTTCCAACACGATACCATATTTTTAACCGAATGTCAAGTCTTTTTTCAAAGGTTTGGTCTCATGGACAAGGGCGGTTTTTCCTCCCAAACCTAAAGGATTGGGATTCTAAAACCGACTATTCCCTTGAAAATATACTTGACAGTATTCTCAATATATGTTATCCTCTCATTATATTGTCAAGTGCTAAAGGAGGAAAATGGATGAGTATCAGTGTCGGGATGGTCGGCTTAGGAATGTTCGGTCCCTCGTTTATTCAATCGTATAAGGCACACCCAGATGTACACCGGCTTGCGCTCTGTGATTTACGCGAAGACCGGCTCTCGCAGCGGGCAAAACAGTTTGAGATTTCCGAGACGTATTCAAGCCTTGATGAGATCTGCCAATCCGATTTGGATGCACTTGTGATCATTACCCAGCACTGGATGCACGCACCTCAGGCGATTCAAGCGATGGAAGCCGGGAAGCACGTCTATACGGCTGTTCCCGCCGCGGTGTCGCTGGATGAATGTGAACAACTTGTCAGAACTGTTGAACGAACGGGCATGATCTATATGAACGGTGAGACGAGTTATTTCCGTCCGGAGACGGCCTTCTGTCGTCAGAAGGCAGCGGAGGGTGCGTTTGGGGAATTTGTTCATTGCCGTGCCGAGTACTTTCACGATATGGACCACGGACTCTATGACGTAGCAAAAAACCGGTGGGGTGCGCAATGGGGACGCGACAAGATGGGTGGGATTCCGATGTACTATCCGACGCATTCAACCTGTTTCCCGATTTCTGTGATGAAGGCACATGCAACATCGGTTTCAGCGCAGGGGTATGTCTATCCAAACGATGATTGGTTTCGGACGGATACCATCCATAAGAACCCGTTCTCCAATGAAGTTGGGCTGTTCACAATGAGCAACGGCGCGACGATGCAAATCTGTGAGTTCCGACGGATTGGGCATCCTGGATCCGAACGCGTCAGCGGTATCTACGGAACGGAAGGCAGTTACGAGCAGAATCTGGCGGGGTGTGTTTGGGCAAGTAAGAATGAAAGAGAAATCGTCCAGCCTTCACAAACACATGAATATCTGCCTGAAGCACTCGCGGTGGATCTCGGTGGACATGGCGGTTCACACGCTTATCTCGTACACGAATTTGTGGATTCTGTTAATCGCCAACGGTTACCGCGCATCAACGTTTGGGAAGCAGTCCGATACTGCGCCCCCGGATTAGTAGCACACGAATCCGCGCTACGAGACGGTGAGTTGCTCCCAATCCCAGATTGGGGAGACGCACCAGAGAGTAACATTTAGTTTTAAGTCTGTTTTAACGATTTTGATGTTTTTAACCCTAAACTATAGTCAGTCAATAATTCACTGAATATCGCTTTGAGAATAGCGAAGGAGCAAATAAAAGATGAAAACTACGGTTGCAAGATTAAAACTGTTATGTGTCAGTTTCATGGTTATTAGCCTGATATTTGTAGGGGTCAGTTTTGCTGAAATTGACTTCGGAACTGCTGTCGGAATGTGGCTCTTTGATGAGGGTAGCGGTGATGTCGCCGCAGATTCCTCTGGGGGCGGCAATAACGGCACAATTCACGGTGGGGCAACATGGGTTGATGGCATGTTTGGCAAGGCTTTGAGTCTTGACGGTTCGGATGATTACGTCGAAATTCCGCACGATGCTTCTTTAAACGTTGGCGGCGGACACACGATCGCACTTTGGTTTAAATTAAATGCGGTTCCCGGGGGTGGCATGGGTGTTATAACCAAAGATGATTGGGCACCCGGATTTTGGTGGGATGGAAATATAATCCGACATCACACGCATGACCCAGCGGCTACACTTCATTATGTAGATGCATCTTGGAGTCCAGATACAGACTGGCATCATGTTGCTGTTACCTGGGACGGTGAAGGATTCGGCGTATATCTGGACGCTGAGGAGATTGGTTCTGGTGTAAATGGCGCAAATATAGGAAGGAACCCGTTAACTGACAAACCCTTTTTAATAGGTATCTATTTAGAAACTGGACAGCATGGTCAATGGGGTGCGTTTCTCGATGCAATCATTGACGACGTTGCCATCTTCAATACGGCGTTGAGCGTTGATGATATCGCAACGATCATGAATGATGGATTAGGAACAACAACGGATGTTGAACCTTCGGGTAAGCTCACAACAACTTGGGCTGCCATTAAAGCCGATTGATCTGCTTCTAAGCCTAAAGATTGCGTTAATTGGCAATTTTTGGTGTTTGCGGGCAATCTTGCGCTTTGTTGTTGTCCAGATGGACAGAAAGGGATTGTGTTTCTTTCTCCTTCTTAACAATCCCTACCGTTTCCAAAATGTGGGCATCTCCATAGGATGCCCACCCTGCATTGAAAATTAGGTTTG
>PYIY01000029.1:6890-124074 GCA_003635195.1 Candidatus Poribacteria bacterium | reverse complement strand
CGACAATACCTCGCTTCCGATGTTTTAGGTGTCTCCGGTTACACCGATCTCGTTGAGGAAAAGAATGGTATCCCGTATCCGGTTGAATTCAAAAAGGCAGGCACAGGGAATTGGTTGAACGATCAGGTTCAGCTCTGTTTGCAAGGGTTATTGTTAGAAGAGAAAACTGGAGTTTCTATTCCACACGGCTATATTTTCTATATCGGTTCTAAACGGCGGCGGAAGGTTCCCTTTGACAAAGAACTCCGCAAAACAACGCTCCAATATGTAGCGGAGGCACGTTCGCTATTAGACTCCCGAAAGATTCCCAAACCCGTACACGACAATCGATGCAATGGCTGCAGCGTCCGCTCAATCTGCCTACCGGACGAAGTTGCCTATCTTCATGAATTGGATGAACGTCCAAAACGTATCAAACCCGCACTCGGTATTGATAACGTGTTATATGTTGATGAACCGGGGTGTACGATCAAAAAGACAGGCGAACGCCTCCTCGTCGTCAAAGAAAACGATGTCTTACGCGATATTCCCCTCATTCATCTTGGACAAGTGGTTATCTCCGGCAACGTCAATCTGACGACCCCCGCGATGCAGACGCTCTTACACGAGGGCATCCCTGTTGTGTTTCTCTCTGCTTATGGACGGTATCATGGTGCGTTGACACCGCAAGTGTCGCGGAATTCGCTCTTACGGTCTGCACAGCATAAGGTAGCAAATCGTCCGGACACGTGTCTTGAACTCTCGAAAGCATTTGTGCAAGGGAAAGTCGTGAACATGCGAACGATGCTCCAACGCCGGAAATGGCAGGCATTAGATAGCGAAAATCCCGAATTGGAACCTTTATTGGCGAACATTAAAGACATGAAAACGATGGAAAAACGCATCTCCAAAGCGACAGAATTGACAGAGTTATTAGGCATAGAAGGCAACGCTTCCGCCGCATATTTCGGCGCATTCAACTTTATGCTTAAGTCGGAGATGGGATTTGATTTTCAACGCCGCAGTCGGCGTCCCCCTGCGGATCCAATCAACGCGCTCTTGAGCTTCGCCTATTCACTGCTGACAGCGGACCTCATGTCTGCAATTCAGACAGTCGGATTAGACCCTTACATCGGTTTCTTTCACCAACTCAAGTATGGCAAACCCTGCCTCGCCCTTGATTTGATGGAGGAATTCCGACCTGTCATCGCCGATTCTGTTGTCATTACCTTAATCAATAACAGGCGTATTAAGCCAGAAGATTTCACACAGGTTCACGATGGTTGGTATCTCAAAGAGCATCGTCGGAAGGCATTCTATGCCGCGTATGAAGCACGAAAAAACGAGACCATTACACACCCCCTGTTTAAATATAAACTCACATTTCGGCGTGTAATGGAGTTACAAGTCCGGTTACTCGCAAAATACCTAACCGGCGAAATTGATCAATACACGCCATTGACAGTTCGATAGGACCAAAACCCATAAGCACGGAAGAAAAAGAATGGAAGAATCGGGGACTGGAAGGATGGAACGTTGGAAGGTTAGAAGCCCACCCATCTTCCCACCCTATGTGGACTTTGGAAGCAAGGATTTAATGAGGAATCGCCAAATGCATTACACAGTTGCTTATGATATTACAGATGACAATCGCCGAAACAGAGTCGCCAAAATCCTCAAAGACTTTGGGACTCGCATCCAGTACAGCGTTTTTGAATGCAACACAGATCGGCGGGCACTACTGCGTTTACAAAGTCGATTGGAGGAGGTCATCAATTTCGGTGAGGATTCGATTACATTTTACCATCTCTGTGCAGCGTGTGAGAAACAGATTGACCGGATAGGTTTGAAAAAGGGACTTGATAACCAATCGTATATCGTGTAAAATTATTTCTGTGAGCGGAAGCGGAACGAAAAACCCTTGACCCTCACGGAGAGGTAAAAACCCTTATGACCCGTGCTTTGAGCCGATACGTAATATATTTCCATCATCTCCGTGCGTTGCAAAAAGCGTCGCGCGCGGAATCGCTACGAGTTAAGGCAGGTATAGCAAGGCTTCCCAACGTCCGGACTTGAAACCAAAAGAACCTCGATTACGAGATTGAAACGAAAACTCCCAAACGCGCCGGGAAGCAGAGAAGTATCTTGAAACCAAAAGAACCTCGATTACGAGATTGAAACGCGAGCGATAACGGCTTCCGTGGTTCGCATCACTTCCGCTTGAAACCAAAAGAACCTCGATTACGAGATTGAAACCGTTATCGGCATGGCAACGCTTCGGGGCGTGGCTCTTTGGCTTGAAACCAAAAGAACCTCGATTACGAGATTGAAACCATGATCTGCGCTGCTTGGACGGCGTTTGTGGCGATATCTTGAAACCAAAAGAACCTCGATTACGAGATTGAAACGCCTTCGATGTTGGTTTCCTCGTGGGCGTATTCGGTCCTTGAAACCAAAAGAACCTCGATTACGAGATTGAAACTAACTGATAGCGAAAGATTGTGTTTGTCAGGTCATACCGCTTGAAACCAAAAGAACCTCGATTACGAGATTGAAACAGGCAACATCGTCAGCGGTGATATTACCAAGCATTTTCTTGAAACCAAAAGAACCTCGATTACGAGATTGAAACATACGATTGACTCATTTTCCATCGGTTGGGACTACACACTTGAAACCAAAAGAACCTCGATTACGAGATTGAAACTTGGTAATGCTGAAGGGTATCCATTCATCAACAGAGGTAATCAAACTTGAAACCAAAAGAACCTCGATTACGAGATTGAAACAAAACAACCCTGCCGACATCGCGCAACTCGTGAACTTGAAACCAAAAGAACCTCGATTACGAGATTGAAACTCAGGATGCCCGGTGATAATGAAGGCGGGGTTGACAACCTCCTTGAAACCAAAAGAACCTCGATTACGAGATTGAAACAAAAATACGTTGAATTGTGTCGTCAGATGGCATGATACTTGAAACCAAAAGAACCTCGATTACGAGATTGAAACAGAATACAGAAAACAACGCCATATTGACAACCCTGAATTGAAACTTGAAACCAAAAGAACCTCGATTACGAGATTGAAACATACTCAAATGACTGCCGCCATTTGATATATCATCACCTTGAAACCAAAAGAACCTCGATTACGAGATTGAAACCCATCGGGTTGCTTTGTTGGCACGGCATGACGGTTTAGGTCTTGAAACCAAAAGAACCTCGATTACGAGATTGAAACCGGCAATGCTGACACCGATCCGCTGATAGATCGATCGTTTTCTTGAAACCAAAAGAACCTCGATTACGAGATTGAAACTGAAAGCGATGTCTACGTGTCGCCATTGCGGGTTTCACTTGAAACCAAAAGAACCTCGATTACGAGATTGAAACAGATAACACAGGACCAGTGGCACTGACAATCAGTAGCTTGAAACCAAAAGAACCTCGATTACGAGATTGAAACCTCCGTCTGGTTCCAAACTACGCAGATCTGAGTGAAGCGCTTGAAACCAAAAGAACCTCGATTACGAGATTGAAACGACCCTCGAACCCGTCGAACCCGAAGCGTGCTGCCCTTGAAACCAAAAGAACCTCGATTACGAGATTGAAACGAGGTGAACGCTACCGACAAAGAAATAGTCCTGCCCCTTGAAACCAAAAGAACCTCGATTACGAGATTGAAACTATCCAACGATACAAGGTCGTGGGCGGGCATCGTCCTTGAAACCAAAAGAACCTCGATTACGAGATTGAAACTTCTCGGAGATGTCCCGTCAAGACCACATTATTGCGCTTGAAACCAAAAGAACCTCGATTACGAGATTGAAACTCGGCACATAGCCACGTGCCTGTGCGTCAAACCTTCCTTGAAACCAAAAGAACCTCGATTACGAGATTGAAACTTTATAACTGATGAATATATCAAGCCCATCAAAGGCTTGAAACCAAAAGAACCTCGATTACGAGATTGAAACACAGCAGCGTTATTTGTCCGCAAGACCATATCCCGCTTGAAACCAAAAGAACCTCGATTACGAGATTGAAACGTTTGTTGAGTGCCAGAAAAATCCCAAAATTGCAGTTCTTGAAACCAAAAGAACCTCGATTACGAGATTGAAACAAGTCTTACGTGAAGAAGACTTCTATCATCACGGGCTTGAAACCAAAAGAACCTCGATTACGAGATTGAAACAAATTCAGAGTTTGCGCCAAACCCAAGCACAACTCAACTTGAAACCAAAAGAACCTCGATTACGAGATTGAAACTTTGCCAATCAATATGCCCGTGCTTCGGGGAAACTCCTGTGGTCTTGAAACCAAAAGAACCTCGATTACGAGATTGAAACTGGAGAAGGCAACGCTGAACTTGCTGCCGTAGACCCCGAAACTTGAAACCAAAAGAACCTCGATTACGAGATTGAAACAAGGTAAATCTGACACTTCGCGATTGGTTTCCTAACTTGAAACCAAAAGAACCTCGATTACGAGATTGAAACGGAAATGGTTGCGATTTTCTATCGTCCACTGTCTCTGTCTTGAAACCAAAAGAACCTCGATTACGAGATTGAAACGGAAATGGTTGCGATTTTCTATCGTCCACTGTCTCTGTCTTGAAACCAAAAGAACCTCGATTACGAGATTGAAACGGAGAGGTTCGATGAAGCAGTGATCGATCTTCAAGACTTGAAACCAAAAGAACCTCGATTACGAGATTGAAACCGGAAGATGGATCACTTCACTGAGAAACCTGATCCGCTTGAAACCAAAAGAACCTCGATTACGAGATTGAAACTCGTGTGCTTGCTCCTGACGACACAGTGGTTGCGAACTTGAAACCAAAAGAACCTCGATTACGAGATTGAAACTCTTGTAAGCCCCCGTCGTTTGCCCCCGTGTTCAGACTTGAAACCAAAAGAACCTCGATTACGAGATTGAAACATGAAATCTATTACTTTCTCACTGATACTTATCGCAATTCCTTGAAACCAAAAGAACCTCGATTACGAGATTGAAACAACGCAACTTCGGTGTCGTCATCTTCAGAGGTGACCTAAAAACCAAAAGAACCTCAATTACGAGATTGAAACAAATAAGGATGTGGACGGACACTACACGCATCTCTCTGACTTGAAACCAAAAGAACCTCGATTACGAGACGGTTACAACACATCCTACAATTCGCTGAAGAGAACGGCGCAACGTTCGCAATCCTCGATACCGCACCGCATACCGAGATCGCCGCACTCGGTGCCGCACGGGCTTCAGATATGGCGTTGGTGCCTTGTAAGCCCACATTGATCGACCTACAGGCAATCGGTTCAACCATCGATGTCGTCAACCTCGCAAAAGTGCCGGCACACATCGTTTTGAACGCTGTGCCACCCCGCGGAGATCTCGCTGAACAGGCACGCCAAGCCGTCGAGATTTATGATGTCCCCTGTGCGCCCTGCGAGATCGGACATCGGATCGGATTCGTCCATGCCTACAACGCAGGACTCACCGTCCAGGAGTCTGAACCGAAGGGGAAACTACAAACGAAATCAATGCACTTTACGCATACATAGCCAACGATATGGCGGTCGAGAAAAATATGACCACCCAAAACATATTGAAGGACGTTCTCAACGCATTCTTCAGACTACACGATAAACCACCGATCGCTTGAGGGTAACCCAGCGAGGTTTTCAAAGGGCTTACAGGGCATCCTCGAAAGGATTTTTCACGATGCCCTTGTAGCATAACCTGTTAGGTTGTGCAGGGCATCGTTAATTGACGCAGGACTCATTACGGAATTTTTGCAAAGGTACCGAATTGTCGTCGCGGGTCCGACAACCCTTGCCGCTATTCTGAACAGTCTTCGTATGGGGTTCTGAACTTTGGCAATTGAAAAGCATTCCAGTGAGGTATGGGAGGTTTTGGGAGCTGTTAAGTCTGAGTTTGGTAAGTTTAGCGGGGTTATGGCTAAGCTGAAACGTCAATTGAACACAGCCGCGAAGATTGTTGACGAGACAGGGGTACGCACACGAGCAATGGAACGCAGGTTGCAGACAGTTGAGGAACTGCCTACGGAAGAAGTATCTGTCCAAATTGGACTTCCGGACGGGCTACCTGTGATTCAACAAAACGGTGGAGATGACTAAGGGTAGCAGATGTGAAATCGTGCAGGTGTACACATCTTCATCCTTGCAGATGTGCAACTCCGTTGACCTCTCAAAACGGTTTCGGGTATACTATCTCTTAGCGTAGTTGGTAGAGAACTTCACCCGCGCCGCTTGGCGTGGTCTCTACCTCAAACCGAGTGAAGTCGAGAACTACGCGAAAGAAACTACGTTAACTCTAAAGATACCCCTTTAATAGTCTGATCTTAGCGGTAGGATCTCCGTTATCTCACAGGAGGGAATGCATGATGAGGGAAAATCGCTCTGAACAGAGCAGAAGATACTGGGCTGGATTATGTGTATACTTGCGTCAACGAGGTAGCGAACTCGAATCCTTAGAACCTATGGTGTCGGACTATAAGCACTATAGAGATTTCCAGATAGGCATACCCGGATTGGCTGTGAGAGCAAGTCAGCGGGTAAGAAAAGGACTGGGTGCTGCGTTTATACTACGAGGTCCCAACGCGACATCGGAACTCCAGTCGTTGCAGGAACAGCAGGCGGAAATTGAGAACGAATGTGGTGAATCGCTTTCATGGTATGCCGTGTCGAGTGAAAAGCGTGTGGCCTTCATAAACACGGACGTAGATGTCACCAACGCGACAGACTGGTGCAATCAACATGAGTGGTTAGCCACCCATCTTGAAAAGTTAGTTGAAGTCTTTCGCCCACGTATTCTGGAACTCCGTGCCGCCGACTATGACCCTCTTGAAGACTTAGATGATGTGGAAGACATAGACCCTGAGGCGGAAGACATCTCCAATGATTTTGATGATACGGAGGACATGGACGCTGCAGTAGCCTTGGCGAAAGCCTTTAAAGAGGCGCAAGCCCTTGAAGAACAAGACGAATACGTAACCTCACCATCAGAATCAAATATGCCCATGCACGCCTACGTGGTGATGCTACACCTCGTTTCTCAAGGATATTCCGATTTTACAGAGATCCGGAAAGTCCTCTGTCGCGAGTCTGCGGGCACTTATTACATCACGATCTTAGACCACATTTTCAGGAAACTGAAGACTCTTGAAAAAGAGTGGGGTGAAAGTATACCGCCCATCACCGCCCTCGTTTTCAATACCGACGGGCGTGCCCCCAAGTGGACGTGCGAAATTTTAACGGGGGATGGTGACGTTCAACCCACGGCAAAACAGGTCGCGGAGCTCGCCGCGTCTGTGACTGCCTACGACGAATGGGACAAGGTGCTAAAGGCACTTAAACCCTAACTGACTGGGTGAAAACAAGAGGTATAACAGTATGGCGAAGGTTGGTGTATTCTTCAGTTTTGAGTTTGATAGAGATAAAGAACTTTATGGCAGTTTCTTCGCGCAAGCAAAGGGCGAATCTCGCCATGCCATTCGGGATTATTCGCTTAACAAAGTCCATCCTCCAGACGACTGGAAGGAGAAAGCGGAAGCCCATATTCGCCGGAGCAAAATGGTAATAGTTGTTGTGGGACAAGATACGCATAATGCACCGGGGGTTGCAGAGGAGAAGAACATAGCGAAACGATTAGGTAAACCTATATTTCAGATTCAACCCCAGAAGCAGAATTACGGTGGTTTAGATGGGGCTGGTGACATAATACCGTGGGAATGGGACAAAATAGATGCGAAGATAGATGAACTCTTAGAACTGGCATAGGAGTGGCAAAATATCTGAAATCGCAGTGTGTTGTCTTTGCCATTCGGGAGCGAGCGTAAACATGGACAAAAAACATGAATTACTGGAAATCTACAAACTCCACGCCGAACTTGCCGATAGTATCAGCAAACAACGAGTTGCCGCAAATCGTTTCTATATACTGGTTTACTCAGGTTTAGCCGTGCTTTTTTCTGCTTTCTTACAGCATAAAAACGGAGTGCCGCTCGGATGGCTTATGGTAGGTTTCGGAGTGTTGGGCATGCTTTTAGCCTCAGCATGGTATATCGTTATCTGCTCTTTCCGCCAACTGAACACAGGCAAATTTGAGGTGTTGCATGAATTGGAAGAGAAACTCTCGTACCCTTTTTTCAAACGCGAATGGGATATATTAACCAAAGGGACGGGCAGCAAAAACTATCGGAGACTGACCCGTGTTGAAACCTTTGTACCTATTATCTTTGGTAGTTGTTTTGCCGTTTTATTGGTAATTGGAATATGCTTGCTATGTGGCATTCTGTGATCGCGTGGTTAATCTCGATTAAACGGAGAACAGAGAGCGAAATTATTATGAAAGGCACAAGACCGCTTGACAACACAGAAATCCGATTCGTTTCCGCCTGCTTCGACGGCACGTTTGAGGCACGTGACCGCGGGCTGTTCATGCTTGGTGTGAACACAGGCGGCGGTAAAATCCTATGCGAGGAAAACAGAATCCTTAGATACTCGCGGACGCGTTGAACGGATTTTTTAAGCGTAACGATAAACCGCCGATCGCTGAATGGCATTTAGCCATCAGTTAAGAGAGTCTCCTCTTGCCGACCGCTATTCGAGTATCTGTTTCTTCTCTGCTTCATACGCCGCATAGACCGGGGCGAGCAACTCTGAACAGAACTCCTCCGCAAGGATCTCATTGATTTCCGCGGTCACCATCCCGCCATCGCGGTACGCCGCTTGAAGTGAATCGTAGCGCGCCAAGCGTTCACGGGCGAAGCGGGATTGGATTCTCTCAGCGGCGCGTTCCAGGAGTTCGGGGTGCGTGCGAACCGCCTGCCGGAGCAATGCGCTCCTTTTCTCCGACAGCTCCGATGCCAGCGCGTTGAGCATCGCTTCTCGCTCCTGTTCTTTCCGCTCCTCGAGCCGCGCTTGGAATACCGGATCCTGATAATTCTCTCGGATCGCTTGAACGATAAACCCGCCGACATTCCGCACATGCGTCGCCTGTTGGGCGAGTCCTATCTTCTCATCCACATACACTTGAAAGTCGCGATAGCCGTCCATCACAACCTCCGCCTCTACAACGCCCCACGCTTGGTGCGCGATTTTGATTGCCTCTCGCCGCGCAACACCCGCTTGCACTAAGGTGTTCGCAAGTGCCGGCAGTTCCTCATCGTTATAGATACCTAAATCCGATGGATCCGCTTCAGAATCGGCACCCTTGAACCGATAAATTGAACCTTGCAGCAGATGTGGGTTTCCAGATAGCCGCGTTTTCTTTAATTCTTTAAATATTTTTATTGTTTAAACAACAAAAATGGAGGCCCTCGTTTTCCCAAAAAGCGATTCTGTCCCAATTGTTGTTTAAACTATATATTTTTTAAATATTTTAAATTGTTTAAGGGTGCGCTCCTCCCACGCCATACCTACATTCCCGGATTTAAAGGTGAGAACTTTTGTGATTAAAGGTGAGTAAAATTGTGTGAAAGGTGAGAACTTTTGTGATTAAAGGTGAGTAAAATTGTGATTCAGGTTCTAAAAGGTGAGTAAAATTGTGATCAAAGGATTGATTTCCAACTGCTCTCTCCTGTAAAAAACTCAGTCCAATTCTCCCTGATATGAAGTGAAAGGCGCGTCAGATGGAAGGCACAAGACCGTTAGACAACACCGAAATCCTGCAAGTCTCCGCATGTTTCACCGGTACGCATGAATCCCGCAACCGTGGACTCTTCATGCTCGGCGTAGGCACTGACGGCTGCATCAGTGAGCTGCTAAGCCTAACGATCGCGGATGTATGGCAAAATAGACGCGCTGTCAGCGATTTGTTGTTTGACAGATCTATCGTCAAAGGTGGTGAACCGTTAAGAGCCGTTCCCGTCAATTCCGATGGTCGACGCGCCATCTCAGATCTTATTGCGTGGCACCACGAACACTACAACTGCACGCATAAAAACCGTCCCCTCTTCCCATCGAGAAATGGACAGGGAAACCCACAACGGATGTCCCGCAGGACTGCGCACAATGCGCTACAGGTCCGCTTTTGAGGCTCTGGGCTCAACGGACACCTCGCCACCCACTCTTTACGGAAAAGCTTCGCGCAACGTCTCTACGATCGCACCGGCGATTTTTTCGCCGTCCAAGAGATGTTGGGGCATAAGTCCGTCGCGACGACCCAAAAATACCTGGGTGTCAACTACGCGTCGGATGAAAATCGAGAATCCTTTGGAGTTAGATATAGGCGTTATTTTTTTAATTCTTTAAGAAAATTGGCAATTTTTGTAGATATAATTTGCTTTTACCTGAAAAATTTTATATAATCTTTAGTTATCTATGACATTCATATTTTTATAGAGTCATAATTAAAAATTGACATAAATAACCATGAGGTTTTCAGATGCAATTCAAACACCTATTTTTAACATGATTTCGTCACGTTCCGTTGCGTTTTTGGGCGGGGAACTCAAGCAAACCGCGGACGAAACGCTCTTTCTCGAACTCGCACTCCGCGGATACGATCTCTCCAGGCTCCGAGAGGAACCGACGACGGCGGAAATCCTCAAGATTTCATAAAGCAAAGGAGAGGAAATCGTGAACAACCATACACGAGCAAAACGTTTTAGAGATGCTCGTTGACAACCTCACAAAAAGGAGATTTTGACAATGGAAAATACGATTATCATCAAAGAAGATGGTCTGGCAATAAACTCGGCAACACACTTCGATTATTGTGTTGTCATTACGAATTTCGCTGAGGTAGAGTGGTATACAGCCGATGATGGTAGTAAAGAAAAGGAACAGAAGCACCCTCATACGATAGAACTCCGAGCCACCGGTGAGCCGAAAGAAGGTGGAGGGGGAACAGGGGAGGCGGTTCTTATATCTACGTTCTATGAAATTATAGAAGCGACCGACGCACTACAGGAGCTTGTCGGTACGATTGAGAGGGGGAACGAAACCTTTGATGTCCGCGACTACAATTCAAATGTCTGACCCTAGCCGTTGTGAAGTTCACAAATCTGGAGGGACTCAAATGCCAACAGTTAGAGAGTTAATCATGAAATTCTTCAGGGATCACCCTGATGATGTGTTTCGTACGACAACAGTGACCGATTGGGTAAAAGTGAAATATCACCAAGCACATGGCAGAGAACCCGTAGACGTGAGTACGCCTATAAATGATTTGTCTCACGAAGGATTTTTGATTCGCGTCGGTCACGGTCGCTACAAATACCGGAGAAGTTAGAGAGAGAAAAGATAAAAAGGAGAGGGCAATGCTACAGAAATAAGGAGTCAACCTATATATGCTTTTACACCCTTATGTTTTGAGTCTGAGTCTCGTTGTTATACTCGGGTGTCTATTTCACATCTATCGCCTACAAGCAGAGACACCCCCCACAGCAAACCACAGACCGTCACGTCGGAACCCAAGACACAAAGCAATGTGTTAGAGGATTCCATTCATGCAGACTTCTACCAGACCATCATCAAAAATAACTTGTTTGCCCCACTCGGAACGGTGTTGAACCCAACGCCGAAACCGGGGGCACACTTGAAACTCATTGGCACGCTCACGCGCCAAGATCCTGCGAAAGCGTCTGCGATTCTCCAGAATACGACGACTGGCGAACAACAGACCGTCGTTGTTGGGGATGTCCTTGGTGAATTCACAATCATGAAGATTGAAGCCAAGCAGATAACGCTCGACCACCACGGCAAAGCCCCCGTGCGATTACGTCTGCGGGAACATTTTTTTTCAACTGAAAAAAGGAGTTTGAAAACCATGTTAGAGAAAAAGATTTGAATCCCCGTTGTCCTTATTTTGATAGGTGTCGCGATAGGCACTACATTTGAGAGTAGACACTGGCATGGTGACGAGTGGCATGCAGAACCGTATGAAGCCATCGAACATGAACCTGTGGAAAGTTTAGAACCGGTCACCCTACCTATGCAAGATGACAGCGTTGCTTCGGTATTTCAAAGGGATGTGGTTGCGGCGTACCCAACCTTAGAAACTTCAGAGAAGGTTCAGGAATACTTGAGAACTGCATCACCGGAAGCCATCTACGCCCGCGTCCGAGATATGTATGTCGCTCGGCACTACAAGAAATATCCTGACTGTCAAGATCACGAGGCAGTCTTGGCAGATGCTGCGCGTCAGGGCGCATGGTTTGTGAAGGATGTGGAACACAGAAAAAAGGAGCAGGAACTGACCATAGAACGAAAGCGACAGCATCAAGAGTTTATGCAGATTATGCAAGGGGGAGATATTGAGGCATATACAGCGTACCTCAGAAACCTTAGTGATGAAGAAAAACTCGCTGTTATTACACAACTTGAGGCGTTAGAGGCGAGAAGCGTGGATTTGAGTAACAGGGACAAAGCCTTGACACACCAGCAACCTGTGAAACCTGCACGGCAACATACACATGGAGGGGAATAAAATGAGAAAACACCTCCAATTTTTGAGTATTGTTTATGGCATTAGGTTTTCCGTAAAAAGCGAAAGTCACCCTTGAACTCTCATCGTGAGAGGGTGCTTTCGCCCCTTCCTTCTCCCGCAGTTAAAAAAACGCACAGGATCGCCTACAAGCCCCTTGTAGTCGAAGCCCCAGTGGTCTACACCCGATTTTTGACAACAGCCACCAGGGGAATAGCAAGTAAACGGGGTCTTAGGAGAAGTTTGAACATGTTAGGAAACAAGATTTGGACGCGGATCGTGATTGTGGTAAGTCTTCTCTGCGGCATCGCATCCGCACAACAGGAGTGGATGCCGGACGCGAATTTACGACAAGCCGTCCGGGATCAACTCGCCTTGCCTGCGGAGAGACCGCTGCGGAAAACCGATATGAAACGCCTGACAGGGCTGGAGGGACGTAAGCGGGGCATCACAGATCTCACGGGATTGGAACATGCGACATCTCTGCAGTGGGCAAACCTCGGTGAAAATAGGATTCAGGATCTTTCTCCATTAGGGGAGCTGATTGGTTTAGAAGGTCTGTGGATTTACGTAAATCCGATCTCAGATCTGTCTCCGCTGGCGAATTTAGTGAACCTAAAACAACTTAACCTGGGCATATGCGAGATTTCAGACATCCGACCCCTTGCAAACTTGACAAGATTAGAGCATTTATGGCTTCACTACAATCAGATTCAAGATATTTCACCGCTGGCAACTCTCGTCGACCTCACCGATTTGTCGCTCACGGGCAATCGTATCACAGACATCCGTCCGCTGGCGAACTTGACAAACTTGGAAATCCTGCATATCCAGGAGAACCCGATTACAGATGTCAGTCGGCTGAAACATCTATCGCTCACCGAGTTTTTGTTTGATGAAATTTGTGAGTTCGACGGGGTGCCGACTCAAGAACGCGTTCATAACAGACGTTACCCTTCTGCTTTCCAACCGTGGGATGATATACGCAATCGTCCGTCTTGGTCGCCCCAAGAACGCATCGCTGCTCACGATTTGTTAATCAGTGGTGCTTGGGGTGGTAAAATGACCAGTGGTGCTTGGGGTGTTGAAATATATTTTCAAGACACTGATCAGGGCGTCGCTCTGATGGGAGGGGTAGAGCAAGCACTTCAACAAAAACATGAATTGCTTGCCGTGAACCCGAACTTGATTTTCGTTAACGGTAGTGTCCATATGCGGGATTCGTCCGTCAATAAACTCTTTCCCAAAGATTCTCCGTATTGGATTAGGGATGCAACAGGAACGCCTGTTGAAGGATGGCCCGGGACGTTCTTACTCGATTTTACGCATCCCGCGGTGCAAGATATTATTGTTTCCCAAGCGCGGGCGGTCTCGCAATGTGGCGTGTTTGACGGCATTTTCTTGGATTGGTGGCAGGAACACACTACCGTGCTTGACGGATATCGGAGTCATGATGCCGAACAACGCGCCCGCGATGTGATTGTCCGTCGTATTCGTGAGGCCGTCGGTGAAGATTTCCTTATCTTAGTGAATGCGAATAGGTCAAAACCGCACAGGGCCGCTCCTTACATCAACGGGCTTTTCATGGAAACCGTGCGGGATTTTGCCGGCGCCTACACATATCAGGGACTCAGACAGATTGAAAGCACGATGCTTTGGGCAGAAAACACGCTCAGAGAGCCGCAGATCGTCTGCCTCCAAGGATGGAGTATCGCCACCGAAACCTCCGACCCCACGCTGAATTATCGCACGACGCGCGTTGTAGATACCAGACCTGACACGTCCGTAAATCAGGGGTGGATGCGTCTCTTTACAGCACTCAGCCTCACACATTCCGATGGCTATATCCATTTTTATGGAGGCTATTTGTATGCTGCCCCCAAGGAGCGAACCCATCGCTATGGTTTTTGGGACCCCGATAGCGGTCAACCCATTGGCGAACCGCAGGAACATTACTGGTTCGATTTCTGGGATGCAGATCTCGGTCAACCCATAGGTGAAAAAGCCCAACGCTACCAAAAACGTGAGGGGGTATTTATCCGTGAGTTCACTAATGGCTGGGCAGTCTATAACCGCAGTGGTGTTCCCCAAGCTATTCAACTACCAGAACAGGCAACGGGTGTAGAGAACGGTTTGAAAAATACGCTTCACATCTTACCTGACTTAGATGGTGAAATCTACCAAAAAAGAACAACCGACAGACACGATGTCAATGAGGATGGTGTTGTGAACATTCTGGACTTAGTTGCTGTTGCCGGTGGATTCGGTAAAAATGTCCCAGATGTGAACGGGGATGGCGTTGTCAATGTCTTGGATTTGGTAGCTGTAGCAAACGCCTTCAATCAGTAGGGGCTGTTATGTATATCCGTCAAAATTGTGTCGTTGTCATCTCTCATTGTGATCGTTTTGACCCCGATCCAAGCAATTTCCCAACAATCTACACAATGGAATTTACCCGAGAGTGCGAAAGCCCGACTGGGTAAGGGGCTGATCAACGCTATATCCTATTCTCCTGATGGTGAGCAACTTGCCGTGGCGAGTAGTATTGGTGTTTGGATTTATGATGCTCAAACCAGTGAAGAACTTGATCTGCTGACAGGGCAAAAAGCATGGGTTACGGATGTGGTATTTTCGCCTGATGGTAAGCAGCTCGCGAGTCATGGTGGAGATAATAGTTTCTATGTCTGGGATACACAGACGTGGACGCTTCAGCACACATTGACCCACGATAAATATTGGA
Source organism: Candidatus Poribacteria bacterium (assembly GCA_003635195.1). GTDB lineage: Bacteria > Poribacteria > WGA-4E > WGA-4E > WGA-3G > WGA-3G. The sequence goes on along the minus strand of PYIY01000029.1, from coordinate 108,897 downwards.
GTCCTGAGAGTGTTGTATTTTCACCCGACGGTCAGTATGTAGATTCCGACTCCATCCTGAACGGATCGGGGACATCTTCGTATTAGCGGACGAAACGACTGTTTTCGGTGAGTTGGAAGCGGCAGTAGAGCCGATTGCCGTGCGTTCACACGGGTCGCGGCACGAAAGTTATGTGCCAATCATCGGTTACAATAGTCCTTGGTCGGCAACAGATTTTGAATATAACCTCAATGTCGGCAGACTCTTTTTAGAAAGTTTGCGTTAGTGGAGATTTTACGTGCAAGTCAAACGCGTATCTATTCCAGTCTTTTCGGTGCTGTTCAGTCTTTTGCTTCCGAGTTTTGTCTACGCCCAACGGAATCAACCCGAAGTTGTGTCCATCCCCGATGCGAATTTGGCGACGGCAGTGCGGGAGATAATTGGCGATTCCATTACGACACACACGCTATTGGATCTTACAGGTCTTACGGTTGAAGAGCGCGGGATAGAAAACCTTACCGGTCTGGAACACGCCCGCAACCTCAGGAGACTGCACCTTCAAACGAATGCGATATCAGATATTTCTCCGTTAGCAGGCTTGACGCAACTGACCGAGTTATTACTTGGGTTGAATAACATCTCGGACGTATCCCCTCTCGCTGACCTTAAACAGTTGACTAATTTGAGTCTTCCAGATAATCATATTTCGGACATATCCCCGCTCGCTGAACTCAAAAATCTGACAAGATTGGCTTTATGGAAGAATAACATATCAGACATATCCGCCCTCGTTGAACTCAAAAATCTAACTGCGCTGACTATCAGCGATAACAACATCTGGGATATATCTCCGCTCGCTGAACTCAAGCAACTGACAAGGTTACAGATTTGGGACAATAACATATCGGACATATCCTCCCTCGTAAAACTCAAAAAACTGACTGGGTTGTATATTAGCGGGAATCCCCTGAATTACGCTTCCATCAACACGCATATTCCTGCCCTACAGGCGAAAGGAATTGAGATAACATTTGATGAGCGCGTCCCGAGGCACCTCGTCAAAATATCAGATCCGACGGAACAAGGCATGGTCGATTCGCCGTTCCCCCTCCGTTTTGTCGTGGAAGTACAGGACCAGTGGAGGAAGCCGTTCTCAGGTGTGCCGGTGACGTTTAGCATCACTGTGGGAGATGGCACACTCACTGCAGCAGATCGCAGAACGAATGCCACGGGTAAGGCGACAGCACGTCTGAAATTGGGACGCACCATAGGCAGCACGACTCTTCGTGTGACCGCCGCACATATTTCGGAATCGGTTGAGTTTACGGCGATGGCTGTCCTTCGCAGCAAACCTGTATATGTCCCAGATGCCAACCTTCGGGCAAAGATAGTGGAAACCCTCAGGATACCCCCCGGTGAAACGCTTACCGTGGCGGATATGCTCAAGTTACGGAGACTTACCGCGAACGATGCGGACATTCGCGACCTTACAGGGCTGCAGCTTGCCTCGAATCTCACATTTCTGTCATTTGCCAACAACGCTATATCGGATACAGCCCCCTTGGCAGGATTGCCCCGCCTGACGACTCTGGTGCTTGACGACAATAGGATCTCAGATGTGGTGCCCCTGGCAAGATTGCCCCAACTCATAATGTTGTCTCTCAGGAACAATTGGATCTCGGACATATCGCCGTTGGTAGGTTTAACCCAATTGAAAGGTTCAAAGAATCGCTATGGACTGGATCTACGCGGTAACCGACTGACCTCCGCCTCTATCTACAGGTATATCCCGTTGCTACAGGTTGTGGGGGTGAATGTCGGTTTTGAGAACACCTTGATCGACCAGAAGGAGCCTACGGTGCGACTCATCTATTTCTTTCCCCGCGACCGGCAACCACAACCCGACATCAATGCGAAAATAGATGGGTTGATAAAGGACACCCAAAAACTTTATGCCGATGAGATGGAACGCCACGGGTTCGGCAGGAAAACCTTTCGGTTTGAAACCGATGCCCACGGGAATGCCGTTGTGTATCATGTTAAGGGGAGATTCATGGATCAGGAATATAATGATGGAAAAGCAAGCGTAACAGCAGACATACATGAACAATTGGGCGGATCCCAGATCGATTTTCACGTAATAGATGTTAGTGATTATCCTCCGTTCCGACGGTTGCCTGCATTCGCATCATTATTTATAACATCATCTATAAGTGCTGGTACATTTATGCCTGCCTTCGGTTCTACGTTTAATGCTTCTATCGCGGCGCACGAACTGGGACACGCTTTTGGCTTGGAGCACGGTTTTCATGGTACCATTATGGGTTATGGTCGTGGTGACGACAGATTATCAAGATGTGCAGCAGAATGGTTGGATGTCAACCCACACTTCAACCCCGACCGAGCCCCCCAGCATGGACCAACGCACGATAACACTACGATTGAGATGCTTCCACCGAGTCTCGTATCGCCTCCGAATACGATCCGCCTTCGCTTCAAGATAACCGATCCCGATGGGCTTCACCAAGTACAGCTACGGACAAATGGTCTGTTCATGGCTTGTCAAAACTTAAACGGAAAAACGAACGACACTGTTGACTTTACTCTTCCCTCTTTAAAACGGGGAACTACCATCGGTGAAGGGCTGAGGGTTGTTGGTGTAAGTCTGATGGTTGCTGATGTGCATGGGTTCCTCGAATACTCATCATTTCCAATCGATATTATCCGGCTACTACCACCTCCGCAACTCGTCTCAATACCAGACCCCAATTTAGCGGCAGCAATCCGGCAAAAGATTGGCGATTCCATCACAACGCACACGCTGCTGGATCTCACACAGCTTTCTGTTCCCAATAGTGGGATAACAGATCTCACCGGGCTTGAACACGCGCATTCTCTCACATACCTGGGTCTTGGTGGTCAAGGAACTGCTCAAGGAATTGCTAACAACAATAGGGTCTCAAATTTTTCACCACTTGCGGGGCTGACAAACTTGACGTTGGACATTTCTCAGAGTTCCCTCTCCGATGTGGCTCCATTAGCGGGTTTGACAAACCTGACAAAACTGATTCTTATGAATAACCACATCTCCGATGTGGCTCCATTAGCGAGTTTGACGAACCTGACAGAACTAGTTCTTAGTGGCAACAACATCTCCGATGTGGCTCCATTAGCAGGTTTGACGAACCTGACCCAGCTGTGGCTTGGAGGCAACAATATCTCGGATATGTTACCATTGGCGAACTTGAAAAGTCTGACAAACCTGAGTCTTACAGTCAACAATACCTCAGATGTGTCCTTCTTAGCGAACTTCAAAAACCTGACGGAACTGGCTCTTACAGTCAACAATACCTCAGATATATCTCCATTAGCGAGTTTGACAAACCTGACAGAACTGGTTCTTATGAGTAGCAACATCTCGGATATATCCCCTTTGGCGAGTTTGACGAACCTGACTCAGCTGCATCTTACAGGTAACAATATCTCGGATGTGGCACCTTTGGCGAACTTGAAAAAACTGCATTGGCTGGATCTTACGTTTAACAATATCTCGGATGTAGCACCCTTAGCGGGTTTGAAAAACCTGACCTATCTATCTCTTGGCAGTAACAATATCTCGGATGTGGCACCTTTGGCGAACTTGAAAAACCTGACTCTACTGAATCTTTGGGGCAACAACATCTCGGATGTATCCCCATTGCTGGCGTTCGGACCCGGAACAGCCTCGAGTCGCATGGAGTTAAATCTTCGAGGCAATCCACTGAGCGATGCCTCCATCAATACGCACATCCCGGCACTGCTGGCGACAGGGATGAATGTGGGGTACAGCCGCATCGCGATCGCGTCCGCTCAAGAGATCGTGGATCCGCCAGAGAAAATCACAGGACCCTGGCTCTGGATGATCGCACCCACCGATCGCAACCAAGGCGGTGCCCCGTCTATAGATGTAGATTCACTCGCCGCTGTAAGTCGGGGTGCCATCACTGAAGCAGAGGTCGCAGCAAACGGTGCAAACGAAGGCGATAGGGTCGGAGGTTTCGTATGGACCCCCGTACAGATTTCTCCCACCGAGGGGAACATCAATGAATGTCTCAATAGGATTGGTATGACCACAGGCGATGTCAACGATCATTCGGCTTATGCCCTGTTTTCGCTGCCATCCAATGCTGATCGGACGGGGGTGCGAATGCTCGTTGGTAGTGATGATGCGATTAAAGTCTGGCTCAACGGAAAGGTGGTTCACAAAAACGCTGTGAACCGACCCGCGAGCGATTTTCAAGACACATTTCAAGTGGATCTGAAGAAAGGCGATAACCGCTTACTCGTGAAGGTCAGTGAGCGCGCCGGAGCTTGGCGTATGTTCATAGGCATAGATCGGGTTGAAAGCACACCGAATCCCGATATAACTGGGGATGTCAATAATGATGGTGTGGTGAACATCCAGGATTTGGTATCGGTCGCCTCACGTTTGGGCCACGCCGGGCAAAACGTCGCAGATGTCAACGGTGATGATGTCGTCAATATTCAGGATCTGGTATTGGTGGCGGGTGCGTTAGGGGATGCTGCGGCGGCACCTTCTGCCTGGTATGCCGCTTCGGCGGAGCTGCCGTCCCGCGCCAGAATAGAGCAGTGGTTGGCAGCAGCATATCGCGTGCCGCGCACGGATGCTCGATTGCGACAGGGGATTGATTGGCTCGAACGCCTCTTGGCAGCATTACCGCCTAAAGAAACGGCTTTGTTGACAAATTATCCGAACCCATTCAACCCAGAAACCTGGATACCGTATCAATTGTCGGAACCTACGGCGGTGACGGTGCGTATCTATTCTGTGAAGGGTAGCTTGGTGCGGACGTTGGTATTGGGGCATCAGCCTGCGGGCATGTATCATCGCAAAAGCCGTGCAGCATATTGGGATGGCAGAAATGCACAAGGCGAGAAAGTGGCAAGTGGACTCTATTTTTTTACACTCTCAGCGGGCGATTTCACAGCAACGCGGAAGATGCTGATAAAAAAATAGAGAAGGGGCTATTATGTATATCCGTCAAAATTGTATCGTTGTCATCTCTCTCATTGTGATCGTTTTGACCCCGATCCAAGCAATTTCCCAACAATCTACACAATGGAATTTACCCGAAGGTGCGAAGTCCAGACTGGGTAAGGGACTGATTAGTGCTATATCCTACTCCCCTGATGGCGAGCAGCTTGCCGTGGCGAGTAGTATTGGTGTTTGGATTTATGATGCTCAAACCAGTGAAGAACTTGATCTGCTGACGGGACAAAAAGCATGGGTTACGGATGTGGTATTTTCGCCTGATGGTAAGCGGCTCGCGAGTCATGGGAATTTAGATAATAGTTTCTATGTCTGGGATACACAGACGTGGACGCTTCAGCATACATTGACCCACGATAAGTATTGGAGTCCTGAGAGTGTTGTATTTTCACCCGACGGTCAGTTGATTGCGAGTGGTGGTGGGAGTCAGGACAACCGCACAATCAATTTATGGGATCCCAAGACGGGTAGTCGGATAGGATCGATGAACCATACACCCGCGGTACTGACCCTTGCCTTTAGTCCCGATGGCGAAATACTTATCAGTCAAAGTACTGATAAAATTATATTTTGGGATATAAAAACGCTCACCTCACTTCGAACGCTCAGTGTGCCGGCAAACCGCTCGCTATCTTCAATGGCACTCAACCCGAATGGAAAGTTGCTGGCGGGTAAAAGTTCGAATAAAAGAGAATCCTTCATATATTTCTGGGATGTCAACACCGGCAAACTTCAACGCACGATTGAAGCACCTGAGTTATGGGGCTTGATATTCAGCTCCGACGGAGAAAAGCTGTTAAGCGCATCCTATAATGATCCGATTCATGTTTGGGATGTCAACACAGGTAGACTTGTCGATACATTCTGGGCAAGCGAATCAAGTGGCGTCGCACAAGGGATTAGGGGTTGGGCATTTATGCCTGACGGCGAAACCCTCACACTTGCGAGTTATGCGGGTTCCGTTGAGTTGTGGGATGCCAAGACTTTCAGACTGTTACGCGCAACCAATATTACACGCCATGCAGATATTTGCAATAGTGTGGCGTTTAGTTCTGATGGAAAGACAATCGCAAGTGGTCACGATGATACGCGTATCCGCTTATGGGACGCAGATACAGGTGACTTCAGGCGAGAACTTATCGGTCATGGGAGCAACGTCGTTAGCGTGGCATTCAGCTCGACGGAAAATAGACTCGCCTCCGGGAGTTATGACCGAACGATTCGGTTGTGGGAATACGATAAGTTTACGATTTCTTTTGCTGGCTTTGGTGGCGGGCGCGTGATAAATACGGGACATAAACGAGTCCTCAATGCGATCGCGTTCAGTCCCAATGGGAAAATGCTGGCAAGCGGTAGTAACGATGGAACGACACGCTTGTGGGATGTCAACACAGGGGCGCACTTGCGCACATTTCCAATAATAGATAGCGGAAGCGTTGAGAGTGTTGCCTTCAGCCCCAATGGAGAAATACTCGCAAGTGGTTATATTGTGGGCGCGATTCGTTTGTGGGATGTCAATACCGGCAGCCTCATACACAGCCTGAAAAGAGGAGATTTTTTTGCCGGTGGTTGGAGTATCGCCTTTAGCCCAAATGGGAAGATAATCGCAAGCACATTTGAACATGATAGGGGTGAATGGGATAGAAACGACCGGCCCCCTCCTGTGGGTGATGGCATCCATTTATGGGATGTCGATACGGGTAAACTACTCAGGACGATACGTAAATGGGATACGCAGAGTATAGCCATCCATCCCAATGGAAAAACAATCGTGAGTGGCGATTATCAGGGTTCGGTTCATTCCTATGATATAGAGACCGGCGGACATTTACACACCTACAAAGAGGTGCATAAAGGCGGATCGGTCACAAGTTTAGCATTTACGCCTGATGGCGAAACCCTCGCCAGCAGTGGATACGACGGGACGGTGCTGCTGTGGAATATTACACCAACAGAGGCACCCGTATCTCCAGCAACGGATGCGTCTGGCAATACTTTGTCTGTGGATGTCAACGGTGATGGCGATGTCAACGTCTTGGATATGGTGGTTGTGGCAAATGCCTTTGGCAAATCCGACCCCGATGTCAATAGCGATGGCGATGTCAATGTGCTGGATATGGTATTAGTTGCAAATGCGATGAAGAACCGGGAGTCAAATGTCGCGGCGCAAGAGATCTCTTTTAAGAATGATATTCAACCTATTCTCGCTGAACGATGCGCTATTTCAGGATGCCACGCTGCACCCGGTGTCGTAGGACTTGATCTCAGCAAATATGATACCTTCAAGAAGGGTGGCGCGAACGGTCCTGCATTTGTCGCTGGCAATGGTAAAGGCAGCCTTGTCGTCAAACGCATTGATGGCGGCGGCATGCCCCCGGGCGGTCCACCGTTGGGTGGAGACCAAGTCCAACTTTTCATTGATTGGATCGATGAAGGTGCAAAAAATAACTAATGTTAACGTGAGTTTGAGAAATAAATGAAAGTTTGTGTATAAATTTACCAGGACTTACGCAAACAAGCAATAAAGGGGTCTATTACTACAAACACAATCCCTTGAAAATGTCAGCTTTTCCCAAAACAAGCGCGGTTCGTAGTAGCGCAATTCATTGCGCTTTGTGTAAGTTCTATTAAAACCAAGATTACCAATTTCTAAAAGAGGCTCTATGTATCTCCATGAAATCTTTTTACAAAATACCGGTCCTATTTTAGAATGCCATGTCAAGCCACCCTTTGATGAAAATGGAAATCCGCAGCCTATAGTGATTGTAGGACCCAACGGATCAGGCAAAACCATTTTTCTCTCCTACATTGTTGATGCTCTTTTTGAGTTTGCTAAGAGAGCATTCCGCGACATTGTTGTTCCTGATAGTTCAAGGGGTACACCATATTTTCGAGATATTCATCCAAGAGCAATAAGAAGCGGAGAACATTTTAGCTTGAGCCTTCTTCGCTTCAAAGTTAACAAATATTTAAATGTTAACGAGACTGATTTGTACTATTGTGAGAAATTGGGAAGTGTTGATCCAGATTCCTATTCTCCAGACGTAAAATCTGTGTTTGCTCCAGTGTGGAACTGGACAACATCAGGAAATCACAAAAATGTATTGATCGACGAAAGGACTGTTGCTATTGAAATAGAAAGGCATGCACACGCCTTTTTTCCATCAAGTCGACGTGAAGATCCCGATTGGTTAAACCCTAAGAGCCTGCAAGCGCGCTTGGTAGATTATGAAAGCCGTTTCTTCAATGATGTCCTTAACAAATCTTTGTGGATAGAAACTTGTGCGGCGGAAAATATTTCTTGGGTGTTGGATGTATATCTTGATTCTTTAGTTGATTTTGATGAACAACCATCTAAAAGTCATCTTAAGTACAGACCAGAATTCACTTTAGGACAACAACTTACACTGACACAAAGTCGCGGGAATGTTGAACAGATACTGCAAACAATACTTCAAGATGAAACTGCAGAATTAATTCTAAACCCTCGCTACTTTGGACCGTCAAGAATTAGTATAAAAATAGGTGATGGACCAACGATTCCAACGCTCCCGTCACTATCAGCAGGACAATCACAATTATTCAATCTCTTTGCGACAATTATTCGATATGGTGAATGGAGAAACCTTAATAAGAGCATGAATCTGTCCCAGATCGCAGGCCTTGTTATCATAGATGACATTGATGCTAATTTACATCCGACTCTACAGCATGATGTTCTCCCACAACTCATAGGAATGTTTCCGAAGGTGCAGTTTATCGTATCGTCTCACTCTCCGCTATTTCTGCTCGGCATGGAAAAAAGATTCGGTGCGGAAAAGGTAACTATTCTTGAATTACCGGAAGCAAAACGGATTAATAGTGAACGGTATTCTGAATTCGGGAAGGCATTTGAGTACTATCAATCTACACAAAGTTTTGAAGACGAGACAAAACGGCGTTTTGCGGCTGGGACCAAACCTCTTGTTTTGACAGAAGGTCCACTAGATGTCCGCTATATTCGACGTGCTCTTGACGTGTTAGGGAAGAATGAACTTCTCAATTCCTTGGATATTGAATTCGTCGGCATCGAAGATGATAGCGGGAAAACACGCTTTGGTGGGGATACATGGTTAAATAATTTCAGGAATATTTATGAGGCTAATACATCGCTGTACCATCGTCCTATATTGCTTCTTTACGATTGTGATACCCAAAAGCCAGATGAACAAGTTGGCGATGGCGAACGACTCTGGATCCGTTCAATTAAGCGGAATAGAGAAAATACCAAAGTGAGAAAAGGGATTGAAAATCTTTTTCCAGAAGACCTGTTTACAGCGGAGTTCTATACATCTAAAGTTGAAACAGGGGACTATGGTGAAAGTAAGTCTATTCAGGAATTCAACAAGCCAAAATTTTGTGACTGGATTTGTGAAAATGGGAGTGACATTAACTTCGCAAAGTTTGATAGAATGGTAGAAATTCTCAAGCAGTTTAGCGAAGCCTACACGGAGCCACCGGTTCAGCAGCCACTCCAATAACAAACACTTTTCAAGTTAGCCCTGAAACAGATTCCAGATAGTTGATGGCGGTTTGTTCGTCCTGCTCAATCGCGATTTCGACTGCGCGTTTGGCATATTCCAGAAGGTCTTTGGCATGCTTGCGTAAACCAAAAGATTCATCGACTTTCTGTTGTATTTCGACCTGAATGCGAGCGGACTCGGGGTGAAAGGACCCGCGATAATTGCTTTTTTACCGTCGACGGTGACAGTCCCCACACTCACCGTAACATCTTCCGGCTCGCCATCAAAAATCACAGTAATCGTCGCATTGGCGGGGAAAGGTGCACAGGGGTCTATTCGAGGGGATACCGCCACAAAATTAACCGGAGCTCTCTCTTCAAGCGTGTCTTCATCGCTGCCACACCCAAAAGTGCCGAGACAGATAAATAGCAGAAAGAAAAACTTAGCATTCAAAATTCTATACGCCTTGCTCTGTAATTTTTCATCGATAGATTTTAGCAGTTATCGTTTTTTCGGATAGATTTCTTTGTTGATGGGAAAAACGCACGAGAAACGCCTTTAGGTCCCCTCGCGTCCTTAGTCCGAGTGGTCTAACCTACCCGACTCGGACGGAAGCCCGCAACCCCGGTAGGCGAAACCCGTCTTGTGTCTACCCACACATTGCTGGCAACACACAGAGACTTGCTGATAGCCAATATCCCGACCCCTAATACCCAACACACAGAGTTCCTATCCATGAACCCTGTTCCATACCTCCAGCCCTCCGTCTTTTTCCCTGTTAAAATATATTTCGTTACACAACAATTCCACCCATCCCAGCCTGTTTTATGCAGAAAAATGCCGTTGGCCCCCTATGTTGTTTAACAATTTTAATATATTTTAAGTATTTTAAATGTTTTAAGGGTGCCACCAACCCACGCCACACCTACGTTTGCGGATTTAAAGGCATAGGTTTATGGGGTTAAAGGCATAGGTTTATGGGGTTAAAGGCATAGGTTTATGGGGTTAAAGGCATAGGTTTATGGGGTTAAAGGCATAGGTTTATGGGGAAAAGGCATAGGTTTATGGGGAAAAGGTAGTAACGCTTGTAGATTCCTGACTATCGCTGAAAGAAAATACAGTCTTTTGAGGTTAAAGGCATAGGTTTATGGGGAGAAAGGTATAATTTAGTTTTGAAAAATCTTTCCTTTATGGTAGAATACACGAAAAGGGGGTATATCTCATGAATTTAACAGAAATTAGTGATGTTATCAAAGCAAGTCCGGCGATTCATGTCCAGAGCAAGATGTCGCTCCTACAACGCCGAGCATGGAATGTCCTGCTCGCTAACGCCTACAAGGAACTCTTAGATAAAGAAATCCATCGCGTGAGTATGGTTGAATTGACAGCAAAACTCGGTTTCGATAGCAAGAACGATGACTACCTAAAAGAGATATTGGAATCTATTGCTGATTTCAAAGTGAAATGGAACATTCTCGGCAAAGACAAAAAGCAGGAGTGGGGTGTAGCGCATCTCTTAGCAGAGGTTCGTATTCATGATGGCATCTGTTTCTATCAATTCCCCCACACATTGCGGCTGAAACTCCACAACCCTCGCGTCTACGCCAAGTTGAACCTCCGTCTGCAAAACCAGTTCACCAGTAAATATGCCCTCGTTTTATGGGAGGTCTGCTTCGACTACTTCGATGCCGAGCGGGATCAAGGCGAAACGCCATTCATTCCCCTTGAAACCTACCGGGCGTTGATGGGTGTTGAAGCAGAAGAATATACAACCTTCAAATCCCTAAATCAGTGGGTGATTAAACCCGCCATCAAAGAAATCAACAGCTTGACGGACTATCACGTTGAGGTTGAACAGAAACGTCTTGGCCGTAGAATTGCTGAGCTGAAGTTTCGTATCACGCGAGTCAAGCAACTCCCGGTTCAGGAGTCGGTTTTTCCGGATGTAGAGAACCTGTCGCCTGTGGCTATGGAACTTGTGCAAGCAGAGATTGATCGGAAGATGGCGCTCAAAATCGCTAACCAAGAATGGGAGTTCGTCAATCCTGAAAAGTTGCCACAGCCCGGCACCTATCCGGATTTTCTGGCGTATATCGGTGAGAAACTGGAGATGTCTGTGGATGCGGAGGATGTGAAGAACCGTGCGGGGTATATCGTGGAAGCGATCCGTGAGAACTATCAGGATCCTGAACTCCAAAAGCAACGGCGGCTCCGCGCGGAAAAGGCGAAAGAAAAAGAACTTGAGGACCTGACGACGGAATTCAACCTCAAGCGGAAGACCCTCCTCCGACAAGCCATCCACGCCAATCCAGAACTCGTGGAAGCCGCTGCGGAAAGAATCCAATCTTACATCGTCCGTCAACGGCTTGAAGCACACGATACGCCATTGGCAGCGTATCAGAAAGGGGGCATGGTCGCTGCGGAGATCAACGCCATTCTTGCCGCAGAGTTCTGTCAGGAGTTGCTCGCCCCTGTCATTCAACAGTATGAAGATGAGCAAGCACGGATCCAACAGCAATACGCCTCTGTCCCCGATACATCCCGGTGATGTGTCACATAGGGGACATCTGCAGTGTTGCGCGTCTGCACACCTGTAGTGCTGCACCGGACGTACTGCTTTTTTTTTGACACGGCGGAACGTTTTGTTTTAAATTGCTTATACGCTCGTGGACAGGATTTCCACCGCAACAGCTGCACCATCACTTCAGAGAAGAAAAAATATAACCACTTGGGGCGCTTTGAAACAATGCAATTGACCTGATTGAGGAAAATCTTGCCAAATTGGAATCTTAACACATATCTCTACAAATGAACAAATTGGGGACGGTGGATCTGGATTACTTTGATATAGATGAGGCAGGTGGGGAGGATTGACACCCTTTCGGATTTACATCTTTTTCCACACTTTGAAAATCTCTTGAAAATTGACAGAAAAGGAGGGCATTATGGCACGTGAATGGGCGAGAAGATACTGGCACGAACTACTTCGCTACCTGCAGTAAGAAGGTATTCAACTCCAAGCACTGCCGTCACGAGCAGATGATCGTTTCCAAGCTTTTGAAATCGGACGGCGCACGTTCTTCTTAGAAGCCTGGCTTTATAGGATAACATCCCACGAATATGAAAGGCACCCGACTCCTTAACAACACCGAGATCCGCCAAGTGTCGGCATGTTTCACCGGGACGTTTTCCGTTCGCAACCGCGGGCTTTTCATGCTCGGTTTCAGTACCGGCGGGCGCATCTCTGAGCTGCTGAACCTGTCGATCGGCGATGTTTGGCAGAGCCGACGGGCCGTCACGGATCTGCTTTTCGACAAATCCATCGTCAAAGGCGGAGAGATCAGCTGTGCCGTGCCGGTGAATTGCGATGGTCGCCGCGCCATTGATGAACTCATTGCGTTTCACCGGGAGCGGTACCGAACCACCAGAGCGAACTGTCCACTCTTCCCATCGAGGAACAAGAACGGACGGGTGGCGATGAACCGTCAGACCGCCCACGAGATGCTCAAACAGGCGTTTACCGCGGCAGGCTTGAACGGCAAATTGGCGACGCATTCCATACGCAAATCATTTGCCCAGCGGGCTTACGAGGAGAGTAGCGACATCTATTTAGTGCAGGAGCTTTTGGAGCATAGATCCGTGGCGACGACGCAGAAGTATATCGGTGTCAATTACGCCACGGCGCGGCAAACCGTTGAAGCGATGGCGGTTGAACGTGACAGAACTATTTTTCGTCACGTTCATTTCGGTTTCTCGGCGGTGAACTCAAGAAAATGCCGATGAGACTCTCTTCTTGGAACTCGCACTTCGGGGCTACGACCTCTCAAAACTACGAAATGAGGAAACCACCACCGAAATTATCAAAATCTCATAACCACGAAACAGTCTTAGTTTACACTCGCAATTTTCACGAGGAGCGGTAAATGGGTAAACATGGTGGTTCCCCTTGTTGCATATTGGTGTGAATATAGAGTAGACAACGTTCCTGTTAGACGTTGTCTACTTTTTATACTAATCTGTTTTCCCTGTCGCTTTTTCTACTGCTTTTCTCCTTTTTGACGCTTTTCTCAAGAGTCGTCTATTTCGTCTTTCGCCTGCTTTGACGAGCCTTTTCAGTTGCTTTTTTGGGTCCCTAGGCCAGCGTATGTTCCACTTAAAAATATCAATGCCATACTCCACATCCATTAATATACCTATGACGAAAACAAATGGTATAACTGCTATACACGTGCAAAATATCAGTGCAATTACGCCAAAAGTCCCGTGCATACCGTAGATTGCCTTACAAATCACCACTACCACAATTATTATGATAGGCAGCAACGGCAAGGATAGTACCAAAAGAGCTGGTAAACAACCTTTTTCTAAAAGAACCCAAAAGAAAAAGCAAGTTAGTACAACTGTTAATGAAAGCACCAGCATCGCATCTAACATTTTTAGACTCCTGGTACGATAGGACCACCCAATGGACGGCAGTTATCTTCTTTTTTGAGATACGGCGCAGCAGTTGCAATTAAGAATATACTATTTACAAAAGAAAATCCAGATCTTTAGATTTTTTGACGAGGACAGAAGTTTTTAGTAGGATAGAGAGGTTCGATTGATAATATGAGAAATTTATGAAGTGCCAACGCTTATTTAGGCCAAGTACGCTTTGACAAATAGAGTCAGGTTGTATCCAACCCGCGACGATAGCGTTATATAATGCGAATTATCCCGCACTATCCAATTTTAGAGGTATGCCTATGAACGCTATCGTTAACGCAATTGAATCGAATCTACAGGTCCCACATCTCCCCGAAGAAACCGAATCTCTCATCAACGCGTCTGTCGCAGAAAACACGCGCAAAGCCTATCGGCGCGCACTCCACGCTTTAGAGAGGTGGCTATCAGGACGATCCCTCTCCGATGAATTGTTAGCCACTTACATCACTACTTTGCACAAAGATGGGAAATCACCGGCAACGATTGGGCAACTCGTCGCCGCAGTGAAGTGGCAACTCAAACACCAGTCCACGCAACAGATGAACCTTCCCATCACACTCGCAACATTGGCAGGTATCCGTCGCGATGGAAAAGAGAGAGGACGCGGGCAGGTCGACGGACTCATCTGGCAGCAGGTGGAACGCATCTGTATCATTGCCGAGACTGAAGGCACCCTCGCAGGCTTACGCGACGCCGCGATGATCCGACTCATGAGCGATTGTCTTTTGCGGATTGGCGAAGTTATTGCTGTGAATGTAGCGGACTTCAAAGAAAAGACGCTCCTCGTCCGAGTCTCAAAAACCGACCAAGAAGGTTCTGGCGAAAGCCTCTACGTTTGTGACATGACACGCCGCGTCATTGCTGAATATCTCCACATCGCGGGGATCACAGACGGTCCGTTGTTCCGGCACATCCGCCGCGGCGACCATATCCAGCCGACACGACTCCACCCCCACTCCGTACGGCGAATCATTCAGAAGCGATCCCGCGCAGCAGGCGTAGACGGGTTCATCTCTGGGCACTCGCTCCGAGTCGGTTCCGCTGTTTCACTCGCACAAGCAGGAGCCACTGTTGTGGATATGCAAGTCGCAGGACGCTGGAAATCCTCACAGATGCCCGCTCACTACGCCAAAGCAGAGTTAGCCGAGCGCGGTGCTATCGCACGATTCAAAGACGGTAAGTCTCGGTAGCGACGCCCCTTGCGTTCAGGCTATTCACATATTACAAACGGAAGCCGTCTACGTAGCACTACCAACCACGCGGTTGGTTTCCGTTTGTGGGCATGGCGGGATGTCGAATACAGCAGGGCACCCCGTCACGCGTAGACAAGCGTTTCATCTACGGATACGCCAGCGGTTCGCAACGTTTAACCAATCTGCCGCAGGTGGAATACATTCCCAGTCCCGCGCGCAAAGAACTGACCTTCTAACGACAAACACCATTTGAAGAACGCCGCCCCTACCGGTGTGATTGCTTCTGTGCCGAACCAGATCTCTGCTAATTCCCGGACGTGAAAGGGTCCCTTGAGTTGCCTTTTTCGCACAAAGGCAGCGATTTCAGAGATTCTGTCGTTGCTGAATCGTCTTCCTTTTGAAATGCCTATACGTTTCTTTACAAGGTACGCTCGACCGTTTTCAGGAAGTTTCACATCTACGGCTGGACATGCTTTACAGACAGATTTAAACAATTCGCCACGCGCCTCCGCATTCCCGTGCACAACAAACAGTTTACGCGGCTGCACCTCCTCAACCAATGCCAGCAGCTCATGACTGTCCGCGTGTGCCGAAAGCGAATAGCGTTTCACCCGACATTTCACGCACACAGACGTTTCAGCATCCAATTGCCATTCACCTTCAGCGTGCTCTCCTACCTTTTGTAGATTCTCCAGTGCGCGTCCAGGTGTGCCTTCCCCTTGATACCCAGTAATCGCAATGAGGTTCTTCGGATCTCGGACTAACTGCTTCGCGTAGTGACTTGACATACCCCCAACTAACATCCCCGACGAGGCTACAATACAACACGGGGGTCCTTTTAAAATACTGTCACTCTCGCCACGCGATGCCACCTTTTTTATGGAATCGGAATAGAAAAGGCGTTCACCGCGTTCTGCTTTACGCCTCAAAGATGGTTGAAGTTCATCTACAAAATCTGCGTATAGGCCATTGACCTTGCGCACCATTCCATCAACGTATACTGGGAATTCAGGAATTTCTTTGCGTTCCATGGCACGCTTCAAAATCAGGATGACTTCCTGGGAGCGTCCAACCGCAAACGCTGGAATCAACACTTTGCCGCCTGCTGCAATCACTTCTGCGACATCCGCAACGAGTCTTTTCGCTTCCTGTTTTCGGGGCACTTCGTGTTGGCGATTGCCGTAGGTTGACTCCATTACCATTACATCGGGTTTTTTGCACCATGAAGGCAGAGCAAGGCCTCGAATCGTCAGTTGATTGGTAACAGACACATCGCCTGTCATCAAGATGCTTTCGTGCTTGCCTTGAATATGGATCATTGCCGCGCCCAAAATGTGTCCAGCAGGAATCCAAGTGGCTGTCACACCCGGACAGACTTCTCTCGGTTCTAACCAGCCCACGATTTCCATACGGTTCAATACTGCAGCGACATCCGCCGGGATATACCGCAGTGCCTCGTCATTTTCTTCCTCGCGCGCCATCCGACGCGCACTGTCCTCTAACAAAACCTTTGTAATTGCTTTCGTCGCGGGCGTACAATATATCTTTACATCCGCGGACAACATGTTGTGCAATACAGGCAACGCACCCGTATGATCGGTGTGTGCGTGTGTCAGGAGGACCGCGTCAGGCATGCCTATCTTGGCAAAGTCTGGGAAATCGGGCAATGGTGAGACCTGTCCGGGCCCCATTCGGATACCTGCATCTACGAGAATGCGACTTTCTTCAATTTCAATCAATGTGGAGGAAGCACCAACTTCGTTGGCACCCCCAGAAAAATGGAGGTTCATGTTAACTCCTATCGTTGTGACCCAACAAACAGATATGGGTATCCATCTGTAAGGTCGTAATGAAGTTTCCATAGTGTACCAAGCGTGAGGTACTTAAGTCCTCAAAGTGCTCGGTGTGGAAAAAGTGAAAAAGACACCCTCGTCAACACAATTCATGAATCATCGAAACGATAGTTCAAAACGTGAATATTGATTCACCAAGTTTGATGTGCTTTATTCATGAAAAGAATATGTTGCTTTAGGGTGAGACTATCTTTTCTGATTGTAGCGATCCTCTTTTTCACGCGTCCGATGCAACTCTTTTTGGCGAGTCCGCATCGCACCCGGCTGATCGACTTCTACACCAAGCGTGATGAGATGTGCCTGCCGAAGCCACCAGAACGCTTCAAACAGCGGTCTACGCGGCGATGCACCTTCCGCTAAATTCGGTCTGTTCCGATCGAGATGCCGAACCTGCCGATGGACGTGTTTTGCGTATTCCCGAACCCCTTTGTCTGGATCGTTGTTCAAGAGCCAGAACAACGTCCGGTGTGCCCGTCCGCCGGGATTGACACCCAGTACTTTCAACGCCTGAACATAACACCCGCGCCACACAGGACGTGGCTCCACAAAATCTTTATTGGTATATCCTGCCTCCTTATGCTTTACCTTCGTTCTGAGCCGTCCAAGGCAAAACTTGGCGAATTCTTCCCGCAATTCCTGGAGATGCGGGTCTCGCTTTAGTTCATCCTGAAGGTGTTGGGGATACATCGACATCCCGATCCATAGTGGGATTTGGCTATACGGATGCGGCGGAGATTCTTGTCCAGACTCATTCCAAAAGCTGAGATGCGAGGCAACGGCTCGTTCGGTCATCTCCGTGAAAGCGAGCAGCAGCGGCTTCAAACGTTTCCACGGGGTAGCAAAAGCCAACAAAACGTAGAAGGCTTTCTCATAAAAATCAGAAACATTCTCATCTTCAAAGAGTTCAGGCGTGTCCCTTAACACAGACCGTAAGATGCCGATATGCCGGGAAGCACTCTCTAAGAGCCGACTTCGCAATTCATCAGGGAGTTCAGACACCAAGCCTCCATTGCTCCAACCATAAATTAACTTGGATAGTTGCCACCATGCCTTGAGTAAAGGGGAGTGTTCCTGAATTGCCTCCGGTTTTCTGTCGTTGAGGAGTTCCAAAAACGGGATGAGTTCATGGGCAACAGTACGCCATCCATCATTCAACGGATCCAATCGGTCTTCCCAAGGCAACTTCCAAGATGCGCGTGTCATCGCATCATAGATGGTGTTCAGAAGCCCAAGTATCTTATCGCCGAGAACATCGTCCGGGAAACCGGAAAAAATTGGGAGAAGTGTATCTAACCTTACGTTTTCACGCCGGTTTTCCTCATCCCGAAATCGCCAGATGAGCCGGAATTCGAGATGTTTCGGATCGATAGGATCGTTGCTGGACCAATTTCGCCGTGGTATCGGATCCAAGAGATCCAGATCAACAATCTGATCTAAAGGCACGCCTTCTGGTAAGAGAAACGGCAACAGATCATCAAAATGTGGAAGCGTTTTGAGTTGATTCCAGTCCAAATTTCGGGCACAAAATTGTGCATGTTTCTGGAATTCGAGAATCCACCCAGGAATATCTGTCGAATCATCCGACTTCTTGAGACCGACATTGGGCAACCATGCTTTGCCGCCGAGTCTGCCAAATCCAAGCAGAGAGTGCAAAAGAAACGCCAAACGGGTTTGCTGGTTTTTCTCTGCTTGAATAGGTTCGCTGAACACCTCCACAGTACACGGGAGGATGTGCGCCGCAAAGTCACCCGAAAACTCGTTATTAAATATAGAAACACCGTGGGAATCGCCAAAGCAGTCCGGACGCTTAAAAACCGAAACGAGCCACGCTTGATCCGTTTCAGAAAAACCTAACGCCTGAAGACACTGCTTTACAAGCAATACTTCTGTAGAAGAATCGTCTGATGGGTGAACAAGCCCTAACGGGTTATTTTCAACTTTGTTCATGATAGGCTCCTTTTTCCGTAAAAGGAAACAAAGCTATATCCTTGAGCAATCCGACGAAACATCGGATGACAAACCCTTAGGATTCCCAATTCAAGCACATTGGGACCGGAAGCGATGCAGAATGCACCGAAGCAACGAGGTTTGATTTTTTAAATTTACACAACATACGCTGTGAACGCATGGACAAGCTGTGAACGGAGTTTTAGATTTTCAACGGTGCGCCCTTGTGGTTCGCTATATTAGCGTTAATGTGGGGTCCCCTGACTGTATCAGTAATTCCCAATTCAAGCAGCCGAGCCATTCGCACGATTCGTTTGTTGAGGAAATAATTATACCGTAAAAACTGGCGGATGGCAAATTAAAAATAATTCCCGTGAGAAATTCCAGTGGTTTCGCGATTATAATTTGCTTTTTACCTGAAAATTTTGTATAATCTATAGTTATCTATGACATAATATTTTTATAGAAATAATAGTTAAAAATCGACATAAATAACTATAGCAGATGAGGGGTCCACAAATGCTCAAATTCATTAAGATGAAATGAATAAAAATCTTGACGATTAAATTGAAAAAAGCGTTTGAACTTGCAAGGCTGAACGGACACTTCATCAGACAGTGGGCATCTGCCCAGTTTCAGTAGGCATATCAGTAGGCATTTTTGAACCAAAATCTATTCAAGGGAGTTTTGATAAAAATCCTTTCGAGAATCGCCTACAACGCATTCCAAAAGACAATCCTATATGCTACCCTATATGCCTGAAATAGAGAGGATTTTGATACAGACCCCAAGACGCTCAAATTCCAAATACATCACGGAATTGCAACGCCCTCTCTATACCATCATAGCCACATTCGCTGAATGCTTCTCAGTTAAAAAAAATCATGCCCCGCGCCGCCCCGAACACCACTTTTCGGTCCTGACACGACGCGAGAATCCAATGGTTATCAGGGTTCGAGGAAAACGGTCGGAAAAAGGATAGCAAAAAAACAGGCAAAATAAGGTCAAAAATAGACACAATTACGCACCAAACGGACAGATTTTTCTCATAAACGGACAATAATTTACACCAAACCGACACAATCCACGAGCGAAAGGACAGAATTTTAGGAAAACAGCATCAGCGATGCCGGCGTAGTGCTTTTTCTGTTCATCAATCGCCTTCTCGCTTCCGCTTCGCTGATAGGCTCGTAAGAATCCGGCGGATACAGTTCCTGAGTCGTCGCATCGTAAGACCACACACCTACTTCGTCATCGGGGGACTTCAGAGGTTCCGGCATATTAAAACATATCTCCTTCATACTCGCAGCAAAGTGAATGGAAACCCGAAAAAACGCCTCGAGTGGGGCACCCTCTAAGTCGACTTTCTCGGTGTGATGTGTTTTCGCCTCCGCATCGGCTTTCGCCA
Source organism: Candidatus Poribacteria bacterium (assembly GCA_003635195.1). Lineage (GTDB taxonomy): Bacteria > Poribacteria > WGA-4E > WGA-4E > WGA-3G > WGA-3G. Next base: position 88,480 of record PYIY01000029.1, on the reverse strand, counting down.
GCCGCGGATTCGTATGCCAACCTTGATGAACCAGCGACCACCGCTTCATCAACCGATCGATCATCGCAACACAGCCATTGAACGCCTTGACGCATCGGAACTTCTCAGTGTCGCTGATCTCCCGCGATCCGAATATCTCTCTGACCTCCCCTTTACAGGCATCGATCAGGGCAGTGTAGACCGCAAGCAGTTCATTGATAAGCACCTCGTTATCGGCTTCCGTCCATAGCACCGACCGATGCAACCGATACACCCCTTTTTTCACCACGCTCACCCTACCATCAGACCTCATTTCTGCGAGATCTCGCCGCACAGACCGTTCCGAGCGTCCAATCGCACCCGCAATCGCCGCTGTCCTCTGCTCACCCGACTCGAGTACATCGAAAATCGCAGCGACCACCTCGGTTTTCGTCCTTTTGACAGGCGTTTTTGACTGCGGCACCCCTTCTGGCATGTTGGTGAGTGGGTTTCCGTTAATCGGATGCCCATTTTCCGCCATTTCCGAGACCTCTCGCAAGATAATCTTCAATTCCACCAATTCAGCATCGTCTCCATCATGAAAATCATCTTCCGTCTCGCTGTCCATCAGCGACGCTCGTTCCGCGACCGCCGCATTCGCATCTTCGCGCGCTTGGTAAGTGTTCCCATCATAGCCTCGATACGCAAACGACCACTGCTTCAGGAGGCGTTCTATCGTCGTCGCCAGCGATTTGAGCTCCTGAAGTGCCTTCAGCTTTATAGGCAGCTCCGCATCAAGATGCTGGTCAACAAAATCCCGATACCCCGACAGCAGATCGGCGTAGAAATCCAGCAGCCCATTGATCGTTGCTTTGTTGTTCTCCGCTGTCCACTCCATCATCAAAAACTCCCCAAAAAAGAAATCTGTTACATTATACCACATCCTCAACACGCAAACGTTACGCTTTTTATGAACTCAGTTTTGATTCTTATGCTAACGTGTTATCACGCTAACATGCTAACGTATTATTCTGTTAGCGTGTTAGCAAATTCGCCGAACTTTCCCGTAACCCCTTCTGAATCCCAATCGTTACCTCTTATGTTATCACGCTAACATGCCAACGTGTTAGCACGTTATCACGCTAACCTGTTATCATGTTAACATAGGAGGTCTTGATGAAAACCTTATCCATATTGAGCCAAAAAGGTGGCACTGGGAAAACGAATACCGCGGTGAATCTTGCTGTTGCTTCTCAACTCGCCGGACACCCCACCGCGCTTATTGACCTTGATCCTCAGGCATCTGCTGCAAAATGGGGGGATCGGCGCGAAGGAAACGCACCAGATGTTTTCTCCGCTCACGCCAGCCGACTCAAAGAAACGCTCTATGCCGCAGAACAGAAAGGGGTAACCCTTGCTATTATTGACACAGCCCCTTCCACAGACCCGTCGCTCCTAAATGTAGCGAAGTCGAGCGATCTTGCCTTAATTCCGTGTCGTCCGGGTATGTTTGACTCGGAAGCGATTCAGTCAACCATCTTAATCACAGAGATGGCACAAATACCGGTGCGCATCCTTTTCAACGCAGTTCGCGCAAATAGTTCATTGATAGACGAGGCGAAATCTGCTGTGGAGGTTTATAATGTGCCGTTTGCTCCCTGCATGCTCGGGGACCGAGTGACGTTTACTCGGTCTGTTATCTATGGTATGAATGCTCAAGAATACGAACCAACTGGGAAAGCCGCGAGCGAGGTAAACGCTTTATATAAATATGTATCCAAAGAATTGGAGGTATTGTAGATGAGTAGAGGAAAAAATGATATGAGAGCCGTCTTGGAGCAAAATCAAGCGCAGCAGCCAAAACTGGAAATTGTCGAATCCGTTCCTGAAAGTCATTCCCAGCGGTGTCCGTCACGCCGCGGAAAAAAGATGGCAGCCTGTTATCTGGGTATGGACGCGTATCGTCAACTAAAGATACTCTGTGCCGAGACGGATATGAGTATTGAAGATGCTCTCAAACAGGGGTTGAATTCCCTGTTTATTGCGAACAACAAGCCACCGATCGCCTTGAATTAGCGGAAGTTAGACCACAGGGGATGCCGCCGAAAAACTGCTCTGGGGCATTCTCGAAAAGATTTTTGGAAACAGAAAGGAGATTAAGGAATCTCGCCTTCAATAGACGACATCCTCTCACTGATTCCAGAGAGTTGATTTTACAGGAGTTCTTCAAACTTTCCTTGGTTCATTTTCTTTCTCCGTTGTGCCTCATATTTTCATTCGCTTACCAGCCGGACAGTGTTTGGGCTGCCCCTACGTGTGCTGGCTTCGACACGGAGTTTAGGGAAGAATCTCCCTGCTTTATCAGAGAGAAGGGGTCAAAGTTAACAGTATTTGGTTTTTTATGTGAATAGGGATATATTTAGCCCTATGAATAAAATCAATGTCATGTAAAAGGAGGCTTCACACACGACAAAGCAAAAGGGGTGATTTGTTTTTAGAGTCGCAAACATTGTGCAAAACCCCCAAAAGCAGGATGCGATAACGATACAAACGATTTCACCCTCCGAAAAAATGTCTGTCTCAAAAATCATTGTGAAAATACTTAAGCCTGCTAATACAAGACCGATAATTGCCCCGACCATTTTACCTGTCCGGGTCCTCAACTCAAAGATGACCATATATCAATGCCGCAATAAGAAGCACTCCCAAAGCAATTCTAAGATTCCTTTAATGTAGTTTTTCAAACGTTTTCTGAATGGCGTTTTGGTAGGTCTCATCTATCTCCCAAAGATTCTATCTTTCATTCTACTGAAAGTAGATGTTAAGCCTCGCCAAAGACATGTTGATATGTAAGCCAAAGTAAAGATTAAGACGATATCAACGAAGACTCTCAAGCCGTTAAGTGCCATGACATTCTCAACAATCCTATCACATGCCGCTACTGCATATATACCGCACCATGAATAGAATTGTGTCTTCAAACTTCTATCTCTCATCCCAGGCGGAATTTCACTGTGCAGTTTCATAAACTATCTCCTCAACCTTTCGGGTATAGATTTTAACAAATAGATTTTCTTTTTTTCTCGCTTTCTTGGCTTGATTGGCAAAAAATTTGAGTCTCCGTATCTGGGCTTTGCGTATCCACTTTAGCGTTCAAAGCCGCAACCTGCTTGATGATCTTATCGATCTCCGCCTGCTGTCTCTCCGGCGGTGCTGCAGACCGATTGCACCCGAAGCTTATTAGGCAACTGAGTAAAAGAACATGATAACACCAAACTTCCTGAAGATTCAAACACTCCTACCAAACAGAGGCTGAGGCAGCATTCAACATGTCCAATTGTTCCGTGTAGGGTATCTTGAGTTTTCGGGTACGCATTGCTAACTCCTCGCATTGCTGTCCGGTTCTATATAACCTCCTACAAAAAATGTGTTGAAAATACTTATTGTTTGATATATACTTATCATAAATAAGTGTTTGGGCACTTTCACAAAATTTTGATAAAAAAAGTGGTATTAAAAACGTAATTGGACCTAAAGATGGTATTGTGGATCTTTACGGCTCATTATCAAGGGGCTGTTAGGGCTCCAGCGACGGAACTTTCACCCTAACGCGCCCTCCGGCAATACCAACCACACAAGGAAGTGGTATTGTCGTCTTTATGGTATCATTAATGCTTATAATTTGAACCATTTTAAGGTTTAAAACGTTAATGATCCTAAAAGATAGTTTTACTTGACATTTTCTTGAGTGTTGGGTATAATTATCTATGGATGGCTGGCAAGTCATCCCGGTCACATTTTTTGTGTCCGTAAAATCATAGCGTTGATGTGGAGAGGTCTGTCAATCTCTTTCTAAAAGGGATACCTCTCCTCCCCCACTTTTGACAGAAGTGGCTGCTATGGTTTGAAACGTTTCTCCTCCCTTGTGGAAGCGAAACATCAACGCAATACCACTTTTTTTATACGATTTTTCTGGATCAGTGAGGCGTTTATGCTCTCTTTGCATCCACGCCGTCACCGGTTTAGAAATGAAAATGTCTATATTGGGGTATATCAGCATCCGTATCGGTTGGCTGGTAGCGTACTTTTTTACACACCAGAGAACCGATTTGGACGCTGGTCCCTAGTTGATCGGAGGCAATTTAAAGTGATCGAAATACAACAATCCACTTTTCAAGTCCCCTGTGGGGAACACAGTCTGATAGAAGCGTTAAAGACGCGTGTGGTCTGGATGTCAGCATTTGCACTGTATATGGTTTTAGTATACAGAAGCAATTGGCAGACAGGCTTATCGCATGCGTTATCGTATACAGAACTGGCAAAGTTATTAGGCATGAAAGTTTCACGAGTCAAACAAGCAATGAAGTGGCTCGTCGACAACGGCTGGGTCATCAAAAACCATCGCGGTCCGAACAAGGCAAACACCTATCAACTCATTCACCATATATGCGAGCCGCATCAAGTACCCGATGATCCTGACAGACTTCCGAAGATGTGTGCGATGCCGCGTGCTGAGGGTTCGCCTATGGAACTGATGTTTGCCGGTGAGATTACCTGGAAGCAGATGGTGATATGGTATATCAAGAAGTATATTTCGGACTGGACGACCGGAGAAGTCGAAGCAACCTACGCCAAGATTCTTGAGTATGTCCGGTTTAGCTGCTCAACGATCTGCGAGGCACTCAAGACGTTTAAAAAGCTTGGACTCCTTAAACGCATCTCAAAGGCGTTTTGTTCAGGCGAGTATCAGTTGTTCCCCAAGCCTTATGAAAAGCGTTGACATCGACGGTTTCCGAACTTCAAGGGGATGCGATGTGATGGGGAATTTTGGTATAGCTACAATGAGAAGTGGAAAATCTCTAATAGGGATGCCCAGATATTCACGAAGGATGCTCACGGTTGGCGGAATGCGAACAAGCATGAGTTGGAACAAGTGAATGAGAAAATCTACGTTGACTTCGTGATGTTAGAAGAATTGATCTTATCGAAGTTACACCAAGAGAATCTCCGTTAAGATCTCCGCAGACCTTCTTACTCACTTGTTCATCGCCCGCGCGGTGATAAAGGTGAGTGATAAGACACAAGAGTGGTAACACTCAAAAATACCACACGGGACACCTTTGAAACTTAGACACTGCCTACGTTCCTGATTAACCCTAAAAAAGCGGCGGGTCAATCAGTGTAATGCGGTAGTCAACAAGCGTAATGCGGTAGTCAATCAGTGTAAAGGTTCAAGTACCTTTAACTCAATTGCCACCCCATAGTTTCAAATTTCCTGATATTTTAGCACAAAGCGGACGAAAAAAGTCAATTTTCTCATCAAATTCTCTCGCTTTCATTCTAAAAATTGAAGCGATGCAGGAATTTTGCGTCTAAAAGGACAGATAAAATACCTCCTTACATGTTTTGTGAAGTTCATTTACAAACGGTTGCTGTAAGTCGGTGTTTCGATTCCATACTGGTTTGATTAAAAGGTTTGCCGTCACCCAGGAAAATAACGCCTATTACTTAGTTTCGATTCCATACTGGTTCGATTAAAAGGTTTGTTGACAATACCGACCATGCTATCTATAAATAGTTTCGATTCCATACTGGTTCGATTAAAAGGCGATAGTCCGCACCGACATCGCCTGCATTGTTGCCAAACGGTTTCGATTCCATACTGGTTCGATTAAAAGATTGAGATCGCACACGGATGCGATTGCCCGGAATGGTTTCGATTCCATACTGGTTCGATTAAAAGCGGCACACGCGTCGGTGGCACCGGAGACGCAACAACGTTTCGATTCCATACTGGTTCGATTAAAAGGGTCAGGATATAGCCGTTTTGGTAGAGGCGATCATGAATGTTTCGATTCCATACTGGTTCGATTAAAAGAAGAGGCTTTGGACGAAGCCAACAAGGAAGATACGGGTATGTTTCGATTCCATACTGGTTCGATTAAAAGTCAAAACTGCTATACGACTCCGAGACGCGCCCGTCGTGTTTCGATTCCATACTGGTTCGATTAAAAGGAAAGTCATCTGCTGTTCCGCGGCACGTTTGGCGCGGTTTCGATTCCATACTGGTTCGATTAAAAGTTCGCCGACAACGCAATAGTTATCAGAGCAGAGCGGATTTTGTTTCGATTCCATACTGGTTCGATTAAAAGGGATTCCGCCTGATCTTCGATGATTCCCGTGAATAACGTTTCGATTCCATACTGGTTCGATTAAAAGTCAATCTCATAAACACCTTTCTCTCCCGATTTGTCGTTTCGATTCCATACTGGTTCGATTAAAAGCGGGAACTGTAATCGTCGCGAGCGTCAGTAAGATCGCGTTTCGATTCCATACTGGTTCGATTAAAAGAATGATATAGAGACCGGCTACCTACGCATCTATATTGGTTTCGATTCCATACTGGTTCGATTAAAAGGTCACCCTCAACCGTAAACGAGCCCTGCGCGGGTTTGTTTCGATTCCATACTGGTTCGATTAAAAGTGAACTGCCTCTCCCGGATCTCGTTCAAGATCGCAACGTTTCGATTCCATACTGGTTCGATTAAAAGAAGTCGCTGCATTTTCATGGATTACCGCTATCTCTTGTGTTTCGATTCCATACTGGTTCGATTAAAAGTCTGATTTTACAGAATTCACTGAGTGAATATATTGGGAGTTTCGATTCCATACTGGTTCGATTAAAAGTTTTTTGCCTGTTTTTCGTTTAAACTTCATATTGCATGTTTCGATTCCATACTGGTTCGATTAAAAGGCCAACTCGTTAGGTGCTAATGGCGACTGGTATTTGGCAGTTTCGATTCCATACTGGTTCGATTAAAAGTCAAAGAGCATCGCAGTTAGGTGCTTTGAACATTGTTTCGATTCCATACTGGTTCGATTAAAAGTTAACGACATGTTCGCATGGGCTGAGAAGCACGAGTTTCGATTCCATACTGGTTCGATTAAAAGAGTCCAAACAACGAAGGGGCTATCGCAAGTCTTACAGTTTCGATTCCATACTGGTTCGATTAAAAGAGTAATGAAGATCGTGATGATTTGTTTGATGAAAGTATGTTTCGATTCCATACTGGTTCGATTAAAAGTCAGACACGCAGATGAATGGCACTGGGCGGTAGATTTGTTTCGATTCCATACTGGTTCGATTAAAAGTTGCGATGTGCGTCCAGTCGGCATACTGTTGCCCGATCGCGTTTCGATTCCATACTGGTTCGATTAAAAGTCAATCCAGTAGTTTCCGCTAACAAGTGCTGGCATATCGTTTCGATTCCATACTGGTTCGATTAAAAGGCAGAGGCCGCATTAGAAGAGGCACAAGCGAACCTGGTTTCGATTCCATACTGGTTCGATTAAAAGCGGTCCTGGGTCTCAATAACCCGCCGCGTCACCGCAGTTTCGATTCCATACTGGTTCGATTAAAAGAGAAACGCACAAGGAAGTCCAAACTGCTATTAGAAGTTTCGATTCCATACTGGTTCGATTAAAAGGAATGACTGTCGCAAGGTTATCAGAACCGCCTGCCGCGTTTCGATTCCATACTGGTTCGATTAAAAGTCTAATTCTAAACGATCTTGACCATCGCCAATTAGCGTTTCGATTCCATACTGGTTCGATTAAAAGGGACAGAGCGATAGAGTTCAATGTAAGCACCGTGAACGCGTTTCGATTCCATACTGGTTCGATTAAAAGCTTCGATCCGCGCAACGACATCTCGGTTTCGCTTGCGGTTTCGATTCCATACTGGTTCGATTAAAAGTATCAAATCCAAGACCGGAACGATGCGGATACCTTGGTTTCGATTCCATACTGGTTCGATTAAAAGTGACGCCCTCTCAAAAATACCCGTCGGTATCGTCGTTTCGATTCCATACTGGTTCGATTAAAAGAATGATATCGCAAGCCAAGTCTTCCACATACACTACGTTTCGATTCCATACTGGTTCGATTAAAAGATCTTTGAGTTCTACGCAGAACTCACCGAAAAGGTTGGTTTCGATTCCATACTGGTTCGATTAAAAGGAAAACCAAGAAACTACAAAAAACGAACATTGAGTGTTTCGATTCCATACTGGTTCGATTAAAAGTGCAAAAGAATTTGCAAATAAGGCTTCACCGAGGAGGCGTTTCGATTCCATACTGGTTCGATTAAAAGGGATCTGCACCTGTTGTCGCTTCTGCGAGTCGAATTGTTTCGATTCCATACTGGTTCGATTAAAAGCCAAAGCAAGCAAAAAGGATATTGCCAACGAAACAAGTTTCGATTCCATACTGGTTCGATTAAAAGGTTGCGGGATATCGCGTGAGAAGTTGGCAATAAACCGTTTCGATTCCATACTGGTTCGATTAAAAGGATATGCCGACGGAGGCGAACAAAGCCAACCTACCGCGTTTCGATTCCATACTGGTTCGATTAAAAGCGACCCCCTACTTTGATTGTTAATGCGGCGGGGATTGCGTTTCGATTCCATACTGGTTCGATTAAAAGCTTTACCTTGTGCGTGATACTGAAAGGTGTATTCTAGTTTCGATTCCATACTGGTTCGATTAAAAGTGACCGATTGTTTTCGCATACAACCCTCTTATAAAAAAGTTTCGATTCCATACTGGTTCGATTAAAAGGTTTTGGTGTGCAGGCACCCTTCTCTTTGGTGCGTAGTTTCGATTCCATACTGGTTCGATTAAAAGTATCCGCACTTTCGCAAGCGGGTGCGGTCGATCCCGGGTTTCGATTCCATACTGGTTCGATTAAAAGGTTAAGCGGTTGTTCGCTTTCAGTGCAGCCGAGCAAGGTTTCGATTCCATACTGGTTCGATTAAAAGTTCTTCCAACCGCGTGTTTCCCCGCAAGGGTATCAAGTTTCGATTCCATACTGGTTCGATTAAAAGCTGCAATCGTTTTGAACCAACGCGAAGATTTGACCGGTTTCGATTCCATACTGGTTCGATTAAAAGGTGAGTATCCCAATTCTCAACAAAAGTCCCGATCTTGTTTCGATTCCATACTGGTTCGATTAAAAGCTGGGCTTGTGCAAGTGCCTTTTTAGGGTGTTTAAATCGCGTTTCGATTCCATACTGGTTCGATTAAAAGATGTTAGCCAGAATACAAATAATACGATTTATGTGTGTTTCGATTCCATACTGGTTCGATTAAAAGTTTAATATTTTTGTTATACTTATTTTAAGCGTAGAAACGTTTCGATTCCATACTGGTTCGATTAAAAGATACGCAGCGGGTTCAAGCCAACTCGACGGTGCGATCGTTTCGATTCCATACTGGTTCGATTAAAAGGTTTTATACCCACTTTGTGAGATAAAACTTCAAGAAGTTTCGATTCCATACTGGTTCGATTAAAAGGCTTTATGAAAGCCATGGATATATTATACAGAGCCCTTATGATACGTGTCAAGTTGATTTTTACATATAGCGTTTCCGAGACCGATTTGCTGTCGACCTGCAGTTGTGCAAATTCTCTGGGAGGTCGACAGATCCTTACAAGGCGTGCGTTTATCCCCACTTTTTCGGAGAAATAGGAAGTTCAGGATATGTCTAAACCCTTCATTCGACCGAGGTCGACAGCAGGTGTTATGCCAATATTCTTGGAAATGGCTCGTTTAGAGCAGGTTCGTTGCGGGGTTTTTATCTACACCCATAACTTCCTTATTCATCCACCGTGCGTCGCGCAACTGATAGATGATGATAGAGTCATGCTGGGGATCAGTCAGGGCAGCTAATCCGGATTTGACGCGAGCGAACTGTGCTTTGGTTAACTGTCCCTCAAATACCGAATTCTGTATCCAATTGAGATGTTGACGGAGATATTTACAGACTTTTGCGACACGTTCGACCTGAATGTCGTAGACGAGAATGATGTACATTACAGATGCCTCCTTATGCAAAGTAAGAAAAATTCATTAGAAAAACCGAACCTACGAGATTTTCCTACCACCATGGACGCAGCGCCTGATAGGTCTCCATCCCAACGAGATGCTTGATGAGTTTATAACATTCCAAACGGATGAGCCGTTGATAGGAGACATGTCGTTTCAACTTTCGATGCGAAACGGTCTGTTTGAGTTGCTCATCAAATGCGGCGATGAACAATTTACGCCCCTTTTCATTGAGATAACAGCCATCAACGCTGGTCTCAAAATGTTTTGATTCATTGAGTTGTCGCCGGTTGAACAAACGGAAGATAATCCGATCAATGATGAGGGGTTTGAAGATTTCGGCGAGATCAAGACTCAGTGAGAATCGTCGGTCGCCGGGTTCATGGAGAAAACTGATGGTAGGATTGAGCTGCGTCCGGTAGATTTCTGTGAGGCAGGCGGTATACATCATCGAATTTCCAAAGGAAATAACGGCGTTGATCGGATTGTCCGGGGGACGACGGACGCGCTTTTCAAAAGGTTGCTTTAGTTCTAAGATTGTATTGAACGCGGTGTAATAGGTGTCTCGGATGATGCCTTCATACCCCATCAGTTCGTTTGTGTTTTTCGCAGAACGACTTTCCGCAAGGAGTGCTTCAATTGATTGAATTTGCGCGTTACAATCCTTACCCCGGTTCGTGTGATACCGCAAAATCCGTAACATATTGAAAACAGCGGATTCTACGAATTCGTGTGCAAGGGGCATCCGTTTGGATCGATTTTCGTAGTGCTGCACCTGTTTGACAAGCAAAGAACCAGAGTTGAGATATTCTCTCGGGTAGTAACTCCCGGAGTAGTAGCCGTAGTAGTTAAATACGTGAAAAGCGATATGTTTTTGTGAGAGAAAGTTGAGGAGCCTGGTGTTAAGGTCGAGTTCCCCGTAGAAATAGAGTGCGTCGATGTCTTCAACAGGGATCGGGATGCGTGGTGCATCTTCTCGTTCCAAATAGAGAGTGTTGTCTTTCCGGCGGAGTCTGCCGGGTTGGGTGATGTAGTAGTTACGGGACATAATTGGTATTCCTTCTCCTTTTCGGGCAAGATCGCTTTGGGGAAACCCGCAGAAACGCCCTATCAAAAACCCCCTATGGATGAATCCTCTCTAACGTGAGCTTGAAAATAAATCTGTAGGTCGGGTAGAGCGGTAAATACACCAAAAAACCCGTAATTTAGACAAATATACCCTTCCCAAGACACCCTGTCAGGTCAAGGGGGTAGCGAAACCCGACATCCCACTTTTATCAAACTCACGTTCTCTATTAACTCCAGCAGAGCTCTTGATAACTGCAGGATTTACAGATTTTCATATAATCGGCGTGAGGGGGTGTCAGCAATGTGGCGATCTCGTTTACTTGTTCAACGGCATTCTCCACTTCTCGTTCCCTTTCGGGTGTGAGTTCGACCTCGGTGGTTCGGCGTTGACGCGGATAGTTAATAACACCTTTCCGATTAGAGATTCCCTTCTGTTTGAGCAAGTAGAGATAATAACAGAGCTGCATGACGTGTGCGGTTTCCATAGCGGGACCGGATTTGATGTCGTGGAGAACCCCGTGTTTGTCAATGAAATCTATTTTGACGAGGTTGTCGATGCTCCATTCTCTGCGTTTTTCGCGCGAGTAACTTTCATCGTGGAGATGTTTTCCGAGGTCAACGTATTCGGAGGTATGCTCCATCTCAAGGTGATTTTGATAGAACCAGAGTTTGCGTGTGCAAATGTATAGGTAGTTAATAGCGGTACCGGTGATGTTGGATTGACCTGGGTTTTGCATTTGTGGTTTCTCCTTTTTGTCTGAATGATGGATTATTGCAGATTACACAGATGACGCGGATTTTGGGGCATTGGGTTTCGTTTACGCGCCACCTATGGCCTGCCTAATTTGACAATAGACAATCAAACGCTTTCCTCAGTGCACGATGCAACTTTTGTTCATCCATGAACATTTTTTCGATGCTCTCAGTGTTAGACGAACCACCGTGTGCTAAGGCATTGCGGATCTGATTAAGGTTTTCACAAATTTTCCGTTTTGATGGATCCACTTCTCTTAGAACGTTTTGCCCCTCGCGATTCTCTCGCTTTTGAGGATCAAGACACTTCTCTTCACAGTACATTGAGATGAGGGACTCCCAGCCGAACATTGCTGCGCGAAGATAGTCACGGCGCTTTAGGTATTGGTGGGCTAACTCCGCCTGCTGTTTTGAGAGTGTATCCAACTCAATCCACCTCAGACGGTTAGCCAATCTTTCCTTAAACAAGCCTGATGCTCCCGGAAGGTCAGACGCAAGGACAGGTCTGAATTGGCGAATTTCATCTGCTGCGGCAGAGAGATTGAGCGTTCTTTCATAAAAAGCGGCATTTTCAAGATGTTTCGCTTTGTTACCTTTCACACCATCTTTGGTAAGAAGCGATCCGAAGACTCTGTAATTTCCAGTAGCATCAAAGCGATTCAGTGCCTCCAACCATTGTCGTACTCTGTCAAGTCCATCTAACTTAAGCACAGGTGTAATTCCGCCTTGTGTCATTTCAAGCGCGCCGTACCATAGGTTTTCTACCTCAAATCTGTGGCGAACCCTTGCTAACATGAAGGTTGACAGGAAACCGATCATGCCGAAATGACGGAACCCGTGTGTTAAATCGAAATTGACTGTTCCTTCAGGAACACTCTGGGCAATAACATCTAATATTTTGTACTGTTCGCTCTCATTTATTCCAAAGGGGATCAATCGTGGGACGACTTCACAATCGACGGCGCGTCGCATGAGCTGCACGACGCTATTGAGATGTTTCTGTTCAACGCCGCCTCTGGTTTCGGCATCGAGGATTTCAAGTCGCGCTTCTTCCTCTTCACCTTCTGCTGCGAGATTCTCTAATAAAACTCCCCATTGACTGCTGTTGGTACCCAAGATAACGAGGCGATTTGGATCGATGTACTTTGCTAATGCGAGTCCAAAGAAGGCAGTTGTTTCGCGGGAACCATCTGGAAACTTGTATGTGGCTTTCCGATAGCCGGTTTCTGGATTTTCCTGACCTCTACCTAAAAATGTCACAAACGTTTTCATGGGTTGCGCCTCCATCCTCTAAAGGTTTCCAGTCGCACCAAAAAAATTCAAAATCACCAATTGAGAGTTGGGGGATATCCTTATCGGTAGGATTAGCCACCCGGTGCCGCAACTTTACAATTAATATGATGTCCCCAGGGGCCAATGTTGCCTGCTCTCGTGACACCTCAACTTCAATGCCTGTGAATTCTTCAATCAGATGTGCGGTTTCGGGGTAACCGATATAACTTTGGAAGTTTTTTGCTGCAGCGGCTCCCTGTAGGACTGTTCGGAATGTGGCTTCAGAAATCCGTTTTAAAGTGTAAACACCCTCTGTGGGCATGACAGCGGAATTAAGTAAAAGAATCATATTGGTGTTCAAGACGTGTGATGAGTTACACGACTACAAACCTCTTAATCTTCAAGTCGTGAGATTTTGACCCAACCGAGTGGGGCAATTGGGTTTTGTCCACGATATAAAATGCGTCGGGTCTTGGGAAATTCGCGTTCGTCGTAATTTCCACGTCGGGAACGGCTTTCGCCTAATTTGAAACGTTCTCGTAGATCCATCTGTAGGTTTTCAGGCGATTTTTCATCGTTTGTAAATAGAGAAGTGACAGTGTTGCTGTGGTAACCCGTTCCCCATCCAATTTGCAAAAGGAACGCGCCTTCTGGAAGCGCGTTATTTAAACCGATCAGTTTATCATAGACATTGGCAATTTCCGATAGATGATAGTAGTCAAAGAAGTCTTGTTCACTTTGTATAAGTTCATCCGTTGCTGAACGACACACCTCCGCAATATCATAAAGCGTTTTCTCTTGTAATTCACTAAAACCGAGGCGCGTTTTCTCGCGTTCACGGAACAGCAATTCATCAATCTTGAGAGTAAACGTTAGACATTGCCTGGCTTGGATTTGCTGGACGAAATTTTTGTACGCCTGCCCTCTGTCTATTTTCTGGGTGAGTTGGTCGTTTTGATCGAGGGTAACTGTCCATGCCATTCCAATTTCAAGAGAACTACTATCGAGTGGCATCGTATCGCTGACCTGTAAGGCACGAAAGATGTCCCGATTTGGATCTCTGCCGAAAGCGAGCCCCTCTATCCGGCGCGCGGGTTGTTCTCTTCTCGGATTGCCTCGCGGTCCTTGGTCAATCAGGTTTTCTAATTGACTGAGGCTTTCGCTATAAATATTACTGTTTTCATTGAGAATCTCTCCTAACAACGCGGTGCGGATTGCACCTTTGAGGGTGCTACCGGGAATATAGGGGTGGTTCTGAACTGTTTTAATCGCTTCTCGAATTTCAACCTCTTCGGGGTTTTGCGGACAGAGAAGGCTATATGCAGAAAATTCTGATAGATTGCTGCCATGCTGCCGTAGGTAGCGTTCCCATCGGAAGTCGCGCCGTGCCATCTCGGAGGTTAAGGCGTTCAGATCCGTACTCGGGTGCGCCAAGACCTTGTCTAAATCTATACGATACCACCTCCCGTTAGCATAGCAACCGTCTATGTGACTCAATGTTTCACCTGAGCCGATATGAACAGGGGTAAGGGTCTGGAGTTGATATTTCTGTTTCATTCAGCCCTTCCTTTGATACCGACCTGCCATGCGTAACCGTAACGATAGACTGGATGCAACCAGTTATCGGATCTTAAATCGACCAATCGACCGATTTGTGTGTCGTTTGTGTGTAGGACGGAGCCTTCTGCGAACATGTTGATCTGTTTTCTGCGGGTAACAGTGCCGGGTGTACTCACCCATCCGCTTGACGGGGTTAGGGTATAGGCGACATTGCCTTTGAGCAGGTGCTCCAGTTGGTCAACAGACTTAGGACATATCGGTGAAAGTGTCATAAATTGGTTACAGCCTTGGGTATCAGGTATCTTAACAGAGGCAGTGTCAAAATCAAACGCACCGTACCCAGCGTTACGTTCACCCCCGATGCCGGTGTCCCCGAGAACTCGAAGCAACGTTTCAATCCTCTGCTTCGTTTCGTCGGAATCGAATTGGGCAGCGAACCAGAGTCCACAATCCCTGTTGAATTGGACGGTCTGAACATGCCATATTTCGGATCCCGAACTTCGACTGCCTAAGGTTACACGCGGTCGGGTGCTCGTTGCCCAGAGGGTGAAATTTTTGTCACTTGATGTTTCCAATTTTTCCTTATCTTCAGGACTCATCCAGACTTCCTCACCGTTAATCAATTGGTCTTCACGGAATTCTGGCGCGGTTCCAGAAACAATGTCCTGAAAGATGGATTGGGAAACAAACTTTGCCCGTTTGCTCTTTTTTGAGGGAGTTGACAATATTAAAGGCTTTGGAAAAAGATAAACTTCCTTGGCAAAAGGAAAAGCCGAAGTCAACATGAAGGGTAAAACTGTCCTGTCTTGCATGTAACCCTTGAGAAAAGCTGCAAGACTCTCAGGGTTGTAAAACCTTGTCCACGTCTGACAAATCGCTGAGAAGAGGGTATCCGCAGGGATATAGGTCTCGGTTTTCTCTAAGCCGAGACTTCCTTCTTGTGCGGGACCGGAGGTGCGTCCAAGATGCAACTGGGTTTTAAAGGTTAAACGATAGACCGTATAAGTTGCCATACACGCTCCTATTCAGTAGACACAGCCTCCAGAATTTTCGCCGTGTAATTAGATTGGCGTAAGGTCTTAATATCTACATTCTCAGCAATGGTTATTGGAGGTATAGCTGGATTCTCGTAACATCCGCGGGATTTAAATGTCATCTCTAAGTTTTCAAATGCTACCTGTCCAGAACCCCGAGAACCCGATCCACCGAGATAGTCATCTTCCAAGAGTTCTATACCGGTGAGAACAGTATCAAAAAACTGAAGTTCGTCCTGCAACTGATGCCTTTTATCGTTTTCATTCTGTGTATAGAGGCTATGGACTATCTGGAAAGGTCCGAAAGTTGCACCAGCAGGAACGCGTTCCTGTTGCCGGGGTGTTGCAGCAGAGGTAATTCGGTCAATAGCAACTTCTGTTTTAATTTCGGTAAAGTCGGTATCGGTATCCGCTCTGTCCAATGCCGCTAATGATTCTGGCATTAAGAAGGTATCTCGGACGATAACGCGTGTCGGCATAGTTATTCCACGCAAATTGCCCGCGGGAGCAACACCGAAGACTTGGCAAACTGGACACTCATCGTAGTCTGCCGGTATTTGGCATTCATGGACCCGAACATCTCTTCCAACCCGTTTTTCAAGCGGTTTATTGAAG
This sequence comes from Candidatus Poribacteria bacterium, assembly GCA_003635195.1. Taxonomy (GTDB): domain Bacteria; phylum Poribacteria; class WGA-4E; order WGA-4E; family WGA-3G; genus WGA-3G. The sequence continues at coordinate 72,333 of PYIY01000029.1, read as the reverse complement.
TGTCGGTCAAGCAAACCTCGCATTTTACCTCGCAAGGAAGAACCGGGAATGTAGGGTTGACGGTTGAAGGCATTCCGTATGACGGGGTTGTCAATACCGCCGATGTCTAATTCACCGGCGTTTCCACCAATGTGTAAACCTGTTATTGCATTGATCGTGCCTTTTAGAAAAATTTTACCTTGTAGTTGTATACTTGGCATGCCTTCCTCCTTATTCGCCGCCGAATGCCCTATGATAGGCAAGAATTGCTTCAAAGAAATCGACGAAGTTTTTGAACTTCTCGTCGTTGTCAACTTCGTTGATGGCTTCTGTTAGGGCATCTTTTAGGTCTTCCACTTCTGGTTTGCGGGCTGCAGCATAAGCCAATTTCGGTTTCAGCATGATCAATGCGTTTCGGTTAAACTCGTCACTCATCTGAATCTTCTTAACCGCTCCGTATACTTTTCGGATTTGAGCCGTCTTGAGGTTTTTCGCGAGTTTACGCCCTAAAATTTCTGCGGTGGTGACGAGCGGCTCCCCGCCGTTCTCAATAATTTCCGAAATATCAATCTTTTGTTGGGCAACTGCTTCAACTTCAACGTTACTTGCGGTTGGTCCCTTATCACCTTGCGTGATGGTATATGAGGTGACTCGCTGTCCTTCCACGAGTTCGTCAAACTGAACATTTTTTAGTGCCCTACGACTGAAGTGAACATCCTTGCTTCCATCAGCAGGTTGTATAAATCCAAAACCATTCCTCAAGGTTTTAATTTTTCCTGTAGGCATCTGTATCTCCTTCTGTTTTCTGTGTTGTCGGGTTTCGCTGTCACTCTACCCGACCTACGAATCTCTAATGCGTAAAGCGGTCCATCTGGTAATTACATGGATCAATTCCTCCCTAAATTGAGAGGACTCTTGGTGGTTAAGTTCGTGTTTTAATTTATATAGAAAAGCTTTCTGATTGTCATATTTGTATCTCTCCTGTAAACGATGGAAGTAGTAGAGGGATCGCCATGCCCATTGGTGTCCCTCTAATTCTCTCTCTGAATAGATCTGGCTCAATCGCGTGAGAATATCACGCGGCAGTTGGTCTTGACCTGTTAATACGTCTAAGAACCTTTGATGCCATTCGCAGGCTTCTGCGAACTTTTCCCACTTCATCGGTTTTTGTAAAAATGTGATGGCGTTCTTTTTGTCAAGACCTTTGGCGGCACCCTCCGCACTGCCACTCCGAGCTGCGAATTGATACAGCGGGAATTTTTTGTGCTCAATGGCGATGCCGCCGGAAAGTGTGACGTGGTCGCCAGTGATAAAGTGTCGAAATGCTGAGCGAATCTTTTGGGCAATCTCTGGCAACGCGCTCCAACCTCCGACGAGGAACAGATCATCGCCGCCAGCATAGATGAGTTCGAGAATCTGTTCCTCTCGTTGGGTGTTGTAATCGCGACAGAGCTGCGGGACGTACCCTTCAAAAAAGAGACGGAACGCTTCGCTCAAGGTTGTGAGACGTGAGATGGTTGCATTCCCTAATTTCTCTTTACTGAAGACTTTTCCAAGATCGTCTACGTCCATCCGCAATGCGCCGAGCCATTGCACGCCTTCTGAGGCGTTGGCGAGGTAATCGTAATCAGCGATTTTTTCTTCGTCATCGGTATCGTGTCTGTGTGCAATCACGGGTCGGAATATTTGAAAATCGTAACTAACAGAGCAACTCTCCCATTGAAAGTGTTCAAGTTCTTGATCCGTAAGGAAATCGGTATTGCCGAGTCGATAGACGACTGCATTTTCGGCATGCTCAGGTTTTTCTACTCTGTCATCCATTTTTTCGCAGAGGCGGATATCCATTCCGAACGCCTTGAGCGCGGCGGACCATTCAGGTTTTTCTGGAATTGGTGATTCTGACACTTTGAAGGTGACGAGGTATTTGGGGCGGCGTATTTTTTTGCCAAGTTCCTCAAATTTCCAGTGATTTTCTCTCTCTTGATGGGGTTCTTCGTGCGGTTCAAAGAGGTTTCCGAACATATCCTGTGCGCCCAACTCTACCCATTTGCTTCGTTTCCGTTCCTGAACGTTTTCTGAGACATCTTTCCACTTGTCGGAGAAATTTTTGGGTCCAAAATCGCGTGTGTTTATTGAGATACCGGCTAAAATGCAAGAGAGGTCGCCCCGATGAAGTTCCCATAACTTTTTGGAGATATTTTGGCGAATCGTGTCCAATTTCGCTTTGGCGTCGGTATCGGGTGCGAGAATATAGAAGTGCCCGCCACTTGCGAGCAGCAGATTGGTAATCGGCAGATCAAACTGTTTTAAAACATAGTGTGCGATTGATTCTGTCAGTAACTGGAGGTAAAAAGACCTGCCTCGCAGTTGGTTAGCGGCACCGTCAGAGAGGACGTGATAAAGGAAGTTCTGAATACCGGAGATGTCGCCTTTGATGAGGGCGCATATCTTTTTATGTGAATCTTTTGCGTCAGTCAGTAGGGTGTCAATTTCGGTTTCAGAGAGTTCGCGTCCGATACAGGCGGCAATGGCAGCGGTTGTGCGGAGGTGGGCGTAGAGTGAAATATCCGGCACCGTTCTCTCTTTGCGTTTTTCCCACGGCGTCGCGGAAGGTATCTGGGCGGTGTATTTGTGAAGCAGGGCTACGATTGTCTGATAAAACGCTGACGTGTAGTGTTTGCCTTCCATTGCTTTACCGAACGTCTTTTTGAAATCTTTCCATAATTTCTCGTATGTGTCCCGATTGATGTCTGGGGTTTCCCTTGGAATAACCGTGTCTCTGTCGAGATTGAGTGCTATCAGTGGATAGCGTTGGTCTTTCGTAGCACCTTTGAGGCGTGAGAGTGGCGAAACAAGCGCGGATTCAACAAAATCCTCAGATTCTCTTTCTTCATCTTCGCGTTCGGTAGCGGAGAGTCGGTCGGCTAAAATCACCTGTTTTTCTATGAGATGCTGGAGTCGTGTCGGGTTGCGATGATGATGTCGGATGGCGTTTTTGAAGGTGTTGCCGCAGGGTGCGAAGAAATCGGCGAAATCTTCGGTGACGAATTCGTAACTATGCTCTTGATGGGTTTTGTAGCGGTCGGTGGCACGTTGCCGAAATTTTCCGATGTCGTGGAGGAGTGCGGCGAGATGTAAATGTTCTTGTGCTTTCAATGGGTGCTATCCTTTGTATGTTGGCTTTACTGACATCAATTACAGCAGATGACCTTAGAGAGTGTCAAGTTAATACAACCCCACAAGTTAAGGGCATTCAGTTTCAGCAATCAGTCTGATTGGTGATTCCGATGGCTGATTGTTAATTCGTCTGAATCAGGATTTACGGGATTATAGGATTTTCAGGAGTGGCGATCTCCTAAAAACGTTACACCAGTGTAACATTTGGTGTACAGAACGTGGATTTGACAGTGATAGACCTCCTGCTAAAGCAGGAGGCTTCTGCAATACGTTAAGCAGAAGCGTTTGTGGAATTCAGCAACGGATAGGACGATGCGACAGAGATACCTACGATTTTGTTGAACAGAACAATAGGATTTACTTCTCCTAACCCAAAGGAAGCTATCCCTTCCTTAAGAATATTCATAGCAGCATTCTGGTCGCGGTCAAGGTGTGTGTTACATTCACGACACGTCCATGCTCTATCTGCTAACGTCAGATTTTCATTTTTATGCCCACAAACACAACAGCACTTTGTCGTGGGAGTCCACCGCCCAATCTTCAGCACAGAACGGATACGCTTCTGAGACTGGTGTTTGAGTTTTCGCAGGAACTCACCGAAGGCAAGGTCAGAGACCTGTTTACCCCACAACCGTTTCATACCTTCAAGGTTCAGGTCCTCAAAGAACAGAATATCAAAGTCTCGGCAGAGGTCTATCGCCAGTTTCCAATGGTGGTCGGTTCGTTGATTTGCCGTCTTTTTGTGGATACGGGCAACATTCTTGCGTTCGCGTTCCTGATTGTTAGACCCTTTGACCTTCCGAGAATACACCTTTTGTGCTGCTACCAACTGCTTGGCATTGCGTTTGTAAAACATCGGAGACGGGTATGTTTTACCGTTACTGCCTATCAGGAAATCTGCTGTGATTCCAAAGTCGAACCCTTCAGCTTTACCTGTCTTGGGTTCATATTTGATTTCCGAGTAATCTTCAGTAAGGGTGATATACACATCTCCAAGTGCGTCTCTGGTAACTTGAACGCCCGTGATTTCGCCCTGTATCTCACGATGCAACGCAAAACGATACCAACGCCCATTCAAGCGGATACGATATGTCGGATGATTTCTTTTGTGTTTTTGTTTGTCCAAAACTTTTTCAAGTGGGGCTTGGACACCGTCAAACGTCATTCCTTTGTGTTTCTTACACGACTTGAATTGTGGGTGTCCACGTCCAAGGGTTCGTATTTCTCTAAAGGATTGTGCCAAACGTTTGAGCATGTTTTGCAACGCCCACGAGTACGGGATATTCCAAAATGCGTATTTCTCAAGTTTCTTGAGTTTCGTCAGGTGTTTCGACATTTTGGCATGCGAAAGCTCCTTGCCATATCTGCGGTAATACCGCATAGAAAGCGCAATGAAGTGATTTCTCACAACGCCTATGATATTCAAGTCGTCGTGCAAGTGGCGCAACTGTTTATCGTGAAAAAGTTTATGGGTCGTGTTTCGCATGGACTCTCAGGTATCAGGCTTTATCCCCTGCTTAGTGGGAGGCAGACACGTTACCGGGGTCCCCACCCGTTACTGGGAAGGGGGCGGTAACGCTAAGCATGTCTGCCAACCTGATACGCTTAATTATAGCAGTTTTTATCCTGTTTTGTCAAGGGAAAAATATCTTTTTCAAACAACGGTTGAGTCCTTTCCAAGACGGCGGTTCTGTATCCCCGCTCTAAAGAGCGAGGTTTTAGAACCGAAGTTTTAGATAACAAGAACGCTCTGTGAAAAGAAGCCACCGTAGTAGCAGCTTGGGTTATTTATGCCAATTTTTAACTATGAGTTCTATAAAATATCAACGTCATAGATAACTGAAATTATACAAAATTTTCAGGTAAAAAGCAAGTATATTTAATAGGACTTACGCAGATAGGCGATGAAGGGTTCCTTACTACGAATATAAATCTCCTATACATGCTCGGTATTTCGTTGATAAGTGGTGAACGACGGTTTCCTTACTAATACCATTTCTGAATAACCGTTTCTCATTAGCGAAAAACCGGTTCGTAGTGTCGCAATTCATTGCGCCTCTGACATGCGGAAACCTCCTATGATTTTCAAAATCTCTGAAATGCGAATTTATTTTTCAGATTTGGTATAACTATAGGAGATTCGGGATAGCTTCCTCGTCAAGTTCAAGTCCAACCCTAAATGTATAACGCGATTTAATAGTTTTGAAGCGTATCTTGATTTCTCGTGTTCCTCCTTGTCGGTTCGTCAATTTTTGAGTTCCTTTTCTGAATAAAATCTTATCTTGGGCGAGGGCAGCACAAAAAACCCCTTCTGAAATGCTGAGGGAATGTGTTTTATAATTCCGATAATCCTGTTCAACGGTTTCGACGAACTCATAAGGAACAACATCATAAGTTTGGTAATTCTTCTTACGGATAACAACACGTCCCTCTTCTTCAATATCATCACCCCAGTTATCTTGTGGTTTTTTTCCGAATACTATATCCGTGTCAATAGCCTCTGCCAGTTCGGCATGCATGAGCGAAGTGCTTTCAGGGTATACAACATTTACCCAATCACATGCATTTTGAAAAGTATAATGCTGCCCAACCACATCCCACGAACGTTGCAAAATCTCTTGGTCGTAAGGTAGATTAGCTCTGTCACTCTCATAAGGTGGAGCAATGTACATCCGATGAGCATAGCCATTATCATGTGGATATTCGCCTTTTCGGTGAAGGCGTCCACCTCGTTGAATAATTGAGTCAATTGGTGCGATTTCAGAATACATCACATCCGCGCTAATGTCTAAACTTAACTCACTAACTTGGGTAGACACCAGTATACAGGGGTCAGTGTTATAAAAACCACGATCTTCTAACGCTCTAACTTCCTCCGCATTCCGATCTTTTGGACTTTTAAAAAGTGCACGAATAATTTTTTCTTTTTCGTTTCGGTGTTTACTAATAAAACCTGAATGATAGCAGATCAGATTTGCGGTAATACCAGAATTTGCCAAGGTCAGATAGATTTGCTTGGCGCGGGCAACTTGGTTGGCAAAAATAATCTGCCTTCGCTCAATGTTTTGCGCAACGAATGCCAACAGTTCGTCTGAAACGGATTTATCGTTTTCATCAATTAAGGTATGAGATAACCTCTCAATTTCAAATGGGGTTTTTGGCTTTGAAGTGCCTTGAATGATTGCTGGCGCGCGCTGAAATCTATAAGGCTGATTTGTGACCAGTTTATCTAATTCATTACGAACAGCACACGGGATTGTAGCAGTCATCACAAGGTGTGGAACCTGCAATTCGGTTAATCTACGCATCGTTTCGGCAATTGCACCCATAGTATGTTTTTCATAATAGTGGACTTCATCAAAAACCACCAGTGAAGAAGCAACATTAGAGAATGCTCTATCCGCAAATTTATACCCGTGGTAGAGACTCATAATCAAGTGATCTACTGTAGAAATCGTTATCGGTTTTGCATAGATACTATTTTCAAAAACCTGTGCCATAATCAAGTTGTGAATTTCGTCTTCGTCAATTTCTTGTTCTCTTTGCTGGTTTTCGGTTTCCTGCATTCTTTGGCGAAGGAATTCAGAAGCGTCGCCGTGTGTGATTCCAACGAGTTCTTCCGGTATTGCATACTTATCAGTTAAATCTCTATTCAAATTGTTTGCCGTGAATTTTGTCGGCAACGTAAAAATAATCCGGTCAATGCAGTTTTCTTTTAGCAATTTTTGTGCGAAAAGTAGAGCAGCAGCAGTTTTGCCTTCACCACATCCCGCGTTTAGAATAATCCTCCCCGAGTCTTGCTGAACGATTTCACATTGCATTTTGTTTGGTTCACTGTCTTTCGGAACAAAACGGAGCTCTTTTAACAGAATGTTGTTGAAAAACGGAAATTTATTCTGAACCCTTGAGAGTTCTTCACGAGTTAAGTTGGCCCCCATAGGATTTTCAGGTGTGCCACCGTCTGGAGCGTTTCCACTTGCGTATCCATCCGAGGTAGTCAACACATTTAGCATGAGTGAATAAAGAATCTTAAACTGCAGTTTTTCTGGACCTTTGATTATCTCTTTTAATTTTTTTATGGGAGCACAAATCCTACCGAGGCTAAGGGTGTCCGGTTGCCAAGTTTTTAGATGTAAGCTGGGCTCCTGCTGTCGAAAAAATTCAAAGTGACTATTGATGTAGTCAACTGGCAAAGTGACATCCTGCCACCGAAAATTGTCCTCTCGGAATGCATCCTTATGAAGTTGTCCGTGGTGTGCAAGTACGGCTAACATTGCGGCATAAAGTGGGCTATTGTTAAAAGACTTTGGCATACTACTTGTCATAAGCCCAATTCCAAAAGATGGAAGTGAATGTGTAATTCTGCTTCCATTGTCTCGGATATAATCCTGCCATTCGTCAGATGCTTTCCCAATGTCATGACACCAGACAGCAAAACGTAAAGCCTGTTTTACGTCTTCCCAATTCCAGCCGAATTTTTGGCAAAATTGGCGTAAAAAAGGTTCACGGCGTGCTATAATTTCGTTACAGACTGTTAAACAGTCCTGAATATGCCCACGTAAAGTTTGATTCGTTTTACCGAGAATTTCCATTGAATATAATGTTCCTTCCTTCAATTGGATACGCGAGACGTGATTCACTTAGTGCAACCGATTCTCCTTCCGGTGGAATAGAGTAAATTCGCCGATGCATCTGCCACTGTTCTCTTGAGGCTTCGGTATAATGAGAAGGCATGTTCACCAATTGACATCCTTCTACGAAACCTGGAATAATTGAGTGGATTTTTTGCACCTCAGTGGGTTGGCATTCAACAATACGCGGGTTGATAATATCAACGACATCATCCGATTCACCAAGATAGAGGGGCCAGTGCGGTGCAGTAAGTGATTGCTGCGCTTCAACAAGCAGCGATTCATCTGTTTTTAAGTAGATAGTATAGTGAACCTTCATCAGTTTCTGACGCATTAAAATTGTTCTGTCAAATAGTCCTTCTCCATCTCGGGAAGGTTTAAATATCTTGCTGAACGTTTCAAGAAATTTTCCTTTAGATTCTATAACAAGGGAGATTTGCCAATCATCTCTGTCCGCGTTCCAGTCTTGCGGTTTTCCCCGTGCTGCATTTAACATGCCGTAAAGGGTCGGCGGTGGCGGAATAGGATACGTGACATGAACGTTCACCGCCTGTGGCTGACGAAATGATGCCCAAAACGGACAGATTACGCCAAAAGTGAGTATCTTATCCATAACATCCTCTGCTAAAGGCGAGTATTCACAAGAATACCCGCCTTCTTTTAGGTTATTCTGTAAGGGCTTCTTGCACGTATGCTACCAGATTTTTCAAGGCACGAAGCGGATTGGTTCTTTCTATTTCAAATTCATCTAAAACCTGAATCAACGCTTTATCGTTTTCGACTACCCCTGGTGTAAATCCGCAGAAAAGTTTAGCACCGTCATCTTCCAAATCTTGCAAAATAACGCGTAGCGTCTCAGTGTTAACGTTTCCCTCATCGTCAAGTTCTAACGCCCTTAAGGTTCTGTGGGAGTAACGAGTATGGGTTGACGCTATAAAAATATCTGGGGCAAGCGATGCAGCATTCCGAGCCTGTTTGGCAAAATCAGCAATACCGCCGATTGCTTCCAAAACAGCAATGGTTCGTTCTATTTTGTTTTCCTTATCAATTTCAACCGTGGTTTCCCATTCTTTGAATGTAGCATTTTTGCCTTTACCATCATATTGTGGTGTAATCACTTTGCCGATGTTCGCAACATCAAGGGACAACCCAACGCGATAAACGTTTGCCATTATCTGTACATAGGCGATGCGTTGATCCGCTGTTTGTTTATCCTCTTTTTCAATACCACTCATGCGAATTAGCAAATCTGTGACCACATCGGAGGCGATCTGTCCAAGTGCAGGTGTCGCTTTGATCGGTGACCATCGTCTGTCAAAACCTTTATCTGCTATTGGATTCAGAAAACCGAACAGATCACAGAGCCAGCATTCTGCAACATTGGTACAAGGTGTTTCCGGTACACAAAGAAACACACCTGGATTGTTCCGGTGAATCGCTTCCCGTAATGCATGCCGCACCGATTGACCGGAGGCGTAAGGTTTTCGTCCGTTGTCATAGGTTTTTAGTTCCGTGACATTGCCACCGCCACCTTCACCGGCATTCAGGTTGCTCAAGTCGGTTTTGCTGAGCCAAACCATGGCAATACCTTTCAATTCAGTTGTGTTATTGGTCATTTTAATTTCCTCCGTTATCAGATTTAGATTCAAACACTTTCGCATTGTAAGCATTAAGACAGACATAAGTAGACAGCGTCTCAGCGATTTCCTTACAATTTCCATCTGTCAATTCGTTCAAAATATGGTCAATACGTTCTTGCTTAACTGGAACCGCTTTTTTAGCATCTTCACCTGTACTAAACTTATACAAGCGGAACATGACGACATTGAGAGTATCTCTGAAGGCGTTTACACTAGAAACGTTAAATAGTTTGCTAATAAGCGTAACATCCTTGTAAAAGATAGTTCCGATCGTGGTCCCTATTGCCCGCAAATCTTCACGTAACTCTTTATCTAACACTTGATTTACCTCCAAAAAATGAGTAATAAAAGTTGAAAGCAGTCTTACGGGATGTGGTGCACCTCGCTGCGGAGAAACCAAAACAGCATCCTGATGCTTCCAAAGATTAAACAATGCCGCCTTCATCAAAGAAGGCATACTGGTTGCAATGGCTTGGCTTAATTGTCCGATAGCATTCTCACCATCCGGAGTCCGAGATGACATTCTTACTAAAATATCAGGGACAAGTTTAATTGGTCTGGGATCGAAATCAATCGGTTTAATGTAATCATACAACCGCGTATCCATCTCAACAGTGTGGAAATTTTGAAAAATCACATTCTGCCCTTTTGTGAATGGAATAATAACCCAACGCGTCAGTTGTCTGACAGATTCTGTTGTTTGTTCCACTAAAGGTGAAAAATCCCATTCATCTTCACTTTCTTCGTCATCGGATGGTGAAAACTCATAAAAGATGTTATGGAACAACGAGATCGCAAGTGAATATCGGTTAGTCGAGCCGAACATAGTTCTCAAATTAGTGAAAGTCCAAAGTTCATTGGGTTGATCAAGATCTTTAAGATTGTCCTTTAAGCGCGCATAAACTTTGGCTAACAGATCAAGATTCTGGACATCTGGCAGAATTAGGCGTGTTGTCCGCTTAGCAGTGTTGACACTAAAAGGGATGTCTTTGTCAAGTGTCGCACAAAGGCTAATCAGGTAATAGAGTTGTCCGATTGTAGGATTAGTACTACTGCTATGTGCCCCTCGCACTCTTGTATTGTGATGTTTCGTTGCGAACGGATTCACCACTTGAAGTAGTTTTTTGGGTTTGGCAGTAGTTCTCCCAGACATTTCGCAAACCTTTTTTCCTGTAGGATTTTGCCAATTCGCAATGAATTCTCTAATGTTGGTTTGTTGTTCTGTTCTGAATTTATCAGCGTTACCATTTATACCGATAAAATTAGACCTCAACTGTGTAAGAGGCATCGTATCACGAATATTACTGTTTTTCCATTTTTCCTTAATTTCTGCCCGATCTTCTTCGGTAGTTTGCATCTGTGACTTGTCACGATCAACGAAGCCATCATCATAACTCAGAGAGGCGCGTCCACGTCCAAGGATTTTAGCACCACGACTCAACCAATAGAGCTGATTCCACTTATAGAGAAACCTCTGATTCAACCACTCTTCAAACTTTTCAAGATTGGCTACATCCATTGTAAGAGTTGCCTTATGTGGTGTTAATACTAGCTGGCAGCTAAAAGGTGTAGAACGCAATTCCGCACAAAAACTTATAATCCCAAAATCTGTCCACGGATTTCCAGTCAGTTCCAATTCCAATGACGAATTATTACTAAAACCTAATTCCAATTGTTGATTTTTCACAGCATTTACCTCCTTTCAAAAAATGTTAGAAATATATTATACAATTTTTACTAATGAAATTCAAATTGAAATATGTTTAGACTTCTACCATACCGAAGCCGGCACTGTTTTTGTCGCCGAAGCCACATTCGTAACCCGTCTGGATCAACGCCAGACTTCCAGAGACATGGAATGGGCACATGATTCCCTTTATCTTGATACCTTTGTAGTCTACGAGACGGGTGACGCGTCCGTTGCGGCGGGCAATGTAATTCTCATCAAATCGAAACGTCAAAGCATCATTCTTGGGATTGTGACCGTATATCGCTTGGTGTTTGCGAATCAGGTTTTGACGGATGAGTTCAGAGAGAACGGGATCATCGGGGAGGCAATAGTGCATCGTCTGTTTGCCATTACGCTCGCGCGCTGTAGACATTACGATGGGGGAGAGACATCGGAGGTGCATCTCTGATCGAAAACGCGGGATACGCGGCACGGTCACATCTCTAACTCGCAATTCATGCTCACCAATGGAGAGTCTGCCCTCGGTTAGCAGGGTATCGGCAAAATGGGACAAGAACCGTTCGACTGGGGAGGAGATGTACCACGTCAATGTTGAACCGAAATGGATATTCGCACCGCTGACGCGTCTGCGTTCTGCCATGAGTTGGGAGAAGGTGAAGAGTTTGAATCGTTTCTCTGCGGCAGCGTAGCCTTCATTGTGTAGAAAGGAGGCGTATTCGGGGTCGGATTTGGCGAGGAAACGATAGATGATACCGGCAAGCTGATAGTTATAGTTGATGGGGAGGATGATGCCGTCGCCAACATCAGCGACGATTTGGATGCGCATGGTGGGACCTCCTTATTGTTACGATACGAAGTTCTAAACATTTAAGAATTCAGTCTCGTTTTATTATTAAACATAACATAGGATATTATAATACAAAAAATAGATATTGTCAAATTTATTTTTTTCATTCCATACTGGTTCGATTAAAATGAGAACAAGCCTGTTCCAATTATAAAACAGAACATATTTCTATTCCAAGATGGTTCGATTAAAACTTGTTTCGCCTATTAAGACGTTCTTTTTTTTAAAGTTTATAGGAAATCCGAAGTCACACAGGTGTTGACAATAGGCGTAGTTAGGTCTCTAAGCGGTCTCGGAAGGCGAGAAAACTTTCAGCAATCGAAGCCGTCAGGTTTAACTGCTTGAGCCGGTCCAGATCTTCAATCGCTTCAAGGATCGGTTTTACTGGTGTGATGTCTGCATCAGGGAAGCGTTCAGCGAGAATCGTCAATGTGCTTTCAATACTCATCTGACGCGCCCCTTGCTCTATGCCTTGCTCTATGCCTTGCTGCAGGAAATGTTGGATCACCGATGATTCTTGCATGATCGCCTCCATCAATTTCTTCAGGCTGGGGACTCCATGCTTTAGCATGGAGGGGAAAGCCGGTTTCCTATATATTGAAACTGAGTTGCAGTGCTAATTTATTCTGCTTTACTTTCGGGGGTTTAGATACAACGTGTTTGTATCTGAAGTTCAGTTTTCGTAAAACACGATAGGTGTCTTGTTTTGCATTTCTAACAATACGCTTTGCACTCCCCAACTCGCTGAGATTCAGTCCGTCTCTATCAAATCCCGTGACTCTCAGCATTCCATGTTTTGCATGTTTAACCAACGTGTTCTTAGAAACACCCAGACATCTGGTGCCACCATATCTTGAACGCACTCCACCCTTCTTTGGAACTTCTCTATGTAGGTTCCGCCTCTGTATAGGGAGTGGCGATATACAGAATATATGGGTGTAATCCACAATGGGTTCACCCCCAAGAACATGGTAAGCCAAGCACCAACTATCCACGCAATGGGCATCAAAGGTTTCGGTAAGCTTGTTAGACGACTTTTTCAGTCCGAGTCTATCACGCAACTCCTTCGTTTCGTGACCGCCTACAGTGTAAAGTCGCCAACGCTTTTCTATTTCACCATAGAACCACTGTTTACCAACTTCCAAAGGACTAAACGACTGATTCCACTTCTTGGCACGTTTTATTGTCCGTGCCTTTATATCCTCAACACACACATGCGTGATTGGATAGAGTTTGGATAACCAATCCAATATCCGAAGTTTCCAGTCCCATCTGGCACGGGTCCCTGCTGGAATTCGGTTTCGATGAGACAGGTTATGTTTCTTGTGTTTCCGATTTGGACATTTACGCGACCTTCTACCTCTCCGCAATTCACGTCTCTTAGCAACCTTCTTACCAACCTTGTTGTGTGCATCTGCTTGCACATTTAGGTAAGTATGTGACTCAGATCTAACAGTGAATCCTTCCTTTTTAGAGCCAGGGTCTACACCTACACAAACATCTTGAGTATATTCTTTTACATCGTAGTTTAATCTGATACAAAAGATACCATTTGACCAATAGGGTGTTGCGAATCCTTTCTTGATTAACACACCTGCTTTGTTAGGGTTTGTCGGCATTAATTTTTTACCAGACTTACTTGTAACTGGAACAAACATAGTTTGTAGCCTCCCTTGCGGGTTATATATTGCCCCATCGAGATCGTAATATCAGCGTTTACATAGGACTTGGGGGGCATCCTAACCACTTCTGTGTGCCACCACAGGATACGACGATATATGACTCTATTCAGTATATTTACAATCGTTCAACCTATAGACTCGACTGTCGTATTGAACAATCTCCAGACTTTAGTCTGGAGTCACTGAATATAATTTCACGGACAGTTGAATACGCAAATATTAAGCCACCTAAAATCGCTAAATCCGTCAGATAATCCGCTTTTCTTCAAAGTTGGGTATTAAAGTCTAACACGCATTGACAGTGGATGTCAAACAATTTTTTTTCGGAACAGTGTGGTTTTTTGAGGGAGATATTCACAACTTATCTGACGTACCACGTCAACGCTGAACCGAAATGGATATTCGCACCGCTGACGCGTCGCAGGAAAATGTCAAGACAAAATACTGAACAACGCAAAAAAAGAAGATTCTTAACAAAATACGCGCCTCGCAGCGGTGATGGGAAAATCAGTGCACTGCGTCTGATGCCTTTCAATGCCTATAGAAACACGCTATTGATCGTAGCATTCGGGGCAATCAGAGCGATCCTAATTGCGGGTCTGTCCTATTTTGCTGGATGGATATCTGTGGGATGGTTGTCGGTGAAAGTGCCTGCCCAATTCCTCTTCTCATTTTTTTATCGTTAAACAACAAAAAAGAGAGGACCTTCCCTCTAAAAACACCGTTTGGGTGCATGTTGTTTAACTATTTTAATATTTTTAATACTTTTAAATGTTTTAAGGGTGCCACCAACCCACGCCACACCTGCGTTTGTGGATTTAAAGGTGGACGTTTATGGGGTTAAAGGTGGACGTTTATGGGGTTAAAGGTGGACGTTTATGGGGTTAAAGGTGGACGTTTATGGGGTTAAAGGTGGACGTTTATGGGGTTAAAGGGCTTGCAGGGAAAAATCTACAATGTGGATGTGCAGTGTTAAAGGTGGACATTTATGGGGAAAGGGGAAGAATGCGGTGCGAACCCAGTGATTATAAAAACGTAAATCTCGCTTTTTAGCTTTAAAAGTGGACATTTATGGGGTTAAAAGGGGAAAATTAATTGACAAGGAGTCCACTGTTATGTTAGAATAATCCTATATAAAAATCTCAAGGAGACGCAATCGATGCATTTAGCAAAAATTGAAGAAGTTATCAAAGCGAGTCCAGCGATCCAGATTCAGAGTAAAATCACGCATCTCCAACGCCGTGCGTGGAACGTCCTACTCGCCAACGCCTACAACGAGCTCCCCGATAGAGACATCCATACTGTCAGTATGGCAGAATTGGCGGCGAAACTCGGTTATGAGAGTAAAAACGATGAGTACCTCAAGGGAACATTAGAAGCACTTGTCGATTGCACCGTGAAATGGAACGTTCTCGACAAGAACAAAAAGGAAGAATGGGGCGTTGCTGCACTCTTGGGATCCGCAGCGATAAAGGAGGGTCTCTGTACTTACAGCTTTGCGGCACATCTGCGCCTGAAACTCCACAACCCGCTGATGTATACGAAACTGAACCTACGTCTGCAAAACGAGTTCAGAAGTCAGTATGCGCTGATTTTGTGGGAGGTCTGTTTCGACTATTTCGATGTTCACTGGGGTCAAGGCGAAACGCCTTTCATTCCGATCGCAACGTTCAGAGAGTTGTTGGGCATCGAAAGTAATGAATACTCGGAGTTCAAAGATCTTAACAAAAAGGTCATCAAAGCCGCTATCCAGGAAATTAACAACCTGACAGACTATTTCGTTGAAGTCGAACAAAAACGCATCGGACGCAAGGTGGCCGAGCTGAAGTTCCGTATCATCAAAGTCAAGCAGCTCCCTGTACAGGAGTCGGTGCTCCCGGATGTAGAGGACCTATCCCCTGTCGGTATAGAGCTTGTCCAAGCCAATGTTGACAGAGCCGTCGCCCTTGAAATTGCTACAGCCGAGTGGGAATTCATTTTGCCTGAAAAGTTGCCGACACCCGGCGACTACCCCGATTTTCTCACATATGTCTCTGAGAAAATTGAGATGTCGCTGTATGCGTCGAATGTCCATAACACGGGTGGTTATGTCGTTGAAGCGATCCGTAACAACTATCAGAACGATACAGTCCAAAAGGCGCGTGAGATGCGCGCAGAGCGAGCGAGAGAAAAGGAACTTGAGGATCTCAATGAGAAGTTTCGTATCAAACGTGCGAATCTCCTGCGACAAGCGATTCAAGCCGACCCGGAGCTCGTTGAACGTGCCGTCGCGACGATTGACAATAACTTCGTCCGCAGGCGTATTGAAGAGTGCGATACCGCTATGCAAGCGTATAAGGAATATCCTATCGTTAAGTCATACGTTGACGAAATCCTTACTGACAATTTCTGCCAGGAGCTGCTTGCGCCGGTTGTTTCAGCGTATGAGGAAGAAAAGGCGAGAGTGTTAGGTAAAATCGGTTAGATTGACAAAATCTCAGAATTTGTGTACTTACTCAATAAGGAAAATTCTGGAAGATGGGCATTCCGTAATTGGGGCAGTTCGATGCGCAGTTGACTTGATATTCAACGCCGACCTTTGTATAATAGATGGAATAGGTGGAAGGTAGCACTGGATTCATTTCACAAACTCATAGGATATGGAAACCAGAGAAACAGAAGCACTGACTTTTTTCGATTTTCCGATTGAACAGTTCGCTGACCGGAGCACGCGATGGCTGCTTGAAGACGAGGAAAACGTCCGAGGATTATTAGAGATCGTTGCCGAGCATTTGGTTGGACGCCTGGATTTCAGTCAACTCGCGCAGATCAACAGGAGTTTCATTCCAGACAACCTGCGTGAGCAGGAATCGGACATCGTGTATAGCGTGCCGTTCCGCAGTGAATCGAAAACGGAGGAGCTCCTAATTTATTGTTAAGGTATTGTATATTCTATACAACTTGCTGGACAGGGGTATGAGGAAAATAATAAGGCTGCATTGTTCTAAGGCTCTGGCAGCCTATACACGCCCCGTCGGACCTTTACAATTTCACCGGCGTTTACAAGGCGCGTGAGTTTTGTATTGATTGCTTTTGGGTGTCCTTGAATCGCCGCGGTGAGTTCGGGTGTTGTTTTCTCGCCATCGGAAGATAGAAGCGCGAGGATTTGCTCGCGGAGAGGCGGTCGTACAATTTTCCGACCCCTCAGCCTTTGCAACACTCGGCTCGCCTGCCTTGCGGAGCATCCGAGAACCGCCTCTACCTCTTTTCTGCTGGATTGGTCCGTTAGCGTGTCCCGTTCTCTTTCAAAGCGTTGGCGTGTCGCTATCGCCTCGGAAAGTTTATCTAAGCCACCGGCGACCTCAAGATCTTCCCAGTCAAAAAGGAGGGTTTCAGGTCTGTCGGTGATCTCAGGAATTCGCAAACCCGTAATCAACATAACCTTTTTGTTTTCCAAACGATTGCGTTGCGCCCGCTCTATAACATCTCTGAATATGTGGATGATATCCTTTTCATAAATGCTCTGGACGCGTTCGTCTTTGTAACGCTGGGATTCACGCTCCATTTCATAAGAAAGCGGTTCTTCGTCGTTTCCAAAGAGGATCTGAGCGCGCTCCACAATGGCGCGTGGTCCCATTTCCGGCATGCCAACTATCCAGATGACCTCCGCCTCTTGAAAAGCGGTTTCCAATCCTTCCCTTTCCAGGAAACGGAAACCCGTCAAAAAACAGACATTCTCATTTTTCCCTATATTCCCCAACTGTCTAACTGTGTGAATGTGGGTTATAATGGCATGCTTAACATTCGGATCTCTTTCTATCTCCGCTTGGATCCTCCAAAAAATCTGCTGTCCGGTTTCAGACATCCCAAAAACGTCCCAAGTGTTGTCGAGGTCTAAAATTGTCTTTCGTGGATACGTACCCGTGCGAATCTGAAAAACTCGGTTTCCAGGAACCCACGCCATCGGTTGGGCAGGAAGGATCTCGGTCTCTTCTTCCAAGAACACCCGGTGTAAATGTTCGTCGTAGAGAGCCAGTGAGGTGACCAAAAGGTGTTTGATGCTTGGATGCAGCACCGGCGGCACATAGAATCGTAGGACTTTGTTCTCCCATCGCATCGGCGCATCATCATCTCTTATGTAATGTGCAAAGAAACGTTTGAGTTGATGCCAAAACGTCCAGTTTGGATCCGAAGAGACCGTCGGAAACTCCTGAATGGTTTCAGCGGAAAATCGGGGGTCTTGTTCATTCCGTTGTCTGTGAACAAGACCGTTACCATCTGACGGTTTCCGAAGCCTGTCAGATGCCCGATTTTCCGAAACAGTCTCTGCGTCGACGTGGCACATCTGTTGGATGATCTCTTCTTCGAGCCATTCAAACGTTTGGACCACTGTCCGAAGTCGTTTGATAGAATTGGCATGAGATTTATCTCTGATTTCGGTTGCATTCAGTAGAGCCGTGGCAAAGTTTCCTAAGGCACTGCCTTGATAGTTGGCCACCCACGCCTCCAATGTCGTTTTTGAGAGTTCGCATTCAAGAAACAGTTGATCCTCTCTCGTGACATTGGTGATACAGAGCTGCTGGGTTCCGTCGCGCCGTTCGAGAATTTGTTCGGCTATTTCTGCGTATTCTGGGTCCAAAAACAATCGGTGATCCTGGAGTATTTGTGCTTCGGTCGTTTGTAATGTATCGGTTTCCGCAAGCGCAGCATCTATCACGTTTAAACAGATTGCGCCATTATTACGCAGAATGGATCCTACTTCACCATCTTTCTCTGAATCTACCCGGGGAATAAAGCCAAGAACGCGCGCCCTCCTCTCAAGCGCGCGCTGCATCTGAACGCTAATTTCTTCTCCTGTTGCATCGTTATCTTCCGTAGGTTTGGACGCGTGTAACACCGGCGTCGGACGTTTTAGTGCCAGCGGACTGAGTGTCCCTTCCCGAATGGCAAGCACCTTATCGTCTAAAGGCAGCCCCGTCTCGGGGATTGGGGGTAGGATGCCAGTATCTTTCCATACATCTGTTAGAAGCGTTGCCTCTATCGGCAACTCAGTTTCAGGCGTAGATGCGCATATCCATACGTTCCCTTCGCTCTGCCACAAGGATACCTCTGTATTGCCACCCTCATCACCTTGTCGGTGCCAATAGTGAAATCTGTCCTCTTGTCTGACATAAGAAAACCCGCGCTTGAAAAATGCCTCTTTCGCGAGGTCAAGTTTACCCGATCCGAGAGAATATGGCGCGTCGGGCAGGTGCTCCTCGTGTTGGATGTTTTGGGGGATAGGTTTGTGAAGTGCAGTGCGAAGCGCATCAATAGGCGGAAAAAGCACCTCTTTGGAAATCACAGGCGGATCTAACAGATCTCCAAGCAGAATTTCATAGCGCCCATCCCAGCAGCCATATCCCTTCTCACCCAAAATTTCAAGATACGTGTCGTGCTGGTGAGGCTTCTCCGATGTCGGTGCATGCTTATGGACATACAGTCGTGCCTGCTGGGTGTTCGGGTGCAGGTATCCAGGTATCCTGCAAGAAAAGCGCAGCCCACCTGACTTTGACATCACTAACAGTGGGTTCGCAACGGCATCAACAAGTGCTTGAACACAGGCAAAAACGGCATCAGGTGCCGCACAGATGGCTTCATATTTAAAGTCGATGTCATGCCAGGGCGCACCATCGCGTTCCGAGGGAGTCCCCGTATACACGTGAATCCCCCACGACTTATGCCATCGGCGGGTTTCCCAGTCTGTCGCCTGTTGGCGTTTCAAGAACCGTTCCTCCCCAAAAGATCGCGGGGGTCGATCGTTGCCAGGGAACCGTCCTATCGGCATAAAGGAAATATCTGCCGCCTCCAAGTCTTGCAGCATCACAGGATATCTGTGTGCACAATAGACGGTGAAATGGTAAGGAAGCCCTTTGTAAAGCAGCGGTTCTACGATCGACTTCCGTTGCTTAAAGGGTTGCTCGTGCCGTTGGTGGCACCGTGCAATTATATCTCGCAGGGCATTGGTTGTCATCAAACTACTACCTTAACGACAGTCCGGTGATTTTTTTATTTTTGAACCAGGGAGATCTCGGATACCCATTCTGCCAAGAAGAAGAACGCCAAAATCCGAGGTGGAGATCCGTGACCTTACTCAGTCGACTTTTTTAGAGCATGCGTTCAGTACAAGTGAATAGTGTATATTATCACGAATTTGATTTTGGGTCAAATTTTAAATTGGTTTCACTTTTTAAGAAAAATTAGCAATTTTTGTAGATATAATTTGCTTTTTAACTGAAAATTTTGTATAATCTTTAGTTATCTATGACATTAATATTTTATATAAGTAATATTAAAAAATTGGCATTAATAACTATAGATAGTGTTGAGATGCGATTTTTCTTTAGTTTGTTTTTCAGCAGTGTCTTGGTATTTTTCGGGTGTGCCGATGCCGAAAAAAGGGCAGAAAAATGATAAAGCAATACCAGTATCCGCGCGCCGTTGGGACTTGATGAAATACTCTATACCCTACTGGAGAAGAACATTCCATGCAAAATGGGCAACCTACTATCGGTGAGTACCTTTTGAAAAAACTGCAAAATTACGGGGTTGACCACATCTTCGGCATCCCGGGTGATTATGTCGTACAGTTCTTCGATCTGATTGAGAAGAGTCCGATTCAACACATTGGCACGACGCGAGAAGATACGGCAGGATTTGCGGCAGATGCCTACGCTCGCATAAAGGGCATGGGGGCTGCCTGTGTGACGTACGGTGTTGGTGGATTATCCATGATTAACGCGGTCACCGCTGCATACGCTGAAAAGTCACCCCTCGTTGTGATGAGTGGGAGCCCAGGAGTAAAAGAGCGCCGTGAGGGCGCACTTTTGCACCATAAAGGTAGAGATTTTTATACACAACACCGTATCTATGACGAGATCACCGTTGCATCCGCACTCCTCGACGAACCGTTTACCGCCTTTACCGAGATAGACAGAGTGTTGGATGCAGTCTATCGGCAGAAACGTCCAGGTTACATTGAACTGCCGCGGGATATGGTCAGTCGGCAGGGGAAACCCGTCTATCAACGTCCCTCAACGGGCGGGCACCACAGTGACCCGGAAACGTTGGATGCCGCAGTAGCGAATGCAATTGCGTTCATAAATCAGAGTGAGAATCCCATCATTTTAGCGGGGGCGGACCTCCATAGATTCGGCTACCAAAATAAATTACTGCGGCTTGCAGAAGAAAAACAGATCCCCGTGGTGACAACACTGTTGGGCAAGTCAGTGATGCCAGAAGCACATCCGCTTTACCTGGGTATCTATGGCGGCGGGATGAGTAGAGATGAAGTCACCCTGCTTGTTGAAACTTCCGATTGCGTTATTATTCTTGGGGCTTTCATGACAGATGTCAACCTTGGCATTTACACAGCAAAACTTGAGCGAAGTCGCTGTTTATACGCAACCTCGGATCGAATTGCCGTCGGCTACTCCACTTATGAAGATGTCAGATTTGGAGATTTTATCGATGGATTGCGTTCTCCGAAACTTCAGGAACGCGGGGACATAGACTTGGAATGGGTCATGGAAGTCCCAGAACCTTTTAAGATAGCACCTGACCAACCGCTGACAATGCGCCGCCTCTTCCAACAACTGAATCTCCTTCTACGCGAGAACATGACGGTGATTCCAGATGTCGGGGACAGTCTCTGGGCTGCTGCGGACTTGCGGCTCCCGGAACACACCGAGTTTATTAGCCTTGCCTACTATACCTCAATGGGATTTGCAGTCCCTGCTGCAATTGGAGCACAATTGGGGAAACCCACGTCCCGCCCACTTGTTGTCGTAGGAGATGGGGCATTCCAAATGACTGGCACTGAGTTGTCAACGACTCTCCGCTATGGGCTCAATCCTATCGTTCTGATCTTAAACAACCAGGGATACGGTACCGTCCGTCCGTTCATTGAAGGGGCCTTTAACGATATAGAGAATTGGGACTATACTCGGGTGCCAGAACTTTTCGGCACAGGGCGTGCGTTTGCTGTCCGTACCGAAGGCGAATTTGACACGGCTATGAACGCTGCACTTGCTGAGACGCAACATTTTGTCCTCATTGAGGCAGCACTTGGGAAATTGGACATGTCGCCTGCCCTGATTCGGTTGGCAGAGCAAGTCTCTAAGCAACTCTGAACCTATAGGGAAACTATTCGCTTGCCTCTTCATTGCACACATACATCAAGGAGTTTGAAAATGTTAGCGAAAAAGTTTTGGATACCCATTGTCCTGGTATTGAAAGAAATAGAGAGTGATTTTCAAGCACAATTACGTACTATCCCAAAGTGGTCACAGTTTATTCTCGGAAAAAAGCCAGTGAAAGCCCAAGTTATCATTAATACTATGAGCGTTGGATTTGAAGTGCTTAAGATAGAACTCTTTAGGTCATAAAGAGTCTACTAAGTGCTAGCAAAGTGGAAAAAGGAACAACTTTAGGCGGTGTAGGAATTCCCGTTTTAATAAGATTTTGGACGAGAATCAAGGAGTAAATATAACCATAAGAGCAAACAGACACTTATTATGATGAAATTTAGATTAGTTATTTTCATGCTGGTTGTGTTCACTACACCGGTATTCGCACAGACAAGTCTTCTCAGCCGACCCGCAGGGGAACGTGCGATTGGATTGGGTTTGCAGTTAAACAGACCCGTCTCAAAGAATGAGCGAGACGCTGGCAACTATCAGAGACGCTTTCGTTCTCGAAATATCAGAGCCGCGCTCGACTACCATTTCAATCGCTCCGCAAAGGTTTCCTTGATTCCAGGCATCGCATTTTTGGATATAGCGAATCAAAGAGATATTGATGTACCACCATCGCCGTCAGCGGAAGTCCACTTCATCACCATGGGGGAGTTTGACACCGAGAAAATGATAGACTATTTTTTCAGAAGCAGTTTCCGGGCAGACTACGCGCTAATCCATAGTGGTGGTCGGTCGAGGCATTATGTCAACACGGCACTCACGGGCGGGATGGGGTTCATCGGCAAGTTGAGAACCGCAACACAATGGCAATTCTATCCGTTTGGGGGTGTCTTTTATTCCTACATCTGGCGGAACACGTCAACGGTTCGCTATCTTCTTGATAACGATACATACAGTCTCTTCACCGGCGAGGTAGGTGTTGAAATACAGGTTTCGCCGATGACCCACCTCATCGGCAGTGTACAATTCTCTTTTGAGACGTCCGAGATTATTTACAGTATAGGTCTAAGTTTCCGATAAGGAGGAAAATACATCATGAAATTTCTACTCTTTTTTTCGATGCTACTGACAGTTTTCTTAGCAGGCTGTGCTTCAAGAGATGTTGAAATACCTACAGAATTTAACGAACCTACAGAATCTGACCCACCTACAGATGCTGTGGTAATTGTTCCTGATACGCCAGCATGGGATATACAGATCCCGTTCACCGATTCTCCCGATACTTCTTCGCTCTCTGATGAAGAACCGATCCTGGATTCGCCATCTGATGAAGAATCGCCTCCGCCGCTATCTGAAAGTCTCTCAAAACTTCTCTCTGAAAACGATACAGGTTACCATTTTCGCAAAGTCAAGTGGGGATACAGCCGAGAACGGGTTGAACTT
Source organism: Candidatus Poribacteria bacterium (assembly GCA_003635195.1). Classification (GTDB taxonomy): domain Bacteria; phylum Poribacteria; class WGA-4E; order WGA-4E; family WGA-3G; genus WGA-3G. The sequence goes on along the minus strand of PYIY01000029.1, from coordinate 49,088 downwards.
GCCGAGGTCGGCAATACTGTCCATGAAAGGACACCTGAAGTCCTGGTCTATAGATGTAAAGTTAATGATGTCAATTGCGCTCTTGTCTATACATTTGAGAAGAACAGGCTGCGAGCAGCGGGATACATAACAGTCCACCCGATTCCAAATGCCAAGGATCTCACCAAGGCAGTGGTTGAAAAATATGGACCCCCGGACGGACACGAAACTTACGATGATGGGCTCAATGAAATGATATGGACAACCTCTCATACAGTGATATTTTCCAATCTCTATCCTTCTGTAACACAGTTAACGCCGACACCCTATGACTATACCGACGGTGGATTGCTAAGGGACCTAATCGCCAGACAGGGGTCAGAGACACGGGCAGGAGATATTGTCTATTACGATGGCGTTCATGCCCATATCGATAAAGCCTTTTTCTACAAACTTCAGACATTGAGATATCCTTTAGACGAGTTATCTTCTTATGAGAAGCAGCTCATGGGTGTTACTGTAAGAGGTAAGAGGACAATCATTCCTGGACTCGGAACGATTCCACGATAATAGCAAATGATTTAGCAAGATATCCTATCGTGTATTTTACAAGGAGACTACAATGAAACGTATAATCGACTTGCTTATAGTAGGAATTATCCTTCCTGGACTTATCTTAGTGGCACTACTGATGAATTTTGTTTCTAAAGGGCATGCCGGCTTGGATAATGAGAACCACGGTGAAGTAATTGCTCTTTATCGGATGGAGAATGAAGACGATGTTGGTAGTAGAAACCTACATTCTAAAACCAACGGCACATTCGTTGCTGGCAAGAATGAAAAGGCATTATTACTTAAGGGACAAGAGTATTTCGCGGTTACAGATGATGATGAATTACGTCTTTATTCCCATTTTACTATAGCCGCTTGGATCAAACTTGGAAACCAAACATCCGATTTTGAAATCCTGGTAGGAAGTAATGAAAAAGAATTTGTTGCCTACATATCGCTTGCTGTTGAAAAAACCGGCAATATACGTGGCGTTTTTAGAAGTGATGACAAGGATTCAAACAGGTCTGTTGTTAGAACGCAAAATAGAAACGTAACTGATGGCAAATGGCATCATCTTGTTTTCACCAGTTATAATAATCTTCACAGGCTATATATCGATGGTGAAGAGATAATTAGGAAGAAAATCAATTGGTCGCATATTGCTGATTTGGATACGACACTTGTATGTATTTCTTCTGCTTGCGATAAATGGATTAGCGGAATATTAGCGGAAGAGAATATTACCGTTCGGGGTGAAAACATAATTGGAACCGCGAAAAACGTATTGGTTGACGATGTGGTAATCCTGCAAACAGATTTAAGCGAATATGAGGTTAAAGGGCTTATGGCTGATGGATTAGGCAAGTTTCTCAAAAGAATGCCAGTTGATCCTCAGGATATGATTACTACCACCTGGAGCAAATTGAAAGGGTAAGTGGACCATCATTTCTGGACTCGGGACGATTCCACGATAATAGCACGCGAAAGGGATCCCGTATTGAGGGCTATTTATGAAGATTGGGTTTCTATCGACCCATCGGCAGTTGACAAACCGGGTCTTCGATGTTTCGTTGACGCTGACGTTGGTGGGCTTTCTACTTAGTTTCAACGGCTGGGCGTTGTTTCAAATCAGGCTGTTGGGTCTCTTGGGGCTGACGTGGGCAGTGATGTCCTACGCGATGCAGTGGAAGTTCGGGCAGCAGCCGTTTCGGTGGTGGTTTCATCTGATCGGTTTCGTGGTCATTGCGGTAGTATTTTGTCTACTGATGGTTGTCTTCCACACCGACATCATGATTCTCGATAAGAAAGCAGAATAAGCAGTATTTGAGGATCCACGCAGGAGGTTTTCGATGTTAAAGAAACTCTATTGGGTACCGATCAGAAATACGAAAAGGCGCGTGCGCAATGGGAAGTGGGACTTGAAAAAATCGAAGCACTCCGGTCTGAAATTGTCGAGCGTGCTGCGGACCTGACGCGATCTGAAAGGATTGCGTATGCCTCTGAAGGTAGAAAACTGCTGATAGAGCTGATCCAGGCAGGCGAAAAAATGCAGAAGATCGAGCGCGTGCAGCGTCTTCTTATCAAAGTGCAGCCGATGCCCGCCTCAGTTCCACTTCCCGTCAACGACACCTGAGCAGATCTGTATGCGTCGGTCTTGGACGCCGAAAAGGATCTCATGGAAGCCGAAGCACATCTCAGGATGCTTTCTGCCGCGATGACTCAAGGGTTCAAGCACGGATTGGCAGAGATTGACAAAGCGTTAGTGGTGGCGAATGGTGGCAGTGTTATCCACAGGGGACTCAACGCAGTGTGTACCGACTTTATGCCCTGGGATTAAATATGAATAAATTCAGGTGGCATCTTCTGGCGGCGTTTCTAACACTGATAGTGACAGAGATTTTTAACGACGGGTTTCAGCCGATTGCGCTGATAGTGGGTTCCGTCATCTTGGCGGTATTTCTGTATATCTGCGAATCCGTCGTCAATGGTGTCTTCAACAGACTCAAACGCATTGGGGCGAAAAGAAGAAAGTGTTAAGAAGGGGATCGAGACATGAATTACGAAGATGCCCAATGGCTCATAAATTTATGCGCAGAGCCGTATCTGAAAACCCGACACAAGGCACTTCAGTCGCAATTGGCACAATTCATCCTCAACTACGATTTAGACACCTACGATCCAGAGGACGTCCGAGAACGAATCAGCAGTTTCCAGTTCCGATTGCGGATCATGGAAATCCGACGTCGACTGACGAGTAAGCTGTATGAAGATGAACACGGTGGCTTGTCGTATGAATTGGATAAAGCGATCGCAGCGGCGCGTCAGGTGCTCATCGAAGCCACGGAGGACCCGCGCCTGCAATTCACGACGAGCCGTTAAGGACGAATAGGGTTACGAATTCACAACCGGGACAAAGGAGTGACTATGTTAAAAATCAGGCATTCTGTGAAAATTCTAATTCTGTTATTCGCTGTCCTGTTGAGTTTTTTGGGCTGCGAAAAGATCAAGATGCCCATCGTCTCGGAGAAGCCTCTCGGAGAGTCCCCGCCCCTGACAGTGATGACCTACAACGTCTATCTCGGCAGTAGTGTGGAATCGGTGCTTGGCGTTGAGAACCTCTTGCAGGTGCCGACAGAAGTCGCAAACGTCTACAACACCTTTATCGCCTCCGACTTTCCGGGTCGTGCGAAAGGGATTGCTGCGTCCATCAAGGCACACCAGCCGGATCTCGTGGGCTTACAAGAGATGTCGCTGATTCGCCGCCAGGTTCCAGGGGATCGGATCGCAGGCGGACTCGTGCCAGCAGAACAAGTCGTCATGGACTTTCGCACCGTCTTACTCGACGCGCTCCGAGCAGAGGGGTTAGACTACCGCATCGTTGCCGAGGTTGAGAACATTGACGTTGAGATGCCGATGTTCACGGATACCGGTATCGTCGATGTCCGCTTAACGGATTACGATGTCATTCTCGCCCGTAGTTCTGTTTCCGTCTCACGTCCGACGGCGGTCAACTTCAGCAGTGCCTATGAGATTGAAATGTTGGGACTTGCGGTTAAACGTGGCTATGCTGCCGTTGATGCCACTGTTGGGGGGCAGGTCTTTCGCTTTGTCAACACACACCTCGAAGCCTTCTCAGAAGAAGTTCGGGTCGCACAAACCCGTGAACTCATTGCGAGCCTCAGTGACGAAACGCTACCGATTATCCTGTTAGGCGATTTCAACACACCCGCCCCTGAGGGCGTAGCGTATCAGATGCTCATCAATGCTGAGTATTTTGACACGTGGCAGGTGGAATTTGGCGGCATTGGCAATACGTGTTGTCAGGATGCCGACCTTCTCAACGCGGTCAGTGGACACGTCAAGCGGATTGATCACATATTTGTCTGCAATTGGGGAAAAGAAGTTACGGTGTTGTGGGCAAACACCATCGGAGATACACCTTCAGACCGGTTAGCATCGGGGGCGTGGCATTCGGATCATGCCGGTGTTCTGGCACGGATTAAACCCTGATACAGCGGTCTTTTTCGTAAACCTTAACGGAACGCAACCCAGAAATTGCCAATCTGTCAAGAGGGAAGGGTTTAAAATTGATGTTATCTTCCCCTCTTTTGAAAACATAGGAGGATATTTTGATGCACACCGGAAACTCTCAGGGCATTCCGAAAATACGGCTCGGTGGCAAGACCATAGATCCCAGACGCGTCAGGAGTATCAGACGCGTCGGTTCAAGGGTCTGCAACGTTAAATTCGTCACGGGTGAATCGATAACTGTAACGTGTGGTGTCGAGGTCCCCGACCCTATGAGAATCTCGTTTCCAGGGACACCTGAACAGTTGAAAGCACTTCTATCGGTATACATCCAGGCGAATGGGCAAGGACACCCCTTTGAAGAATAAAGAAGAGTGCAAACGTTCATTCATCGGATGGCTGAAGGTGGTTTTGCGGCTTCTTTGGGAACTGCTCGGTATACAGTAAGAAGTGAAGGTAGAAGGTATCATGGGTGGGGGCTTATCGTCGTCTCTTCCACCTCCCACCCGCCTGTGTCAAGGAGGGAGCTATGGTATCGCCGATTCTGGTAATTCAAAGTGGCGTGGGATCGACGGATTGTTCGGGGTGCAATTTCTTTCGACGGGACAGACAAATTTTTGCCCAACGTCGTCAGCAGCCCGAAGACCAGGGGATTGGAAAGTTTGTCTCCTTGCCGTTGCGGGTTGCGGTGTTGCCGACGACAGAAGCCGCTATGACCGCATTGGCACGCATTGAGAGTGCCCGCAGAAACCGCACAGGTATTGTGAATCTCATGGATTTAGAGAAGGCGCATGTAAATGATGACGCTTGCTGACTTGTAGACTCCAAGAAGTGGACCTTGACCGAAAGCAACTCACTCAAATAACGGAATATCGGAACCCACTGCACAACTTCATCCCGTATATTTGGAGTATCGGTCAAGAAAGAGGGGAAGGTACTGCTGAATAATGCCGAATCTGCTTTCCCCTCTGTTGAGCCACAAAAGAAGAATGCATCAAACGCCAAGCAATAGAGGATTTTGATGAAAAAAGAATTGATAACCAAATCACAGACATTTTTATTTTTTTCGGTTTCCGGGTGGCTATTGACTTTCATCTGGATGGCGTCTGCGAGTGCCCAAGACTGGGTCCAAAAAGCAGACATGCCGATACCGAGGCTCTTTTTTTCGACAACGACCGTCGAGGGTCAGCTTTACACGATCGGTGGCATGCTTGCCGAACCCGTTGCCTTTGTTGACGCTTACGACCCAGATACAGACAAGTGGACCCAGAAAGCGAGTCTACCCGAAGCACGCGCCGGTGTTGTAACCTGTGTCGTCAATGGGAAAATCTACGCGATCGGTGGGTGGAGCGGAGAAGCCCCAGCACTCGGAACCCTTGAAGAATACGATCCAGCAACGGATACATGGACAGAAAAAGCAGATATGCCGACACCGCGCTCGTTTTTTGCGGCGGCGGTCGTCTCCGATAAAATCTACGCCATGGGTGGGATCGCAGGAAATGTGGGACCCGTATTAGCCGTTGTCGAAGAATATGATCCAAGCACAGATACATGGACGCAAAAAGCCGATATGCCACATCTACGATCCGGGGCAGCTGCCGCAGAATTTAAAAATAAAATATACCTCATCGGTGGGGTTCCAGCCGTGCAAGGCCCCGTGGGTAAAATGGTTCAAGCGTATGACCCGACAACCGACACCTGGGCGCAAAAAGCCGATATGCCGACCCCTCGAACCGCTTTGGCTGTCGGGGTTATAGATGCAAGCATTTACGCCATCGGCGGCACCTCTGTTGTGCAAGGACCCGGGTTGGCAACTGTCGAAGTCTATGAACCCGCCACCGACACATGGAGGGAAAGTCCCAAGATGCCAACGGCGAGAGTTTTCTTAGGCGTTGGCACGCTGAAGAATAAAGTCTATGCTGTGGGTGGGGTTGCTGAAGGCTTGGGCCCTGCGATTCTGCCAACCCTTGAGGCATTCGCACCGAGTCTGAGCCTCGCAGCCTTGGATACATTTATCACGGTCTGGGGAAAAATAAAACGCGTGGACTACAACTTATTTTCAACACCTAAGGACGCACAACCATGAACTCGGAAATCTATCTCTCTGTTGCACAAGCTGCTGACCTATTGGGTGTCTCGCAGGAAAGCCTCTACAAAGAGATTCAAGCTGGGAATCTTAACGCCACAGAGCACGCAGACAAGAAACGGAAGGGTAAAGTCATCGCCGTCAGCGAACTCTCGCGCCTCTACGGCAACGTCTACATCCCTGAAGGCTATCTCGACTACACCGGCGACAGGTCGGTCGATATTGTCCGAGTCTCACTCCGACAAGAGAACGAGCGGCTCCGCAAGGCACTGGAAGATATACAGAAACGTGAGCAGGGACTCAATGCACAGCTCGCCGCCACACTCCAGAACCACAAAACACTGATCGAGGCACACGCCGCTCTCACAAAACCCTCGATACCCTCACCGCTGTACTGGAAAATATGACATGAATTCTTCCGAATCTCTAATTTTGGGAGTGTAGGGGTCTGGAACACTAACGCCTATCTGTTGCTGACGAACGACATGGAAATTAATCCGACAGACTGTCTATAGGAAAGGAACGATCCATGCGAAGTACATTGAGCATCACCCTCGCTGCCCTTCTATTGGCTGTTTTGCTATTTAGCAGTTGCTCACCCTTGCGGTGCCCAAACTGCGATAGTGATAATTTAAAAAAGATAGAAGACCGAAACGGCGATTTTGCGCAGAATCGGTTAGAATGCTTGGACTGTGGAAATATAACCTATGAACCGTAAAGATTTTGTACATGCGAAAACGAATCTATCTACCCAAAAGGAGAATTTTATGAACACACAAAACTTTAGATTCCTGCTTTGTGTCTTATTTTGCCTCTCACCTGCTTTGTTCATTGGATGTGAACGGGCGCAGGACATGGGGATGACTGACAAAATGGTCGCTCCCTCTGATACAACGACACTGCCCATGTTGAAAATAGGGTTGATTCAGCCGAGTGAACATTATACAAGTTTTGCCAAGGGCGCAAAACTCGCGCAAGCCGAAATCAACCAAGCAGGGGGTGTCCTCGGAATGCAGGTTGCGTTTATCGAGAGAGATAATCGACCCGCAAGCGGTCCCTTCCCCGATCCGTCAACGGCACCCTTCACGGCTGAGGTTGCCAAGGAATTAATTGAGATGGAAAAGGTGATCGCGCTCTTGGGTCCCGTCTATTCAACCAACGCTGTGCAAGTTGCGCCGATCAGCCAAGTGCCGGTCCTTCCGGCTGCAACGGGGGCGAACGTAACCGAAGCCGGCGATTTTATTTTCTTAATCGGTGTATCCAATGCTGTGCAGGCACAAACGATGGCGGAATTTGCCGTGAACACACTCGGGAAAAAAACGGCGGCGACGATTCATCAGGATGGCGATGTCTATTCCATTGGTCTCACCAAAGCGTTCAGAGAGAACTTTTCGCAACTCGGTGGCACTATCGTTGGGGATGAAGAGGTCTACCAAGTCGGCGATACAACCTTTAGTGAGCAACTCACGCGAATTCAAACGCTGAATCCCGATGCTTTGTTTATCTCCAGTTTCGCACCAGAGGCGCCTTTATTGATGAAGGAAGCCAGAGATATGGGGATTGAATCCGTCTTTCTTGGGAGTGACGGTTGGGAGGGCGACACGTTCTTCACGACTTTGGCGGATAATGCGCCTTTGGAAGGTGCTTACTATACGACGTCCTCTAATGATCCAAGCACCCCAGGTGCCCAAAAATTTGCTGCCGCCTACATGGCGATGTTTGGCAGTGAAGCAGATGGAACCGCTTTATCCGGCTATGATGCAATGCGAATTTTAGCAATCGCCATCGAAGCAGCGAAATCAACCGATCCGGTGGCAGTTCGGGATGCAATTAAGGGGATAACTGACTACGAGGGTGGGGCAAGTATTGCCCGTTTCAACGAGGAACGCCATGCGATCAGAATCAAAGGCGTGAAAATCTGGGCAATTCGCGACGGACAGAAAGTAGATTCGGCTGAATCAGAAGAGTAGTGATCAAAACGCTCTGAGATCCGAAGAAACGCACGAGGAAATTATGGAACACTACCAATCGAGTTTACAGCTCAGCCCGTAACTGTAGGGTGTAATAGCCTGTCCACGTGCAGGTGGCAGAGATACGGCACTTCGGTGTAACAGCACGCAATTATCTGAAACTTTAGCATATAGGTCGCGGAGGAGAGGTCTTGCGTAAGTGCTTCTCCTCCTCACTATATGTAATGTAATTCATAAAAACTTTTAAGGAAGCTTATGCATACGGATTTAGTGTTAGCACGAAAAAAGGCATTTCAACTGATGGTCGAGAATCTCAAAAACTTGGCAGAACAATTTGAGGCACATCGTGCTTACGTTAATGCATCTGCTGATATCCTCACAGGCACTTCGGAGCCCCTCCCGGATTATGTCGATATAGAGGGGCTGGATCTCGATGAGATTCTGCGGATTATTGCTCAGAGACGTCTTGAGCAACATCCGATGCTCCGTGAGGCGGCGGAATCCTTGGGGGTGGATACCCGAACCCTGAAAAGATACGCCGAAAAAAAGAGGAAACATCTGCTTGATGCACTGAAATCGGACGGCATTGACTCCGATACCTTCACCGTTGATTTTGAATTTGACCCGACGCAATAAGGAGGACCCCGATGCCTCGGAAACTGATTTTATTCGTGTCAATATGGATGTGTCTTTTTGCATATAACCGCGCCGATGCCCAGCAGCCCCTTGCCCGGCAAGCGTATGCGATCTTTGAGCAGCACTGTCTGAACTGCCATGGTCCGCACGGTGCGTTTACCGAACAAATCGTCATAGACTCGGCAGCAGGCTTAATCGCTTCAGGGGCGGTTGTGCCGGGGAAACCCATAGCATCTGAACTCTATAAGCGACTGCTGACAAACGATCCTGCGAAACGGATGCCGTTTGGACAACCTGCCCTTTCTGCCACTGCGATTCTAACGATTGGCAATTGGATTCAAGCGGGTGCGCCAAACTGGGACGTCCAACACGATGTTAACTTCATTACCCCGCATGCGATGCTCACAGCGATCGAGAACCATCTTTCAACGCTGGACACATTTAACCGTCCGTTCGCCCGCTATTTCACGATGACGCACTTGTATAACGCCGGCGAGCGTCCAGAAACACTGCGTGCCTATCGGGTTGCGCTCTCGAAACTTGTAAACTCTCTGTCTTGGGGCTATGAGGTAATCCCTCCCAAACCCATTGATGCCCAAGCGACGATTTTCTACATTGACCTGCGTGATTATGAGTGGGATGTTCGGGGGGATGCTTGGAAGCAGATTGAGGCGGTCTACCCGTATGCGATCGAGTTTGATGCTCAAAAACAGCGAGCACTTTTAGGAAAACTGACGACCTTACGTCAGCAGACGAACTCACAGGTACCGTATGTTTATGCGGATTGGTTTTTGGCGACTGCCTCACTCCCGCCGCTGTATCATGAGATACTCGATCTGCCGGAGACGGATTTAGAACTGGAGAGAGACTTAGGTATAAATGTGGCGAGAAATCTTTCGACGGCGCCGGGGGTGCGAGTCTGGCGTGCGGGCTTCAATGATTCAGGCGTCTCGAATCACAACCGTGTCGTTGAACGGCACAAATCGCCACACGGGGCGTATTGGAAGTCTTATGACTTTGCGGGGTCTGCGGGTGTGCAGAACATCTTTACCCATCCACTCTCCTTCCGAGCAGACGGTGGTGAGGTCGTCTTCAACCTCCCCAACGGCTTGCAGGCATATTACATCTCAAATGCCTCGGGTCAACGGATAGATGTCGCTCCGACAGAAATCGTTTCCAACCCTGCGGCAAGCGATCCAGCGGTGCATAATGGACTGTCGTGTATCGGCTGCCACACCGAAGGTATGAAAACGTTTGAGGATACCGTGCGTGCGGCGGTTCAGCAGACGGCGAACCCACCCTTTGACAAGGCACATGCGTTGCGATTGTATGTGCCCCAAACGCAGATGGATGCGCTGGTTGCCGAGGATACCCAGCGGTATCGCAAGGCACTCGAAGCCACCGGTGGTGTCTTTGGCGGTATAGAGCCGGTGCATCGCTTTTATGAAGCCTTTCAGGGTCCCGTTGATGCCGAACATGCTGCGGCGTCTGTCGGGTTAGAGAGAGACACGTTTTTGAAAGCGATCCGTGAAAAATCCAGCCTCCAGAACCTCGGGTTGACGCCCTTGGTGAGTGGCGGAAACGTCAAAAGGGATGCCTGGACGGATAGATTCAGCGAAGTGATCCGTGCGCTCAACTCGCCGGATACCCCGGTCCCTTCGGTCGTCGTCCGTCCGGTTCGTCCGATACCAGGTGGGACGGTTCACATTCCTGATGCGAATCTACGTCGGGTGATTCAAGCCTCACTTGGCAAAACGTTGGGTGCCGTGATTACATCAGAAGAGATGGCACGGCTGACGCATATGAGTGCCGATGATAGCGACATCCGCAGTCTCATCGGGCTGGAGTATGCCGAAGGACTCAAACGCATCGAATTGCGACACAACGCTATCTCCGACCTGTCGCCGTTAGCGGGATTGAAGCAACTTGAGGATATCAAACTCCGCGGCAACGCCATCACCGACGTCTCGCCATTGGCAGGTTTAGTCAACGTTCACTGGCTCGGACTTGAGGAGAATCAGATCACCGATTTATCTCCACTTTCGGGGTTAACTAAACTCAATGGAATCGGGATTGATCACAACCCCGTTAGCGATATTCGACCTCTGGCATCGATGCGGAGTCTTGAAGGTGTCTCCGCTTTTGATACATCCATTTCCGATTTATCGCCTTTATCTGTTTTGCCGAGACTCTCATGGATAAACATTAGCAACAAATCGCTGTCAAAACTCCCATCTTTCAAGGGATTCAAGAATTTACGAGTGCTGCGGATTGAAGATACGAGTATTTCTGACATCTCTGGACTCGCGGAACTGACAACCCTACGAGAGTTGAGTCTCCGCGGGAACGCGATTTCCGATGTCTCACCGCTGGCAAAATTAACCGGATTGAGAGCGTTAAATCTCAGCGGAAATCTCATCACCGACTTTTCCCCGCTGGAAGGCTTCAGCGAGAAGACAGTGCTGAATTTGTCGGAAAATCCGGGATTTCCACAAGGCGGTCCGAAGATCATGGGCCCCTGGTTGTGGATGCTGTTCCCAGAAGTCAACTTTGAGGAGTTTGCAAACCAAGATTTACTCGCCCGTGCGAGTGGCGGTCGTGTAACCGAGGTGGGGGTTGCGACCGACGGTGCGAAAGTTGGAGACGCTATTGGCGAACGTCTGTGGACATCCCTGAAACTCCCTGAGCGGTCTTGGGATAACCTGCGACCGATTGCCACTGCCATTGATCGATCCGTCGGCGCGGATACGTCAAGTTTGCTTTACGGGTCTGTCGTCTTGGATTCACCGCGGCAACAGAAAACGACCATGTTTGCCGGCAGCGATGATCGGCACAAGGTCTGGCTGAACGGCACGTTGGTTAACGAAGATACTGGGGGGGCGCTGCATGATTACGAGACGTTTTTCCCTGTCACGCTCACGCGCGGCAAAAACGTCGTACTCGTTGCGGTTTACGATTATTGGGGAGGGTTCAATGGCTCTTTCGGGTTCGCACCCGATGCCGAGTACACGGTAGTACCAACAAACAACCATTTCGCCTTGTCTACCGCCACCAGCCACCTGGATGTCGGTGATTCATTTGTTGTTCATTTCAAAGCCGAAAATATATCGGATTTGGCAGGATGGCAGGCGGATCTGGTCTTTGATCCGTTAGTCTTGACAGCAAACACCCTCGCCGAGGGGACCTTCTTGAAGCAGAAAGGGGGACGCACGTACTTTGAGAAAGGCACCCTTAAAAAGGGCGGTAAGATCGCAGGAATACAATCGCTACGGGTCTCTGAAGGTGGCATTGCGGGCACTGGAACGCTGTTGTCGGTCAGATTCAGGGCAAAAGCCGTTGGAAGCACCCGGATCTCGCTACGAAACTTCGTCGCCGGTTCAAGCACCGGTCAAACAATCCCCGCGTCGCCCACTGAACTCTACATTGTTGTGGGTGGCAAACGTCTTTCACCGGCATGGGATGTCAATGAAGATGGCATCACCGATGCTACGGATGTCGCGCTGGTGACCACAGCCCTCGGAAAACCAGCGGCGCAACACCCCCGCGCCGATGTCAATGCCGACAGTGTGATTGACGGTAAAGACATCGCAATTGTCGCCGAACACCTCGGTGAACGCAACGATGCCGCTGCTCCGTTCGCGGATCCGCAGTCCATCGGTCTGATACCCGAAAACGTTGAAGATGCACTCGAGGCCTTGCGCGCCGCAGATGATGGATCCTTGACGTTCCGGCGGGCGATCGGCAATCTCGAAGTTCTCTTGGCGGCTTTTGTTCCCGAGGCAACGGTTTTACTTGCGAACTACCCGAATCCGTTTAATCCAGAGACCTGGATCCCCTATGAGTTAGCAACGCCTGAAACCGTGCGTATCGATATCTACGCCGCAGATGGCGTTTGGGTTCGCAGATTGGATCTCGGACATCAACCCGCGGGTATCTATCGCTACCGGAGCCGTGCGGCGTATTGGGATGGCAGAAACGCAGTGGGTGAACCTGTCGCCAGTGGCGTTTATTTTTATACACTCACCACCGGCGATTTCACTGCCACCCGCAAAATGTTAATACGGAAGTAACCCAGAAAACTTAAAGGAGAGAAAACAGCATGCAACTGGCGAAACCCCGATTGATTTCTCTTAGCACACTGATCGGCTCGGTCCTCTTTTTCCTGATGCCCCTGACAACGCCGGCACAAACCGTTAATATTGACGATCCCAACCTTCGCAAGGCAATCAACGAAGCCCTCGGCAAAGCCGCGAATGCCCGGATGACAGCCGATGAGATGGCGACGTTGACGCATCTTGAAGCGAATAACAGAGACATTCAGAGTTTGAAGGGGCTTCAGGCGGCAAAGAATCTCAAGGAATTGCAACTCCGACACAACGGCATCTCGGATCTCTCACCGCTGGCAGGATTGATAACATTGCAAGAAATAAACTTCGAGGATAATAACATCTCGGATCTCTCACCCCTGTCGAGGCTCATCCACTTGCGAGATATACATCTTTCCCATAACTTGATCGAGGATATATCGCCGCTTTCGGGACTCATCAACGCAAGCTGGATAAATCTCGGGCATAACATCGTCTCGGATTGGTCGCCCCTTGCGAAGATGCGGAAACTTCACGGACTGAATATGAGCCACAATCCTATAGCAGATCTTGCGCCATTGGCGGGACTCATCAGTCTCGAGTACTTTCACACCTGGGGCACGCCGATATTAGATCTCGCCCCGCTCTCGAAATTACCCAAGCTCCGGGAGATTAGCATTTGCGGTGGCGAAATCTCGGATATATCCTCTTTACAGGGGCTAACGAATCTCAGAGATCTTTATCTGCCCGGAAATGAAGTCTCCGATATTTCTGTCCTTGCAAGCCTTACCGGATTGAGACGCCTGAGTCTGGAAAATAACGACATCTCCGATATATCGCCGCTTTCAGGGTTAACTCGATTGACATGGATCGACCTGCGCAACAATGCTATCGCCGATGTCTCGCCACTGGCAAACTTACCGAACTTGGCATGGGTGGATCTCAGTAGCAATAGGATCACGGATGTCTCCTCGATGACCTCCTTGCGGAACTTGGCATGGATGGGACTGACGCAAAATGCGATCGCCGACGTATCAAGTTTAGAAAAGTTTTCATCAACGACCTCTATTTCACACTCGGACTTCGTGAACGCCGCCTTCCCAGAAGCCGGCCCGAAGATAACGGGACCTTGGTTATGGGCGATTGTCCCGGGATACCGTCTCGATCAGACCGATCTGCTGGCGAAAGCCACAAACGGCGCAGCGACGGAAGTGAAAGTCGCAACCTTTGGTGCAACCGAAGACAAATCGGTGGGGAGCGGGGTCTGGAAAGCACATACCCTCGCACCCGCCGGCGGTGATAACATCAATGAAATGACCGACGCCCTCGGCTGGGGATCCGGCTCTGAGATCTATGAGCATGTCGTCTACGGGTCACTGACCTTCAACGCACCTCAGCAACAGGAGACCACCATGCTTGTCGGCTCCGATGATGAGGTAAAAGTTTGGCTCAACGGTGAACTCGTTCATTACAACCCGATTCTCCGAGGGGCAGGCGATTATCAGGACGCCTTCCCTGTCAGACTCAAAAGGGGACCCAATGTCTTACTCGTCGCTCTGAGCAATCGCGGACACGGGGCGTTTTCCGGGTTCTTTGGGTTCGCGAAGGACGCCAAGTATACTGTGAATCCGATCGGTAAAAAAATAGCCATCAAAGTCCCAGCTTGGGATGTTAACACAGATGGTGTCGTCAATGTGCTGGATCTCATCCTCGTCGGGCAAGACCTCGGAAAGGCACGACCCGCAAACCCGCGAACCGATGTCAACGGCGATCGAAAATGCACCATCGCCGATCTCGTACTCGTCGCCAAACACATCGGGGAACTCAGTGGGATCTCTGCGGCGCCTTCTCTACTCACACCACCGGATCCGATGCTCACAGAGGTACTTCAGAAATGGATAGAACTCGCAGAACTTGAAGATGATGGCTCTCAGATCTTCCAAGACGGTATTGCCAACCTCCAGAGCCTCTTGGATGCCTTGCATCCCGAGAAGACCCAACTCTTGGCAAACTATCCGAATCCGTTCAATCCCGAGACTTGGATCCCCTATCAGTTGGCCAACGCAGCAGATGTATCACTGACGATTTACGCCATAGATGGAAAGCTCGTCCGGCAGTTAGCACTTGGGCATCAGCCTGCGGGGGTCTATGAGAGTCGGAGCCGTGCGGTGTATTGGGATGGCAGAAACGCACAAGGTGAACCTGTCGCCAGTGGTGTGTATTTCTACACACTCACCGCAGGCGATTTCACCGCAACACGCAAGATGTTGATACGCAAGTGACGCGGATTCGAGAAAACGACAAGGAAAATGAACATGCACCTTTTCACCATAGCAATACTCATTGGACTATTCTGTATGCTTTATGCCCAAACAGCACAATCTGCCGAGCTTACCATTCTTGACAACGCCGTCTTCGCCAAAACCGACGCGTATGAAGTCCAGTTTAAAAACGGCGTTATCACGCAACTCCATAACAAACTCACAACCGAAACTTATACCTTGCCTCTGAATACGGGTGGTGTGCCCATAGGTATCAGCGGACGTAGTGGGTTATTAAGGAGAAACGGGGGTTCTATCTGGACAGAACAGGCTACGCTAAAAACGGCAAGAAAAATTGCACCCCTCAAAGCAGAACTTGTGTATAGTCAAGGACAGAACGAAATCCGTCTATCCATTGCCGTTGACCAGAGCATCGGGGACTTGGTTATTGAACAGGAAGGCATTTCTAACACAGCGGGTGTCTATGGGATTCAGTGGGGATGTAGGAACCTAAATGTCAGGAATTTGGACCTCATTCTTCCGGCAGACGGTGGACAAATGGTTGACGCTACCTCTCCAATTACCTCCATAAGTTTCAATTATCCCGGGAGTTGGGAGGCACAACTTGCGATTGTTCAAGGTCAACAGGGTGGGGTTTCCATTCGCAGTACGGACGAAACCTTTCAGTTCAAAGTACTCCACTATGAAAAGGATAGAGAGAGTTTTGCCCTCGGTTTTGAAACCCAGAATCAGGCACCTTTCGATACACTTACATCTGCGCAATCCGTTACATGGCGATTGAATACATACACAGGCGATTGGCGTGTCCCAGCAAGGCAGTATCGAAAATGGATGGAACAGACATTCAAACCGTGGCGATTGGATGAGATGCCGACATGGGTTCAAGAAATTGGTTTGGTTGTTATCTATCACCTTCACGGTTTGGATGTTGGCATATTAGATGAGTTGGCGAAACAAATTGATCCTGCAAAAGCTATACTCTATGTGACAGGGTGGCGAAAGGATGATTACGATGTTAATTACCCAGATTATACGGCGAAACCTGGATTTGGAAAATTCGTTGAGATGGCACATCAACACGGTTTTCGGGTAATGCCGCATACTGACGTTGTCGGCGTTTCAACCTATCATCCCCTCTACGCAAAATTTCAAAAATTTCAATTTCGAGAACCTGTGGGTGGGAATCTTATTGGCTGGCTGTGGGATGAAATAAATAATCCTAGACGCTTCGCCTATATCAATCTTGCAAGTTCTGAATTTAGGAACCACTTCGTTCAACAGTTGAAAAAGGTATGGGAAAAATATAAGGTGGACGCGTTTCATTTAGATATTAGTCACATTGTCGTAAACGATGCAAACGGGTTGATTGAAGGGTTAAATGCCGGTCAAGGTAACGTGTTAATGCACAAGGAATTGGCGGAGGCGATGCCGGGGGTTATTTTTAGCGGCGAACACCTTCATGAAGTTACCTTCTTCCGTGAGAGCTTTGCACAACGCTGGAAGCTTCCAGCAGTGTCAACACTACATCCGGTTAGTGCTTTCCTATTTTCTCCCTATACAGTGCCCTACGGCTATTTGGGGTTGCCTAACCCCGATAGAGTTCCACAACTTTACCAAGAATATTTAGATTCGTATGAGAAGTGGGGTGTTTTGCCAACGCTTCGTGTCTGGTCGGTGGAGGACTTGCAACCTGATCGGACTGGGACACAGAAATTGATCTCAATCGCACGCGCTTGGCAACAGTTTGATTTGAAACCTGATTTTGAAACAGATTGGGGACCTGAAACTTTATTCCGGTACGTCGGACAGGATGGTGAAATTGCGACATTGAGTACCACTGACGGTGGTACTATTCTTCATTTGCCTCAAGAAGACACTGGGTATCAAAGAGTCTTTGGCGTAACACAGGTACGAACGGATCGGAGTCTTCCCCATTGGCATGCCTACAACGAAACGACATTACTCGGATTGGATCCAGAGAAATCTTATTTTTTGAGTGATACACCACGTGATTTTTCGCAATTACATATTAACGCCTTGCCAGCAGGCGTTTCTGTGACAAAATCCCGTGTAACAGCGAATGCTGCGCTGTTTCGATTGGAAAAGATTAATGACTCACATGAAATTGATTTATTGTCACAGTTGCATCTTCTACATCTAAGGTCTGGTATCGTCGTGAACGGACAAGAGTTGCCGCAACAGAAAGGGGCGACTTTCCGTAGGACTGGTATTTCTCTTTCTGGTATTCACAAAACTACAATTTGGGCATCCCCCCCTTATCAAGGTATCAGCGGCGATGCATTCGGGGAATGGGAACTATCCTTACCAGAGAGTCCTAAGATCCATTTGGAATTCGATATTGGGTTGGCAGAAGGTTCTGAAAATTCTGATGGGGTGACATTCATCGTCTCAGTCCAAGGTAATGAGATTTTTCGTCAACATTACAATCAACAAAGGTGGAAGCATATCAGTCTGAATTTGACCCCTTATCAAGGACAACAGGTTACGCTGCGTTTTACCACGAATCCAGGCCCGAATGCAAACACAAGTTGGGACTGGGCAAACTGGGGAGAACCTAAAATCATTGCCGAACCACCCGATGTGCTAACAAAGGTAGGGTTTTTTCTGCCTAACGAACCCATAAAAAGTTTCCCGGATACTCTGAGGCATACCGGACAAGGGAAATATGTACTTGAAACTGAACTACCTACTCATGTCCTCTTGTTATTTCAACCCGGTCAGCAAGTGGTTCCACCCTATAATCTGAGAGATGCAGAATTTGTCGCTGGCCTTCAGTCTGATGACATCTTTCGACTGGGAAGTGTTTGGGGATCAGGTCAACCGACTATTATAACTATCGGTGGAGTGCAAAAGCGGAGCATCTTTGCCCCTCCACCGGAAGGTGGGCAAACCGTTCTCCAATTCTTACTTTCTCTCCCTCAAGCAGAGAAAATGATGTTCTCTTTTTCGATAGGGTTGCAAGATGGATGTAGTGATGGTGTGCTTTTTAAAGTGCTTGTAAACGGTGAAACGCAATTTGAACACTTTACAGATACACCCGGTTGGACAGATGCGCATATCTCTCTTTCCGAGTTTGTCGGTGAAACCCTGTTGCTGGAATTGGTAACCGACCCCCATGAAAAAGACGACTGCGACTGGGCACATTGGGGGAACCTACTGATTACTGCTGAAGATGCCCGGATAGAAGCTCCAAACCGAACGGCAGAAACTCATCAGAGCGTTAGGGAGACAAAACTTCTATCAAATTACCCCAACCCTTTCAACCCGGAAACGTGGATACCGTATCAGTTGGCGGAAGCGGCAGATGTACGTGTGAAAATCTACGATGCCAGTGGACGTTTGGTCCGAACGATTGCTGTCGGGTTCAAACCTGTCGGATACTATCTTACACGCGAGCGGGCGGTCTATTGGGACGGCAGAAACGCCAGCGGTGAACCCGTGGCGAGCGGTGTCTATTTCTATACATTGTCCACGGAGTCCACACGCGACTCCGTTACCGCAGGTGAATTCACCGCCACGCGAAGGATGTTAATACGGAAGTAATGTCTTCACTGCATGGCCTGGACTTACGCTGTGCCATGCACCCTCTAATCCTTCCGCTGCTACCACCTAAAAACCGCACTTCCGAAAAGGAAAATTTTACGATGAAGCACTTGATGAAAGCAACTCTGACGTTCCTTATACTTTTAGACCTTGTTCTCCTAAACACCTTTGCCCAAGATATTCCATATACAAAGCTTGGCGAGCATAGATGGAGGGTCCATAGCGTATCATTTAGCCCGGATGGGAAAACACTCGCCAGTGGAGGTATGGACGATACCATCAAGTTATGGGATGTCAACACAAAAGGGCTCCGCCACACCTTTAAAGGACATATGGCTAATGTCTATAGCGTATCGTTTAGCCCGGATGGGAAGACGCTCGCAAGTGGGCATCAGGATAGCACTATCCTGTTATGGGATGTCAACACAAGAGGACTTCGCCACGCCTTTGAAGGAAGCGGTGTTATTTATAGCCTATCGTTTAGTCCGGATGGGAAGACGCTCGCAAGTGGGGATTCGGGCGGGGACATCAGGTTATGGGATGTCAACACGGGGGAACTCCGCCATACCCGTGAAGGACATTGGAAGGTTTATAGCGTGTCGTTTAGTCCGGATGGGAAGACGCTCGCAAGTGGGGGTGCGGACGCTACCATCAAGTTATGGGATGTCAACACGGGGGAATTCCATACCTTTTTTGAGGGGGGTTTGTGGAATAAGGTCCGTAGCGTGTCGTTTAGTCCGGATGGGAAGACGCTCGCAAGTGGGAGTGCGGACGCTACCATCAGGTTATGGAATGTCAACGGACTCCGCCACACCCTTAAAGTAAGTCTTACAGGTTGGATGAATGTTTATAGTGTGTCGTTTAGTCCGGATGGGGAGACGCTCGCAAGTGGAAGCGTGGACAATACCATCAGGTTATGGGATGTCAACACGGGGAAACTCCGCCATACCCTTGAAGGACATTGGGGTGCTGTCTATAGCGTGTCGTTTAGCCCGGATGGAAAGACGCTCGCAAGCGGGGGTATGGATAGGGCTGTCCTGTTATGGGAGTTATCTCCCGTCGCGGTAAGTCCAGCGGATCCAGTGGTAGAAATGGCAGATGTTATGGCAGATGTTGATGTTAACGAAGACGGTTCCGTCAACATCTTGGACTTGGAGATGGTTGACTCACTTCTTGGGACAATAGGACAGAGTCGCGCGGATGTCAACAGCGATGGTGTCGTCAATATTGCTGATCTCGTCTTGGTCGCGAGTGCAATCGGTCCTGCGGGAGCTGCAGCCCCTGCTATACATAATCGCTTAACAGAACGAATCACAGCCGAGAAGATCCAACGGTGGTTGACTGAAGCCCGGTTATTAGGGGAGACCTCTTCTGACTACCAGCGAGGTATTCTGATGCTGGAACAGCTCTTAGCGGTGTTGACCCCGAAAACGACAGCACTGTTGCCAAATTACCCGAATCCGTTTAACCCGGAAACCTGGATACCCTATCAGTTAGAAAAACCTGCGGAAGTCACGGTGACGATCTACGCAGCGAACGGGACACCGGTGAGGACTCTGGAAGTGGGACATCAACCGGCGGGTATCTATAAAAGCCGTGCGCGAGCCGCGCATTGGGATGGCAAAAACGAATTGAGTGAACCCGTGGCAAGCGGACTCTATTTGTATACACTGACTGCCGGGGAGTTTACAGCAACGCGGAGGATGTTGATACGGCAGTAGGAGTTCCTTGTGTTCGTTTGCACAGAAGATAACACAAACTGAACGAAAATTAAGTATTTAACGTGAGTTTGAAAATAAATCTGTAGGTCGGGTAGAGCGGTAAATACACACTCAAAACTGGACAAGTTGGACAAATACACCGTTTTTCAAGACACGTTTCGCCTAAATAGGGGTAGCGAAACCCGACATCCCACTTTTATCAAACTGGCGTTAAGGAGCATTAAGAAATGAAAAACAGACTCGTATTACCATTATTGCGTATACTGTTGGTTTCATTAATTTTTTCACCGAATGCTTTCTCACAGGATACGGTTATGCGTATTAAGCCTCCTGCTGCGACGCAGACCGGTGTAGGGGATATATTTTCTGTTGATATTGCCATTGAAAATGGACAGAACGTTGCTGGGTGCCAGGTTTGGCTTACGTACAATCCCACTGTTCTCGAATATGCTGATTTTGAAAAAGGCAGGTTCTTTCCTGCCGATGCATTCTACGGAAAAATACAGCTTGATGAACTGTCTTCCACTAAAGCGCGCTTACGGTTTGCTGTGACTTCTGCTCCTCATCAAAACAGCGGTGATGGCACCATCATTACATTGTTCTTTAGGGTTCTTGCTGTCAACCCTTGGTCTCTTTTGAATTTAGTTGAAGGGGACCTTTCCAGCGGAACGGGGATACTTCTTTCTGATGCCACCGGGAACTTGTTATCTCCTCATGTAGATGACCATGGCAATACGCCTGCTGACGCAACACCACTCTCCTCGGATGTAGATTGGGCTCGCTGGGGTGGCATAAAGCCGAACAGTGATGTCGATTACTTTGAGGTGAAGATCAGCGGTCCGGGGGAGTTGCGTCTTTATACCTTCCTCGGGCGTGACGTAGTTATAGAACTCCAAGATAGCACAGGTTCCGTTTTGCCTGCAAACGACGATATAGAGGACGGTCTAATAGCAAACTTGCGCCTCCGTCACAACGTGAACGCAGGGATTTATTACGTCAAAGTCACAGGAACCACCGAAAACAGCATTGGAAATTTTTATGGACTTCGCGCGAATTTTACGCCTGAATTCGATGATGGCAATACTCGGGCAGAGGCGACACAGCTTCATTTACCCTTAAGCAGCCCAAGGGTTGGGTGGATAGAGCCCGCTATCGTGAGACTCATCTACATCTATCCAAGTAACAAAGAAGCGCGCGAAGACGTGCAGGATGCCTTGCTTGGCAAGATGGAAGCTGTACAACATTTCTATGCCACACATCTCGGTGGTAAAACCTTTCAGTACGATAAAGAATTGCTTTCGATACAGTCGGATATCACAACAGAGACGTGGAATATGTTGTTTAAAAACCATTTTCAAGTTGCCTCCGAACATTTTTTGTTCGGGGAAGTAGAGGCCAAATGGAACGCAGAGCGGAAACCTACTGATCCATATACACCAGATAAAGACATCTATCTCGTCGTAATAGATCATATCAGCTTAGGTGGGAGTCGTGGTGGGGCATGGTCGAAAGGCCATGGCGGAGAGGCTTTCGTCCCTGGTTTAAGCATGCCATGGCCGGTTATTGCGCATGAACTCGGGCATACTTTTGGATTACGACATCAGTATGACGATAAGAGATATCTCATGAATCATCATGGAACCCTGGAGGATGCAGGTCTTAGACGGCGTGATGCAGGTTTTTGGGAGAACCTGAAGGTCCCTTTTACAAATATACGGTCCTTACAAGAAAACTTGATACCTTTTTTCGATACTACCATATTGTCGAACAGTGACAAACATTGGTTAGAGGTCCTTCCGGCTTTTAATTATCCAGCGTCCCCTTCCACAGCCAAGACACACCTCACAGTAACTGGAAATACAGATTCCCATGTTACAATCTCAGCAAGCGATCCAGATGGCATCCACCAAATCCAGTTGCTTGTTCCCGGCGAGGGTGGACTTCAGCTTAAACGTTGGGCTACATTCGAAAAAACTGAGATAGAGTTTTCTTTTGACATATCGGACTTGTGGGAAGATCGGGAGGAAATTGAGATAACATTCCAAGTCATTGATAAGTTAGGAGATATAACTGAGGCAACAGAATTTGGAGGGAGAATCATAGAAAAAGCAAGTGTTAAAGGTGCACCGACCAAAGTAGAAGGGCAGCAGGGGTTGAGACCGAAAAAGACCGCACTCCTCGCCAATTATCCAAATCCATTTAATCCAGAGACGTGGATACCGTATCAATTAGCAACCTCCGCCGATGTCACACTGACGATCTATGACATCAATGGACGCGTCGTGCGGGATTTAGACTTCGGGCATCAACGCTCTGGTATCTATCACAATCGGAACCGTGCAGCATATTGGGATGGCAGAAACGCTTTCGGTGAACCTGTCGCGTCTGGTGTGTATTTCTATACACTGACGGCAGGCGATTTCACGGCAACTCGGAAGCTCCTGATACGCAAATAGGCTCAAATGACCATAAGACCGTCCGGGGTCCTGTCGTGAGACTCGCACGGTTAGATATTCCATCGCTCACCCTCTACGGTGGATCGATCATGCCGACAAATTTCAGGGACGCGATGTCACCTTCACGCGTTGCTCCTCTTGTAGGGGGAATCACCCAGAAGAAAGGAAAACTAATGAATAGAAAACAGATAGTTACCACGCTTTCTCTCGGACTCATAGGCATGATTTTACTCATGTCCGCCGGGTGTGATAGGTTTGACCTCGGCACAATTGATAACAACCGAGACGAACTCGACACTGTGGATCCGAACCTTGTCAGGGCGAATACGACCTTCGGATTTAAGTTACTCACCGCACTCAGAAAAACCGATCAGCATAACAATACACTCCTCTCGCCCTACAGTCTCTCTGTTGCGCTCGCCATGGCACGCAACGGCGCAGCGGGTGAAACCGAACGAGCAATAGTATCTGCGTTGCAACTGCAAGCATTAGCTCCCGGATCGATCAATGCCAACTATGTCTACTTGCAAAGGGCACTTCAGGCACCCGATTCAAAGGTGACACTGGAGATCGCAAACGCACTTTGGGCTGCCGACGATATTGAGTTCGATCCCGGTTTTCTGGATCGGAACGATCAATTCTTGGACACAGAAATTGCAACCCTCGATTTCACAGAGCCCACGAATGTTGACACTATCAACGACAGCATAAATACCAACACTAATGGGGCGATTCCGAGTGTTGTTGAGGCAATCGACCCGCAAACGATAGCGTGTCTGATTAGTGGGATTTATTTCAAAGGAGATTGGCAAGAAGAATTCGACACCTCGCTGACCCGGGACGAACCCTTCTTCCTCGCGGACGGTAGCATAACACAAATCTCGATGATGCGCCGAACAGACGGGTATCCCTATTATGCAGACGATCAGTTTCAGGCTGTCAGTCTCCCCTACGGGGATGGTCAAATGGGCATGTATATCTTCTTACCGAATCCTGACACCGATCTCAACACCTTCTTAGACCTTTTGAGTGTTGAGAATTGGGAGGGTTGGATGTCGCAATTTTTGCCAATGGACGTGTCGCTCGTCATGCCCAAGTTCAAATTGGAATATTCAGTAGAGCTGAAGGAGGCATTAGAACAACTCGCCATGGGTATCGCGTTTGACGAAGATCGCGCCGATTTCAGTCGCATGACGGCTTCATCGGTGCCGGTGTTTATTAGTTATCTGACGCATACGGCAGTCGTCGAGGTCAATGAGGAAGGCACCGAAGCCGCCACGGGAACTTACGTTTTTTTCGATGGACCCCAACCTCAGGCAGCAGATGCGACTATACCGCCGATTCCCTTTATTGTGGATCGTCCCTTTTTCTTCGCGATTCGTGATAACCAGACAGGAACCGTATTATTTATGGGGGTTGTTATGGACCCAGTAAGGTTGAAGAAAACGCCATACATACCAGAACCGCCGCTTCCTGCTTCTGATTTCGTCCCTGATCTTGATGTTCCGTTTTAGGTGGAATATCTATCAACAACAAGACTTACGCAAAAAGAAGGCATTCCGTCTATAACTTCGTCAGAAACTGTGGTTTCCGTAAGTGTCAACTCGCTGCTCCCGACGGCACAAACTAACAGTTTATGCTACAGACCGTGGGACGTGCTATGAGATGGAGATCCCTAAAAAACATAGACGTTCTGGCGGCACAACCTAACAGGTTATGCTACAAAGGAGCATCATGCGTAAGTCCTGTTTAAATAGAATCCCGAAACTTGCCGACAGTAAGATAGACGATTTTGAAGCCAGATGGCTTGATAAACACAAACACTTCAACCAACGCAATATCGCCAATAAGCCACCGAGTATTCTGAAAGTCCATAAACTCACAGCTTCTATCATTGACGGCAAGCAGCATATTGAGTTAGCAATAGACCTGAAGAACAATATCGCACTCCACCATGCACAAATCTCTAAAAGCAATAGCGGTTTAGTATTAGGGTGGAAGGAACTAAACAACAGAGAGGAGACAACACACTTTGCGGTTCGCAGAAACGATCTATTAGGTGTCAAAAGTCTGCTATTTCAAGTTATGGACACGCAAGGCAATACAAACCGGCACACCCTACCCATAACACTGCCAGCGAAGGCAGAAGAACCTGAAGAAATAGACGAGCCAGAAGAAGAACCGAGAAGTGTCGAGGCGACCCGTAAACTGTTAACATCGTGGGGAAACCTGAAACGATGAGCTTGCGAATTCGCAACCTAATAGGAGCGGACCAGTATGTATTCTGATGATCTTTCTGTATTATTTTCTATCATCGCACTTGCGTTTGGCATATTCATTTTAGCACTACTCGTCAGGCTATGGATTGTATTGGGTGTTATTCACGACACATGCCGGATTCTTCAGCGTATCGCGAAAGAGAAATATCCGGAGGAAACATCTAATGTCCAACAGCCGAAAGAACCAAATAACAGTGATGTCTTTGATCATCTCCCTTGAAGGAGTCTTTTATGGTAATAGAAAACCATCGTATCTATTTCGTGGAAGGATACTACGACATCGGTTGTGAACCTATCTTCAAAACAGACGTAGAACGCACGCAAGACGTTATCAATATTGAGGCATGGAAACCAGTGATCCCAAAGAAAAATTGCCAGATTCTACTGGATGGTTTCAACGTAACCGCTCAACATGAACGCAAGCACATAGACATCGCACTTGATACATTCTCCACCGGATCCTATACAGTGATTCTCAACGGCATCGAATACACGTTTGAAGTGCCGCAACCGCCTGATCACTATTAATTAGGTTGCGAATTCGCAAGCGAAGAAGCACGAGGGCAAGCCATGATAAACAAGATGGTGTTCTTTATAGCATTCACAATTTTAACCCTTAGGACTTACGCAGTTCCTCTTAAAGTCCCCCTGATAAGGGGGATTTAGGGGGTTAAATCACGGAAATAACGCCTTTTTGGGTGAAATATATTGCTTTTTTACACACTTTGCGTAAGTCCTGAACCCTATCTTTATCGGTAAGCCCAGTCAATAATGTTGCGATTGTGTGGGCTGAGTTAAAGCAAAAAAAGGACAGATAAGACAGAGAGGTGAATATGTCAATAGAAGAACTTAAACGTGAAAATGCTGCGTTAAAAGCTACCAATCTCAAACTGCAAAATCAAGTCAGGCTGATGCAAACGATTTTTGACAGTCTCAGCGAGGGAGTGGTCGCCACCCTTTTAGACGGCGAGTTTTTAATTGCCAATCCAGTGGCACGGGAAATTGCAGGAATGGGTCCAACCGGAGAGAGCCCTGAAAAATGGGATGAGATTTACGGGGCGTTTTATCCAGACAAGACCACCTTAGTGCCCTCAACGGAACTCCCACTCTACAAAGCCATGCAGGGTGAGGTAACCAACGATGTTAAGTTGTTTATCCGCAATAAGAACAGACCGGAGGGTGTTTTTTATAATGTGAGTGGACGTCCGCTCTTCGATGAAACTGGCGACGTGATAGGCGGTGTTATCGCGATGCGGAATATCACCGAACTCGAGAGGGTCACGGAGCAACTGCAAACAACAGTTGAAGAGTTACGAGCGCAGAATGAGTTGATGAATGCCATTTTCAATGCTATCAGTGACGGCATTATCGTCGCAGATAAAGAGGGCCGATATACGTTGTTTAATGAAAGAGCGGGAAACGTTGTAGGTCAGGAGATTGGAAATATCTATACGACGGAAGCCCCAGAGCGACTCGGTCTTTTTCAACCCGATATGCAAGAAGTGTTCCCGGTTGATGAACTGCCCCTCGTTCGAGCCCTCCGGGGTGAGAAGCCGAATGACGTTGAGATATGGGTCCGCAATTCACAACTGCCGGACGGTCTGGATGTCAACATCTCTGCGAGACCGATATATGACAAAAATGGTGCCGTCAGCGGCGGGGTTGCTATTATTCGGGATATCACAGCGGTCAAAGCGGCGGAGACGCAGTTGATAGCCATCAACGATCAATTGATGGCACAAACCCAACTCTTTCAATCCGTTTTTAATAACATCTCTGATGGGGTGATTGTTGCCGATGAAACCGGGCGTATCATCATGGCGAATCCCTATGCAATGCAGGTCATGGGTGTGTCCCCGGATTTGCCAGAGGTTACGATGGATTTTGATGAGTGGCGTGAAGAATATGGCTTCTTTTATTCCGATGCAGTCACCCCGCTTCCTGTAGATGAACTGCCACTTATGGTTGCTATCCAGGGCAAATTCGTAGACGACGTTGAAATGTTTATCAAGGGACCCGAAGTACCAGATGGAATTCACATCAGCACGAGTAGTCGGCCCCTGCAGGACTCAGATGGCAATTGGGCAGGCGGCGTGGCGGTTTTTCGCGACATAACCGATAGAATCAAGCGGGAAGAGGCACTGGCACGCGCCTTCGCCCAAGGACGATTAGAGATTATTGATACGATCCTCCACAATATCGGCAATGCGATCAACAGCGTCGCCGTCGGGATTGACACCATCCACCACCAGTTAACCAACGATCAACTGACATCTCGCCTCAACGCGCTCGCCAATGCGATTGAACACCATCAAGATAACTTCAGTGATTACGTCAAGAATGACCCACAGGGACAGAAAGTCCTCCCCTTCATTCTGACGCTATCCGATGATTACAATGTTGTGAGTCGAGAATGGAAGCAAATCGTACAGCGGATTCGGGACAGAACCCGACATATCGTTGACATTATCCGCACCCAGGATTCATATAACATCACCAGCGGAACCCGCAAGGATATAAACCTAACGGCTGCAATTTCAGACGCACTCAAGATACTCCAAGACTCAATAGATAGGCGGGATATCCACATTGAAATTGACGCTGACACTGTCCCGAAAGAAATTCGGATCCAGGAAAGCCAATTTCATCAAACGCTGGTCAACATCATCAAAAATGCGATTGAAGCGATTGATGCGTTGGCAGAATCGGGTGAACATAGTAAAATTCCCCGCATCCAATTCCGTGCTACCATCAATGGCGATTTTTTCTGCCTTGATGTTACCGATAGTGGGATCGGCATCGCTCCGGAACACATGGATAAGATCTTTTCGGCAGGGTTTACCACCAAAGCACAGGGGAATGGGTTGGGCTTGCATTCAAGCGCAAATTTTGTGATTGGCTCTGGTGGGAGAATACAAGCATTGAGTGAGGGCAAAGGGAAGGGGACAACAATACGGATCATGTTCCAGTGTTCCTCAGTTTACGAGCATAGATAGCACAATGTGAAAGAAGTTACCAGTAAAGAAGTTACCAGTTACCAAAGGGTGTTCATTAAACGAGGACCTCTTTTAACTGGACACTGGTTACTGGTTACTGGTAAGGAGTAGTAGCGAAATGCGCGATTTTAACACACGCGTTCTCATTGTTGACGATCAAGACGAAATCCATGCTGATTTTCGGGAGATATTGGGCACACAGCACCGGAAAGCCACCTCCGATGCCTTGGTGGACGCATTTCTGCCCACAGATTCCGAGAACACCACGGTTTCCCATCTCCCTTCGTTTGAACTGCTGCACGCCTCCGGTGGAGATCAAGCCTATGAGATGGTTAAAGCTGCAAAGCAATCGAATCAGCCCTTCGCCATCGCATACATTGACATCCGGATGCCACCCGGTATGGATGGCATCGAAACGATTCGGCGGATTCGGAAACTTGAGCAGAATCTTGAAATCGTTATCATGACAGCATATACCGATAAACCGCTTCACGAGATTGTCACGAATATGGAATTGCTCCACAAATTGCTCTATATCCGTAAACCCGTGACCCGGGAGGAGATCCAGCAGATTACGACGTCGCTCGTCGAAAAGTGGAACGTAGAACAGGAGTCCTTGAGGTACCAGGCATCACTGACGCTGAGTTATCAACGGCTGAAAACTGTGCTGAATACGACGCGGGAAGCCATCGCTGTGTTAGATAGCGACGACAGGATCTTGTTTGCGAATCAGCAGTATTGCCAACTCTTTAATATCGCCCAGCCCGACTTTATCCGGATATCGCCGGAGGTGCTTAACCAACGCATCAACGCCCGATTCCGAAAGTTGCAGCTATCGGAGATCGCACACGTCGGGCCCATTGAGAATCTCACAAACATTTTGGAAGAAATTGGCGGCAGTGTCCCAGAACACCCCCGATTGTTTTATCACTTTACCACTTCCCTTCAGGACGATATAGGGGATAAAGTTGTCAGCTACCACGACATGTCAAAAGATGTTGAGATCCAACGCATGACGGCAGAAGTCATTTCCTTACGGACTGAACTTGAAAAAAATTATAGTTTTGATGGTATCATCGGCAAAAGCAGAGAGATGCGGCAGCTCTACTCGCAGATTCAAACGGCAACAAAAGGTGCTATCACCGTCCTGATTCAAGGCGAAAGCGGCACCGGCAAAGAATTGGTCGCAAAATCCATACACTATAACAGTCCGCGGAAATCGGGACCCTTCGTGGCGGTCAATTGTGCTGCCATCCCAGAAGCACTCATTGAAAGTGAGTTGTTCGGGCATGAACGCGGGGCTTTCACGGGAGCATCCGAGCGGCGGATCGGGAAGTTTGAACAAGCAAACACAGGTACCCTTTTTCTCGATGAAATCGGGGATATGCAACCGGCGTTACAGGCAAAATTGCTGCGCGTGCTACAAGATCGAGAATTTCAGCGAATCGGCGGCACACGCACGATTTCCACGGACATCCGTGTGCTGACGGCTACGAATCAGGACCTGGCAGATGGCATTAAAAAGGGCGACTTCCGTATGGACCTGTACTATCGCATTGCAGGGTTCCGCATCGTGATCCCGCCTCTGAGAGAACGGCGCGAAGATATTGCGCTCTTGGCGAACCACTTCCTAAAAAAATATGCCGCACTCGCCGAAAAATCCATTGTCGCCATTTCCACGGATGCCTTACACGTCTTGATGCGGTATGACTTCCCCGGCAACGTACGCGAACTCGAAAACGCCATTGAAAGTGCCGTTTTGCTTGAGACAACAGATCTGCTCCAACAGCGGAGCCTCCCGCTACAGATATTAGAGTCGATACCACAAATCCACCCCACAGGAAACCTGACAGATGCCTCTGTTATCCACTCACTTGACGAAGTTGAACGAAAAGCCATCCTTCACGCCCTTGACGTGACAGGCAATAACATCTCCGCTGCCGCTCAGGCGTTAGGCATCGATAGAACCACGCTACATCGGAAGTTGAAGGAATATCGCATACGACAGTGACAGCTCCGACACGCTGAGCAAGTTTAAGCAAGTTTCCGTATTAACATTGAAGTTTTGCATCCCCAAATGAGTTGGAAGATTGGAAGATTGCGGACATGGTGTTTCTTCCAGTCTTCCTGTGCTTCCACCCTTCCTCAAAACTTGATATTGATTTCTTAATATTGCTTAAAAGACTGTTGCGATATACCACACTGTCGTTTATTGCCACATAACGCCTTGTACCTCGTTTTCGCATGGCTTCCCGCCCTTTCTCTCGCAGAACCTGTTGTATTTTACAACAACCGCCCCAAGCACGAAGCTAAACCATTACATCACACCCCAGATCCTTCTCTCCCGCATCCCCTCTTGTGCTACCAGCGATGCCTCGTCCCAACACCCCTTGGTAAGACAGGCTTGCACCTATTGGCACGGTTATTGCTTATATTGTGCAACTGATAAGGATGTCTTGATTCACGAAAAGGCATTCTTTGGATACAATCTCTATTTTTAAACGCAAGTGAGTGATATTCTCAGAAAATTTAAAGGAGAACTCAGAATGAAAGTTATTCAGGCTTTATTTGTCTGCCTTCTCAGTCTCGGCTTGATGGCAGCAGGAGGCTGTGAAAATGTTGAAGAATCGTCAAACCCAATCCTTTTCGAGCAAGGATTACCCGCTGACGATGATATTCAGGGACTCTACAATATGGAAATCCCGCACAACTGGGACACGACAGAAGATCCCGTATTATACACCAAATATTTTCGGGCGCAACTGCTGAGACAGTTCGGAAATAGACCCGAAGTCCATGTTGTCGCCGATATGGAACTGAAAAAACGGCAGCTCATCTCTCCGACGCATGAGGAGCACATCGCATACCTTGAAGCACACTATCAACTTTTCCAAGACAAAGAGACGCTGGAAAAACTGAAAGTCTATCGGAAATCGGAGACAATAGAGCCAACAGCCCCTAACATTCGTCGGGTTACCGTGAGTTGAATACAGTGGAACCAACGCTCTCAGGACGCTCCTCTTTCGGAAATTTGAAAAAAAGAAAATGGCGGCATAAGGCGCGCTCGGAGGCACCCCACACATCCTGTCTAACTTGTTTGGGCATTCCTGTATCGGGTGACCTTCGAAAGGGAGAATTTGATGAATCTAAAGGATCAAGTCGCAGTTGTGACAGGGATAGAACAAGGGACGGGGAAAACCGCCGCGCTCGATTTTGCGCAGGCGGGCGCCGATGTGGCTTTAATTGATTTTAACCCCAGAATTATCGCAGAGACCGCCACGGAGATCGCGTCACTCGGACAGAGAGTCCTCCCAATCTGTACCAATATGCTCGAGTGGAAAGAGATAAAAGCGGCTATGGCACAAGTCGTCTCAGAATTCTCCAGAATTGACATCCTCTTTAACAATATGGATGTCACCGAGACGATGGGAAACTCGTACGTGGATGAGCCAGATTTAGATTGGGATCTGGGGTGGAATTGGATGGTCGGAGACAGACTCAAGGCTGTGTTTTTCTCTTGTAAAGCCGTGCTGGACACGATGCGCGCCCAAAACTATGGCAGAATCATCAACGTGGCTCCCATTCAGAAGGTTAACGTCGATGGGCGGCGGCTGCCGTATTCAGTCTCCAAAGCCGGTGTGATTGATATGACAAAAAATCTCGCAAACGAGGTGGGCGGCTATGACATTCGTGTGAACGCCGTTGTCCCCGCAGATATTGAAATGCCAATCTTTGGGGATAAAGCCTACCAATCTCTCGCGCCTATCGTCGCATCTAAAGGAGAAACGGTGGCACCGGAATTGAGAAAACAGGGGAAACGTGCCCGGCATCTGGAAACAATTCAGTCTGTGCTCCCACTCTTTACCGAAGCGTCGACTTTCGTCACGGGTTACTGCCACGAGGTGAGTGGTGCCCCGCCTTCAATAAATCCGTGGGGGGTGCGAGGCATCCCGAAAATCGACGAGGATGGGGCGGCACTTACAATTGAATATATGCCATCGGCATACTTTTCCAATTGGGCAGACGTTCTACACGGCGGTGTCATCAGTACCTTGTTGGATGAAGCGATGTGCTTAGTCGGGATGGCGAGTTTTAAAAATCCTACGTTTACAGCCTCACTTGAAATCCGGTTCCTGAAACCCGCACCGACTCACACGGAACTCATTATTTCGGCGCATCGAACGAAGATGTCGCGAAAACTTATCAATGCTGAAGCCAGTCTCGCTTTAGAGGATGGAACCATCTGTGCTACCGGAAAAGGAAAGGTGCTGATCGCAGCGTGATAGCACCCACCGCCTAAAGACGTAGGAAATCTCGGTTTTCTTGACCTCCCGTTGGCAATCCTCCCTTGACGAATCATCTTGACCTGCTCTTTGTTTTCTGCTATACTATATCTAAGCTCGTGGACAGGAGTTCTAACTTGGTGCTTCCCGCGCCAAGTCCTGGCCTCCATCTTTAGAACGGTGTTAGCGGGTTTCCTACAAGCGATACCTCGCCTTAACAGCTGTTTTGGGAATACCGTGTGATTTTGTTGTCAATCGAAAAACTCACAGAAAAAAGGTGGCAGTCGTGACCATTGATGAGCTTTATGAATTAATGAAGCAAGGCTTTGATAGAATTGAGAATAGACTCGACAGTATTGACACCCGGCTGCGAAACGTTGAAACCGATGTCGCAGAGTTGAAAGGGAGGCGGTTAGCATTCAAGGAATGGATACCGATTGGCTGTGCTGTTATTGCTGTTATTGTTTCAATTTTCGCTTTGTTGAAATAAACTTGTAGGTGTGGTTTCTAACCCCTCCATAAGTGTCAATTTTAGAAAAAATTGTCTCATAACACTGTAGGTTGGGTTGAACGAATGCCACCAAAACCCTGAAAAGCAATAGAAAAATGAACCTACTCCATAGATGTTACGCCACACAAAAACCGAGTGAAACCCAACGCTTTTGTGGTTTCCGAAATGCAAACGTTGTGAAGTTGGGTTTCACTATGTTCTTGAGTGTATATGGCAACCTCTTGGATTTCAGGTGTGTTTGGCTCCCGACCTCTACTCTCTCACCGCCGTTCAACCCAACCTACGGGAGCACGAAACCCCTAAATTGACACCTATGGTGTGGTTTCTAACCCCTCCTATTTCTGACAACTGCCAACAGATAACTAACTTCCATCAGGACCCCGAACCGAGTTGGCTTTGATTTTGAGGTTAAAAGTGCCTTGCGGTCCGCCGAAAGGCGGAGAAAAACGCAACACAAAGAACTGACCTTCTTCCGCCAATTTCACAGCCTGTTCTGGCACATCCCATGAATCCTCGCGTGTCGGGTTAAGGCTTTCCATCCACCCATCGCCCGACAGGACATCAGGGATCGGCAAGAGGTTGCGAAAAATCGTCTCGGTCCCAGTATATCTGTAGAGTGTGGGCATGCCGATATCCACACCCTCATAGATGAGTTTCGCCTATGTCCGCAGATATGCGCCATTTCTTCTTGCTTTCCACATTGTGGTTTCTCACACTGCAGTTGGCGTAAGATATGTGGTGTTGAGTTCACTAAGTAAGAATTGAACTTACATTCTACCATTATTCGTTGAAACGCACTCACAATCTTGGTTTAGAGGGTCGCCCGAATTTCCGATGGCAAGACAAAACAATTAGCACAATGTTATCATGGGAAGTTACAACCCGCCCAAGCATAGTTGAGAACCTGCGTACCGCTATGCCAAGTGATTGTCAATCCGAGTAGAGGTTGCGGGATGACCGTGATTATCGCTGTATTGTCTGCGACTTTGACAGTCCCATGACTGACCTTGACACTGCGAGGATAGATGGGGTTATCGAAAGTCACCGTAATCGTCCCATTCGCCGGGAGACACCCCCCTGGCGGGTGTGCGCTTACGAAGTTCGCAACTGGCAGTGCTTCTTCAAAGCTGTCATCGTCTCCACCACAACTGACAAGGACACAGCATAGGACAAGCCACACAAAAATCATTAGATCATCCCCTCGCTTAAGTAATCTATCTTGTACAGAGCAATGAGTGTCGCTTTAACAAGGCCCAATTCTGCCAAATCTCTCATAGATGTGGCGATAATATCATCAGAACTGTCGTAAATAGCAGCAACCGTATTGTTGTGCGATATGTCGCACCGGCATTTCATGGTGGGACGATTGCCTTTGAATTCAAGTTCGATCTCGTATTCGTCAGGTATCTCAAAAAATACAATCGGTTTCAACATAACATTAAATAGTGAAGTGCCACCGTTTATTCAGACCAAAATTTAGCAAAGTTAAGACAAGGATTGTCGCTCAAATTTCACAGGGGTCAAATACCCTAATGCTGAGTAAGGGCGTTTCTCTGTAGGATGAAATGTCCGAGGCATGCGCTGGCATTGGTGATAGCCTCAGCGTCATTCAGATGAACTCTTTCCGTCCTGAGTGTCCGGATCCCTCTTTTCGCTCACCCACTTCAAGGCTTTTTCATGGATGTCGACTGCCACGGTCAGCCGTCCAACGAGCTGCTCGATGTGCGCGATTCGCTCCGCTGCGTTCTGAGATGGCTTATCCCTCGACTCAAAAAGAGATGCAGCGTTTTCGAGGTTATACCGCCGACACACTTCCGCTTGGGAACTTTCACCGCGAGGTGCCTCAAGCACAACTTTCGCTTTAAACTCCGGGGTGAAGTGTCTTCGTTTCGCCATCGGATGCTCCTTATTCTTTAGGTGTCGGAGACTGCCAACTCTTCGTTTCGGCCGTTTCTAAGATTCTGATGGGCGGATTCTAACCAGTTGCTAGCAGTCCGTTCATCCTGTGCTATCGCAATTTCAATAGCTTTCTTCGCGTTTTCTAAAAATTTTTTGGAGCGGTGACGCAACTGAAAAGACTCGGAGCGTCTTTGTTCAATTTCAACTTGCTTCTCTCTGGAGAGCAGTGGAATCCGTGTTGCTGCTACCTGATCTGATCGCCAGCACTGGATTGATGAACTTCCTGCAACATCTCGATGAACCTGTTCTTGTGTCAAGATTGAATTGAGAATCAGTGTGAGAGATTCATTGCCAACTTTATCGGTATCACTTTTCAATATGAGGATTCCGCTACTTGGAATCATCCGTTTCCGTCCGCTGTGCACATAATAAGCGATGCCAGGAGTTCCGTCTGTACTCAAAAGGATGTCGCCTTTTTGGGGTTGGTGTTCTTGCATGTCGGAATAGCATTCTTGGGAAATGTATTTTTCCTCGGTAACTTCAGAAGAACTGAGGTCGCTGACGCGCACAAACGGGATACCCGCTTCAAGGGTTTGCTGTCTTTCCACCTCAACGCCTCGTTTGAACGTCACCAAATCCCCCAATGTCGCGGAGCCGCCAAGATAATTCCGAATAGCATTGACAACCACTTCGTATCTCGGTTGGAAATAATCCGAGTCAATACGTCCGGCGCGTTGCATATCCGAGAAGTTTTTGACGAAGGTCAACCGTGATTTCGGCCGCCAGTCTGTCAACCGCAGTTCGGAGAGGAGAACGCTCTCGGCTTCGGTGTCTATCTGTTGAGCTCTCTCTCTCTCAAAAATAGAAACCGTCACGGTTTTCGCAATCAAATCCTCAAAGGGGTCAGATGGAACAAACACGGCTGTATCTAAAACGTCTGTCATTGACACAGCAAGAGGGAGGCTCCCCTTATTTGCTCGTCTTAAACAGTTTACAAAGTACTCGGTTTTGCAAAAAGCGAAAAGATATTCTGGCGTTATACGGTTGGATCTGAGAACAGCGAGATCCCTGCTACCCACAACACCATCGGTTTTCAGGAGGGCAACTGCGTTTCGATCAGGCATCCTCATAGAAACGACGACATCCCCTTTTTCTAAAAGGTAATACGCCTGTTCCGGTGCCTCGCCCCATCGCACGTTTGTTGTTTTATATTCAAGGTGCCTCGGTGAAATTTGGGAATCGCTCAGGTACGCAAAGTCCGTGTTGATGGGAGTCGATTTGATGTTGCGGATGTCTGGAGACACAAAATCTCTTATCTTCTGATGGGGTGAGAGGAGAGAGGCGTTTTCAATGAAGACAGGGCGCCAATATTCGGCATCAATCCTGAGATTCTCTGCTTTAAATTCTGAGAAATTGACGATTGAATACTGCATCAACCAATCTCCTCCATGATCAGAATGAGCGTCAAATAAAGCAGCCGAATGACCTGACGACTTTCAGTGTCGGGTACTAAATCCCCGTGAAAGAGGTTACACCTGATCTGGTAGATGCTCTCCATA
The DNA here is from genome assembly GCA_003635195.1 of Candidatus Poribacteria bacterium. Lineage (GTDB taxonomy): Bacteria > Poribacteria > WGA-4E > WGA-4E > WGA-3G > WGA-3G. The sequence continues at coordinate 12,702 of PYIY01000029.1, read as the reverse complement.
TAAGCCTTGAATAAACGTTCAGTGTCCCCCTCAACCCACACGTCATCATCTAACTTTATCACTTCTTGTTCAATGTCACCGCTTTCAGACAGAACGTTAGCCGTAATTTCTCCCGGTTGCACTAAGATAGACTCGAAATTGCGAGGGGTCGTCGTCTGATCAATCAGGCAACAGTCAAAACGAACAATCTTATCAGGGAATTGATGGTAACGGATATCCGCATTTATCAATGCACGATGCAATTCTGCGAAGTAACTTCTAAAAAGCGTTGCGTTGATGTCCGGGGCAAGCGTTGCCTTGGTGTCCGGGGCATCCATTAATTCTTTAAATCTATCGAGGAGTGGACTCGGGTTCGCCTTCAGGCTATTTAATTTGTTGCGATCTCCTGACAGCTTTGGGTACTCATTGTTCATCCAGGCATTCAAGCAGAGCCACAAATTCATAAATGGGGACACATAATCAATTACGGCTCTTTCCTTCCAGACACGGATCTTTTCGTTATCAGAGTGAGCCATTCTAACTCCAGAAACTTAAGCCTTCACGTTTTGCCCACTCAATAAAGGCTTCGGCAATGCCATCGGATAACTTGCCCTCGTGATTGTGAAGATCGTGTTCAACAATGGTGGAACCGTTGTGCCTTGTGCGGTAAATGTAATTGCCGGCGTTATCCTTACCACTCTGTTCACTGGTTGCCAAAAAGGTTGGATAGTCATCAACTCTCGGACAGAGAGGACCGATTTCTGGATCGTCGTTCCATTTTTGTAGAAACAAAACGCTCGTTTTCAGAGAGGCATCGGGCCTGAAAGTATTGGCATGTAACCCAACAACCCCCAAGATGCGTGCCTCTGTAACTATGAAATCTCGGACAAATTTCTCAGCCGTAGTGTTGAAGAAACTTTGTGGAAGCAGCATCGCCATCCGTCCCCCCGGTTTCAGCAAATCCAAGCTTCGTTCAATAAAGAGTGCCTCACGTTTCACTCGGATTTCTGGGTGTTCACGCTTCTCCCGGCTGCCGAGCTTATACTGATGAAGGATACGGTGCTCCTTCACCGGACCGCCAAAGGGGGGGTGTCCCATCAAGATGTCGAAGTTAAAGTATCTATTTCCGTCTTCCGCTGCTCTGAGGGCTTTGAGCCTCTGAAATCCTTCACCGTAGGCAATGCTCCATCCTCTATAGTTTTCAGCGATGTCGTCCCAACGTTCGTAGTCTAGCACATTCAGGGGTAATATATTCGTTTCCTCATTCTCGGCTATCAGATTCAGGACCCTGGCGACCCGGACAGCTGTTTCGCTGAAATCAATACCAAACACCTTGGAGATATATTTCTCTGACTCGGTTGGAATTTTCGCATGGATAAATGAGGTTCCGGTCATCTTGAAAACAGTATGGATTGGAAAACGACCTGTACCCGCAGCCGGATCAATCATAGATTCACCGCGCTTGGGATTCAGCATTTTCACGCACATATCAACAACAGGCCGCGGTGTGAAAGACAATCCACCTCTACGTTGACCCAGAAGGTGTTCAAACGCATCCTCAATCCCCTGTAAATCGGCATTCAATAACTTGGTATTTTGTAAACTTGAGACACAGATAGACATATGTCTATCTGACAGCTTAAAGGTTGAAATTTCTGGAAAAATCCCGGGCCACTGATTGCGTGCGTCGTCAAAAAGCCTTTGGAGGGTCGCCTGCAACTCAGTATCGGTTTGTCCGGTATTTCTAAACTGCATACGCCGAAAATTGTCGTCTTGAATCTCCGCTACGCCACTCTCATCACTCGCTATATGCCCTGCACCGAGGGGCAATAGGTGCCGGTTGATCTCGTTCTGGTCTTTCTGGCTCTTGAACTCGTCATAAAGTTTGGTAAAAATGAGCTTCAAAACTTCCTCAAAGACGTTAACACCTGCATTCGCGAGGACTTCATCCTCTAATTCCAAGAGGATGTCTTTCAGAGACCTTCGTTCCATAACAAGTTTATCCTTGAGAATCAGATTTTTAAGGGTAAATGGGGCGTTGAGAACATCCGCAAGGGTCTGCTCTGCGGTGGGTATATCCGTAATTTCTTCAAAGTAATTCGGAGACTTATGGCGATAGCAGAACATCTGTTGGCCATTGGTCCATACACCGATGGAAGCACCCGTCGCATTGCAGTAGGAACGGAGTTGTGCTTTACCTGCCAACAGCCATGATTTTTTTATTTCAACGATAATGTAGGGTGTCTCTTGTGGGTCGCTGCCAAGAACAACAATATCGGCACGTTTGGTTTCTTGATCAGAACGGATGGGATATTCAAATTTTAAGCGATCTTTGGGATATTTATAGACTTTCAGCAACCTTCTTGCGTAAAGTTGACGAATGTACTCCTCAGGGTCCAGCTGAACTTCCTTCTTCCGGATCGGACAGTCAATGAATAGCCCCAACTCACCGTTCACCCTTCGAGGAAAGATACCTTTATTGAAAACTTGAATTTCATCCCGTCTGAATACGTGAAGGTCGACTGGATCCATTCCCAGCACCCTTTGAAGGGTATCTGTTTGTATCATAATGCACTCCCCTCTGTTTCAACGACACTTCCAAACCTCACCTCTCAGTGATATCTTGGTAAAATTCTCTCTGTTTTAAAGCAACAACTTCGTTAGCCTGCTCCATCTCTGTTTTCGCAGAACTAAACACATTTAGAAGAGTGTCCTTATGTGGTTCTCCTTTATGAGAACTTGTGAAAATCAAAAGGCTTTTGCCAGTTCGCCAGCCCAACCCGTTTCGAGGGAGGGGGAAGTACTTACACAGGTTGTGCAAGCCGAAACACTTCCCCACTGGCTTAGGTATAATATAACATCTTTTGGCAATTTTTGTCAAGAAAAATTTTGAAGTGCCATCGTTTATTCAGACCAAAATTTAGCAAAGTTAAGACAAGTTTTGCCGTGGATAAATCGGCAAAATTGTTTGGTTTTCTTGAAAATTTATCGTATAATTGATAACATGACTGATACGATAAAAAGTGATGTTTCACAAGGTAATCACATCATGAAAGTTATCAGACATACCCTAATTCTAACAGCATTCTGTATCACCATATTGCTTTCACGAGATGTTACGTCAGGAATTAGGTTCCCCCAAGCTTGAATACTCTGTTTGGCTATATTTATACGGTCGGGACTGGTAATCTGTCGAATTGTTTCTTCAGAGACAGCCGAAATTGGCATTCTAGCAGAATCGTAGTGCCTCTTAATATGTTCAATGGCGAGTGTATCTTCCGCTTCTTTAAGAAGAGAAGATTCCCTACTTATTATTTCCTCAGGTTCTATTTGGCAATTGTTGCTCTGTATGCTTTGAGGGTGCGAGCGACTGGAGTAGTTGAAGATGTCAGTAAAAACGATTTTCATCTCAATCTTTTTCGCAGCGATCTTACTCACCGTCGTGGTGGTCTTCCACGTGAATCGCCCTGAGGTAGACAAAAACCAACCCAGTCGCGAATTCGTCTTAGCGACGGGCAAGTGTGCGACGTGCCATCGTCGGGAGACAGCTGCGGTTGTGCATCAGTTTCAGCGGAGTGCACACGCCGAAAACGGTGTGAGTTGCTTGGATTGCCACCACGCGCTGGAGGGGCAAGAGACGCTCGCCCATCGGGGATTTACCATTGCTAAGCACCTAACGGCGAAGAATTGCAGTGAGTGCCATACGACGGAGTATCATCAGTTTTTGCGCTCCCGTCATGCAGCACCGGCGTGGGCTGCAGTTGCCGGGGGTAAAGACTTTACAGCCGAGCAGATTGCGTATTCTGAGAAATACCACAAAGGTGCGGTCGATCGTCCGGCGAATCGGTTAGCGCTTGCCGAAGGTGAGAGTGCAATGCGGGTTGGGTGTCTCGGCTGTCATGACATTGGCAAACCCAATGCTGATGGCTCTATTGGCACGTGTACGGCGTGTCATGCCCGCCACTCGACGTCTATCGCTTTAGCACGTGAACCCGAAACCTGTGGGCAGTGCCACATGGGCCCCGACCATTCCCAGCTCGAAATCTTCCACGAATCAAAGCATGGTGTGCTTTACAACGCCCAGAAAGCCGATATGAACCTCAAAGCATCGCCGGGGCGCCTGACGACCGCAGATATGCCGGTGCCGACGTGTGCGACGTGTCATCTCAGTGGATTAGACGGTTTGAACGTGACGCACGATACAACAGAACGACTCTCGTATTGGCTTTTTGCGGCGGTGAGTGAAAAACGTCCTACCTTTCATCAAGGACAAGATGCCATGAAAGAGACGTGTTTAAAGTGCCACGCCCGATCGCACGTCGAGACCTACTACCAAGAAGCTGAAGGCGTCGTCGTCGATACCAATGAGAAGATCGCCGAGGCACAGGCGTTGATGCGCTCACTGCGGGAGGAAGGCTTGTTGACGGAAGCTGCCTTTGATGCGCCGATCGATTTCCTGTTTTTCGATCTCTGGCACTACTACGGTCGGACAGCGAAACATGGGGCGTTTATGGGGGGTGCGGATTTTGTGCAATGGCACGGCAACTATGAACTGTTGCGAAAGACAACGGAGTTGAAGAAAATTGCTGCAGCGCTTCGGTCAGAAGCTGCGAAACAATAGCGGATTCGCAGCGACGCTCTTGGACGTTTACATACTTCTGAATCTTGGGTTTTTGGCACTTGATGTCTTCATTGCCCACTCTGTGAACGCATTTGCCCACCGTGTGGAATGGATCCCCTTTTATTTTTCATTAGCTGCTCCAGTGGTTCTGGCTTTGACGATATTTACAGAAAAGCAGAACTTGCGAAAGTTCTGCCGACTGGGTATCGCTGGGTGTGCGATCTGTCTGGGCATCGCCGGTATGCTCTTTCACCTCAGCAGCGCATTCTTCGCCGATTTGACGCTGAAAAGTTTGGTGTATACCGCACCTTTTGTCGCACCGCTTGCCTATACAGGGCTTGGCATGCTTCTGGTCACAAACCAAATGATTCCCGATACAGATCGACAATGGGCGCAATGGGTGGTATTTCTATCAGGGTGTGGTTGGTGTGGAAACTTCCTGCTCTCTGCCTTAGACCACGCACAAAACGGGTTCTTTGATGCCACGGAATGGATACCCGTGATCACCAGTGCCCTCGCCGTCGGGTATTTCATAACGCTTTACTGTCAACCCGATCAGGCAGGGCTCTCGAAATACGGTATCGCTGTCTTTGGGGTTAACTTTTTCGTCGGGATCGCAGGTTTTTTCTTGCATCTGCTGGCGGATTTACACCTCCCGTCAGCAGAAGACACTGAAAAGTTTTTGTACGGTGCACCCGTGTTCGCGCCCCTACTTTTCTCGGATTTATCGGTCTTGGCGTTCTTAGGTCTCTCGAAATGGCGGTGAATGTCGAGAAGCAAAGGGTTTTGGGTTTCTCGAAGATACCGAAGACGTGTCTTTATACGTCCGATATTTTCTATTTGATTCGGACGGTCCTTGTAACTATTCACGAGGAGAAGGATATGGGCTATAGCGATGGCAGAAAACAAGTGCGGCGTATCTTGGATCTAGTCAGGACGCTGGAAAGATCTTCAGGAATGCGAGTTGACGTGTTAGCAAGATTGTATGGTGTGGATAAAAGCCGTATCTATAACGATCTGAAGATTATAGAAAAGTACTACATTGTGGAAAAGAGAGGTGTCTTTTATAGGATTCAGGGGCAACACAAGATGCCCTGGCCTCGTGTTACAAAAGCAGAGGCTCGGAATCTAAAATTGGTGATTGAGGCTTCACCTCTCGCAAAGCAGCAGCGTTTTACAAAGTCTCTCAAAAGCCTATTGGAAAGACTTCAC
>PYIY01000029.1:0-6870 GCA_003635195.1 Candidatus Poribacteria bacterium | reverse complement strand
TTCACCCGCCGCTCGCGAAGTACATTGAAAAGGCACTTAGAAGGGAAGTAGACACTCTTCACGAAGCAGAAACGGACTATCTTCAGAGCAACAGCGTTTCAGTTCAACTTAAATCAGATAGGTTTTACACTGAGAGTGATACATATTTTGATGTGTTAGAGAAGGCACTTCTGACTCGAAGGGCTGTGCGTGCAAGTTACCTGTCGGGCGGAAAAACAGAGTCTATTGAACACATACTCCATCCGTATGCCATCTTTTTCCGAAAGGAGGATTGGTATCTTGAGGCGCGCTCGGATCTCTCGGAGAATACATCGTTAACCTTCAAAATTCTCCGCTTCCAGAAAGTTGAATTGACCTCCGAAAGATTTGAACCTCCAGCAGATTTTTCATTGTCCGAGGATTTGGCATCTCGGTGGGAGCTCTTCAGTGGTGAGCCGATGAACGTCACACTCAAAATTGCAGCGCACAAAGCGTATCTCGTTACGGAGAAAGAACGCCACCCGTCGCAGGAGATTGTAGAACGGTGTGCGGATGGTGCGATGATTGTCCGTTATAAAGTGCCGAAAGAGGAATTCACATTTTGGGTGTTGAGTCTTGGCGATGCAGCGGAGGTTTTGGATCCCCCAGAATTTCGGGCGGAGTTTCAAGAAATTGTCCAACGGATGTCCGAAGTCTATTCTGCGGATTTAGAAGTGTCGTAGAAATTGTTTGCATTCCTCAATACTCGCTCAAAAATTGAGCAGATTTGTCGCGATGCGGGCTATTCGCCGCCCTGTATTGATACCCAGAGGCGATATTGGAGGAAACTCATGTGTGACGATCCCGGAAAAGACATCCTTGAAGCAAAAGAACGGCTCGCTGCTCTTTTCGGCGACTTAGAGACCTATGTGGAATTCATGATGAAGAAGCAAGAAAAGGAGATGAAGCAAGGCGGAAAAAAATACGTAGATTTACCAATCGTCCGAGTCAAGAAGCCGCAAAAGCCTGAGGCTTAAGCGCGTGCGTTACATAATCAGAGAGAGAAGACATACCTAAGGGTTACAGGGAAGTTGTGTAAATACGTCAAATCAAACGACAGAATCGGAGGGATGGAGCGTCCATGAACGACTGGAAAAACTTCATCGCAATTAGGAGACCAACAGCATGATGCTACAAAAGAGGGCGAAAATGTTTGCGTTTTTTTGACAACCAAGGACGGGTAGTGTATAATTAATATCCGGGGTAAGAAGCCACTCGATTCCGAGATTGAAAAATTAGAATTTTCGTATGCCACATCCCCACACGTTGATGAGAAGGTCCTCGATTACGAGATGAAGAAAAAATTTGACATATATCCGAAAATGTGTTAGCATATTAATTGTGATTAGTATTTTAGTATAATATCATAAAATAAGGCAAATCGACTTTTACTTTCCAATTTAGTCAGCATAGGAGGCGTAATGCACCTGATTTACATTGACGACTCTGGAGATGAGGAATTATCCATATTTTCAGCCTTAACAATTCGGGCTGACAGATGGAACTCCTGTCTTGAGAAAATAAAAAATTTCCGGCGTAATATACAAACGAGCGACGGTATCTTTATTCACGCCGAATTCCATGCATGGAAGTTTGTCTCAGGGCGCGGAAAAATTGCCGATAACGTAGTCTCAAAAGGACGGCGATGCCAAATTTTCAAACAGACACTTCAGATGGTAGCGATGTTGCCAGGGGCACGACTCTTTAACGCTGTATTTCCAACTAAAGCGAGCGGGCATGCTTATGAAGCTTTACTCGAAGGTATCAATCGAACGCTACAGACATGGGATAGTCACGCGATTTTGATCTGTGATGAAGGGAAAGATGCTATCTACACAAGATTAGTTAGACGCATGCAAACTTTAAAAAATGGTGCAATTGATCGTATTCTTGAAGATCCATTTTTTAAGCAATCCGATCAATCATATTTCATTCAGTTGTCCGATTTTTGTGCTTATGCGCTGCTGCGTCGAGAGCATCCGATTGAATCTAAGACAAGGTATGGCCTTGACCAGGCATTCAATTTATTAGAGCCAATATCTGAAGGAATTATCCGACCGGATTCCTGAACAAACAAACCGCATAAAAAAAGCAGGGCCTACATCCACCGCCGAGGGAGGGTTCAGTCCTGCACAATAGTATTGTAACATTTTTTTCCGTAAGAAGTCAAGAAAATTTTCCAATTGCTGGCTTTTTTCAAAAAAAGACCGAATTTCCCGCATTCTTATGTCGAATTTTTTGGATTTTGCGTAAAACGCAAATTTTGTATGGTATAATTAATGCAACTACAATGCTAAAATTCCATGTTTTCAGGAGAATAGAATGAACCCCATTAAAGTTTTACCTGTCTACTCTCGCCTCTCTCAATCTGATCCGATTGCAGGTGTGCCTTCAGAGCTCTCCTTACGGGAACATCAGGTTAAAACATATGATGCAATTTGCGATCCTGATGTTGACGTTGTGTTTAATACAGCTATGACAGGCGATGGAAAGAGCCTTGCTGCATATCTACCGGGATTGGTTGACAATCGTCGTGTTTTGGCGATGTACCCAACAATTGAATTAATCCTTGATCAGCTCGAACAGATAAAGTCCTACTGTAAAAAGTTCAATCGCGATATAACACCGGAGTGTATGTTCAGTGAACATTTATATGAGTTACGGTCGGAATTGGAGTTGGGCAGCCAAGCAAGAGCGATAGAGTTTGTAGCGGGAGGACATGAGATTCTGCTCACGAATCCTGATATTTTCAATCTCATCGCTAATTTCAAGTATATGAGTAAGCACCAAAACCCTGATCGACTATTGCAGACCATCTTGAATTGTTATGACATATTTCTGTTTGATGAATTTCATATCTACGACGTTTCACAAGTAGTTTCTGTCCTGACTGCCATGTTATACATCATCGAACAAACACGAGGGACAGGCAATCAAAAGAAATTTGTCTTTCTCTCGGCTACACCAAACCCGCTGCTGTTAGAATGTTTGGAGCAATCGGGTCTGCGGTACAAAATCATTGATGGCGACTATCATTTTGAAAGTGCTGACGAACAAAATTGGAATCAGATTTGCCAACCTTTTACACTTCACTTCCATAGTGTTGGGAGACAGACTGAAGCATGGATTCAAAACCATTATCAGGAAATAGTAAATTGGTTTTCCGACAATCCAAATTCACGTGGGGCTATTATTGTTAATTCAGTAGCAACAGCAAAGCGTATCACAGAGTTTTTTAACGAACATGATTTCCCCTATAGTTTCGGTGAAATTACTGGGATAACTGGCACACGAAAAAGAGAAGCCAACCGTAAGGCAAAATTGATTGTCGGGACATCTACGGTTGATGTTGGTATTGATTTTGAAATTAACTACCTCATTTTTGAGGCATTGGATTCCGGTTCATGGGTTCAACGCCTCGGGCGCCTTGGAAGACACAAAGGGTACAAACAAGATGATGGAAAGGAAGTTGCATTTACCAAATTTGTGGCGCACTCCTTGCTCCCGAAGTATGTAGCCGAGCGGACAGAAGTGGTTGATATTCCTGAGGTAATCAATAAAAGTTTGTTGATAGAGTCCATGCAAAACGAGGAAAAAGATAAGCGTATTTTCTCACCTACCAACGACTTTCGGAACTATCAACGCTCATGGGGTTGGTTACATCCTGCCCATGTCATTAATACATTGGGGCACCCTCGGTTGCGTGATAACTACGCGTTATTACGCGAACAACTGACAGAAACCTATGAGGATGTTTTTAAGGTGGACATCAGTGAACGGGTGAAATGGTATTATAAAATCACCCAGGATCAACCTGAAATTATTGAAAACGCTGTGACGCAGTTTCGCGGTGAAACGCCCTTCACGTGTGGCATCCTTGACGAAACTGATGGAGAAATTAAAACCTACGATTTACTATGGGTTCTCAGGAACGCTGATACCGAATGGATAAACAAGTATGATTTCATGCAAACCGTTGAAGCACGTGATATTCAAATCCATAAGTATCAGTATGTTGATGTCCATCTACGGTTGCTAAAATATCGTCCTGAGCCTGAGCAGCTGAGGCTCCGCTACAATAAGGCAATTTTGAGCGGATTTAGCGAAGACACGTATCGCAAGGTAAAGGTGCGTCAAGGTTTTCAGATTGATGGCAATTTCCAAGACATTAACAAGATTAATCGTTTCCTCAAGCACAAAAAACTCTTGTGTCTCATCCGTAAGGAATCAACAGATGAACTGAGAGCGCGTTTGCGCTTGCCTCCACTTTTTGGTATTTCCCGTTTAGTTGACTCCGAAGGAAATCCACTGAGCGTTATCTTTTTTAAAGACGCGCTCATGTTACAATCACTACCTTATATTTGGGCAGGGGAGGAATAAGAATGGTTAAACAACTCGAAACGTTTAGTCAACTAGACGACAGCGAGGAGAGTCGCGAAGTGACACCTATTCCTACACAACTTGATCAACTGATTGATCTAACGGGCGACGAGGCTGAAGTCGAAGAAGTTTCCGCTCATATCGCACTGCTGAAAGGGGCAATTCCAGATAATGATAGCGTTTTGCAAGACTATGTTGAAGTTGTGGGACCCCGAATGCAGAAAGAATACACGCTGCGATCGGCAAAAGGGAGTTCCGTTAAAAAATACGCGCGCAATGACGACCAAAGCATGCTGGCACATATCCTGAACGGAGTTTTTCCAACCTTGCAGATTGTGAGGGAATCTGAAACGGATTTGAGTCCTATTGAAAAACAGCTCTATCTTATTGCTTATACACTTCATGACTTGGATAAGTTGGTAAATGTCCGAGAGTTGAGTGTGGCCGATGCTGAGAAGAAAAGAGAGTTCTACAACTATCTTGATGAATGGGTAGAAGGGTTAAACTGTGATATGTTCTGCCCGGAATACGATGAGTACCGCGAGGATATTGGTTATTTAGTCCTGAATACACAAGTAAAATACGGTGCGGATCTCAATCCGCAAAATTTTGATCGCCAACTTCCGACTGACCGTCACGAATTTCTAAAAAATATGTGCCGGTGTTCGGATCTCATCGCCTATTTCATGAAAAATCCGGCGAGTTTTTTGGAAAGACAGGACATTCGAGACTCCCTTACCCTCTTAAGCAGAGGAAAACTTGTATTTTCATATCACAAGGTTTCCGAGAACCGAGGGATGTTGACCAACGTCATTAACAATGCCTTACTTGCAGAGATGCGCGACAATTTTGGGTGGAAACCGTTCCTGTTTTTTCCTACTGGAGTGACATATCTACGAGTGCGGAATTCGGAAGATAAAGTACTCCCCTCAGGAGATGATATTGCTGAGGTTGTTGTGGAAAAACTCAAGACATACTGTACCTCGCGGCTTCGGCAGAATCTAAATGGGTTTACACGCGGTGGGAAAGGTTTCAAATATGCGGATTATTATGATGCTTTCTTTCAACCGGACGGAATGTTGGAATTAATCCAAAAAGGTTGTTTTAAGATTCTCCGGCAGGATAAAGCACCTTCGGCGGGGAAACGATTGGTAAAACTTCAGCAACTTCAAACGGAAGGTAAAATTCCTGAAGATATTTCATTGGATTTTGAAGACGATCTCCGCGTAGATCAGTTAGCGGAGTATCTCGTTGAGGTGGAGAAACTGGTTGGCGGGTTCGCGTCACGGGAAACCGTAGCAAACGAAATCCTTTCTTATCTCGGGATGAGCAAGTTACAAGAAGCTTTTGCATCTATCCCAAGTCAAGGTGGCGTGCCGTTACCTTGGTATTTTATCGCTGGCAAGTACCTTTTGCAAAATAGCGGCAAAGATGAAAATGACATGCGGATTCTGTTTGAGGAAATAACTAAGCATATTACTAAGGTATTCGCTGAAACTATCCAGAATCAACCACAATCAGACAATTTTACAATCCTGCGTGATTATGTCAAGCAAACGGTTGATATTAACGGACATCAAGGTATCCGCCAAGACTTCCAGACTGAACTCACTCGGTACACCAATACAAAAAAAGTTGGGAGGGGTTCAGATAAAGGGTGTTCTCTCTGTTCATCAGCTTTTCAAACGCAAGAATCTAGCGAAACAGACGTAATTTTTGCCCCGCAAGTTTTTAGTCACAAAAATCCGATTAATTCTGGTCGAGTTAGGAGAGGTATTTGCCAACTGTGCAAGTTGGAAATGATGCTCCGTCAAATTCTAATTCGATCGCGATGGAACCTTATTGGCGCGGGCTATGAGAGCGTCAAGATTAAGTGGATCTATCTCTACCCGAGTTACTTCTTTACACCAGAGACATCAGAAGTTATCGGTAAAGCCTATCAGAATCTGAAATCCTTAGATTTTTTCGGTATTCGGAGAAAACTCCACAAAGGTAAGGCTGCAACGGATTTAATAGAGCTTGATGAATTCATCATTGATACTGAAACGCCTGATAGAGAAAAGGAAAATCTGCTCAAGATGGATTTTAGCACAAATGACTTGGCAACGTTCTATTTCTGTGGCATCCCAACGCTGGGGACAAGACCTACGGACACGGAGTCTTGGGCAATGCCAACGCTCCTCGGCCTCCTCTCGACGCTCGCTTTTAACGCAAAAGTCGTTGTGACAGAGTCGCAGGTCCCATTGTATCATAGCGCGGAAGAGTTTAAGGAAACCGTGGTTCTCAATGCTCCACATCCTTTTGTCACCCATACTTTACAAAAGGAGAGGCTCCGCATTGATGAAGTAGAGAAGAGTTTGGAAAAACTATCGGCTGTCTATGACATCAACATTGATGCTTTTCGCGACGGTGCTAAACCGCAGTATCAGCATCTCAATAGTGTCGCAGGAAATATAGAGACAGATCCGCTAT
>PYIY01000028.1 GCA_003635195.1 Candidatus Poribacteria bacterium | reverse complement strand
GTTAGGCTATTCGCTGATCGCACCGTCGCTCTATACGCGTAAACGTGCTTTGACAGACGCTGCCAGAACCGCCGTCCAGCTGCTCGGTGGGTGTGTTGCCCTGCTCATCGTTGCAGGAACCATTGAAGGCTTCGTTTCACCCTCTGAGCTGCCAGATGCCGTCAAAATCGGGTTCGGTGCCGTGACAGGTATCTTGCTGTTTACGTACCTCTTCGCAATGAAAGCCCCCGACACTGATAACTGACAACTCCGTCCTACCCAAACACCAACCACCAATAACTAAATCCTCGACTTCGCCTTAAGCTCCAAATACTTATTCACGACCGCCATTGTCAACTGATGCGCTGGCACATCAATCGTGATAACGCCTTGACGGCGTAGGATCTCTAACGTCGCATGTTTCTCCTGCAATAACCGCTCGGCAATTGCCTTCTGATAGACCGATCTGGAATCTTTGGCACCCTGCTCCGCTAATTCAACGATACCGGAATCCGTCAAGGTCACACAAGCAACGAGGTGATGTTTGGAGAGTTGCGAGACATAAGCGGCGATGCCTTCGGCAGAATCACTGTCTAAAATATCCGTAAAAAGGATAATAAGAGCACGCCTGCGCTGTTTTGAAGCGAGATATTTGAATGCCTCCTCAAAGTCCGGTTCAACCGGATGCACAGGTAGCGCGTAGATGGTCTCTAACATCGTCAGAAACTGCTTTTTGCCCGGCTTCGGCGCGAGATATTGGTGAACCCTATCCGCAAAAGCGATCAACCCGACTTTATCGCCTTTCAGCATCGAGACGTAAGCCGTCATCAACGTTGTATTGATGGCGTAATCCAATTTAAGCATCGCCTTTTGTGCGGTCGATTCCGCAGCGGGCAGTGTGGATGTTTCTAAAAGAATCGGTGATGCCATGAGTCTACCCGTATCCAACATAATCACAACATCCTGACTCCGCTCGGTTTCAAATTCTCGGACAATCGGTTTGCGTTGACGGGCAGTCGCGTTCCAATCGATGCGGCGGAAATCGTCGTCAGGCGAATATTCACGCAGCCGCTCCATCTCTGTGCCTTCCCCAAATTGCCGAGAAGTCTTAAGCCCGATTTGGTGGAGCATACCGCGTTTGACTAAGAGTTCATACTGCCGCACCGCCTGTAGATTCGGATAAACCTTTATCTCCGCCGCTGCCGGAATCCGTCGGCGACGCACGATCATCCCCAAAACGCCCCAACACTGCAGATGAATATCTACGAACTGGTAAGTCCCACGCCGTAGCGGTGTAAGACGATACGATACATCCAGGGAATGCATCGGCGAAACACGGCAATCATGGAGTACCGTCTCATACAAAAGTTCATCTGGAAAATCGTCTTTGATACGCAGCCTTAACCGATGGCGAGACCGGTTGACAACCTTCAGTGTCACAACGTTCTCGACCCCCAATGAGAACTTGGAATTCATCTCACGACTGACCTCAACCCGCCCCGACAACGGATTCGTAGCATAATCTATAACACTGACAACTAACAACAGCACCAGATAGGCACCACCGACGAACAGCAAGCTCGGTGCAACGGTGTAAAGCACAATCGGGATCGCTACCGGAAGCAGGAAGATGAGGAGGCGGTTGCTAAAGTGCATCTTTGTACCTAACGCGGAATTTCTGCCTCCGCAAGCAGCCGATCAATCACATCATCTGCCGTCAATCCCTCAATTTCGGCATCAGGTTTCAGCAGAATGCGATGCCGATAAACATGTGGTGCCAGGCGCTTAACATCGTCAGGCAGGATATAGTCTCGCCCCTGAAGCGCAGCATAGGTTTTACTTGCCAATAAGAGTGCGATTGAAGCCCGTGGACTCCCACCCAAAACCAACTCATTGGAATTACGCGATGCCGCTGCTAAACCGACAATATAATTGAAAATTGAATCCTCTACGGTCACTGTTTGAATCTCTCTTTGACACTCCTGAAGCGACGTGCTATCAACAACACTTTCGATCCCTACTGCTTCCAGACGCGTGGCGTTAAATCCGTGGTGATAGTTCATCAAAATCTGTGTCTCGACCTCCGCAACGGGGTAATCGACACGTAATTTGAACAGGAACCGGTCCAGTTGGGCTTCAGGGAGTGGGTAGGTACCCTCATATTCAATAGGGTTTTGCGTCGCTAACACCATGAACGGTGGTGACAACTCATGACGGACACCGTCAATGCTTACTTGCCGCTCTTCCATACATTCCAAGAGCGCAGATTGTGTCTTAGCGGGTGCGCGGTTGATCTCATCAGCGAGCAGGACATTCGTGAAAACAGGACCGCGCTTTAGGTTAAATTGGTTCGTCGTTAAATCATAGACGCTGGTACCGACAATATCCGACGGCATCAGGTCTGGCGTAAACTGCACACGACTGAATTCGCCAGAAACGACCATCGCTAACGTCTTGGCGATAAGCGTTTTCGCGGTACCGGGGACACCTTCTAACAAGACATGTCCACCTGAAAATAGACTGACAACGACAAGTTCAAAGAGTTCTGTCTGTCCGACAATAACTTTTTGTGCCTCTTGTTTCATCTTCTCAAAAACGGATTGAACGAGATTGCTCATATCGTAAAATGCCTTTCCACTATAGAAAGTTGCGAGTCCCCTGATAAGGGGGATTTAGGGGGTTCCTTCCAAAGGGAGAATGCCGACGGTTGACGGCTTTAACTTAGAAACCTCGACGGGCAGCCAATTTTGTCCTATCGATTTTCGCGACTTCACGGTAAGCCTCAACGCGCTGCGCAATGTCAAGCAACCGTGTCTCAGATATATTCATAGACATATCCAAAACCGCCATCAGTTCTGTGAGTTCGTCGTCCTCATCAATAGCACCGCGCAGTGCCAACGCCTCCAAAAAAGTCGAGGTATCCAAATTCGGATTCACACGCCAACGGGCACCAAGGTCAACCTTAAACCTGTCCCGAATGTGTTTTAAAACCTCCGGGCGCGTATTGCCCTTTTGATACAGCGCCGTCATCGCGTGGACGTACTCGGCACTCAAGCGTCTATTTATTTCCTGCGCATCTAAAGGCTTGCCGAACCGCCGACCCCGCAGCACAAAAAAAATGAAAAGGGTCAGGCAGATATAAACGGCACCCAAACCGCCCGGTGTTCTGAACACAAAGGCAATAAATGGATCCGGCGGCTTCGTTTCACGCGTGTAATATCTGCTCTCGGCGAGACCGATGCGTGCATTGCGCGGGAGCGTTGACATTAAATTGTAGAGGAACGCAGCATTCCCACGGTGCCGCAGCCCGCTTCTGGCGAACAGATAATCGGACGCGATAAAGTAGGCGCGTCCCTCCCCATCGCGTAGCGTTACAATCGTCGCATCATCCGCGCTGCCGTAAAGCACAGCGACTTCCCGTCCTATAGCGTCAATAGCGAAATCCGCACCTGTGCGAACATCGTCAACGGGGTGCAGTGGAAACAGCGGCACCTCCGAGATTCGTTGCGAGAATACAATCCGATCTGTTAATTCTCGCAATTCTAAACCGTAAGCCGAGAAAAGACTGTCCAACGCTTTATTATTCCCAGCCACAATTAAGGTGCCACCGGTACTAACAAAATCTTGGATGTCCCGAATCTCCGTTTCTGTAGGTGCTTTGTCAAGGGCTCTGAGGAATAACACATCGTATCTATCAAGACGCGCTGGAGATGCCGCCGATATCTCAACGACACGAAATTTTAACTTTTTCAAAATTTGGTAAAGCGCGGTGCCATATCCCGATAAATCACATGAACTCAGGAAACAGGTACACACAATTAAAACAAAACTAAAAACAGCTGTTCGGACGCTTCGCATTTTCGCCTCTGATTGTGAAATTAAAATCACTTCAGTTCCTTGCATAGACTTTCTGTAATAGGTCTCGGTAATTCGCCACGGTCTCCGCATCGCACGGTTTGTGTCCGTACCAGACCTCATCAAAAACGGTAATCGCAGGTCCAAGCGCAGTGTGGAGATCAACATCCGCTTGTGCTTGGTGGAGGTATTCACGATTCGTGAGACTCTTATCGTAAGGGAGTACACCCCGTTCTTGGAGGTGCAAAATCGCGGAGAGGTATAAAAAACGGAGTGCCCTGCGAAAATCGTTTGCTGCCTCTGCTGAGTCTGCGCGTGCGAGTGCTGCGCGCTCTGTCTCTACTTGATCCAGCGCGGTTTCCGCGACTTCGTCCTGCGCCTCACTAATCAAATTCATCCGGATTTGCCGGACAAAAAAGATAACGACTGCCCCCAGCGCGATGGCTGCGAGCGGAAACAGCACGTATCTGAGATCGGCATCCCATGTCCGAGGATTCAGGATTTTCGCTAAATCCTCTTGGTATTTCTCGTATGAGACCTCCGCCCCTGAACGGCGTGTCTCTAATTCTTCGCGGAATGCCTGCTCTTCTGCCGCCAATGCCAAAAGGACAGAAAGGCTCATAAGAGACATTATCATACAAATACCGATGCTTATTTTCAAATTCATCAAAATCTTCGGGCAGGATACCCCTTGCTTTAGCTGGGGGAAACATGCCCGATCCGATAATTAAAGTTTAGTTTTCTTAGCACTTTGAAGTCCATTCGTTTGGCACTTGTTGTGAGGCGTTTACCATCTAAACTGTAGAGAGAAAACAAACCTTTGGCGTTGATCCCTGCTAACCTTGTTAAGCCGTATTTGATATGCTTAACAAGGGTGTTCTTTACTAAACCCTTACACAGCACAGTGCCCCCATATCTTGAACGAATGCCCCCTTTTTTGTATTGTTCTCTATGCAGATTGCGTCTTGCTATAGGGATCGGTGATATACACATCACTGCTGTGTTGTCTACACTGCTGTCGCCACCGACAGTATAATATGCCAAGCACCAACTATCAACACAATGTGCATCAAAACCTTCAGACGACTTCTTCGATGACTTTTTGAGTCCGAGTTTATCACGAATCTCTTTCGTTTCGTAGCCTTGAAGTGTTAGCAACTCCCATTTCTTACGAACTTCGCTATAGAACCACTGTTTGCCAACTTCAAGTGGACTAAAAGAGGTATTCCACTTCTTCGCATGTGCTATCGTTCTTGCTTTAATGTCCTCAACACAGACATGCGTTACAGGGAACAGTTTTGAGAACCAATCAAGGATGCGAAGTTTCCAGTCCCAACGTGCGCGGGTGCCAGCAGGTATGCGCACTTTGTTCGCGAGACGGTTGGTTCTCTGCTTGCGGTTCGGACACTTCCGTGAACGTCTACTTCTACGCAACTCGCGACGCCTTGCCACTTTCTTACTCACTTGATTATGTGCGTCTGCTTGCACATTCAAGTAGGTGTGCGCTTCTGATTTGACCGTAAAGCCTTCTTTCTTGCTACCGGGATCAACACCGACAGCAATCTC
Source organism: Candidatus Poribacteria bacterium (assembly GCA_003635195.1). Lineage (GTDB taxonomy): Bacteria > Poribacteria > WGA-4E > WGA-4E > WGA-3G > WGA-3G. Next base: position 26,212 of record PYIY01000028.1, on the reverse strand, counting down.
TTGTGTATCCCTATCAGAGGGTTCTTTGTTGAGACGGATACAATATATGCCGTTATTGAAATACGGTGTTGCTTCGCCACGCTTGACGAGTTTTCTGGCGCGTGCAGCGTGTAGAGGCATGAGTTGTTGTCCGTCTTTGGTTTTAACAGGCACAAACATAAGTTTGTATTCTCCCTTATGGGGTATATGTTGCCCCTTCCAGATCACAGTATCCAAGAAGAATCAGACTTGGGGAGCATCCGAAACGTCGTTTGAACTACCACGCTAAGATACTGCGATATGTTACTGTAGTCAACGGTTTACCTTGTGGAGTGGACGTTTGGTATACGCTTCGCACAAGCCCCCGACTTCAGTCGGGGGTTATTGACACTGCCTCTTTTATAACATCTACGCGTTCAAAATAGAGGTGTGTCGTTAGAATTGCCCATATCGGCACCAAAAAAGTGGCAATCAACCCCTTGACAATAAGAATTGCTACCGTAACTGGAACACTCAATAACTGAGGCAGGACAACCTCAATATCGCCGCCGATGAACAGCGTTAAGAATCTCAGTGGTAACAACGCATCGCGAACCTGTGCAAGATCAGGAATAAACACAGAAAATGCCAATAAGACAGCACCAAGTACTACAGAAGTCATAACCGAGGCTATCCAACCCGTTAGAAGATAGATCCCAAAAAAACGTAACCTTGCCCCACTCACCAAGGCATGGCTGCGGCGAAAAATACCTACGATGGAGTTGTTCTCAAGGATGAGACACAGATTGTAGAGGCTCAACGTTACAAGAAGATAGCACCGAAGCAAGGGTATTATAACATAAACGTATGGATGTGTCAGCCAGTCTGATACACGATGCAAAGGTTGATACACCTTGGTCAACCATGAAACTGCTATATCAATCGTTATATGGAGATAACCCCCTACATCCACAATCAGGACGAATAGCAGAGCGGCCCCAAAAACTGCCAGTGCCCTACGTCCAGTTGACCGCCATATATCACGAACAGTCAGCGGAACTGATGCCTCTGAAGCCGAGCCACGCGCTATCCGAGCAATCGCAAGAGATAACGGGTAGAGTGTTAGCAACAGAAGGATTAGAGGACTGTCGTCAAAACTTCGGAAATTAAGTCCCCATAGCCATGTAATTCCGTCACTCTCTGTTGAAGTGAAATACGGAATCGGCAGGATCCTCCAACTTACGTATTCTGCTGAAGCGTCCTTTTTCGACAGTGAAATTGTCGGGTAAACGCCGCTGATTGTGCTAACATTACCGACAGTTGTATAGACATTTTCGCGAAATGTAGCATCAATATACTTTTCAACGCGTGTGACACTCTGAAAAAATACCACCACTTCTAAAACGATTGCAATAATAGCAATCGGTAACATGATACGCCAGAACAGCCCAAAGTTGTCTTGATACTGTGTGAAAATTGTTCTCGCAAGATTCGCGCGTCGGTTGTCAGCCATTCTGGTTTCCCTCGCGGTGTGTCCGTCTTAATTAATCCGTCACCTGCATCTCAATGTCAAAAGCCTCTTTCCGGATCCGCAAGTCAAAGTAGAGCAGCGCCGAACCGATAGCACCCAGCGGCATCGTGAGCGCAGCGATCCCTATGGTAATAAAACGTTGAATTATGTAAGAGCGCCACTCAATTTGGTTTGGTACCGGAATAAATAGGCGACGGAACGTCTCCCAAAGCGTCGTATCCTCGGTCCCACTCACCTGTGCTAACAACAAGAAAGAAGTCTGAAATATAAATTGTATCATGATAGCAATTAGGAAAATCGCTAACATAATCCCAAACGCTCGCCACCAAGTCCCTTTGACCAATTCCGTACTCCGTCTCAAGGCATGCCTCGCAGTCGTCCCTTCACACATTACAGGTAGACCATAAAGCCCCCACCGGACTCCGAAATAGATTGAGAACGGGATACCGATAATCGTAATAAACAGACCGCATACAACCAAAAACCAGAGGATAACACTGCCGACGTACGACCAAAAACGTCGCCACGCATGCTTCAAAGCAGCCTGAGAAGTAAGGTCTCTGTTTAGATACGCTTCTGCGCTTGCGTATACCAACCCTGCAACAACCCAAAAAATCACGACATAACTACCGAGCGCGGCCAATAACCCTACCACCATCGTTGTACTTGGTGCAGCATTGACAAGGGCGAATATGGATATTAAATCCATTCCATACACCAAAATGAAATAAACACCTGTAATCCCCAAAAACAAGCTCCAATGACTCCGATAGAGACTGAACATCCCGTCCAGAATATCTGCGAAAGACATCGGTTGCAGAGGGGTAGCAGCTTCACTATTATCTGACTGTACTAAATCGTTGCGTTCGTTCATAGTGCCTCCTGTTTCAAAAAATCTCTTTCATATACAGTTATTCTATCACATTTCACGCTTTACATCAAATCCTGTGAGTTACGCACCTGCATCTCAATATCAAACCCCTCTTTCCGAATCCGCAAATCAAAGTAGAGAAGTGTTACCCCGATCGCATAAATCGGGAGCGTAAAGGCATCCCACCCAAGATAGACAATATACATAATCAGCGAATCCAAAGATGTTGGGCGAATGTCTACATATTTCAAACGCAACATATCTCCAATTATCTCCATGAGGCTACCCTCTTGAACTATGCCCAACAAGGCGAAGACAACCCCCAAAGAACCCCCTAATATATAATATATGCCTATTTGAAGTAATAAAATTGCAAGCGTTATGCTGCAGACGCGCATCCAGGTCCCTCGAACTAATATCCTACTCCGTCCAAATGCCTCCATAACTGTAAACCCCTCAAGCAATACAGCGTGCCCGTAGAAAACCCAACTTATATAAAATACACACAAAAAAGGCAAAGAGAGTAGTATGAGCCGTCCTCTTAGCGTTGACATCTCAATTGAATCTAATGTCAAAATCGTATAAGGGAGTAAAAAGAGCAGCGAGCTACCAAAGTATATCGGAAATTGGGAACGGAACTGCTGTAATGCGACTCGAAATGTGAGCGATCTGCCTAAATAGATTTCGCTGCTTGCGATGACAAAGACACCCACACAGAACATATACACAAGGTTGTCCAACAGATCCTCCACATCAAAAATCAAGTTGTCAAGGTTCGATGTGTTAGATATTTCTAATAACCAGACCACTACCGCCTCTTGCAACCCAATCCAGACAATATAGATAGAAATTATCGCCAAAAAGGACCGAAAGTTATTTCGGTAGAGACTCAAAGCGGTATCCAAAATACCACCAAATCCCATCGGTTGTAACGTAGGTATTGGCACATTGTCTGTCTTTGATGTATCGTTTGGATTTAACATCTGTCCTCAATTCATTCAGGACTTACGCAAATTGAATGGGGAAACGGTATATTTTGCTGATTTAACCCCCTAAATCCCCCTTATCAGGGGACTTTAAAAGAAAATGCGTAAGTCCTATTCATTATTATAAACACAGCACACTACTCCGCGCTCTCGACTACGCCTACTATCGTTTTTAACTCACAAGCAACATTCCTGTATAGAGTCATTCTATAGGTTTCACGCCCTTGTGTCAAGTCAGGAATATTCAATCGGACGCACATAGAGAAACGAATGCATTGCCTTAGACAAACAAGTATGGTATACTCTATCTATTATTGGATTCACGCACAAAGGAACAACGGGATGCCGAATGCGCGCAGTAAATGGAAAGATAGATGTATATACAGGATAGTCTCTCTCTTCGGGTGGTGGTGTCGTCAACTTCCGAAAGGCTGGGCACTGCAACTCGGACACGGCATAGGCCTCTTGTTCTATCATCTCATCAAAAAACGGCGAGAAATTGCCTCGAATAATTTACAGATGACGTTCGGTAACCAACTCACAGCAGCACAACGCCAAGAAATCTGTAAAGCGAGTTTCATCAACGTCGGCAAAACCTGCATTGAATTCCTCCGATTTCCCCAACTCAACCCTGAAAATATTTGGAACGAAGTCACTGTAGAAGGCAAAGAAAATCTCTATGCGGCTTTAGAAGGCGGCAAGGGCGCGATCGTGTTTCTCGCACATTTCGGAAATTGGGAACTCCTTTCACTTGTATACGGTGCCCTGATTCCAGACCGGGCGAAAGCCATCGCTTTCCCCTTGAAAAACGATCTACTCAACACCTACATCTGGCAGCATCGCGAGCAGATGAGCCTGAAACTAATTCCGCGGAAACAGGCAGTCCGCGAAACGCTGCGTGCCCTTAAAAACAACGAAGCCGTCGGTTTTTTTGCCGACCAGAACGCCGGTTCAGAAGGCGTATTCGTCGAATTTCTGGGGAAGCAGGCTTCCGCGGCGCGAGGACCCGCTGTGCTATCCCTCAAGACCGGGGCACCGCTCCTCTTTTCACTCGACGTCCGCCAACCCAATGATCAGCACCGCGTCTATATTTCATCGCCCATCTACACCGAACCTTCCGACGATTTCGAGCAAGATGTCAAAGTATACACCACACAAATGCTGAAGCAGCTGGAGACCTATATCCATAAATATCCAGAACAGTGGCTATGGCTTCACAATCGCTGGAAGACACAACCGCGAGATTAGCCAATAGCCGAAAGCCATTTCCTAAAAAATCTATTGCCAGAATGTTGCATCTGTGTTAAAATAGAAAGAAACATTAACCAAACCTTAAAATATAGAGGAACTCTCATGAGAAGATACACTTTGTCCTTCATTGTTTTAATCCTCGCCATCGGTATCCCGTTTCTGCTCATTAATCCCAGTGAAAAAAATGCGATGAGTGGAGATGAACGCGTCACGAAAGAGATGCTCATTGATACACTCGATCAAGCGATCCAAATTGCTGAGGTAAATCACTATAAACCGATAGAAGACATCAATCAGATGTATCGTGGCGCGATTAAAGGTGCGTTGGCATCACTCGGCGATACATACACATATTATGTCCTAAGGCGCGAGCACCAGCGGGCTGTCGAAAATCTTTACAACGCGGAATTTGGAGGACTCGGTGTCCAGATTTACCCTGACCATCGCGGATTCATCAAAATTTCTAAACCGATACCGAATACGCCTGCTGCGCGTGCCAATCTCCAAGCCGGGGATTATATTACGAAGGTTAATGGTCAGCGCATTCACATTAGCGAAAAAACAGGGATGACCTTGCCTGATGTCGTCGATCTACTTAGAGGAAGACTCGGTACCGATGTGACAATTACAGTACAACGTAAATTCATCGACCCTTTTGATGTAACACTGACACGCGGTAAAATCCCGATCAATAGCGTCAAGTCAACAATGCTTGACGGAAAGATCGGTTATATCCGAATCACAGGTTTTATAGGTAGCAGACGGACAGAAGGCACGGAAGAAGACTTTAATAACGCCCTCGAAGCACATAAATCCGCGGGTATGAAGGCACTCATCTTGGACTTACGGGACAATCACGGCGGCTTGCTGAACGCTGCGTACCACATTGCCGACGCTTTTATTGATGAAGGCATTATCGTCTCAACGAAAGGGAGAAAAAGTGAATTTAATGAGGAGTATCCAGCAACGTCTAACCTCCTCTGCCCATCAGAAATCCCGCTCATTGTTCTCGTCAATGAATATAGTGCCAGTGCTTCGGAAATTGTGGCAGGTGCGATTAAGGATACGCGCCGCGGTATCCTCGTTGGGCAAAAGACTTACGGCAAAGGGGTTGTCCAAAAACGCTACGAACTGTTAGACAATGCCTCTATGTCGCTCACAATCTCCACCTATTTTACACTAAACGGCACCTCCATTAACGAGGTAGGCATCAGCCCACATGTCTCTATTACCGATGAAGTACCCGATGAGATTGAAGGGGTTATGCTGAGAAAGATGGATGCGAGCGATACATTTAGGGATTTTGTCACAAAATGGATCGATGATAACTACACGCAGCCCGGTGAAATTCCCAAAGATTTCTCACTGCTTGAAGCTGAACTCCCGAAACTCCAGCAAATGCTTGAAGAAGAACGCATCCACGTCAGCCTAAAGTGGTTGAGACAGCGCGCTGAGCAGCTCTTTAACTTCCATGTCGGTATCGAACAGATTGTCGATTTGGCACACGACCGACAATTGCAAGAGGCAATCCGGATCATTCATGACAATGAAGTTGAAAAGTATCTTAACCCACCATTAGCAGAAACAGAATCGCCTTCAACGACACACGCCAATACACCTGTGGAACCCGAAGCGACGACTGAGGAGTAACCAGCAAGTATTCGAATACAAGAAATGAATCCCAGAACCGCCAATCCACCCGATGTCATCACCAAAAAGGCACTCATCGTCGGATTAATCTTAGTCGTCGTTAACGCCTATTGGGTGGGCATCGCCAGCGAGCTCTGGTACGCCGTTTATACACTGGTATCCCCGTTTTCCAACGCCGTTTTCACCCTGGTTGTGCTAATAGCGTTCAACGTCCTGCTCCGTAAACTTTCACCCCGCCTCGCATTCACGGCTGCAGAATTGCTACTCATCTATATAATGGTGACAATGGTGTCCACGATTTCAGGACATGCAATGATGGCGATTCTGATGGGGACACTTGCGCATCCTTTCTGGTTCGCCAGCCCTGAAAACGAGTGGGCACAACTCTTCCTACACCACATTCCAGCATGGCTCACGGTACACGAGTTCGAGTTTTTAGCCGGTTATTATGAAGGCGAGTCCAGCTTCTATTGGGCAGAACACCTCCGGATTTGGATAAGACCCGCACTGCTTTGGTCAGGCTTCATTTTTTTACTCTACGGTTCACTGCTCTGTTTAGGGTTGTTACTCCGTAAGCAGTGGATGGAACGTGAAAAACTAAGTTTTCCGCTAACACAACTGCCATTGCAGATGACAACCCATCGCAATTTTTTCCGATCCCGCGTCCTGTGGTTCGGATTCGGAATCGCCGCGCTGCTTCGCGTGCTGGCGGGACTACACGACATTTTCCCCGCCATTCCTGCCCTACCCCCGAATTATCGGCTTGATCGGCACTTTACAGAACGCCCTTGGAACGCCATCGGCTACGCCTCCATGTCCTTTAACCTTGCGATTGTGGGGCTGACTTATTTTATGCCCCTTGATCTCGCTTTTTCAACATGGTTCTTCTTTTGGCTCACGCGGGCAGAACGCGTCATCGCGAGTGCAGTCGGCGTCACGAATATCAGCGTTTTGCATCTCAATGACCGGGCTTCGGGGGCTTGGGTCGGCATCGCTGTGTTAACACTCTGGATGAGCCGACGGCATTTCGGACGTTTCTTCCGACATGTCATCGGGCGCGAACGCGGAGACGATAGCAAAGAACCCTTCTCCTACCGGACAGTGGCTATTCTCACAGTACTAAGCGTCGGGCTCGTCTTCGGATTCTGCTATGCAGCAGGGATGTCGCTGTGGGCAATCGGCGTGTTTTACGCGCTGTTTATCGCGTTTGCAATCGCGATAGGACGCGTGCGCGCCGAACTTGGACCCCCTTACCACGAAGTCATCGGTATCAATCCACGGCAAATGATGGTGAGTATGTTCGGAACGCGGCGATTGGGTGGGGCGAATCTCACCGTAATGACCTTCCTCTACGCTTTTAACCGTTGCAACCGTTCACACCCGATGCCGAACCAGATAGAATCCCTACGGATTGGTGAACGCTCGGGGATGCCCGGCAAAACCTTGCTTTTAGGGATGGCACTCGCTATCGCTGTCGGTGCACTCGCAACGTTCTGGACGTATTTGCAGGTGGCGTATCATTACGGCGTACTCGCACAATGCCAAGGCGTTGTTGGACGATTCGGATGGGAAAGTTTCAACCCACTTCAAAGTTGGCTACAGCACCCGAAAGAACCCGATATCAGCGCAGTCGCTTTTATGTCTGGTGGGTTCGCTTTTGTATTCCTTCTTAATTTTCTGCGGACGCGCCTATTATGGTGGACCCTTCACCCATCGGGTTATGTGCTGTCAGGCGCATCGTGGGGTGGACTTATCTACTTCTGGTTTCCTGTGATGGTGAGTTGGCTCATCAAGTTTCTTATTCTCCGCTTTTCCGGGTGGCAGACGTATCGTAAAGCGATCCCTTTTTTCCTCGGACTCGTTTTGGGCGATTACATCCCGCGCAGTATCTTGAGTCTCATCAGCTTTGCTTTGAACCTCTACATGCCATCCTCTGGCGCGGGACACACGCTTTAGAAACCGAAACGTCTAATTTGACAAAATGGATATTTAATTATATAATTGTGATAAACAGACAGAATCAAACCCATCAACAGTCAAGATGAGACAGGAACCTAATGCCAACGCAACTACTCACAGTAAACGCAATTACAAAAGGGTTCACAGACACCGAAGTCCCTATCGTTAAAAACATTAGTTTCAGCGTATATCCTGGCGAAATTTTCGCACTTTTGGGACCCAGTGGTTGTGGAAAGACCACCACGCTGCGTCTGATCGCGGGGTTTGAGAAGGCAGACGCTGGGACAATCGCTATGGAGAAACGGATCCTCGCGAGCAACGAAATCCATCTTCCGCCGGAAGCGCGCGGCATCGGGTTCGTTTTTCAAGACTATGCCCTCTTTCCACACAAAAATGTCCTTGAGAACGTCGCCTTCGGTCTCCGAAAAGCAACCAAAAGAACGAGACGCGAGAGAGCATTAGATGTACTTCGTATGGTCGGTTTGACACAATTACAGACCCGGATGCCACACCACCTCTCCGGTGGTGAGCAGCAACGCGTCGCACTCGCACGCGCGATTATCGCACGTCCCAAACTCCTCCTTTTAGACGAACCCTTCTCAAGCCTCGACCCTGGGTTACGCCAGTCAACCCGTGAAGAAGTCCGCGCCCTCCTGAAAGCCGAAGGCATCAGTGCTATACTCGTCACACATGCACAAGAAGAAGCATTCAGTTTCGCTGAACGGTTGGCAGTGATGAAAGATGGATCCCTTGAACAGATTGACACACCCGAAGTGGTGTATCGCTACCCAAAAACGGATTACGTCGCTTCTTTTATGGGACAAACAAACTTCATTCATGCAGACGTGAAAAACGGAGTCGCCCAAACCGAATTCGGACGCGTAAAGGTAGATGGTCAAACCAACGGCGACACCCTTTTGTCCATACGACCGGAGTGCCTAAAGATGATGGTACCTGATGCTTGGCGGAGCGGGGCAAAAAGCGGACGGATTGTGGGGCAGACGTTTAAAGGACACGACCTCACTTATCGGGTCGAAATAGACGGACAGGACTACTTCGTCCAGACCGATTACGACTCTCCCTTTCAAGTTGGCGATATTGTTATGTTGCAAGCGATAGCAGCCGTAGCCGTCACACCCTCAAACCCCGATGAAATGTAACTGGCAACTGATAACTAATTACAACATCTCTCGGATTTCATTAATTCCTTGAATCATCCGCGTGAACGCTGCGACCAACTTATCAATTTCTGCGTGTACCGCGGCATCATCTCCGTGCGCTATGGCATCTAAGACCCCAGGAAAAACGACCGCTGCATAACCTGTATTAAGACCCGGTGCATAGATAAGATGCTTAAACCACGGACGTAGGGGTAACCCCACCGTACTCGTCAAATTCCGCTCTAACTGATACAACCGGTGGTTTATTTCCGCAAGCTGAGACAGATCATCGGAAGCAAGATAACGCACAAGTCCTTGGTTCAGCACACCCGCCGCTTGTTGCCATTCTGTGAGTAGATTATCTAACCTTTTAACGTCCTTGGCAATTTTATTTTTTGAACCGGAATTTTGCAACAATTTCAACGGTGTCATCAGGTCTGTCGCGTAAGTCTCGTAGTCAAAGGGCAAAATATCAGCGTTGGCAAGCTGCAGCGCAAGAACGCCCCAAATTCGGGACATTGCCGCTTGATACTGAAACGTCGGATCCCCGAAATGTTCCATCCAATAAAAGTTATCCTGCATAGCATGATAAACCCCGTAAGCCCCGCTGAATCCCATACTGACCGCCGGGATCCCCGCATGTCCAACAAACGGTGAATGATCTGAACCGCTTCCAAGATCACCGACCTGAGGCACCTCTTTATCTTGTGCGACTTTCCAACTTTCATAAACCGGTTTCAGCGTCCCCGGATCAATAACAGTTCGTGTCACTTCGCGAATCAATTCTCGTAGTGAAGGGATCGCACTCACGTAGAACCGTCCACCGGTTGCGGCAATATCCACATTAAGATACGCGATAGCCTTTTGCTGCAGTGTCAATTTCAAATCCTCAACCCATTCTGTTGAACCGAGGATGCCGAACTCTTCAGCATCCCATGCAGCAAAAACAACCGTTCGCTTCGGACGTACACCTTTCTTGGCGAGTTCACCGAAGCAGTGTGCAACTTCTAACAGGGCAGTTGTCCCGCTGCCGGGATCCGCCGCCCCGTAAACCCAAGCGTCGTGATGGTTTCCTAAGATGACCCACTGGTCTGGATATTCCGTTCCCTCTAACGTTGCAATAATATTGTATATTGGACGGGTGCTGTGTTCACAACGCACCTTAATACGCCCTTTTGCCGGTCCTGGGCCGATGTGATAAGCAAAAGGTAAGCCGCCCTGCCATTCTGAAGGCACATTCGGGCCGGCGAGTGCCTTTAGAAAGAATTTGGCATCCCGATAAGCAATCGGAACGACAGGGATCTTTGGGAGATCCGTGGCTTCCTCAATCGAGAGTCTGTCGGCATCTTTCGTCGCTGCCCAACCGGGTGTCAGTGGATCACTGGCATGCTGAAAGATATATTTCACGGTTCCACGCTGTATTGCGTCCTCCGAACGCCACGGGCCGCGCGGGTAGACATCACCACGCATATAGCCATCGTCAGCCGGGTCCGAATACAGGATCAACCCAACGGCACCATTATCACCTGCGACTTTCACCTTCACCCCGCGGTAACTTCCACCATATCGGGCAATACAGATTTTCCCTTCTACCGAAATACCGCGTTCCTTGAGCATTTCGTAATCTTCAGGCAACCCTCTGTTGACGTAGATCAGTTCGGCTGTTACATCTCCATCAGGCGAATAGGCATTGTATCCCGGCACTATCTCGGTTTCATAAGAATCTTTATCCCACTCCCACCCCTCTTCTTTGGCAGTAGCGAGATGTTGCGTAGGCGATACAAGTTCCACATGCACCTCAAGCGGGTACGGAAGATAGACATGATATTCATACACCTGAACCTGTAAACCGTAACTTTCAAATTCCGTGCGAAGGTATTCCGCCACCTTGCGGCTATTCTCTGTCCCAGCAAGGTGTGGTTCTTCACTCAAGTACCGTAATCGATGCTTGCACCTTTCCGCTGAAACGAGTCCTTTAAAGTCAGCCTCATATCGCTGCTGTATAACGGCATTTTCTGCTGTGAAGCCGCGCATACTAAAGCCATCGCGCGAAGAGAAAGTAAATACTGCCAGCAAACAGACGAAACAAAAATTCAGTCTCCAAGTCAGTCGTAATCGACAAGGGATATCTATTAACATTGTAATGCGTCATCACCACCTTTTAATTTTTATCACATAATAGCATATCTCCCACTTGTTTTCACTATTTTTTTCTCGCAGTTTGTCGTTTGCAGAATAAGATACCTCTTAAAATTGACATTATCCATCTCTTTTGCTAAAATAAAAGGTGGTATCAAAAATTAACCGCGGGGAGATTTAAATGGATGCAAGGATTTTAATTGTTGAAGATGAACGCGATATAGCGGATTTATTACGATATCATCTACAAGAAGCGGGTTTTGAGACAGATTACGTCCGAGATGGTGCAGATGCGCTGCATCGGGCGGTCGAAAAAACACCGGATCTTATCTTACTCGATTTAATGCTTCCAGAAGTAGACGGCATGATCGTCTGTCGTTTACTAAAGAACGACCCAAGGACTAAAAATATTCCCGTTGTAATGGTAACAGCAAAAGATGAAGAAAAAGATAGGGTCGCAGGGTTAGAACTCGGCGCGGATGATTACATCACAAAGCCTTTTAGTCCGAGGGAAGTGGTACTACGGGTATCTGCTGTCCTACGCCGTATCCAAGTCGGCAAGCAGACAGAAAGTACCAAGCAGATCGAAACGCATGGGTTAACAATTGACCTCGATAAACATCAGGTGCTGACCGAGAACGGTCCCATTGACCTGACTGCTACCGAATTTAAACTTATTACGTTATTCGCACAGTCACCCGGACGCGTCTTCACGCGCGATATTCTAATGGACGTGATATGGGGGCAGGATTATTACGGGATTGATCGGACGGTGGATACGCATGTTAGCCGTCTGCGCCGCAAACTCGGTGAATTCGGCGAGCATATTGAAACGGTACATGGGGTCGGCTACCGGTTTAAGGAAAGTGGTTGAGGACTGCTACACCAGAGGGCTTCAATCCTCATGTAGAAGGGATCTTCAAATCCTGGGCTTACTGATGGCTAACTGCTGGTAAAGTGCTTCCAAGCGAGAGGGGACCTTCAAGGTCTCCTCTCGCATTGAATTGCACTCATAAGATTAATTACAGATTCTACCCTTGGCACCTACGGAAATTCTATTCCGAGTTTTCGACACACCTTTCGGATTTTGTTAATCGCACCGCCTATCTGTTTTCCATTCCGCGTAACACCAAAAAGATGTTGACTCACAACACGACGGGAAATCCCGAGAATATCTCCAATCTCTTCCTGCGTTTTGCCTTTATAGAAATAGAGTTGGACGCACTCGGTTTGACGTTCGGTTAACTCCTTCGCGATAATTTGACGAACCTGTTCTAAGACCGCCTGCCGCTTGGCACGACGCGCCTCCGTATATTCGTCATCAGGTGCTTGATACCAGAAATAGTCTTCGGTGGTGAACTGGTCAAAAAAATCCGGCGGGACCGGAATCTCCCAAAAATCTGGATTAAATCTTGGCATAGATAGAGCAACTCCCTCAATATGAGGCGATCGCGCCTATGCCATTTTCAATCAAATTATGATAATGGGCAGAGGCACCATCGCCTTGAACTAAATGTGTTCAAATGAAATGTAGCGTGGCTTAAACTTACTCTTAATAACATGATAGGTACCTCCTCCTTCTTATTTATATCTATGTTTGTAATGTGAAACGGTACAAGGGGGTCAATGACACTTCAACAACGACCACCGCTTGCAAGCTACCTTAATAGTATACTGAAAAACAGAAAAATATGCCACAAAAATTGGGTGCAGCGCGCGATGCTTATTCTGACCCGAAAATAGCATACTTTGAAGATAGGGGCAAAATGGGGGACAGAGGGGTTTAAACCCTCCGTCCCTTTCCAAAGAGTGCGACACTTAGTGTCACACCGCAAGGGCGTAACACTAAGTGTCACACCTCCTCTGGTTTGCTAACATAACAAATTCCTCCTTTTTCTCTCTACCGCGATAAAGCGGCATTAGGATACCATCGCCATTTAAAAAATGACAATGATTCACTTAAACACATTTTCGGATGCACTTTTGCACATTTTTGTAAAAAAAAATGAAAAAATTATTTTTTTCGGTTGGAAAGTGATGCGGATCGCCTTTGCAAGTTGCTATTGCCATGTAACCTGGTTCATATCCCATAGAATCACCACACCATCTTCACTTATACTGGCAAGTATCTGTCCATCCGGACTAAACGCTAACGCCCGGACCCAGGTCGTATGCCCAGTGAGGGTAATTGTGCTTCGCTCAGTGGTTGTGTCCCGCAAACGAATCACTGCATAACATCCACTCGCAAGTGTGCGTCCATCCGGACTAAAGGCAACAGACAAAACACTACTTCTTGTAGGTTCTTTAAAGGTATTCAGCAGTTTGCCTGTTTCTACATCCCATAAATGCAGGGTGGCATCATCACTACCACTTGCAAGCACAGTTCCACTTGGAGAAAATGCGACAGCAGCAACCGAATTCGTATGTCCAACAAGCGAGTCTTTAAGTTGACCGGTGTGCACATCCCATAACCGAATCACCTGCTCATTCGTTGCACTGGCAATCGTCTGTCCGTCTGGACTCAGCGACATGGCTGTGACACCCTGGTTTTCCAGTTCTGTAGTGTTTGCTATAATGGTTTTCAAGGGTTCATCGGCACCAACACCCCAAATACGGATAGTATTATCCCAACTCCCACTCATAAATGTCGCACCGTCCGGTGAATAGACAATAGACGGCACCCCCTCTTCATGTCCGGTGATGGTTTTTTGGAGCTGCCCAGTCGCCACATCCCAAAAACGAATATGACCGTCCCAGCCCCCACTCGCAAGCACGCTGCTATCTGGTGAGAACCGCACCGAATTAACAATGTCTGTATGCCCAGTGAGGATTTTCAGGAGTTGCCCACTCTGTACATCGCGCAGCGAAATAGTATTGTCCGGCATCCCATTATACACAAGTATTTCGCCGTCTGGTGAAAATGCCACCGATCTCCCAAAAGAGCCGGTATGTCCGGTGATCGTCTTCAAGAGTTTAGCTGTTTCCACATCCCAAAAACGAATCGTTCCATCATAGGAACTCATACTCACAACGGTTTTTCCATCTGGTGCGTACATTACAGCATCAACAACCTCCGTATGTCCAGTAAGGGTTTTCAAGAGTTCACCGGTACTCGCGTCCCAAAAGCGGATTGTCTTATCCCAACTTCCGCTCACAAGTGTCGTGCCATCTCGCGAGTAGATCACAGAACCAACGGCAGATGTATGTCCAGTGAATGTTTTTAAGAGTTCTCCAGTGCCAACATCCCAAAGATAAATATTGGAATCGCTACCGCCACCCACCAGGGATTGATTATCAGGCGAATATGCGACACTATAGATATGTTTCGGAAGCTCAGTGATCGTCTGCAGGCGTTGTCCAGTCTTCACATCCCAAATACGAATTGTTGTTCTGTCTTCCCAACCGATACTCGCCAACCTCTTTCCATCATTTGAATACGCGATAAAGCGGATAGTCATAGACCTTGTGTTAAGATCTATGTGTCCTATAAGGGTCTTTAACAACTTACCGGTCTGCATATCCCACAGTTGAATTGCATTGTTCCAAGTCGCGCCTGCAACTGTCTCGCCGGTAGGGCTGAATGCTAACGAACCGATTCTATTCGCGTCCCCTACAAGAACATTTTTCAATTTCCTTGTCTGCAAGTCCCATAAATAAACGCTGCCGTCACTTCCAACAGCAAGTGTCTTTCCATCGGGGCTAAGGTGCATATCTTCAGTGAAGGGTTCTGTGATGAGATCCAGTGCTTCACCCGTGCGGACATCGTATATCCAGGTGCCGATCGAACTCAAAACGGCGAGGCGGTTACCATCCGGCAAATAGACGCAATCGCTGAGCATCCCCTTCCCAAAACGCGCTTTCGCCTTTTCAGGCAATTCCCATTGTGTCCAATCTTTCACGGTTTCCTCCGTTTGTGCCTCTGCAACTGTTGCAGGTGCATCGTTAGGTTGCTGTTCAGGGGTATGCCCCTTACCCACTGCGTTGGTCCTTCCTATTTGTGTCCGCACATCTATTTTTGATTCGAGGTTCGCTACTATAGGTGTGTCAATGATTTCAACCGTCATCTCCGAAGTGGCATCGAAACTATAAGGTTTCTGAAAACGCGTCAGGTATTGGCGGTTGCCAAAACCGAGCATGAACAACACCACTGCTAATGTGGACGCAGCAACTGCCCACGGCATTAATGGTTTGCTACTGAACGGGGCATCAAGTTTGACTCGTGAAACCTCGCGCATAATGGTTTCGGTAAGATTCGGTGAGATTTGGAAATTCTCTAAAGCCTCTCTTATCATGGGTTCTTCTTTCTTTAAACGCTGTTGGGCACGGCGCAGCCGACTCTTAATCGTGTTAGTTGATACTCCCAGAAACGCGCCGATCTCGGTACACGACATCTCCGCGAAGTAATGTAGGGTCATTACAGTGCGCTCGCTCTCCTCAAGTTTCGCAAGTAATTTTTTGACGACCTCGCGTTGGGATTCCACGGAGATGCGCTCGTTTTCTTCAACGACATATTCGGAGTACGACGCTTTTTCAGGTCGTGCGCCCCCCTTGTTTTTTAACAACTGCGCCCGAAAATGCTTTTTATGCAACCATGTGTTGCAGCGGTTTGCGGCAATCACATAAAGCCAACTTGCAAAACGCTGCGGCTTCTTCAGCGTTCGGAGTTTCTGATAGGCTTTCAGGAATGTATCCTGTGTAATCTCTTCGGCGATGTGAAAATCTCCGATTTTTCGCCACACGAGCGCGTGCACCTGTTTTTGATATTTTTTGACGAGTTCGGAAAAAGCGGTATCATCGCCGTTGAGAACACGATGGATTAATTGTGTATCACTGTTTTTCATGGCTCACCTCCGATTTCACCCTATAGTGACACCACGAAACGCTGAAATGGGTGCATAATTCTGCACCAATAGGCGTGTGTTTGGATAAAATAACGCAAGTTGCCACCTAATGGAACCGCACCGGCTCCTGACGTGCGATAAATCGCACGACTACGAACCTGCCCTCACATTCAAAGTTGAAAGTCTATTACACCTCAACGCGCACAAACGCAAGATACGCTCCTGATAAAAGCACAACAAAAAATAGCGTCAACAACAGCAAATCTATCGCCGCTGTGTTGAAATCTTTACTAAAGTTGAGTGTGTCTTCAAATTTGGGAACCGCTTCTGGACTGACGGGTTTCTGTGACATCCCCGCACGAACCCCAATGATATGGAGACTTTCCGGATCCGCTTTATCAGTGTCAAGAACGAACTCTCGGTATTCACGGGCGTAAACTTTCACATTCTCTAAGAATTGCAGGTGCCGCTCGAAACCCGTTCCCGCAAAGGATTCAAACAGGTGCTGAACAATTGTGACAGGAGACATTCGGGTGATGGCGCGTGCTCGGTTCACTTGTGAAATCTGTTGTTTTAAGCGTTCCTCGTGCAAGTGTGCCTGCTGTTCAGCGTCTTTAGAGACGTACGCACCATCCACCTCTATTTTTTTTCTCGAATCTCCGCGCGCCTGCCGCCAACGAGACCGGTATTGATCCCGAAGTTCATTATGCAGTTGCCAAGAGCGTTCATAAAATCCGTGAGTCGCCTTGGGCGATGCGGCATCCCCCGCAATCGCAGCGAGCGTACCCGGCATAAAAACGACAAGAGAGACCCAAACCAATAGGAGGATCACCAGACTCACCGCACTCCGTTGCACACGCGCCGAAACGAGCAGCCCCAACGCAAGAAAAAGACACGTGTAAAGCAGCGCAATAAAAAAGATGATGCTCAATCGTCCCCATGCTTCAGCATTGAGGTGGACATCGCTTGATGTGGAAATCACCAAAAGGTTCATCAATATCGCAAGTGTAAATGGGATGTTAAGACTTATCAATGCTCCCAAAAACTTGCCAATCAGTACGGTGTGACGCGGAATTGCATTTGCCAATATCAACCGCAGGGTGCCACGTTCACGTTCTCCAGAGATTGAATCAAAGGTAAACAGTAATGCTATCAGACTCAAAACGTAACCGATGATAAAACTCCAATCCACCAAGGTAACGTCTGGACGTAAATTTCCCAGACTGGTATCAACTGGCGGATATGCGAGTATCCAGGAACTTTCTAATCTATCAGTGCTCCAACGAAGGAGACCCCCTATTGCTTGCCCTGGCAAGTCAGTTTCACTACCTTCTGCACAGAAACGGAGTGCCGATGGCTTTTTGTAAAGATCTCCAGGTCCCTTTTGTGCAAGTCTATACAAACTCTCATCCGCAGAAGCCGTTAGATGATTCTGATATTCGGTGACCCCATCGCTATACACCTGTATCCGCTTCGGGTGTTCATGGAGATGCACGACAGCGTTAGTCAGCATCAAGCCGATCAGCAACACGATCGCGAGAGCAAACCGAAGGCTGTTGAGATTATCGTAGAGTTCACGTTTTGCGATATGCCACATAAATAATCAGTAACCAGTAACCAGTAACCAGTAACCAGTTAACAGCCTCCACATTTACTATAACCAGTCAAAAGCGGCATATTAACTGGAAACTGGAAACTGGCAACTACTCCACAGTTTTCAGCCTCCGCAGTAAAGAGGTTAGCATCTTCCTCACCTCAATTATTGTGTCCATTAACCCAGCAAACAGAATAAGTAACCAGTAACCAGATGTGTCCTTTCTGGCAACTGGACACTGGCAACTGGCAACTGGCAACTGGCAACTACTTCACACTTCACTCTTGATGAAAATGAGAAATATTATGATGAACAGGACTCCATTAATCATGAGCAGCAAAGATACATCCGGCAGTGCTCGTTTCGCATTTATACTGGTATCGACTCTTTGAAAAGAGAATTGTGGAAAGCGGCTCCAATCCGGCGCGCCCTTGTCCGCAGAAAACCACTCACGAGATCCGAACACATCTTTATCATAGAGATAGTTAATCACTTGCCGTCTGTATTGTCTCACAGCGTTGAAAAAGTCTCTGGCACCGAGCATATCCGTGCCTGCCCATGCTTGAGTTGCAGCATCATATAATCCAATAGGCGAGAGTTTCAACCAGGCGCTCTCCACTTTCGCGGGTTTAACAAAGATATCCTCTAATGCAGGTTTTCGGATGAGCCACGTTTGGTTTGCTGTATCCGTAACCAACCGCCCGAGGAAACGGAAATGATTCTGCGCGTGAGGGATCTTGGGTTCATCTTCCTCACCAAGCGTTTCAAAATTCATGACACTTTCATAGGTGTACAGTAGCGTCCGAGGGTCGTCCCAAAGGTAAGCATGGCGGGATCCGCCTCCCCTGAGTTCAAGACCCCAATCTTCCCCTGGGAAAGCGTCAGTGGCAAGGAAATGTTTCCGCGCTCTGTCAAATGCCTCCCAGATCTGTTCAATTTGATTGAAGGCGGATGCCGTGCGCGCCTGCGGTGCCTCAAGACGGCGGATCACAGCAAGCGTCACGTTTGGATAGACCAGCACTAAAAACCCCCAGATGAACATAGAGAGCATCAACGCGGTACTTGTTCGACGCATCGCCGCCGAAATCAGCATGCCAATGAGGTAAAACACCGACAAATACGCAACGGATGCGAAAATAATGCCGCCAATGCGCAGAAAATCATGCATATTTAGGGAAATAGCAGCGGAATTCGTTAGCAAAATCACAGCAAAGAGAAGGCTCATCAGCAATGGCACCAGCAGACAGAGCATCGCACTGATGTATTTCGCAAGCAGGATATGCCCGCGACGAACGGGGTTGGTCAAGACTAAACGTAATGTCCCGCGCTCGTGCTCTCCGGCGAGGGCATCGTAGGCGAAAACCAGCGCCAAAAGGCTCAGCACAACCTCAAAGATAAAGACAATATCCATGGATGTGAAAATGTTCATAAACGGATTATCCGAACCGTGCCTGTCAGCATCCCACAGCGACGGCACATATCCGTGTGATACCTTAACCTCGTTTCCGGGTCGCTTGTCGAATCCGACATTGAAAATGCTTAAGGGGTTCGGCGGACGGTCAACATACACTTCACCTGCTGAATAGGTTTTTGTCTCTTGGAGTTGGCGTTGATGCATTTTAACAGCATCGTTGTAGCCTGCCAAGCGTCGCTCATAGTCCTTAATAAGCACAACGGTATTTGTAACCACAAGCAGCAGTGTAATGAAAACGGCTGCCGCGAAGCGAAACGTCATCAGGTTGTCAAGTAATTCTCTACGGATGAGTGTTGTCAACATCAAATTTACCCTACTACCAATTCCTCTCTCTTTCAGCAAATACAAAACGCTTTTACTAAGGTAGTCTCAAAGCTTGCCAATAAGTCTCACAGTGCCTGTGTAAGGTTTCATCAGTGAAATTCTCAATTTTGTGTAAGTCCTAAGAATGCAAAACAACAGAAACACGTGCCAGAAAAGCATTGGCTTTTTGAGCGTCGGCACTCGTAGCGACCAATTTGAAGTGCTGACCTCGACTGAAATTGTGAAAGATGTGTCCGATACTACCCGGTGAAACATTCCATGCACCATCCAGTGCTGCATCAGCATCCTCTTTTGAGGGAGGTTCAGTGTTGTCATGAAACAACTCAAATGTCCCTGCCGACTCGCCTACACCTACCTGTATCTCAATGTGAAGTAGCCCTCCACATTCAAACGGTGTCGTATCAATTTTAACAACTGCGTCATCTGACGTGTCGGTGCTGGATGTACCATAAATATGCAAAACCTCCATCAACGCTGTCCCGAAGCTGATCGGATTTCCATCTAATTTTGATCTTTTGCCTACACGAGTGCGTCTTCCTTCAAATGCCGCTACAGAATGCTTTAACACCGTTAGGTATGCTTGCGACGGGTTCCTATAAGGCAGTGCCGACTCCGGTTGATGCATAATGACCTCCGCATCGGGAGTCAACGCCAGAATATCCACAGAGTCGGTATAATGCTGTTGCATTTTTTTAGCCACAAGGCTCGGCATCTCGCCTTTCGCGCCACTTATCAGTTCTGGTAATTCCCTGAGAAGCACCCATGTATTGATAAACTTCTCGTTGAGTGTCTCTATCACTTCTGAATCGGAGAGCGGACCCGCCCTCAAATATTTTCCGTTCGCTCAGCAAGATTCATCGTCTAAGCAGCCCGAGACAAGGATCGCATGAATCGGGCGGTGCGTTGCTTTCGCACGTTCAACTGCCCTCTCAATCGGCAGCCAGTCAATCTTCGCGAATGGGTAAAACTTCAACTCTAATGAACGACGCGCTGCTTCTGCCGTGATAACAGTCTCCCACGCCATTTCATCTTGGTCGGTCTCATCCGTGGCGAGGAGCTCCATACGCGGCACAAAAACCATATCTGCACCACCACAAGCGTTGATGTCAACATTGCTATTGCGTACCGGTAGTGCCAACGAAAACGAGCGAACCGTTCCTTTTTTCAGATTAACTAACACTTGCCCAACATATTGCGATGGGATAAACTTGGCTTCGGACTCCCGTTCCCACCCCTCTTCAGCGTTTTCTGGTTGCGGCTCCTGATGTCCATCACTTCCTAATGTAAATTCGGCATGTATTCGGAAAGTGATCTCCGCATAATCTGATGAACATGCCCGTAAGCACGCATAGGCACCCGCCTCGCCGTTCCCTAAATCAGCCCTTGCCCCCGGATGAAACTGATAAAGGAAAGGAACAATTCTATTTGCATCAAGTGCCCATACATCCCCTACCGCTACAGTTGAAGGCGGAAGGAACGCCTTAAAAGCCTCCGCCCCGTATTCTTTGACAGGGTAGCATGGTAACAGATCAAACATCTCAGCGAGTTGTGGTGAATCGTTGTGCATATTAAACGTAGCATCCGCAATCGGTTCCCAATGCGCATGCACCCGCACACTCAATGAACTATTTAACACGTTACAAAAGTTTATCACTGTTTTCTCCATTGCCATGAACATTTCGTTTTTCTATAGATGTAATAACTCGAACCCGTTCAGTCTACCAACATCACAGCAATTCTGTTAGAAAAGCGTTGCTGCGCTGTCTTTCAAGATATTATTGATCTGGAACTGGAATCCGGTTCATATCCCAGAGAATCACCGTGCCATTGTCGCTCCCGCTGGCAAGTATTTGCCCATCTGGGGTGAAGGTAACAACCCGATTCCAACCCGGATGCGCAGTGAAAACGCCCTTGCGCTCGCCAGTGACAGTATCCCACAATTCGATCGTCTGCCAACTCACACTCGCAAGCGTTTGTCCATCCGGACTGAAAGCAATGCCATAAACGGTACTTCTTACAGGTTTTAGCGTTTGCAGCAGTTTACCCGTTTCCACATCCCACAACCAGATTCCGCTTCGCTCGCCTGCTGGCACATTCCCCTCACCTGCAAGGACCTTACCATCCGAAGAAAATGCGACAGCGGCAGCACCATACCTATTGCCCGCAAGGGTTACTTTGACTTTGCCAGTGGGCATATCCCACAATCGAATCACTTCTTCCTCAGTTGCCACGGCAAGTGTCCGTCCATCAGGGTTAAGCGCAAGAGCCCTGACCCCGCCACTACTTCTGGGTCCACCATGCGAATCCAGCTCTGAGATGTTACCATTGATGACTTGTAAAAGATGACCAGTACTAATATGCCACAAATGGACTGTATTGTCCCAACTTCCGCTCACAAGCGATTGACCATCCGGCGAATAGGCAATAGAAACCACCCCGTCCGTGTGCCCAGCAAGCGTTTTGAGAAGTTCTCCGGTGTCTACATCCCAAATACGGATCTTGCCATCCCAACTCCCGCTTGCGATTGATTTACCATCCGGCGAATAGGTTACAGAACCCACAGTATCTGTATGTCCAACGAGACGCTTCAACAGTCGTCCGGTTTGGACATCCCGTAGCAAAATTGTATTATCAGCTGCCTCACCACTTGCAAGCACGCTACCGTCCGGTGAAAATGCCACTGCTCTCGCGTACAACGTATGTCCTGCGATAGTTCTCAAGAGTTCGCCAGTGTTCGTATCCCAAAAACAAAGGGTCTGATCGTACCCCAGACTCACAACGGTTTCATGATCCGGCGAATAGGTTACAGAACCAATGCCATCTGTATGCCGGTTAAGTATTTTTACCGTCTCGCCAGTGTCTACATCCCACATACGGATTGTCTTATCCCAACTCCCGCTCACAAGTGTCGCGCCGTCCTGTGAATAGACTACAGAATTAACGAATTTTGTATGTCCAATAAAGGTTTTCAGGAGTTCTCCAGTCTCCACATCCCAAATACGAATCTTAGAATCCCGTCCCCCAGTCGCAAGCGTCCGACTATCAGGAGCATATACGATACTGTAAATGCGTTCAGTATGTCCTGTAATGGCTTTCAGGCGTTCTCCAGTCTCCACATCCCAAATGAGAATCGGACTGTCTTTCCAACCAACACTCGCCAACGTCTTTCCATCGTTTGAATACGCGACCCAGCGGACAGGATCCGTGTGCCCTACGAAGGTTTTTAACAGTTTACCGGTGTGCACATCCCAGAGTCGAACTGTGGTGTCCCGACTCCCCCCGATAAGTGTTTCCCCGGTTGGACTGAACGCCAATGAATAGACTCTATCCTCGTGGCCCAGGAGAAATTTATTGAGTTTATTGGCTTGTAAATCCCATAGAACGACTTGATGGTCAGTTGCAGCAGCAAGCGTTCTGCCATCAGGACTGAGTTCCATGATATTCCACATCTGTCCTGTCCCAAGGTCTGTGAGTAGATCCAGTTCTTCACCGGTGCGGACATCATATATCCAGATGCCGATTGAACTCAAAACCGCAAGGCGATGCCCATCAGGAAAATAGACGAGATCCCTTAAAATACCCTTTCCAAAACGCGCGATAGCCCCTTCAGGGAGATGCCATCGGGTGTAATCTTGCGCGGAACCGCTTAGGAAAAAAATAGCCGTGCTTAACAAAAGGATAAACGTAGCAGAAAACAATCGCGCTGTTCTCATATAATAGTGTCCTCCGAAACAAAATTAAATAACATTATTCTATCTGGCTATCTATACACACTTTTGGATGCACTTCGGAAAAAAATTAGGGACAGAGAATATTATCCTCTGTCCCTTTTCATCGGATACGCTTTGCCTGCTTATCAAAAAATATGAAAATTACTCCTCAGACTCAAAGAACAATTTGAGCGGCGCACTTAACTGTGGCGTCCTATCTTGATTCTCCACTGTTTCTTCACCTGCCCATTCGCTGCGCTCAATCCCCATCGTGTAAGTCTGCTGCGTCGCGTCGGTGTAACTCAGGTATTGGAAGCCAGCATTCTCAAAACATATCAGCGCGGGTCCGTTATCGGGGGATACCTGCAGTGTAACGTGCTCAGCATCGAGCACCTCAAATGCGTAACGCACGGTTTCAAGGAGTGTATCAGTGCCGTATCCGCGAGCGCGATAATCGGGTCGTATGATGACGAATTCGATAGTAACCGTGTCCGTATCGCAGTGGAGCAGCATAAATCCGATGAGGAGGCGCGTGGTACGGATTTCAATCGCCAGTGTGTGCCTCTCCGCGTTTGCTACCCAACGGTGCCAATCCTCCAGAAATGTTTCAAACGACACCCGTTCAGCGTAGAGATGGTTCCTGATGCCGGGGCGGTTGATCCATCCCCAAATTTGGCGAAGTTCATTCTCCGTGGTCTGTCGGAGGCAAATACCGCCGCTGTAAAGGCGTTCCAGGTGCCGCAATTCGTTACGCAGCCCTTCTAATTGGGCGGAGTGCACACCTATTTGCGCCCCCGCAATCCGAACCTTACGTTGATTCGGTTGATCCATGAATTTCGCCTGTTTTACTCTGTTCTGAAAGTATGTAAGTTTCCGTTCACTCCTCTCAATAATGCGTAGCAAGTTGTTAATAGCATCCGCCCACTTCTCAAGGTCAGCGTTTGCGTCGTCTTGGGTTTCGGTCCGCTCTTCTCTTATCTGTGTTTCGTTCATATCTCCCCTCCTTGAATCCAGAAATCCGGAGATAACTCTCATACCGGAGTGGATTAATATCGCCAGTTTCAACGGCTTGTTTGACAGCACATACCGGTTCGTGCTGGTGCGTACATGCTGCAAACTTACACTCTGGAATATAAGGTCGCATCTCAGGAAAATAGATATCTAATCCCTGTTCGTCATCAATCTCAAGCAAACCAAGCGTCCGAATGCCGGGTGTATCCGCTACAAACCCGCCGAATTCAAGTGGTAGTAGCATAACTTCCGTCGTTGTATGTCGCCCTTTGTGGATACGCTGGTCCACCTCACCTGTGCGCAATTGGAGTCCCGGTTGTAACGCGTTAAGGAGCGAAGACTTCCCAACCCCCGACGATCCTACAATCGCTGAAATCTTATCCTGCATCGCCTCCCGCAATTCATCAACACCGAGACCGGTTACGATACTTGTATAAACCACTTTATAACCTAATTCTTCATATAATTTGAGTTCGCGCTGTACATTCTCCAATTTTGCCAAATCCATTTTGTTGATACAGATCACCGGTTCCACATCAGATGCCTCTGCCGTAACGAGAAACCGATCAAGCATCCGCAGTTTGAGCGTCGGATGTCGGGCAGCAAAGATGATCAGCAGTATTTCTAAATTCGCGACAATTACCTGTCGCCAACCGTCCATACGGGTCCGTCCAAATTGGGTTTCGCGGGGGAGACACTCCTCAATGTACCCATTTTCCTCCGTACCTGCAGGGACCGAAATGCGAACGCGATCACCGACTGCGACCAAATCGACGTACGGCATCTCTTTCGTCTCGGCAAGCCGCCGCTTTTCATCTTCAATGAGGTGGTGGCGCACGGCACAAGTATAACACAGTTTGTCAACCTGCACCTCATACGCACCCCCTCTCGCTTTTATGACAATGCCTTCCATAGTTAGATTCACCTGCGGAAACATGGTAGTTTTTAAATACGCATTATAGTAAAGCCCATAATTATTGAAACGCATCAAATCGAGGCGATTCCCATCTCATTCCCCCTGATAAGGGGGGTTAGGGGGGTTGTTTTCTTACAAGGGTTCAGTTATTTATTTTCGGATTTTACTATAAAATCAATTTGCCCAACACAAAGCGCGCGGTTAGACACAGCCAGAACCCGTCATGAAACCGCGCGCCTACCAAAACATCACCTAATTACCGGGATTCCGCCAGACAATGCGTCCACGCGTTAAATCATACGGAGAAAGTTCAACCGTAACCTGGTCACCGGGAAGCACCCAGATTTTGTGCTGCATTAATTTACCAGCGAGATACGCCACAACTTTGTGGTCGTTCTCTTCTAATTTCACATGAAACAGGTTACCCGGTAAGGACTCCAGGACGATCCCCAGCACACGGATACCAGTATCTTTATTATTAACATTTTTAACAGATTCATGAACTTCGGGCGTTACGTTTTCATGTTTCATTTCTATTTTCTCCTTTGTGTGATAATTATTATTCTTTATTTACACTATATTGGATGCACTTTGTTAACGAATTGTTCGGAAAAAAAGTTGACATCAACGCTCGAAAGTTATAAAATACACAAGTAGAAGATTCTATTTTCACTTTATTTCTATAAGAAGGAGATGTAGACAATGAGCCAAGCCTTACCTCTCGTAGCCTACCCTGACCTCGAAAACCAAGTCAAGGCGATGGAAGAAGATGGGTACGCCTATCTTCCAAAGGTTATTGACGCGGCAGAACTCGTGGAACTTCGCGATGCAATGGAT
>PYIY01000027.1 GCA_003635195.1 Candidatus Poribacteria bacterium | reverse complement strand
GTGTGCTGGAGAGGTGATAGCACTTGTTTCTATGAAGTTGGAAGAAGCAGATCGGCTTATCTATGAATCCGGTTTGAACTTGGAAAAGGGTGAATATGAAGATTCCGCGCAACTGGCTTTTGATGCAATGATCAGAGCCACAGACGGACTTCTGACAACGGTAGGGTTGCAATATATTGACGACGCGACCACCGTCAACGAATTCCGCACCCATTTCTTTGATCCGGGTAACTTCTTCGCAGGATTCGGCGCACATCTGTTTAAGGCTACGGAAGAAGATAGTTCTACTTTCGACCACGAATTGGCACATCGCCGCGTAGAAGAAGCCACCCTCTTCGTAGAAGAATCGCATAACGTGTATAATCGTATGCGCATCAAGCAGGAAGAGGAGGAAGAAAGCCGTCGCAAAACACGTCGCTCGCGACCGGCACGGAAGCCGAAGGTTGTCAAGGAGACCAAACCCGTTGAGGAAATCGTCGATAGCCTTGATCTGAAAGGTGTCGCCTGCCCGTTCAACTATGTCCAAGCGAAAGTCCGGTTGGAAACAATGGACATCGGTCAGCTCCTTGAAGTTACCATTGACGATGGTGAACCGATTGAGAACGTACCGAAGAGTCTCACCAACGATGGGCATGAGATCGTTGACACGAAGAAGGTCGGGAAACACTACCGCCTTACTGTTCGGAAAGGTGAGTAAAGTCTAAGATTGCGGTTCATCGGAACTAAGTTTCACACGAAGGCGATTGCCGCCCGCGCCCGAAACGGGCGGGTCAGGCAATCGCTTTTTTATGAATCAGATGGTTATAGGAGACTTACATTATGGATTCTAAAGTGGTGTTTGAAGTGTTGCAACGCGTGAAAACTTGGAAACCAGAAATGCGCATTGACTTGGCGCGGCGGATTTTGGAGACTATCGTGTTGCCACGACCACCACTTCCTCCACAGACCATGACACTGGAAGAAGTCCAAGCGATTATGAAAACAGATAAGCCGCCTCCTACTGACGAAGAGTGCAAAAAAATCCTTGAAGAGGAGCGGATGAAAAAATACGGATGATTCACGCTTTATTGGATACAAATGTGGTTCTGGAGGCACTGCTTGATCGAACTCCTTGGAACATTCAGGCAAATGCTATCTGGCAAGCGCAATTAGACAAGCAGTTTGTTGCTTATGTCACAGCAACGACACTAACTGACATTTTTTGTCGCTATGGTGGGCTTGAGAAAGCTTAGCGACTCATTCACGCGATATTGAATCAAGTGCCTATTATCTCAGTCGGTCCCTGCGAACTGAAGTTGGCAACAACGTTAGCAGGGAACGACTTTGAAGATAATCTGCAAGTTGCATGTGCAATAAACGGTCAACTTGATTTGGTTGTCACGCGCAACCTCGCAGGTTTTTCGGGTAATAATATTCCAATTCTCACGCCACAACAGATGCTGTTGAGATTGTCCGAAGACGATTAAAGCAAGTGGAATATAGTAATGATTGTCTTGTATTTCTGTAGCAGGTGTTAAGTTAGTTAGAATACAAGGAGATACACTTATGAGAAAAATGCGAACCTTGCGGGAGTATCTCATCGAGCGTCTCGTCGACACTGCCGAGATGAAATAGTTCATACATTCCAGGGAAGAGTTTGATCGGTTTGATCAGGTGTGAACTTCGGAATTGGTGGTGCGAATTAACTGGTTGCTGAGGAATTGACAATATGGAGAACAAATTCTATAGTGGTGACAGAATTTGGACCACAATTCTTGTCTCAATAAAGGGATGAAGAGTGGTTCCCTTTTCTATGAAAGATAGCATCTCAGCAAAATATAAAAATTGACTTTCCCACAAACATGCGGTATAATAAAAAAGCAGTGAATTGGGAACGATACTGAAATACAATATACCTACGGAGAAATAGATGGCAACAATCGTTAAACATAAGGAGACAGGCAAGCGTTACTGCCTCCTCGGTGCCGGGTTTGGTGTTTTTCAATCTTCAAAACCGAATGTTTTTCTCGGAAATTTAATGGCTGATGTCGAAGAAGGCGAGTACGCATTGGTCTGCGTCTGTAATAGCAAAGGCGAGATCTTCTGGTTAGAGGCGACACAAGTTACCGTTGTTAGTATTGATGGACAGAATGTGCAAGAACTCGCAGCAGAATAGGTAAGTCTTAGTGTTTTTATAGAGGATGGGCATCCCTAACTGCCTTGTCACTCACTGACGAAAGGAAATTTTTTTAGCAGAATGGATTTACAGCAGATTAACGTCAAGGTTTTTACAACCGAAGATAGCAAAATCAACTACACCAACTTCATCAAGGTCTTCAACCGTTGGATGAAGGAAGCGGATTCAGACGACTATTTGAACTACGCCGACTACTCGCACGTCGATGCGGGACCGGGTGTGCTGTTGATTTTGAAGCAAGCCAACTATAGTATTGACAATGCTTATCATGAGCACGGTTTCCTCTACAACCGGAAGCAGGCAGTTGAAGGCGATAACGCCGATAAGATTCGCCAAGCACTTGCAGAGGTGCTTTCCAAATGCGAACAACTCGAAGCATCGGCAGAGTTGGAAAATGCAGTGCATTTCAACGGGGCAAGCCTCCTATTCATGATAAACAACCGCCATATCGCACCGAATACATCGGAAACAGCGGAAGCCGTTCAAGCAGACCTAACACCTGTCCTACAACAGATGTATGGTGATGACAATTTCACAGTGGAACGCACTTCCGAAGACGCACGCGAACGGTTCGCACTACGAATCTCCGCGAATTCGGATAAACCGATTTCGGAACTCCTTGCCAATCTCGGAGGCTAAGATGTTTAACTTCAGCAACGAACAGATTGAACGCTATAGCCGACACATTATCCTCAGGGAAGTCGGGGGGATCGGGCAGACGAAGCTGCTGGAATCAAAAGTGCTGCTCATCGGGGCAGGAGGGCTTGGTTCCCCTGTTGGTGTCTATCTTGCTGCAGCGGGAGTCGGTACACTCGGCATCATTGACGACGATGTGGTGGACCTCAGTAATTTGCAACGCCAAATCTTGCACGGCACCAGCGACATCGGCATCCCGAAAACGAAATCCGCAGAAGCCACCATTGCCGAGATGAACCCCGATGTCAAAGTCGTCCCTTACAATGAGCGGATTACCTCGGAAAACGCCTTCCAGATTCTGGAACAATACGATCTGATTGTGGACGGATGTGATAACATACCGACGCGCTACCTCCTCAACGACGCTTCTGTTATGTTGGGTAAGCCGGTTGTGCATGGCAGCATCTTCCAGTTTGAAGGACGGGTCACGGTTCTCTATCCGGGCAAAGGACCCTGTTATCGATGCATCTATCCCGATCCACCACCACCCGGAATGGTTCCGACCTGTCAAGAGGCAGGGGTCTTTGGTGTTCTTCCCGGTATCATCGGCACGATCCAGGCTGTTGAAGCGATTAAGGTCCTATTGGACATCGGTGATCCGTTAATCGGAAGCCTCCTACTTTTCGACGCGTTATCAATGGATTTCAAACGACTGAAACTCCGTCAAGATAGCGGTTGCCCAATGTGCGGTGAAAATCCCACTATCCATGAACTGATAGATTACGAAGAATTTTGTCAGGTGCAGTGGTAGTTCAAGGTAGTAGGCACGCTCCATCGTGCCGTATGAACAGAATTTGATCAACCCACTGTGGTATTGAGAAACCCTATAAGGACGAAATGCCGACAAACGCTTGGGCTTGGAATGGTTTCTTTAGCCCTGTAAGGGCGATATGTGTATATGGATATTATTGTAAGATGTCCAGGATAGGAAACTCACTATGCGTAAGGTAATCCAATATCTTTTGATTTTTGTTGTGCTGGGAATCCTTATTTCAACCGCCTCCGCACAAGATACTTTTGACAAAATCGTCGTCCAGATTAAGGCACTTGAAGCAAACTTGGAACAAAACCGAAAACTTGTTGAGCAGAAGACTACCGAGTTTCGGAAGAACCATAAAGATAATGCACCGCAAGATATGTTTGAGTCAGATGCAATGTACAAAGAGCGGATGGCGAAATTGGATGTCACCGTATCAGAGCATCGATTAAAACTCCTGAAAGCGTCAATTGAAGTAGACCAGATCGAACTCGCGCGTTTGCACCGAGAGCATATCCCACCAGATGATATTACCGTGACTCTCAATGACTATGATGCCAACAATGAATTTTTTCCAATCACTATTGAAACATCCACTGAGCGTTTCACTGAACGTTTGAGTATCAACCGAAATGATGCGCGTATCCTCTACGAGAATTGGGATAAGGTTAGCAAGCAAGGCTATCTAACAGTGGGACCGGCTCCAGCGTATAAACGAATGTTAGCAAAAGGGACATTAGCATATCCTGATTTATGGCGACAGCCTGTTATTTGGCCATTTGATAAAACGCTTTTAAACAATGGTAAATGCTCTATATATGGCACAAAACACACGCGTTGTTTTCTATCGTGAAAAAAGTGGTCGGGTTCCAATCGAAAAATGGCTTACGGATTTGCCAAGACGACACTACGCGAAATGTCTTTCATCAATTAGGAGATTACGTCGGTTGGGTCATTCGCTTCGACATCCACATGCACATACTTTAAAAAATGGAATCTGCGAATTAAGACCGAGGTACGGCAGAGTCAGGTATCGGATCCTGTATTTTTGGCACGGCAAGGGAACTGTTGTCATTTCTCATGGATTTGTCAAAAAGACTGCCGCGGTTCCAGAACGCGAAATACAACGTGCACTTGACCGAAAACGTCTATTTGAGCAAAATCCTGATCTTCATACACAGGAGACTCACAATGCTGGATGAAAACACTACCCAAGATAATAACGACAGCTTCTTGTTTGATCAGGATCCCGAAATGACAAAGCTGTTTGAGGAAGAGAAAATTAAATTAGATATTGCCCAACATATCTATGAATTACGTGATTCCACAAGACTAACGCAAGAAGAATTTGGGGAATTGGTCGGTGTAGATCCCATTATCATTGATGATCTTGAGGAATCCGACTACGAAGGTGATTCCCTTGTAGTTTTCGCACACATTGAAAAAGCCCTCCGCAGACACGTTGAAGCACCTATTAAATCTGCGGAGACGCTTTATCCCAATGCCTTGCTCACAGCAACCATCACCGGGCTCAAACTCAGGATGTTTCGATACCATATCGGTAGGAGGACAACTCACACCAACAATAAAGAATTCGCGACGAAAACGCAGCAAGAGAAGCAGTACATCCTCAATGAGTTAGAACCTTGGCAAGATGCGTTGCAGCGCAATAGGCAAGAACTTCAGATGTTTGCACTCGCTGGGATGACGGAATGGTGCCACCTTGATGGTGGGCTGCGGGGTAATTTCTCCGGAAATCCCAACGAATACATCCAAGCATCAACGGTACATAACCAGTTAATCGAGGCGTTTATACATTACATCCAAACGGGTGAATACACTGTTCTTAAGCAATGCGAAAAAGATATGGGAGTGCAAGAGGAAGCACGCTATATCAATGAACTGGAGGCTGCTCTGGAACAAAAAATTTTTGAAGAGTTTCCAGATACAGAATGGCTTGTTCAAACGCTTCTCGGTTTCCTAAAAGTACATACCGAGGAAGAAAATGGCTCAGTTACTTCATAGTTTGTGTTACGCTAAAACCTCCCGCCGAATTGGTGAATCAATAAACAGCGAATCCCCGCCATCAATCGTCAACTCCAATCCCGTAACCCACGCCGCTTCATCTGAACAGAGCCATAGTGCCGCATAAGCGACATCAATCGGGTTGCCGAGCCGTTCTAACTGCGCCGATGCTGGAGCAATTTCTCCGTCTGGCAACGGATCCCAAATAATACCCGGGCATAACGCATGGACGCGAATATTTTTATCATACAACTCTTTCGCGAGGTTTTTCGCAGCCGCTACCATTCCTGCTTTCGCGACAGCGTAGGCACTGTTTGCATCTTGCCGTACCCGTTCACCCGCAGAGATAGTGATTAGACATCCACCGCCACGTGCTTCTAAAATCGGAACAAGTCGCCGTACGGGGTTAAATAGTGTTTGCAAGTTGTTTTGTAACGCACCGTCCCAATACGCCGGCTCCATCGCCGTAATATCGTGTTCGGTTGAGAAAAACCCACCCGCTGCATGGATAAGGCAGTCAACACCGCCAAACACTGTTACGGCAGCATCAACCAGCGCGTCTACCTGTGTTGTGTCAGTCAAATCGGTCTGATGCGTTAGCACATCACCACCGTTGGCACGGATGCGTTCTGCTGTTTCGTTCATTGTCTCTGTCGTACGTGCGGCGAGTACCACCTTCGCACCCTCTTGCGCGAAAAGTAGGGCAGACGCACGACTCATATTTGAACCAGCACCAGCGAATAGCGCAACTTTATCTTTCAATCGCATTCTCAATTTCCTTTCTAAGATATTGTCGGATACGCGCCTCGTGAGTACGCCTATCAAGAATAGTGAATTTTTTGACTATAGGCTATCGCGGATTTCATGAGTTTCAACGCTGTATGGATCTGAGGAAGCTCCTCAAACCCGTAAGATATGCGAAGCTGCCGTTTCCCGACCTCAGTCATATCGCCATTTGGATGGACACAGTGTTCGCCCGGAATGTAAACTACCTTCGGATGTTGAGCGTCTAACGGTCCGTCAACTGCTTCGTGCCCAGTTGTTCGCGTCAGAAACTTGAAGAAGTCGGAAGTCGAGCCTGTTGCAACGTTTGCCAGTGTGAAATAGAAGTAGAATCCCGCACTGCCACCGCGACACTCCTGAATATTATCACCAAGTAGTTCTGCCATCCATGCTTTGACCTGTTTCGCCTTCTGTTGATACCCATTATTAACCTTCTCAATTTGTGCTTCAATACCGTGGTCGAGCAGGTAGCTTGCAATCTCCTGATTGATTAACGGTGCGCTGAAACCGATGTCGCTTGTGCGCTGGATGATGCTGTTGAGGAAGGTACCTTTGGAACCGATAAGATACCCGATACGCAATCCGGGGGCAAGAATCTTTGACAGCGTGCCGACCTCATACACAATGCCAAGTGTATCATAGCATAACGCCGACTCCAAAGGTTCAACGGTACTGTCATGCACAAGGTCACTATAGGCGTTGTCAAAAAAAAGTGGGATTTTCCGTCCAACTTCGGACGATAGCTGGGTAACAATATCAACCAGTTCGTGCTTACGGGTGTTGGAGAGGATTGTGCAGGTGGGATTATTTACCGTCACAACGTAGAAAAAACGGATAGTCTCTTTTTCGTTACCAAGTGCCGCAAGTTTTGCCTTCAAAAGTTCGGTATCAAGCCCTTTGTCATCTTCGGGTATTGCCACAACCTTAAAACCTTTTCTCTCCAAATCGTTGCAATAAATATAGTACATCGGGTCTGCGGTAAATATGATACCAGCAGGGAGCAGGTGTGTGATGCTTTCCAACAAACTCGTTGCGCCGTTTGCACCGATAACAATATCTCGGTTGTTTAGCGTCTGTTCAGTGATGCCACCAATTCGGTTCTGAATATAAAATCGTCTAAGCGCCGCAATCAGGTTGGGGGAACCCTGCGCGCCACCGTAATTCAGAGCAGCGCGATACTTTTCGGGGTGGGCGAGAACTTTTTCACAGGCAAGTTGAATCTGTTGGTGCGGAATTGTCTGTTCATTGACGTATCCGACACCGAGGTTGATGTCGCGTCCATCTCGAAAACCGACAGCGAAGTCGGTCATCAGGCGATTAACCGGAGAGGGGATACTGGAAGCTTTTCCATATTCAGAGAGCAGGACATCGCAAATCTTCATATTTTCTTGCAACTTGGTATCGTAGATAA
>PYIY01000026.1 GCA_003635195.1 Candidatus Poribacteria bacterium | reverse complement strand
CGATTCATGGTATGCGAGTCGTAAACTTGTTGAGGCTTTATCGGTCTTAGGGTTTACCTCTATATTGGTTCATGGAAAAAATAACTTCGTCATGACCATCGCTGAGACAAAGGCAAAACTTTCGGCGCATAAAAAGAACATAGAACTCCACGAAGACGAATGGGGGTGTGATAAACCGGTCTATCGTGCCAAAGCAATCAGTCCAACATTTGGCGAATGTATCGTCATCTTCTTTCGAGATAGAGGCAAGATACGAACCCTCTTGGTCTTTGGAAAACCCTTGCGTGCTTCTGAAGCGATACGCATTTGGTCTCAGCACCACGGTATTGAACAGTTCTGGAGGCATTTGAAAACGAATCTCCACGTCTCTGCGATGAGTCTACAAAGCAGAGAAGGCACCTATGTCAGTCTCGGTATAAAAGTTATCAGCTACCTCATGTTGCTCCAAATCAGTATCTCGGAGAGACGCACATTTCATCAAATACAACTTCAACTCACAGGAGAAAGACAGATGCTTACCGACTTCATAACGCATTTTCATACAATAATACTAAAAGAACCTTGATAAACACTGCTTTACAGTAACTTTTGAGAAATATCAGATAAATATCTCTTGAAACTTTAAAACAGTTGTGATATATTATGAGTAGTCCAACTTATCAGCAGCGTCTTATCATAAACAGCAATAAACGATGAACAACCACAAGGCACTTGATAAGCAGAAACAGCCCTTTGAAACAGATTGTCACACACGCAAACCCAGACTTAGACGCTATCGTCAGCGCATGGCTTGCACAAGACTTCCTTTTCCAAGATCACGAGACCGAAGTCTTGTTTGTGAGTCGCAAAGTCCCCGAAAAACTTATGCTGCACGCCGACTGTCTCGTGGATGTTGGCAACACATACTGCCCTGAAAATTACCGGTTTGATCACAAGCCACCAGCGTTTCAGGACCGAAATAGCACGTGTGCAACGCGTCTCATCTGGGAATATCTGTTAGAGATTGGTATGGCTGTTGCACATCTTGAACCGTTGGTGCAGATCGCATTTCAAGGCGATACACACCGTAGTTCAGAGGCACTCAAGCAGAGTCGGATCAATGGACCGCATGCAGAATTAACGAAATTAAAAACCGAGTACAGAGACACGACAGAGGTCTATCAACGGATGGTTCTCTGGCTGAGGAGTTATACAAAAGAGTTATGAAGCAACTTACACGTCTATTTTTGTTCCTATTTGCCGTAGTGGTGCTACAGGTGCAATTTGTGAATGCCGACGAATGGTCCCAATGGCGCGGCGAAAATCGCGAAGGCGTATGGAACGAAACCGGCATCATTGAAAAATTCGAGGGACCAGAAATCCCGATCCGCTGGCGTGTCCCTATCGGGAGCGGTTATAGCGGTCCCAGCGTCGCTGATGGGCGCGTCTATATCACTGATCGACTCGATAAGCCGAAACAGGTCGAACGCGTTCACTGCCTCGATTGGGAAACAGGAGATCAAATCTGGTCATATACCTACGATTGTGTATATAAAATCGACTATACAGCGGGCCCCCGTGCCAATGTTACAGTCCATGATGGACTCGCTTATGCGTTAGGGGCGATGGGACACCTGCACTGTTTTGACGCTGCCACTGGTGATGTCAAATGGAAAAGAGATCTTAATACCGAATATAACATTAATATGCCGATCTGGGGTATCGCGTGCGCGCCGATTGTTGAGGGTGAAAACCTCATCGTTCAAATCGGCGGTAAACCTGATGCCTGTATCGTCGCCTTTGACAGGAAAACAGGCGCGGAAAAGTGGAAAGCACTAAACGACAACGCCTCTTATTCAGCACCGATTGTCATCACGCAAGCAGGTAAACGCGTTTTAATCTGTTGGACGGGTGCTAACATTGCCGCCCTTGATCCACAAACAGGAAGCGTCCACTGGCTCTATCCGTTTCTGCCGGAAAGTTTTGAGATCGCTATTGCTACCCCTATTGTCAATCAGAATGAATTGTTCGTTACCGAGTTCCGGCAAGGATCTCTGCTCCTGAAGCTGTCACAAGATGCGTTAGAAGCTGAACGCATTTGGCATCGCAAGGGGAAAAACGAACAGAATACTGATGCGCTTCAGACGACAATGGCAACCCCTGTCCGAATCGGCGATTACATCTACGGCGTGGATAGTTACGGTGAACTCCGGTGTCTCGATGCGCGAAACGGTGATCGGATCTGGGAGGATCTGACTGCTGTTCGGAAAGCACGTTGGAGCAACATTCATTTCGTTCAGCACCCGGTCTCATCAGAGAACAGGGTCTGGCTGTTCAACGAACACGGCGAACTTCTCATCACAGATCTCACGCCTGAAGGGCTTAATATTATCAGTCGTGCCAAATTAATTGAACCGACGCTCGACCAATTGAACCGCAGAGGCGGTGTTACATGGTCCCACCCTGCGTTCGCCTATAAACACGTCTTTGCCCGAAACGACAAAGAAATCGTTTGTGCAAACTTAGCAAAAACTGAGAAATAAAGAACCACGGAGGCAAAAATATTGGAAACGATCCGGATGCCGGAGGTAGACTTACGCCCCGGCGAGCAAATTGACGGCTTTGAGGTAAAAGCCGTCACACCTATCGACGAATTACGCGCAGTGACGATTGAATTGGCGCATCAACACAGTGGTGCTCGTCTACTGCACCTCTATACAGAGGATACCGAAAACCTTTTTTCCATTAATTTTCCGACCCCACCATCGAATGATACTGGCGTACCCCATATCCTGGAGCACGCGGTCTTAGCAGGTTCACACAAATTTCCGGTGAAAGAGCCGTTCTTTGAGATGATAAAAATGAGCATGGCGACCTTTATTAACGCCATGACAAGTGCCGATTTTACCTGTTATCCCGTCTCAAGCAACGTCAAAAAAGACCTTTTCAACTTAGCGGAAGTCTATTTTGACGCGGTCTTCCACCCACTCCTCACAGAAAACACCTTCAGGCGCGAAGGCCATCATCTCGCACCTGCTGATCCCGACGACCCGACAGGCGATTTAAAGATAACAGGCATCGTCTATAACGAAATGAAGGGCGCATTCTCAGACCCTGAGGCTCGGTTATACCGCTCCATGTCAAATAAACTCCTCCCTGATACGCTTTACGCCTGCGAATCCGGCGGTGATCCAGATGCCATCCCAGACTTAACTTACGCGCAGCTCAAAGCGTTCCATGAAACCTATTATCATCCCAGCAACGGCTATTTTATTCTCTACGGCGACATTCCAACGAAAGACTATCTCGCCTTCCTCGCGGATAAGTTAGATAATATTCCGAGTAACCCCGCAAGTGCCGCATTGCGTCCATTGCGACCAGAGGTCACACACCAAGCGAAATGGGATACACCCCGCACCATAACCGATACCTATCCTGTTGGTGAAGATGAACCTGTCACAGAAAAGACATATCTCATGCTCAGTTGGCTCACGGGAGACGCGACCAACCCAGAAGAGGTTGTCTTGGGTCAGATTTTGAGCCTCGTCCTGGTAGGGAATGAAGCCGCACCGCTCCGTAAGGCAATTATTGATTCCAAACTCGGTACCGACATCGCTTCCGCCAGTGCAAGTTCCATCGGGCCGGCATCCGTTTTTTACGTCGCTCTTAAAGGGAGTGAAGCTGATCGCACCGAAGCGTTTACCCAACTCGTCACCGATACCCTAAAACAGGTTGCGGATTCAGAAATTGATAGCGAAAAGGTAGAAGCCGCATTCCAACAATTGACCTATCACTACCAAGAGGTAGCGTCAATGTTCCCGCTCCGCATGCTCTATCGCGTCCTTAATAGTTGGATCTATGAAAAAGATTCCGACACTTTCCTAAAGATCGGAAAAACTTTCACTGATGTGCGTCAAAAGTGGATGGAAAACCCATCAATTCTCAACGACTTCATCCGCAAAAACTTCACCGAGAATCCACATCGCTTGACCAATATCCTATCTCCTGATCGGGATATGCAAGCGACAATGGATGCAGAACTCGCTGATCGGATGAAGGAAACCCGGGCACAACTGACGGACGAAGAGGTCCAACGGATTGCCGCGGATGCAGCGGAACTTGAACGCCTTAACGGCGTACCCAATCCACCAGAAGCCCTCGCGAAACTGCCACAACTCCAAGTCAGCGATCTTCCCGAAAAGCCGAAGCATATTCCCACAACTGTTGAGAATATCAACGGACAGGAACTACTTCACAACGATGTTTTTGCTAACGGCATTAACTACCTTGTCCTGAATTTCAATTTACAAGGGTTACCGCAGCACCTCTGGACTCATCTGCCCAGATACGCTGACGCTATTAGCAAACTCGGTGCCGCTGATATGAGTTATGAAGAGATGGCACAACGGACATCGTCCGTCACCGGCGGTATTGGATGCTCACCCTGGTTTTCTACACATGCCCTGGATCCGAATCGCTCGATGCAGAGCATATCGTTTCAACTTAAAGCACTTGACGGGAAAATAGATGCCGCACTGGATGTCCTCCACGATCTGCTTTTTGCCGTGAACCCACGCGATACTGAACGCCTCCAAGATGTACTAACGCAAGCCGTGGCAGAATATCAGACGGAGATGATTCATGACGGTTCGAGTACGGCAGTTCATCACGCTTCACGTGGACTTTCCTCAAACGCGCATCTCGCTGAAATCATCTACGGGCTGCCCCAACTCCGCAACAGCGAAAAACTCCTCAACGGTTTTAGCGAACTTAATACCGACCTTATGGGTCATATAGAAGGGATACGCGATTTTCTGCTAAACCGTGGACGGGTGACCGCCAGCTTCACCGGTTCGGATACCGCTTTTGAAACGACCCGAACCAAACTCAGTGAGTGGCTCAACGCAATGCAGGACGAACCTGTTACTTCAGAACCGATTGCGTTCCAGCAGTTCGAGACACCACCGAGAGAGGGATTGGCAGGTCCTATTCAGATTGCGCACTGCGCGCACGTGATGCCAGCACCACACTATTCGCACCCAGACTCAACGCTGCTCACGATCGGCGTGCATCTCGTTCGACTCGATTACATACTCAGTGAAATTCGCTTTAAAGGCAATGCTTACGGCGCGAGACTCAGCTACAGTCCCTATGATGCCGTGTTGTGCCAAGCCTCGTTTCGGGATCCACACGTCGCTCGCACGATCAACGTCTTCGAGCAGACAGTTGACTACGTTAAACAGGTGGAATGGACACAAGTAGACATAGACCGTGCGATCATAGCGACAGCAAAAGATGGTGAGAAACCGATCCGTCCGAGCCAAGCCGCAAGTGGTGCACTCAGTCAACACCTCGTCGGACAGACGCGCGAGCTGCGCGAGGAACGCTACGCGCAGCTTCGCCAAGCAACACCGGCTGAGGTAAAACGCGCACTCCTTCAACTTTTAGAGGAAAACGGAGATAAAGCCGCGGTCTGTGCCGTCTCCAGTCGCGAAAAGCTGGAAGCCGCGAACAATGAACTCGCACAACCCCTTGTTATTGAAGATATTTTAAGTTAAACCTGTATAGACACACGTGTTTTCATCGGTAGGGGTGGGAGGCCCCTACCTTTATAATAAAATAGGAAGGAATTGAAGATGAAAAGAATCGCAATTTTGACAATATGTATCTTTGCATTAGCGGCGGTTGCAGTAATTGCGTCACAACCGGAGGGTTTTGAGAAGAATTGGCACCACTGGCGTGGACCACACGCGACAGGTACTGCGATTGACGCGAATCCACCTACGACATGGAGCGAAGACGAGAACATCCGTTGGAAAGTGCCTATTCCCGGTACCGGACACGCCACACCAATTGTTTGGGAAGACAAAATTTTTATACAAACCGCAATCAAAGGCGAAGCACCCCAAGAAGAAGAACAGAAAGCGGATGATGACAATCCGTTCAGCGGTTTCTTTCAAGAGAGACGTGGACGCGGTGGTGTCTCAGACGTGTACAAATTCGACCTTATCGCACTCGACCGTAGCAACGGAGATATCCTCTGGCAGAAAACACTCCGCGAGATACAACCACACGAAGGCACGCACCAAGATGCAACCTTCGCTTCTAACTCGCCTGTAACCGATGGCGAGCACGTCTACGCCTACTTCGGTTCGCGTGGACTCTATTGCGTTGATATGATGGGTAACGTGAAATGGGAAAAAGATGTCGGCACAATGTATAAGAGAAACACATTCGGTGAAGGCAGCTGCCCAGCACTCTACGAAAACACCCTCGTTATCCTGCAAGATCACGAGAGGGATTCCTTCATCACTGCCCTTGACAAACGCACAGGTGATGTTCTCTGGAAAACCGATCGCGATGAAAGAACAACTTGGTCCTCGCCTATCATTGTTGAGCACAATGGAAAAGCACAAGTGGTTACCACAGGTACAAACCGTATCCGCAGTTACGATTTGGCAACAGGCGAACTCCTATGGGACGGCGACGGGTTGACGGCTAACAGCATCCCTTCACCCGTTGCTGCTGACGGGTACGTTTACCTTATGAGTGGATTCCGAGGTAGTGACTTGCAAGCCATTCACCTCGCACAAGCAATGGGCGATATTACCGACTCGGAAGCCATCGTCTGGCGATATAACCGAGATACACCTTACGTGCCATCACCGCTTCTCTATAAGGATACAATTTACTTCTTGAAAGACAATAGGGGTGTCCTTTCCGCCTTCAATGTCAAATCGGGGCAATCACTCTATGGACCTGAACGGCTGCAAGGCATATCAGGTGTATATGCCTCGATTGTCGGTGCAGGAGATCGTGTCTACATCGCTGGCAGGGGTGGCACAGTCAATGTTGTTCAACACGGCTCCGAATTTAAAGTCTTGGCAGAAAACAAATTGAACGATAGTTTCAACGCATCGCCTGCAATCGTCGGTTCGGAATTATATCTCCGTGGCGGTCAGTATCTCTACTGCATTGCGGAGTAAGTCGTTATCAGTTAATAGTTTGTAGGGGCTGGGTAACCCAGCCCCTACAAACTACTTATTACCTAATACGTCGCCCTTCCGCCGCTCACATCGTAGCACTGTCCTGTCACAAAACTCGCCTCATCCGAAGCCAAGAAATTCACGACAGCAGCGACCTCCTCCGGTTTGCCAACACGCCCCAACGGAATCTTGCCCACCATATAGTCAATTGTAGACTGCGCCATGCCTTCCAAAATCGGTGTCTGAATCACCGCAGGCGATACGGCGTTTACACGGATGTTATAGTCTGTTACCTCTTTCGCGAGTGCTTTCGTCAGACAGATAACCCCGGCTTTAGACACAGAATACGGGATAAGCGTCGGATTCCCCTCTTTGCCAGCAATTGAAGCGATATTCACAATCCTGCCGTAATCTTGCGCGATCATCGGCGCAATCACCGCTTTACAACAGAGAAAAACCCCTGTGAGGTTTACACCGATCACGGCATCCCAATCCGCATCTTCCAAGTCCGTCAATGGCAGTGTACGCCCTGCAATTCCGGCGTTGTTAACGAGAATATCAACGCGCCCGAAGGTTGAAATCACCCTTTCGACAGCAGTATTGACATCCGCGGACTGTGAAACATCCGCTTGAACCGGTAATGCTTTGCATCCAGTATCTTCAATTTCCTGTGCCACCGCTTCAGCCGCCGCCATATTTAAATCCATGATGGCGACATTCGCGCCTGCGTTCGCCAGTCTCAGAGCAATTGCTTTACCGATGCCTTGTCCCGCCCCGGTCACAATCGCAATCTTACCGCTTAGATTCATAGTTAGTTTTTACTTGCCAAGTGCAAGCTTTCCCTCCTCTGTTCCAAAAAATCGTCCAATTCAACGCCAAATGCGTCCGCTATTCGATTGACATAACAGAAGAACCCGACAACCTCCACAATAGCGAAAAGTGCTTCATCTGTAAATCCATGCTCGCGAAGCCGATCTAAATCTGTCGGTGTAACAGTAGATGCTGCGGTTGTCACTTTAACTGCGAATTCAAGCATTGCCTTCGTAGCAGCGTCAATCTCAGCAGTTTGAAAGTCCGTCGTAAATTGCGCAATCTGTTCATCTGTGAGTTGGTCCCGCAACTCATCGGCGTGTGCGACGATTCAGTAGTGGCATTCGTTCACTTTTGAGACGACAGTAGCAATCATTTCGCGCTGCATCCGGCTCAGTGGGCAGTCTTCATCGTGCATCACCACTTTGTAGAGTTCAATAAAAGCATGCATGCTTTTCGGTCGCGCGCTAAAGAGTTTGACGATATTGTAAAGTTGACCCGCACGCTCAAGCGCGGCATCATATTCCGCTTTCACGATACCGGTTGCGTCAGCCTCGTCTACAGTCTGGATCCATGCCATTTTTTATTCTCCGATCACGACCCCATATTCCCCAACAACAGCCCCTTTATGTCCGCTCTGATAGTGGAGATGGCGTTCACCGACAATGGGTTGTGAACTTTGTGCCTCAACCGAACCGCGCACATTCCCCATCGCGCCTTCATCTACATCAGCACAACAGAAGGGTCTAATCCGCCGATGTATCTGCCTACGGATATCGCCTTTCTTATTACGGACGATGATGTTTACAAGTGCATCCTCTTCGCCGACGTTCAGGAACCG
Organism: Candidatus Poribacteria bacterium; assembly: GCA_003635195.1. GTDB lineage: Bacteria > Poribacteria > WGA-4E > WGA-4E > WGA-3G > WGA-3G. The sequence goes on along the minus strand of PYIY01000026.1, from coordinate 1,298 downwards.
GAACCAATCTTTCGCGCCGCTCGCAATCTCTGGGAAAAACAGTCGGATCCCGACGTGTCCGCCTTCCTCCGATGCACCGGGCAGGTCAACGATAGCCGTTCCGCTGTGCATGTGCCGTTCTGCAACGATCGGTTGATCAGAACGCACCAACACGGAAGATTTGATTTTTATATCCTCCATCTTCGGCATCCAACACTCAAAAGGGTCTAATTCGCGTTGCATCGTATTTACAGGTTTGCCGGTACCATCCTCGTGTGCGATCAGTGTAACCTCACCGCTCTCTTTGCCAACATTGACGATGATTGCCCAGTCACGCCACGCTGGTCCTGTCTCTGGAAAATAGAGTGTGCGCGGTGCGTCCGAAATCACCTGCCCGTATTGTCCGACACACGTCTTTCCACCCTGATAGTGGAGATGCCGTTCGCCAACAATCGGCTGCGTGCTTTGGACCTCAAGCGTGCCAGCAACATTCCCCATTATGCCTTCATTGATGTCCCAACAGCACTGCGGTCTGATTCTGTGATGGTGCTGCCTTGTAATGTCACCGCGTCTGTTCCGGACGATTATGTTCACCAACGCATCCGCTTCGCCGACGTTCAAAAAACGGAACCAGTCATGTGCACCGGGAACCAATTCTGGGAAAAACAGGCGTAATCCGACGGTTTCATATTCCTCTGCAGCACCAACGAAATCAAGGATGTTCGGATCCTTGTGCATGTGCCGTTCTGCCACAATCGGTTGATCTGCGGAAAACTGCATCGAAGAATTTTCTTTAATCGCCTCGACGTTCGGGGTCCAGCATTCAAAAGGACTTATCTCTTTTTGATCTGACCATGTCGGCTGCCCGTTCTGTGCATGTCGGGCGATTATATTCACTTCGGTCTCTTCCGTGCCCACGTTAATAACTTGGACCCAGTCTTCCCATTGGGGACCTACTTCTGGAAAATAAAGTGTTGTTGCATTTGGCATTTAATTTCTCCTATCTAAACCTATAAAATTTATTTCATTAACAACCGGCGACTCATAGCCTTTACGCTGTTACTATTTTAACTTGCATTTATTTCTATTTTCCACTACAATTTTGCGCAATTCCATTTAGGGATCCTTTCGCGCGATAAATTTGCCTTCGTTCAGCGATGCCAAATGGTTTTGATAACTTCTATACACACCTTGAGGAGAAATTCAATGGCAGCGAAAAAACTCTCAGATGCTCAAATCCAAGCAAACCTTGAACAAGTGGACGGTTGGACAATTGAAGACGGTAAATTACACAAGGAATTCCAGTTCGACACCTTCGT
>PYIY01000025.1 GCA_003635195.1 Candidatus Poribacteria bacterium | reverse complement strand
ACTTTCGGTTCCAGTCAAATTAAGGAAGTTATAAATCCTTTTACGCGCTAATCCACAGCGTATCGCCAACGAAACCAGCACGCAGCAAACTACTGCAAAGTATAGAGCCCACTATCAACGAACCAGGAAAATCGGGGTATTTGGACGTTGTCTTCTCAGACGCATACCCAATTGCCAGATGGCGGAGACGGCAGGTAGCGGGAACTACCTCGATAATCCGTCTCCAACGTCCATTCGTAACCATACGTGATTTTCGGAAAAAAATCACGTGAAAGTTACAAGGCTGCTTAAAATATCAGAGACATCAAAATAGATATATGATATAATTAAACAAGCACTGGCAATCCTGGTTGGCAGTGCCGCGGTTCGGGAGTCTTGCACACTCGCCGAACCACCCATATTGGATTTTTACGGATGCCAAAAGGTAATATAGCAAAAAAAAATATAAATTACAATAATTTTTTTTTATTCCAGTCCAATTTTTGTGCAAGCCCACGTCGCGATCCAACAAATTTTGAAGGGTAGCCAATATCTTTCGCGCATTTCCTCCGATGCGGACTTTGTTTGGTGAGGTTTCCATGCCTCGTCTGATCATTTCCAAAATCTTGTTGGACGAGGTTACCCGTGCCTATCGGAAACTGCAAATAGGAAACTAATACCGTTATTGAGACGATACCATCTCGGTAAGAATGTATGCAAGAAATGTGCCAATGTCAATAATCCTTTGTAAAACACCGCAGACGTTAGGTGAATCAAGGATAGTATCAAGAAGTATATCTTCATGGATTGAGAAATAATTTTAGCGTTGACCAAAAAATTTTGAGGAATGGGTAAAAATTTTTAAAAATTTATAGGCGGGTGGATAACAGGTGTATCAAGTCTGGGTTTTCAAAATTTGAATAAAAATGGAAACGAAATAGTTCTACCCTGCCTCCAACATTCCGTTGCAAATTCCATGATTATATGTTATTCTATTGAACATGAAAACCGAAGTGCGGATCCCCTCAGCGATGCATGCCCCCGGCGCAATACTCCTGATCTCCTGCTATGAACTCGGACACCGACCGGCAGGACTTACGCGTCCGCTCCGCGCGTTTGAAGCAGCAGGATTCGCGCCTGACGTAATTGATATTGCTGTTGAACCCCTTGACGTTGAAAAAGTTGCACGTGCAAAGTTTATCGGCATCTCTGTTCCGATGCACACGGCGCTGCGGCTCGGTGTTCATCTCCTGAACCGCATTCGGGAAATCAATCCGGCTGCCTCTATAAGTATGTACGGGCTTTACGCAACGCTCAACGCGGATTATCTGCTTTCGCACGGTGTCGATTTTTGCCTTCCGTCTTCAGTAACCTCCCAACCCCCCTTATCAGGGGGACAAGTTAGGGATACATCATCAGGGGAGCAGATTAGGGACACGTCAACGGAACTCGTCAAGTTGGTGCAATCTGTTGTGGAGAGAGAACAGATTGAGATGCAGAAGACTGGTTTTCGTACTGCGAAACTGCCACCGTTAGAGGTGTATGCCCGGTTTGAAGGCAATGGCGAAACGCGAACCGTTGGGTATACAGAGACGACACACGGGTGCAAACATCTCTGCACGCACTGTCCTATACCGCCGGTTTATAATGGCAAATTTTTCGTGGTCCAACCCGATACCGTGCTTGCCGAGATACAGGAGCAGGTGGCGCAAGGTGCAACGCATATTACGTTCGGAGATCCCGATTTCCTCAACGGCCCGATGCACGGACTCCGCATCCTCCGTGAAATGCATGAAACGTATCCGACTTTGACCTTCGATTTTACGACCAAGGTTGAGCATATCCTGAAACATAGAAAACATTTCCAAGAATTCGCGCAGCTCGGATGTCGGTTCGTTATCTCCGCTGTGGAATCGTTGAGCGATAGGGTGTTGACAATTTTGGAGAAACATCATACACGCGACGATGTGGAAGCTGCGATCGACATTGTTCACGAGGCGGGGATCGCACTACGCCCAACATGGGTCCCGTTTACGCCGTGGACAACCTTAGACGACTATCTTGAGATTTTCCAGTTTGTTGATACGCACTGCCTTGTCTATCATGTGGATCCGGTGCAGTATGCCGTTCGGCTCTTAATTCCGCCAGGTTCGTATCTGCTCAACCGTCCTGAGACGAAAGCACTTTCACTGACCCTCGATGAAGCCGCCTTCAGTTATACATGGGCACACCCGGATGCACGGATGGATGAACTTCATAAAGCAGTCAACACCCTCGTTGAAAACGACGCGCGCGCCGGTATCGATACGCTGGAAACCTTTTATCGGATATGGACACTCGCTGCGGATAGACAGGGTCGCAAGCACACGCCGTTGGGTTTCCGTAGCAAAGATGCACATCGACCTGCCCCAAGGATTACTGAGGCATGGTTCTGCTGAGCGGAACCCACCGAAGGGCAGTTCGTCCCCATACATGTTTAAAATGATCTTCATACTAAGCTTCATCTAACCGAACCGCAAGGAAAATTAAAATATGTCAGAACAATTACAAGCGTTACTCGATTTGGAAACTGTTCCCATAGCGGTAACTTTTCATGATACACAACCGAATGATATTGCCCGTGTAGAAAAGGTTGAAGCCTCTGGCTGCACCTATTGGCGACGCGCAGCAGAGGGCAAAATTTTCTATACCGAAGCGTCCGACCATTACAACTGTCCCATCGGGTGTTATACACACAATGTTGAACTGCCAGAGGCGCAGATGGAGGAACTCGAAAAGACGCTCGGATTGATGGGAGAACTCGGTTACATCTCTATGGAAGAGGTTCCCGGCATACCGCGACAGGAAAACCCTTTTACAAATGCTGTCTATTCCCCTCTATCAGATGCCACTGACACACCTGATGTCGTGATTATCTCCGGCACGCCGAGACAGATGATGCTCTTGACAGAAGCCGCGACCGCCGCTGGCATCGGTAGTGAGAACGGCGTTATGGGACGACCGACGTGTGCTGTTGTTCCGGCTGTCATACAAGGTGGACGGAGTGTGAGCAGCTTGGGGTGTATCGGTAACCGTGTGTATACCGCGCTCTCCGACGATGATTTCTATTTTGCTTTTCCCGGTGAACACATTGATGCACTCGTCGAAAAGTTAGAGACGATTGTGAATGCGAATCGTGCGTTAGAAGCGTATCATCAGCAACGTCAAGCGGAGATTTAAGCGTCATGCAAAAGGTTGCTGTTATTACGGGCGCAGCGAGTGGGATCGGGAAAGGATTAGCGGAACGGTTCGCAGCGGAAAGTATGAAAGTCGTTCTCGCTGATGTTGAAGAGGAGGCGTTAGCCGAACTTGAAACAGACTTAAAATCTAAGGGCGCGGACGTTCTGGCTGTCAAGACGGATGTCTCAAATGCTGCCGAGGTCGAAAACCTTGCTGTGCAGACACTGGACACTTTTGGTGCGGTACATATTCTTTGTAATAATGCCGGTGTTGTCTGTAGTCGTCCTATTTGGGAGCATACCCTTGCCGATTGGGAATGGGTGTTGGGCGTTAACCTGTGGGGTGTGATTCACGGTATTCGGGCGTTTGTGCCGCGTATGCTTGCACAAGGGGATGCATGTCATATTGTGAATACCGCCTCTATCTTAGGTTTGGTGGGTGGTAGTGGTGAAGGCATCTATAAAGTAAGCAAACACGGTGTTGTTGTGCTTTCTGAAACCCTTGCTGATGAGTTAGCACAAAAGGAAGCGAATATTCAGGTACATGTGCTTTGTCCGGGATGGGTTCGCACTGGGATTTTGGATTCTGCCCGAAACCGTCCGGATATATTGCAAAATCCGGAGACAAAAATACCGCCGCGTCAGGAAACCATTGGTGGTTCACGGAATGTTCGCGCTGAGATGGAGGCGGGGATGTCACCTAAGGAAGTAGCGGAGCAGGTCTATAACGCGATCCAGACAGGTACTTTCTATATTCACACACATCCTGAGCATAAAGCGTGGGTTCGTGAACGTATGGAGCGTATCCTTGAATAGCCGCTACCTTAAGATTGAACAAATGGGGACTTTTATTGAAGAAACGAGTCTAAAAGTGTAAACTTGAAAAGACAATGAACAATCATAATAGCGAGGTTAAGAGTATCAAATGAAACGTAGATTGGAAGTGGAATTAGATTTTATCACAGACTTATCGCCGTTAGAACTCGCGTCGAAAGTTGCCCCGCTCGTTCGCGAGGCTATTGACGCGGTAAAAGAGTCTTTGGGTGCTGAATTAGAGTTTGACATTTTTCTCATGCTTGATGGGCACGAGGTTCGCTTCGTGATGGAGTCAGTGTGACTTGCCCTGCACACATTTATTAGGTCAAATCAAGCACACTCCGAGCAACTTCGCCTTTTGCCAACGCTTCAAATGCGTCGTTAATCCCTTCTAAGGGATAGGTGCGCGTGACGAGCTCGTCGAGTTTGAGTTGCCCGGATTTATAGAGCGAAACCAAGCGTGGGAAATCCACATGTGGGCGCGCAGTGCCGTACATTGAACCTATAACCATTTTCTCTGGCATCAACATCCGAGCATCAAATTCGACGGGTGTGTTTTCCGGGGCATGCCCGACAAAGACCGTCACACCTCTGCTCCGCGTACAGAGGATCGCTTGCCGAAACGTTTCACCGATCAACCCGATTGCCTCAAATGCGTAATGAACGCCGCGTCCACCGGTAATCTCCCTAATTTTTTCTACCGGATCCCCCTCGGAAGCATTAACGGTGTGCGTGGCACCGAACTGTCTGCCGAGTTCGAGTTTGTTGTCCAGTACATCAACGGCGATAATAGGTTCACCACCAGCGAGTGCGGCACCTTGGATACAGTTCAGTCCGACCCCGCCACATCCAAAGACGGCGACTGAACTGCCGGGTGCCACTTGGGCAGTATTGATAGCCGCACCGACACCTGTCATCACGCCACATCCGATGAGTGCTGCCTGTGCCAACGGCATGTCTTTATCAATGGGAACAACAGCGTCTTGTGGCACGAGTGTTTCGGTGCCGAAGGTCCCTAATCCCGCCATCTGGTCAATTTCACTTCCGTCCGTTTTCGTGGTGGGTCTACCTGAACTGTCAGTCGGAAGCGCGCATAGGTTCGGATACCCCTTCTGGCACATTTCACAAAACCCGCAGTTCCGTTTCCATGAGAGAATAACGTGGTCCCCAACTTGGACTTGAGTTACATCGCTCCCGATCTCTTCTACAATTCCCGCACCTTCGTGCCCAAGAATGACAGGCAATCTGACGAAGGGCCAGTCGCCTTTAACGACATGCCAATCGGAGTGGCAAACGCCACTGGCGATCAGTCGCACCCGTACCTGATTTGATCCTGGACGCGGTAGGTCAAACTCTTCAATTTTCAAGTGCGCTTCGATTTCATACAATACTGCGGCTTTCATGGGATCCTCCGAAGTTTGATACGGCAATATTTATCTTAATTTCGCTGAAAATAGAGGTTATCGTTAAGAAAAGGAATCAAGGCAAAAGTTACGGCTTGCGTGTAGTTCAGCAATCTATCCACTACACCATTTGTTAAAAATCCGCTGGCACTCTGTTTCTCTTTTGTGTTGAAATCTCCAGTGAGTTCATCAATGATGTGGCTCAATTCAATACCTGCCAATAGTTTTTCAACGATCCAGTCTGGCAGTTCATACAATCCAGTCGTGCCGAAACTTTCTCGGTGCTGTTGATCTAATATGTGGATGACGGTAAATTGGAACCATCTGTTATGTAGTTGAAGGACCCCACCCTCAATACCGACGAAAAAGTTGGCGTTTAGATGCTGTTCATCGTTGATCCGTTTTGCATGTTCAGCACGGTTCTTGGCACCGACGAAGGTGTCTTGGTTAAACGGTTGAGCAGAAACGCCGGAATCAGCGGGTAATCCGTGAATCTCCAATGGATTGAAAAATCTTGAGAAACTTTGTCGGGCACTCTCAATTTTGACGCGGTTTTCTGAACCGATTAAAACTTTAGTGGGTTTCATAGGCATCATTATAGCACTTTTCAAAAGAGATACAAAGCAAGATTTAGAATTGACATTCATCGCCTAAAAAAGATATAATAAATTAGACGAACTGCTTGGTATGAAAAGCCGTAAGACACACCTAAAACGGACAAGAGGAGAGTTGATATGTTTCGCTTTAATTTCCGCCGCAAGTCTATATTAAAAAGTCGCGGCGTTTTACTTGTCAGCATCTGCGCACTTGTGATGCTTTCATGTGGCAGTGGGGAGATTCAGAATTTTGAAGGCATCGCCATCCATGCGGATCCACGTGTTGATAGGATTAATTTAAGGATCTATTTGGTTGACAGAAATGGCACGCCGTTGATATGGAACCAGAGCATTCTCAGTCCAAGTGTCGGTGTGAGTACGATCTCTGAAGCAGATTTTACCACCAACGCCAAAGTTTACTCCATGCGTAATGGCGAAAAACATAAGAAGGTTTATGACGACAGGTTGATTGACCTCCGCTGGTCACAAGAACTCAATAGGTTGGATCGCCTCATGACAGCGGAGATCCCGCGCGTCTTTATTGAGGAAGACCCGGAACGTGATACACCCTTAGGTATCATCACGATTGAAGTCCAGACTGAGAAGCAGGGGCCCTTCACAGATACCTTAGAAAAAGCTGAAATCTATAAATTCTAAACCAATTTTATGACGATAGGCGGCACACGCCGTGTCCCGTCACCCAACGCATCCGCTTGAAGGGTCGTTTGTTATTAGAGAACGCAACCGCTTTTTACTGAAAACTGAAAACCGATAGAAAACTCCTAAAAATATGCCTATTCACACACAGGACTACCGACATTGGGAAGGCACGCTGAAACCGCGTCATTACACACGGTGGTGGATTATTGCCAAGGCAGAACTCAAACTGCTCGCACAACGCAAAATTGTCCGATTAATCGTTGCGATTCCGCCCTTAATCTACATTTTCGTTCACGCAATACTCATCTATATCATTAACCAAGTACCGGATGCGACGCTTCCGTTTGATGTCAACGCTGAGTTTTTTCAGAAATTTCTATTCCGACTGACACCGACAGCGATGTTAATTGCCCTGATAGCCATTTTTGGGGGGTCAGGGTTAATCGCCACGGATTTGAAGAATAACGTGCTTTCCCTTTATTTGTCTAAACCGCTTTCATGGATAGATTATCTCATCGGGAAATTCGCAGTCATCGGGATCCTACTTGGCTCTCTCACAGTGGTGCCTGGGCTTCTGCTATTTCTGGAACAGGCACTATTAGCGGACGTATCTTTTTTTAAAGAGAACTATTGGCTGCCTTTTTCGATCATCGCCTATTCTGCACTACTTATCCTCTCTGCCAGTCTGTTGATGCTACTTTTCTCATCGCTGACTTCAAATCCGCGCTATGCCACGATCGGTTTCTGTGCTGTATGGTTCGGTTCGCCTGTCATTCAGCAACTGCTTAAAATGATTACTCGCACCAGTAAAACGGCTGTCGTCTCGCTTTGGGCAAACTACGACATTCTCGGTTCAGTACTCTTTGACAGTTCACACAGCCATGCTGTGCATTGGGTTTGGTCGCTCCTCACCGTGCTTGCGCTGATAGTTCTCTGTCTTTTCGTGCTCCACCGTCGGATCCGAGCGGTTGAAATTATTAAGTAACCGTTAGCGGAGTCTTGCGCCGTTTGCGTCCCACATCTCGCGTTCCGAATAGATCTGCGGGGGTGTTATCGGTGTCAGCGTTGGCAGCCAATCTTCGCGGAACTGTTGAACCAATCGCACGGCATTTTGATAGGCGATCCGTTCTTTTGTTTCATCGTCAAGGCGTGCTGCCTCAATCTGTGCTTGGACTAAGCGGAAATCGTAGTACGGCAGATCGCTACCGAACATAATCCTATCGCTGCCGAGGTGATTGACGAGATGCACGAGGTCCCAGCTTTCGTCCGCTCCTTCCGGTTTCTGTGCGACATCGAACCAGATATTCTCCAACTTTCCGCACTGCTCGATAGCATCAAGATGTCCGGCTTTGGTCATTGAAACGTGCCCGATGATAAACGTTATCGACGGGAATCGTCTCGCGTAAGTTGCGATATTTTGTGTGGAACCTGCCTGATGTAGTAGACACAATCCGTTATGCATCGCGACGACTTCGAGGAATGCGTGCAGCTCACCACCGAGGGAATGCCCTGAAAGTCCGGGGTGGCACATAAATCCGACTAAGCCGTCTTCCTGCATTGCTCTGTCAAGTTCATCAACCCCCGCCTGTTCGTGTCGAACTTCGACGTTGCCGAGTCCGATCGGAAATCGCTCTGGGTGCAGCCTGCAGGCATTGGCAATTGTCTCGTGTTGGGCGCGCGTATCCAATACACCGCGTGCCTGTGGTCCACCGCCTGTTGGACACGGAATTGCGCCGATAACATTTGCTGAAGCCATCCGTGCGAGGCAGCGTCCAACGCTCTGTTCTATAGTCGGGGCGCGGGATACCGTCATACCGATGTGGCAGTGTACGTCAAAATAGGGGTGCATAAGCTATCCTTCCTCGGAATGTTAAGCAAGTTTCAATATTAAATGGACGTTTTTGATCTTCAAATGGGTTGGAAGTGTTTTTGCTTGGGTGTTTCCCCTAGGAAGTGTCCTATTCTTCCACGCTTCCACCCTTCCTTAAAAGTTGAAACTTGTTTTTTGATAGTGCTCAAAATTTCGGTATGGATGTGTAGGTATTAAAGCCGTCTGTTCTGTCTTTGCCCTGCAAGAGATAGATATAGTGTGCGCGCCGCCACTCTGCACCGGGGTAGCGGACATCTGCTGGCATATAGCGCATTGTGTAGCCGCATCGCCGTTTCTGTGAGACGTTCGGACTCGAATTGTGGATTGTCCATGCGTCGTGAAAATGGCATTCGCCGACTTCCAATTCCAAGTTGACTACCTTGGATGTGTCAAGGTCATCTTCCACAACCTCACTCCCGAAAAGGTTGTTTTTTCGGTCAACAGATTCATAGCGACGGTCGCGCAATTTGTGGCTGCCAGAGATGACACGCATACATCCGTTTTCTACTTTCGATTCATCGACCGCCAGCCACATCGTGATAACGTGCATCGGCTCAAGCGACTCGCCCCAATAGACACCGTCTTGGTGCCACGGGACCGCCATGCCATCGTGTTCCCGTTTGCTAATAAAGTGGCTCGACCAGAGGACAATATCCGGTCCGATAAACCGCTCTATCACCTTCAACACACGCGGGTGCGTCAGGTATTTGAATAGATAGGGATGTTCAAAATGTGGCACATCCATCTGCTCTGGACGTCTACCTTCCGGCAAATTCTCGATCATATCGTCCACATAGTCGCGCAGTTCATCTAACTCCGGTTTCGTGAAGATGCGTCCATAAGAGAGATACCCGTTTTCCTTGTAAAATTCGACCTGCTCATCAGAGACAGTCGTTTCCAGTTGCCAATTCATGTGTCACCTATTTTTATTTTTTAATTTGTTACTTTCGCAGTGGAAAACAATTCACGGTTTCCCGTTATTGAGTTTGGGACGTGCGATAAGTCGCACGACCACGAACCGGTCAAAATATAACAATACTGCACAAACTATAG
>PYIY01000024.1 GCA_003635195.1 Candidatus Poribacteria bacterium | reverse complement strand
TGCACTTGTGCCTCCATTGCTTGGATATCTTCAGCACGCGCGCCATTATCAATAAGTTGAAGTTGTTCAGCAGCGATTTTCTGCTGCGCGATAACAATATCTAACTGCGTCTTCGCGCCTTCAAGGGATTGCTGGCTAATAGCACCGTTTTGGAAGAGTTGGAGCATCCGCGTGTGATTACTTTTGGCATTGGCGAGGTTTGCATCTGCCTGATTCAAGCCAGCTTGTGCCTGCCGTCGGTCCTCAACGCGGGCACCGCTTTTAATTTTCTCAAGATTCGCGACGAGTGATTTCAGTGCTGCTTGTGCCTGCTCTATCTGCGTGACTGTCCGGATTTCAGAGAGATCAATAACTTGTTGTAGTGCGATCTCGGCTGCTCGAAGTTGTGCTCTTGCTTGCGCAATCTGCGATTGCACTCGTACTTTCGCGAGCTGCTGTGTTTGAGAATAAGCGGTTTCCGCGGCTTCCAATGTCGCTTTTGCTTGCTGAACAGCAAGTTGTAATTCTTCATGCTCGACAGTGGCAAGCGCTGCGCCTTCTTCTATTCTATCGCCTTCATCCACATTTAGGACAATGAGACGACCCGCTATTTTAGGGAAGACACTAACTTGTGATGCCGCCTGAATTGTCCCAGACAATTCAAGTTCCGAACGAATCTCGCCCCGTTTTGCTTTTGTAACTTCTACTGGTTTAAGCACGGCTGCGGTTTCAGCCTGCTCATCCGCGGGTTCCTCCTGTTTTAGAAACCGTGGCACGGCAAGAATCGCTGCTACTGCCAATAATATGAGAATGACAATTAGTACTTTCTTCAATTTTTTTCTCCTTCTCCTTTCGACATTATGTAGGGGTCTATTTATTCCAGCGTTTGTCCTATTGCTTTTTCTAACCTTGCCAAACCGACAATGTAATCGTGGTACGCCTGAAGTCGATTAACTTCTGCTTGTGCTAACGCGAGTTGGGTATCGGTCAACGCAACGGTGGTAATGATGCCGTTTTGAAACTGGAGATTTGCGATGCGTACACTCTCTTGTGCTTGGGCGACTGCCTCACGCTGTACATCGATGAGCGTTTGCGCCCCAAGGAGATTAAGATAAGCATTACGCACTTCAAACTCAACGCCGACTCTGACTTGGATTCCGCCCAACTGGACCTGCTTTAAAGTCGACTCAGATTGCTGAACGGCTGCGCGCGTTGCGAACCCATCAAAAATAGGGATATTGATTTGGAGACCGACACTCCAAATCCTATTCATTTGCGTCAGTCTTTCATTCTGTGATATTTGATAATTTGTGAAAAGTCCGAGGTCAGGAAGGTGCCGCGTTTTAGCGATATCAACCTGTTTGTGGGCAGCATGCTCACTTACTTGCGTGCGGTGTACTTCTGGACGATTTTTAAGTGCCTGCTCTATCAGCGTGTCAAGATTTAACGCTGGCATTTGATATTTTTTGGGGATTTCGAGTGTGCCTTTAACCGACACATCCTCGGCAAGTGGTATGTTCAGAACTGTTTTATAGGCGTTTTTGGCGGTAATGATAGCATTTTCGGCACGAACAAGTTGGGACTTGGCATTTGCGAGTTGGACGTTTGCCCGAAGAACATCAAAGTCAGTTGCGGCACCTGCCTTGAGGGATGCTTCTGCGATATCGAGTTGCTTTTCGACAAGGGAAACGCTTTGCTGTGCTATCCTCACAAACTCCTGGGCGATTAAGACACCATAGAATACTTCAGATACATCTAAACGGAGTTGATTATAGGCGGCATCAACATCCCGCTGTATTGCCTGATAATTGAGCTTTGCGGCTTGATAACCATAATAGTAACGTCCCCATGCAAAAATGGGTTGGGTTAGATTGACAGTGCCTTGAACGTTGTGATGTGCCCCGAATTCCAGTTCAATCAGATCGGATTCATTATCCGCGCGCGGTGGCGACATTTCGTCCATTTCCCCGCCCGGCATCGGGAAGCCAAACCCACCATCTGCTTGAATTACGGACTTTTGTATATCTTTAAAATAAGTATAATTACCGCTGGCTGTAATTCTCGGTAGGAGTCCTGCGCGTGCTGTGCGAACTTGTGCCTCAGCAGTTTTCAGGGACTGTTCAACAGTTTGAACAGTAAGATTGCTCTGTTTGGCAATTTCAATACTTTCTTCCAATGTCAAGACTCGTGGTTCTTGTGCTACAGATGTGAGATTTATTAGTAGGAGTAGAAAGGTCCCGGCACAAATGCAGTGACGGAACCGTAACGAATTCATTGCGGTCGTGTTCCTCCTTGTTGGGTAAAGATGGATTTTACAAAGACGCATCTCTACGAGCGAAATTATGGATATGGGCGGGTAACAAGTACCCACCCATATTGATGTAAGTAAGACCTAATAACGGATAATGGTTGTAGCGTCTCCAATTGCCCAGAGATGACCGCTTGGCGTTTGAACGAGATCGCGGAGATTGTTTCTTGTTGGCGATTCCTGTAGTAGCCAAGTGACACCACCATCGTTTGTATAGAGAATTATGCCGTTGTCTCCGACCGCCCAACCTTCCTTGGCATCACGGAACAGAATAGCTTTAAGGTTCTCATCGGTTGGAACTGTCTGATCAATCCACGTAGTGCCTCCATCCGTGGTTACCATGATAGCACCCTGTTCACCAGCGACCCATGCGTTCTGTTCGTCTATGGCATGGACATCGTTCCACGTTGGTCCTTGCGAAATAGGGGTCCAAGTGAGTCCGCCATCAATAGTTTTCGAGATAGTGCCAGCATCTCCGACGACCCAACCTACATTTTCATTGATGAAATGAGCCCCATATAGATTGACGAACATAGCGGCACCATCTTGATTCCTCCAAGTTTCACCGCCATCTGTGGTGTGCATAACTCTGGACATTTCACCGACTGCCCAGGCGTGTGTAGGACTCCCAAAACTCATAGCGTAGGAACCCATCGCGCTGAGCCAATTCATGTCTCCCTCAAACTTAATCCGTTCGGCGGTGCCGTGCCCTTCATCACCCGGGTCGCTGAGGTCTCCCCAAGTTTTGCCGCCATCTTTTGTTTCAGCCAATGCTGCATTGGTCCCGACGATATAACCTCTGTTCTCATCGACAAAGCCAACACCGAAGAGATCAAATACATTCCCACTATTTTGGGGTTTCCATGTTTCACCGCCATCGTTAGTGTGTAAAACACTTCCTGCTTCACCGACTGCCCAACCGAGCATATCGTCGTGGAAATAGACAGCGCGAAGTTCGCTCGCACTTGATATAATATCCCAGGTTTCACCGCCATCTGTGGTGTGCAGGATTGTTGCCTTATCTCCGACGATCCATGCCTCGGTTGGACTGAGCATGTGGACACCTTGGAGTCGAGCAGCAACGGGTCGCGTTTCAAGGGGTGCCCAGGTTGTGCCGCCGTCTTTTGTGCGAAGAATCACCCCGAATTCGGCGGCGGCAATGCCGATATTTTCGCTGGCGAAGTGGACATCCCAAATCGGTTCAGGCATTCCGTTTGAGTTCGGGACTTTACTCTCTTGGATAACCCAATTGCCACCGTCAGCCGTTGCGACAACGGCACCGCCTGCGCCGACTGCCCAGCCAGCTTTATCATTTAGCATGAAAAGGGCATCGAGTGTATTGACGGTTGCACTCGTCTGGAACTGCCAATTCTGTCCACCATCGCTGGTGTGAAGAAGCGTTCCACCACCGCCAGCCGCCCAACCAATTGCTGGACTGACAAAGTGGATACCTTCAATTGTGTTGTTGGTGTCAATCGCCTGTTTTGTCCAGGTTGTGCCCCCGTTCATGGTGCTAATGATAAGTCCGCCGTCTCCACTTGCCCAACCGTGTTTCTCATCGGCAAACGAGACAGCTAAGAGTGCGGTCCCAGTGCCAGAGTTCTTTTTCATCCACGTCTGTCCACCATCCGTAGTCTTTAGCACCGTGCCGTTTTCGCCGACTATCCAGCCAACTTGCGGATCAATAAAACGGACCTTCTTTAATTCAGCATCAAGGGGCAGGGGTTGTTGGTTCCATGTTGTGCCCCCGTCATTGGTATGTAGGATTGTCGCACTGCTACCGACAATCCACCCGTGCTGGGCGTCAACAAAAAAGACATCGGAAAAGGAAGCCTGCCACTTAGATTCACTGACTGTCACCCAGGCTTTTTGTGCGAGTGCGAAAGGTGCGACAGAAAGCAGCAGCAAGACTCCGAAAATAGATAGTATTCGCTTTCTCTGTTTCATCAAACTTCATAGCGTTGAGACCTGCCTTTCAGGTATGGAATGAACGCTAACCTCCTTATATCTTGAGATGGGCTTGCGAGTAACGCCCTTCGTCTTAGGTAGTGCATCGTACTTTTCTACAACTGTGAACTGAAGTCTACACGCTTCATTCTGCTGTATATGATACCACGTCTGAACAATTTATGTCAACTGAAAAGTAGAAGCAGACAGAGGTATTCAGTTATCAGCTGTCAGTTGTCAGTAGGCGAGGTTAGGAAACCGCGCCAGCAAGGGGTTTGCGTAAGTCCTAAAAAAATTAATTGACACAAACCCAACCTTTTGGCATAATAATTGTACCTATAGGTTCAAAAAATCTCACAAACACATCGAATTTGGTTTTTTAGACACAAATTCCTAAATATATTGGGAGGTTCTCATGAAATTTATGAGACAATTAACCTTCATCGGACTCAGTCTACTGCTGAGTGTTTGCCTGTTTGCCGTTCCGCCTGCGTTCGCGCAACTTGAGTTGAAAACGTTAACAGGTCTCTGGCTCTTCGACGAAGGCAGTGGGAATCTTGCAGCGGATTCATCTGACAGTGCTCTTGATGCGACGATAGAAGGAAGCCCTGCGTGGGTTGATGGCGTGTTTGGCTCAGGGTTGGAACTCGATGGTGTAGACGCTTATGTTGAAGTCCCGTCACATGTGAATCCGACGGATGCTATTACTGTCTCGCTTTGGGTTAAAAGTATGACAGACACTTGGAATCAGCATGGTTGGATGGTTGAAAAGCGGAATGCGTATATCATCCACCCCAATGCAAATACTAAAAACGTTTCGTGGCCGATTTGCAACAACGGCTGTTGGAATAAACCGGGTGGTTGGCGCGATGGCGAAGTTGGACCGAACGACATCACCGAGTGGCACCTCTATACCACAACGTTTGATAGTGCGACCGGTGAATGGAATATTTACATTGATGGCATTTCGGAAAGCTCAATGACGATTAATAAAGATCCTATTGATGCCGACGATGGTCCGTTATTCATCGGTCGGGATACCTGTTGTGATGGTAGATTTGGCAATGCGGTCATTGACGAAGTTGCTATCTTCAACGTTGCACTCAGTGCTGATGAGATCCAGATGATGATGGATAAAGGGCTTTCCGCGCTTCTTTTGACACCCGTTGAACCCGAGGGCAAACTTTCCACGACTTGGGCGAACGTTAAAGAGCAATACTAATCTGATGCGGTGGTGGGCAATGCCCGTGCTTACCCGCCACCTTTCCTCAAATCTAACCTAAGTTCCGACCTTAGAGAAGAAATTCCTTATATTTTCAATCAAAAACGGTGGATGTCTGTCTAAAATATCGTGAGTAGCAATTTGGGTGAAATCTAAGCATAAGGAGATAAAAGTTAAATGTTACTAAGAAAATTAATACCAATCCTGTTTATCGTGTCCTTTTTTCTCGCAAATCCGTTAGCGGACGCGCAACTTCCAGTAGATGGTGTGGTGAGTTATTGGCCCTTTGATGATGGGACTATTGTCGGTGGCAAAGTTGAAGACGTTTTAGGTAACAACGATGGAGAACTTAAGGACAACCCGAAGTCCGTTGCGGGTAAAGTCGGAAAAGCTCTTGAATTCAACGGTACGAATTCCGTTCATATTCCGGGCACGGCTTCATTAGAATTTGCTGGTGAAAAAGAGATGAGCGTTGCTGCGTGGGTGAATGCTGACAGCGATAGTCCTGTGAAAGGTGTCGTCGCTGGATGCTGCGGCACGATTGTAGCACAGCGCGATGTCAACGGTTGGGCCTTGCGGTTTGATGGCAGAAACGCCGGTCAAGAGATGGAATTTATTGTTCAACCCGGTTGGCAGGGGGACGGTGGTTTTGGTGCGCCTACGTTTGATAAAGGGAAATGGCATCACCTTGTTGGCGTTGTTGCTGACAAAGAGATGTTCCTTTATGTTGATGGTAAGTTGGAAAAAGAACAAAACTACAATGGTCCGATGTCAACGGGTGGATCAGAAATGGAGATTGGGCACGCAGGTGATGGCGGTTTTGTAGGCATCATTGACGAGGTTCTGATTTACAACAAAGCCTTATCTGCCAATGAAGTTAAACAAGTTTTTGAAGCGAAAGGTCTTCCTGTCCAAGCACAAGGCAAACTCGCAACGCGTTGGGGCGACATCAAAACTTCGTTTTAAAGCAACGTCCGCCCTATAATTAATAGGGCGGATTTTTATATATCCACTATGTTTCTTACTCTATTCTTCCAATCGTTTACAAATCTATACATACATAACAATAGGACTTAGGCAATTTCTCCATGAGTTTTTATATATTATGGGTTTCCGCTGACGCGATCTGAAATATCACCCAGCACAGAATTTGTATAACTCCTGAACAATTTTCTTGACATCAATTCGCCTTCATGCCATACTAATGGACAAGCTTGGGATCAATGCCCAATGGTTGGCAGGGACCCAGCGTTTATTCCTACCGCTTAAACTTCATCTTGAGAAAGGACCCTTTATATATCATGGAACCCGTAAAAGTAGGTGTAATTGGATGTGGCATCATTGGAAGTAGACATCTCAGTATCGCATCGGAAGCATCACATATTGCGTTAGTTGCTGCGGCGGATCTGATCGAAGAAAATAGGACTAACGCTGTGCAACGCTTTAACCCGCCCAAAATGTATAGCAACGACATCGATCTGCTCAACGACGATGAAGTTGAAGCAGTTGTCCTTGCATTTCCGACGCAATACCGAACGGAGGTCGCCTTGCGCGCGTTTGAGAGAGGCAAGCATGTCCTGATTGAGAAACCGATAGCGATGAATGTTGTCGAAGTTGAACAGCTCATCGCTGCGCGTGGCGACTTAATCTCAGGATGTTGTTCCTCGCGGAACCGTTTCAGTGCAGCTGCGCGGCTTGCGACAGAATTTATCACGACTGGCGGTTTGGGCGACCTGCGTAGTGTATATTGTCGCGCCATCAGAGGTGCGGGGAAAGAACCCGACACACCGCGCCCAGCTTGGCGATTGACAAAGGCTCTCAACGGCGGCGGTATCCTCGTGAACTGGGGCTGTTACGATCTCGACTATCTGCTCGGTATTACAGGGTGGCAGCTGAAGCCGCAGACGGTATTTGCACAGACATGGACGGTGCCACCAGTCTTTAAATCACACATCGCTCCGGGTTCCGATGCGGAAACGCACTATACTGCACTCATCCGATGCGAAGGTGGTATTGTGCTCAGCGTTGAACGCGGTGAGTTCATGACGATGCACACACATCAAGGTTGGGAAATTATCGGTACAGAAGGGTCTCTTAAGTTGACCATGGGTGACGGTAAACCGGAAAGCGTTATTTACAATCGCACAACAACAGAAGGCGGTGTGGCGTCCACAAATCTCACGGAAGCAGGGGAGGCACCGGAATCGCAACACAGCAATCCGTTGACTGATTTTGCTGCCGGTATACGCGAGTATCGGCAACCCTTGACGAGTTTGGAAAACGCACTTGTTCTTCAGAAAATAACTGATGCTATTTACGCCTCCGCAGAAACAGGAGGTGCTGTAGAAATAGGAGGATAAGAATGAAATTCCGTGGATTCGCAATAGTTTGTAGTATCTGCCTCAGTTTTATCATTGTCTCGTTCGGCAATGCTGAAATTAATCTTGACGATTTTGCTGGTGTGTGGCTCTTTGATGAAGGTAAAGGAAAAGTTGTTGGAGACTTTACTGAAAACGGAAATGACGGGGAATTTGATGGCCCCAAATGGATAGACGGGAAGTTCGGTAAAGCATTGGAATTCGATGGAACCCCTAAGTTTGTCACTATCGAGCATAACGATCTCTTCAACTTTGAGGACGATGATTTCACCGTCGGGTGTTGGATGAACTCGGAAAATAAGGACGCGTATGTCGTCATCAAACGGAACGGTGGTGCGGGATTTTGGGCGATGAGTTCAAGCATCGACAGAGATACTGGCTTCTTTATCTTCGAGGGTGGTGGGAACCACATCGACGACGGTAAAACCGATATTGTCGGAAAGGGGTGGCATCACACCGTCGCTGTTCGCAAGAAAGGAGTCATCTCTCTATATGTCAACGGAAAAAAGGAGACAGAGAGAAACGTTGGCGCGACGATGGACAATCCGGCTGCTCTGAAATTTGGTGGATGGGGCAGTGAGAGCCTCATCGGTGGATTAGATGAAGTTTTTATCACGAAAAAAGGTGTGGCGTTAGAGGAGGAAGATATTCAACTCCTCATGGAAAGCGGCTGGGAAGCCGCGCTTGATGTCTCAGCGACGGGAAAATTAGCAACCACTTGGGCGACGCTGAAAGCACGGTCTTTTGTCGGGGTCGGAACAGATTAGTTTTTGAGATCATAAAAGTATGTAGAAAACCCAAAATGTGTTTTAAGAATGGAAGAATGGAAGAATGGAAGAAGGATGGAAGGATGCCCTAATTTTCCACCCTTCCGTTCTTCCGCCCTACTTGCTAAACAAAAAATTTCTCGGCGACTACAGTTGTAAAATTCTCACCCATGACTCGGTAACCCTCTGCATCGGGATGTAGGTCATCCGGAAGTAGATGAACATAGTCAGCACCAAAAACACTTAACCCGTCAACGTAATGCACATGCTTATCTCCGTGTGCTTGAAGTGCTTCAGCAGCGGCATGTACCTCTTCACGCATCCTTTTGAGATGAAATCCCACAGTGTTTGGATTTTCCTCCCTCGGGGGGCAACAGATAGGTGACATCAGCACGATGGGTATATCTGGATGTTTCTCTCGGACGATCTGGACAGCCCCAATAATTGCTGGACGGAACGCCCGCGGTCCTAAACTGGATGCGCCTTGGATGTTGATACCGAGACACATTGAAATATAGTCAGCGGGTAAATCACGAATCATCCGTGCTACCATTGCGTCAAGATGGCACTGTCCGCCGTATCCGAGACAGGTTAGATTCAGCCCATGTGTACGTGCGACGACCCCTGGCCATGTTTGTGTTGGCGATGCCGCTGCCCGACACTGCGTAATAGAACTCCCATAGGTAATCCAGCGCGGGCGGGTGTCCGTGAACGGCTCAAGCGTTGCGCTATCATCTATCTCTAAGCCGCGGAGCTGGAACTTTCCGAATTGTGGAAGCCACAATTCAATTAATTTTTCACCATTAGCCAAATCTGTGAAGGCAAAACTATCCTTCTGTTTTAAGTCGATTGAATCTATCAATTCGCCATCACAACAGAGATCAAGCATTCCAGCTTCGTTTTGTGGTACGATATTGCCCGAAACCTGTGTCGTATTGCTCCGAAAACTGATGCGAACGCCTGCTGGCATCGCCGAGCGTTCAAGTAACGGTTCCGGGAATAGGACATGTGCTGGGTGTGGTGTGCGCCACGGCATCATCCAATCTTCAGTTTGCTGGAGGGAAATGGCACCCTGCCAAGTTAATTGTGGTGCGTCTGGCTTCAATTGCATTACATTTCTCCTTTACCTACAGGACTTACGCAACCTTGACCGTAGCCCATTCTGTGAGATCGGGATTTTCAGAAAACATAGCGGTCTCCTGGCACAAACTACCTATGTTTTGTCCAATAGTACCAACATTTCATATTGTTGGAAAAGTGCTTTGCAGGCAGTGGAAACGTGTGTTATCATAGGATATAAAGGGTTGATGCGTATGCCAACGACCTTCTGGTTTCCCTCAAAGCAGACTTTTCCTGGGAGTGCCAAGAAGTCTCTCCTCAACCGTTTCAGGCCTCGGCTTTTCAGCATCTCCGTCGCCTTTCGGTGTGCGTTTTCGGTTTTCTCGGAAGCATCTTTAGGGGTCTCCACCGCCTCTATGAACCAGTCTTTCATCCAAATCATCAAGTTATGGGCGAGTTCAGCGAGTAAAAGCAAAACTTGCTGTGCGATCAATCCTGCCTTCCGGTATTTTCGTAAAGACAGTGCCTGATAATCTTGGCAGAAGGAGCTCTCCGGGGCTCCACTGCGTTGGTCATATTCACGCACGAGGTCTTCAAGAGAAGCAGTCGTGTGGGTTGAAACCAACACCGCATAACTCCAAGTGCCATCTTTTTTCGGTGTTCTTACAGCGACTTGAACCGTCCGTCTCGCATACCGATGCGGGTGTTTCAC
>PYIY01000023.1 GCA_003635195.1 Candidatus Poribacteria bacterium | reverse complement strand
AGACCACCCGCTCTTTAACGCACCAAACCGTATAACTGAGAAAACGTTTAAAGGCTGGGGGCACCAAGGTTGGCCTACTGTTTGGGAAGTCATCGGTTCTCAAAAGGGATTTGACGTGCTGATGGAAAGTGGGGGACGACCTGCCATTATGGAAGCAGAATTTGGAAAAGGTAAGTTTCTGATGATGGCAATTGCACCTGATAAATACCATATCGCAGGTAACGATGGCCACACGAAAGACATGGCAAAGCTTTTCATGGAGAATTTGCTGTTCCATGTTGAAGAATTCGCCGCTGTCAAAGCAAGTGGTAAGGTCACAACGACGTGGGCGAAACTAAAAATGTGACAGGAGATAAATTATGTTGTTCAATCTGCCGATGCTTTTGTCTGTGATCGGTGCGCCACCGGAGCCAGCGGTGAACGAGTCGGACCCGGATCCAATCTTGCTCGCTCATCGTGGTTTGGTAAGACACGCGCCTGAGAACACTTTGCCCGGTTTTGCCGCCGCTATTGAATTGGGACTGTCGATCGAGTTGGATGTCTACCAGACACACGACGAACACCTTGTAATCATCCACGACGCGACCGTGGACCGCACGACCAGCGGTACCGGTGAAGTGACTAATATGACGTTGGCAGAAATCCGCAAACTGGATGCCGGAAGTTGGTTCGATCCACGTTTCGCTGGCGAGAAAGTCCCGACATTGGAAGAAGTTTTCCAACTCATTCGCGAACGTCAGCGAACGCCGGTGACCATTGGACTGAATATGAAAGTCATCTCGCCCGGGATTGAGCAGAACATCGTGCAGCTCGTCGAAAAATACGACCTGGTCGACCAACTCTTCGCCTTCGGGCAGCCCATCGATTCGACTCATCGCTTCAAAGAAGCCAACCCAAAGCTGCGGACGACAACGCAACATATTCGTAATACCGAGCAGTTCGACGCAGACCTGCAGGATCCACTGGCTAACGATCTATGGGTAGTATTCGTTCCGGATGCAAAAGCCGTTGAGCAGGCTCGTCAGCTCGGTAAGCGTGTCTGGATCAGCTTGCACATTGCTGAAAATCAGCCCGACACCTGGGACAAAGCCCGCGCCAGCAAAGTGGACGGTATTTGTACCGATTGGCCGCTGGAGTGCTGTCTACATTGGCGTTTCGCTGAGAAACCTCAAGGCAATGAACAATAGCCAATCAAATCTAACACCAAAAAGATTTCAAAATCTTTTTTTGAATGTTTTCAGCAAATTTGTTATCATTTTTATAACTGATGCGGGTTTTTGGCGCGGTTAAGAGGGATTCCGTTAATTCCTGCACCATCATTTAGTCAAACCCTCAATCTGAATAGGAGAATATTTCATGAAAACCTTATGTTTATTAACGATTATGCTGTTTTGCGTTTCAGTCGCTACAGCAGAGGAGACCTTCTTTTCCGCATTAGAGAGCAAAGCGGAAGTTGAAAAAGAGGGAGGCACCGTTGACGGTGGTAGCTTTGAGCCCGGTAAATTTGGAAACGGTTTTGTCAGCAAAGAGGCTGGCGATGTCATACACTTTCCTGTGGAAGATCGCTTCGTTAACCTCGATGAAGGTACCGTTGAACTCTGGGTAACCATGGGACTTGACACTAAGCAAATTACAGGTGAACTCTTTACGTTCATGACTTATAAACGCGGTACCGATGCTGTGTTTCTACAGTTCAATAACGGTGGGATCGCGCAGATGCGGATTAAAAGTGCCGGTTCATGGCACAATGCCAATAGTGCCGCACTCAACTGGGTAAAGGGTGAACATCACCACATGGCAGGGACCTGGGGACCTGACGGCTTGAAACTCTACTTAGATGGTAGACTTGAAGGCGAGGCTGATTTCAAAAAGGGACCTACCGTGTTCGCGGAAACCTTTGAGATTAATAACGCTTCTCCACCCGATCCAAGGTTTCCAACGAACTGCGTCGTTGATGGGCTGCGGCTCTCTGACCACCAGAAAGAACCCGATGAATTTGTAATGGACGATCCGGCGGATGTACAACCCATTGGAAAACTAACGACGACCTGGGCACGGCTTAAGCGCGCCAAGTAACAATCACCGAGGGATGGTTGTATCCGTCCCCATCCAAGGAAAACTATAAGTATGTACAAAACAGAGAGTCCACTTTTCACGGTGGGGACGGAAGGGTACCATACGTTCCGAATTCCCGCGCTGATTCGATCAAATAAGGGAACACTATTAGCCTTCTGTGAAGGGAGGCGGCACGGTGGCAGTGATTCAGGGGATATAGATATTGTCTTGAAACGGAGTTTTGACAACGGTGAAAGTTGGCAACCGATGCAAATCGCTGTCTCCACAGGCACCGATACAGACGGCAATCCTGCGCCAGTCGTTGATCGCGATTCAGGCACCATCTGGCTCGTTTTCTGCAAGAATCTCGCTGACGGTGCGGAAGGGAAGATTGTTGCAGGAGAAGCACCCCGTACCGTCTGGGTGACTTCCAGCACTGACGATGGAAAAACTTGGGCGGAACCGAGAGAGATTACCGCTACAACAAAAGACGAAACGTGGACGTGGTATGCGACGGGCCCCTGTCACGGGATTCAGCTCACAGGCGGTAGACTGGTTATCCCGTGTGACCATGTGCTTGGAAACAATCGGGACTATGCTCAATATGGCTACTCACACCTGATTGTCAGCGATGACCGTGGCGAGACATGGCGGATGGCAGGTAAAGCACAACCCGGGACCAATGAATCGGTTGTGATTGAGACGGTAGATGGTGGACTCTATTTTAATTGTCGGAACTACGTTGCCCCGAAGCGGCGCGCCTACGCACGAAGTAGCGACAGCGGCGATACATTTACGGAATTCGGTTATGAAGAAGATTTAGTCGAACCGATCTGTCAAGCAAGTATGGTGCGGTATACGGATGTCAATCAGCACGACAAGAACCGTATCCTGTTCTCCAATCCCGCCAGTGAAAGCCGTGAACGGATGACCATCCGCATTAGTTATGACGAGTGTCAAAGTTGGAGCAGCGGTAAAATTTTGCACGCGGGGCCTGCAGCGTATTCGGATCTCTGTATTGATTCAGACATGAATATCTGTTGTCTCTACGAACGTGGTGAAAATGGTGCGTATGAGACGCTATCGTTCGCGAAGTTCGATTTAACGTGGCTGACAGATGGAGAGGATTCGATTTGAAAGAAGCCGTTTTTCATGTTAAAATATATAACGATAAAGCCGAGAGTTTATATTGAGCCAACAGTTGTTAGCCACTTGGTCGCGCGACCCAGCAATGATCCGATATTAGCATCTTGGCAGCGAGCAAGCCTGCGGTTATGGGAGGATTATGCCGATAAGTTTGAGTTTGTTATTTCAGACGTAGTTATCGCTGAAATCCAGCGAGGTGATCCAACGGCAGCACAACAACGTCTTGCAGTGGTAGCCCCGTTAACGGTATTAGAAATTTCACCCGAGATGGATATGCTTGTGGAAAAACTGCTTGATTCCGGTGCAGTGCCACGGAATGCAAGACCCGATGCACAGCATATCGCTATCGCAACAGGACACGGTGTTGATTACTTGGTGTCATGGAACCACAAGCACATTGTAAACGAAAACAAACGTGAACATATCAAGCAGATTTGCCAAGAAGCAGGATTTCAATCCATAACTATTTGCACACCCATAGAATTAATGGAGGATATTCAAATGAAAGAAACATCAGAAAAACAGCCTGAATTCGACCCTGAAACTTACACGAACCCCATCCTCGAAGAATGCTATCGTATCAAAGCAGAAATTAGCGCACAGTTCAAAACTCAGGCGGAATTCTCTGCGTATTTGCAAGCACTACAAGAAGAGGGCAAACGGAACGGGGTCAAATATGTACCGTATGACCCGTCCAAACGCACCCCTTCAGAAAAATCTGACGATGATGATTAACCACAAATGGGAACAAGATGGTCGTTTTTTATTTTTTTATGAGACATCACTGTCCATTTAGCAACAACTCCTTAACACCTACTGCACATATTTCTCACCGCGGTGCTCGGCAATCCATGTCTTCAAAGGCACATCCGCATCTGTGGGTTGCCACCAACCTTTAATGTCCACGCCATCACCCAACAACTGCCGTCGAATCGGGTCGCATTTTTCAAGAATCTCCGGTGGCATGAGATTGTAATCCAAGCCACGCAACCAGCGATAACTATATCCCATGAACAGAACCTTCCGCGTCACATCCGAGAAGTTCCAACCCCGTGAATGCCACATCCGCCGATCAAAGAGGACTGCCGTGCCGCGTTTGACAAGCAGATCTATCGCGCCTTCTGGATCACCATCAGGATCGTCGTCTCTGTTGGGTGGACGGGTGTCAAGTTTGTGGCTACACGGAACAATCCGCATTGCACCGTTGTCACGATCGGTAACGTCGGTCAGCCAGTAACTGACTTTCAACGAGAGTCGTGGGTGTGGACGTTCCATCTCCGGCACAGGTCGACCACCGTCCTGATGCCAATGCGCGCCTTTGCGAACCCGCGGTTTATCGGGCGGTTCTGGGGGATACATGATGAGGTGTGAGATATAGAGTTGGATATTCCAGCCCAAAATGTCCCAGAGCAGTGGGAAAACTTTCTTATTATCAAGCAGCTCCAGCAATATATCGTCTTCAATGACGGTACGGAACTTTGACAGCAACGCGTCGGGTGCCAGCCCCGTTTTGGCGCGTTCCTCCGCATCAAGCCGATCTGCGACTTCCTCTAAGGCGTCCACCATCTCAGGACTTATAGCGTCCTCAACAATAAGATACCCCGTGTCGTTGAACGCTTTGAGTTGTTCGTCCGTAGCACAGTATTCAAGCCAACTTGTATCTATCATTGTCATCTCCAATCCGCTAATTGCGGATTTCAGATTTAATCCGTCCCCATGTTGTTGTGAGCTTTCCGGTGACTTCCACGGCAAACGCGATGCCGTCCTCCATATCCGTCTGAATCTGTTCTTCTGAGATTGCAACATTGAGAATACGGAGTTCATCAAGGGTACCATCAAGCCAAATGTTCTCATTCGCTTTCTTACCGATCCAGACGGAGGCTTCGTTTTCGTTGATGTCCCCTTCTCGTGCGACTTCTCCGTCCAATTCACCGTCGAGATAGATACGGATTTCTTCCCCATCGTAGACCATAGCGAGATGATGCCACGTGTCCACTTTCATTGGTGTTCTGCCGTTTGCAACAGCAGGATTGCCGGGTGCGGTATAGACGAATCCGCGAATTTTTCCGCCGGGTGTATCAAAACCCCATCCACTTTCAGCAACGGAACCTTTTCTCGCGATCACTGGATGCCCGCCCGGAAAAGAAGCGGGTTTGAACCATGCTTCTATTGTCAACTCATCGCCGCCGGGAGAAAGGCTGTCGTGGTGAGGGACCTCAATAAGGCTGCTTGCCCCATCAAAGTCTAATGCGCCGCCAATCTTTCCATCCTCCGTCCATTCAGCATCGGTAATCTCCCCATGATTCTCAAACTCGGAAAGGTCTGTTGCTTCATCCCCAGTCTCTTCATCAAAGAGATATAGCAACACAGTCTCCTCTTCAAACGCAGCGAAACAACTCAGACCAAAACAGAACAAAAGCGCAAAAACTGTCAGCATTCGAGTCATTTTGCGTTCCTCCTTTTAATCTTCCACCCTCTCAATAATCTCCCCGGTTTGACGGTCCCTGAAGATGCGTTTCAATCTGCCATCTGGCATGCGTTCATCTTTGAGGTGCGCATATCGCTCATCGGCATCTGATTGGCTTGCTTGTGCATCAGCGGCTTCAGCCGTGCCACGCCAATCTTCGATTTCAACGGCTTCCCACTGCTTCGACTTGGCGGATTTATAGCAGGCATCAATGATAGCGTTGACAACGTAACCGTCATAGAAGGTTTCCATCGGTTCGCGTTCCTCATCAATTGCGTTGAACATATCAAGGAACATATCGCGGTAGCCGAGCTCCGCGACCTCATCCCCAACAGGGAAAAGCCAACCGGTATCGCTTTCCGCCTTTTCGGCGACATAGCCACCTTGTCCGACAGCCGTGAACATCTCGTAGCCTGTGCGGAGCCAGTGGTTGAGCCAGATTGTCCCTTCACTACCAGAGACTTCATCTCGCAAGTCCATACCGCCTCGGAACGCCCATCCGACCTCAAACTGTCCCATTGCCCCGCTTTCAAACCGGATGAGCGCGATGCCGTGGTCCTCCGCATCAATCGGATGCACAAGGGTATCCGCCCAGCACATCACCTCAAGCGGTCTATTGTTTTTTCCAACGAAGTTTCGGATGATTTCAATGCAGTGGCACCCCATATCAACGATAGCACCACCGCCTGCTTGCTCGGGATCCCAAAACCAATCGCTATGGGGACCGGGGTGTGTCTCGCGGGAACGCACCCATAGAATTTTGCCGAGCGCGCCGTTCTGGACAGACTCTAACGCTTTCAGCGTTTTCGGAGGATATACCAAGTCTTCAAGGTACCCCCCAAACACACCTGTGTTTTCAACGATGTCCAACATTGCTTTCGCCTCTTCAGCAGTACGTCCAAGCGGTTTTGTACAGAGGATGGCTTTACCCGCCGCTGCTGCGAGTTCAACGGCTTTCAGGTGCAAGTTGTTGGGCAACCCAATGACAACTGTATCTGTCTCAGGATGGTTGATGGCTTCTGCTAAATCGGTTGTTGCATGAGGGATGTGCCACTCTTCGGCAAACGCAGTTGCGCGTTCCTCACGCCGAGAGTAGACGGAATGGACGCGGTCTGCACCACGTTGATTATGGAGCGTCATCGTGTAGAACATTCCGATGAGTCCAGTACCGAGCATCGTGACGTTATGGCTTTTCATTTTTCTAATTTTCCTTGCGGTTCGGTTGGGTGAGTTTCATATTTGACGCACCTTTACGTAGAGTTGAAGAAACACCCAAGTAAAAACCCCTCCATTTCATTACGGGCTATTGTTACGTATTAGAAAACGTACAGACTTTCAAATTCAGTCGAGGCTGTACCAAAAACCTGCACGTAATGTAATGGAGAGCAGGGCAGAAACTTAATAGTTAAAAAATTACTTTGCTTTATATCCCGCGATTACACCCCAATCGTTGACTGTCCAACAGTGGTTCTGATCCGTTGCATGAACGCCCTTGAGGTTGGCACTCCCCGGTATATTCGATATCGTCCATGTCTTACCGCCATCAGTCGTATGCAAAACAGAGTTGTAACCGCCGACGGCCCAACCGACCATAGCATCAACGAAGATAATATCGTGGAGATCGTCAATGGATTCGGTTTTCTGCTGGGTCCAGTTTACCCCGCCATCAGTCGTATGCAGGATTAAACCCTCCTGTCCACAAATCCAACCCGTGTTTTCATCATGGAAGTAGATACCGAAGAGGTTATTATCAAAACCGGGGTCGCGTTTATCCCAATTTTCGCCGCCATCAGCGGTATGGAGAAGTGTCCCGAATGAGCCGATGATCCAGCCCGCTGTAGGTGAAACGAACCAGATACCTTCAAGATTGTTTCGAGTTTCGCCGACGCGCGCCCGTTCTGAGCTACCTACCCAAGTCTCACCACCATCAGTTGTTTTGAGAATCGTGTTCTCTGATCCAGCGATGAAACCAGTCGTCTCGCTAATCATCTGGATGCCCATCAAATTGGCACGAATGCCCCCTCGTCTTCCACCACGTCCAGGGGTATCACTCGTCGCCATTTTCCGTGCCCACGTTTTACCGCCGTCTTCAGTCTTCAGGATGGTGCCTCTACCGCCAGTAATATATCCAACGTTTTCATCTACAAAGTAGATATTATAGAGCGGTGCGGGCCCGCCGCGACCGAAGCCACCACCGGGAGGTCCGCCGCCTCCACCACCGGGTCTTTGTCCAGCACCGGGGGGACGCATATCAACTTCCATTTTCTCCCATGTTTTGCCGCCATCCAATGTTTTTATAGTAAAACCCGTAATTAATTATACACTTTTATAATTTCATCAATGGAAGTCTCAGCATTGTATTGACGTATCCGCTTGATGTTGGCGAAATCCTTCTCAATCGGATTCAACTCCGGGGAATACGGGGGTAAAAACAATAGATCCGCACCAGAACCCCGGATCAATGCTGCTGTCTCTGACCCTTTGTGGAAAGAGGCATTATCCATAATTACAACATGGTTATCATCAAGTAATGGACATAACATCTCCGAAAGCCACGTGTTGAAGGCAATCGCATCACAACTGCCCTCAAAAAGCAGAGGTGCCGTGAAACATCCATCAAGACGTGCAGCAATCAAAGTCGTGGTGGTATACCTATGGCTTGGCACTTTATCTTCAACACGCATACCTTTCGGGGCATAAGCATACCGACGGAAGGCGGTTTCACTGAAACCACTCTCGTCAAGATAAACTAACTTTTTGCCCTTTTCTGTCTCTTGCTGAAGTGCTGAGAGATACTCTCGCCGTTTCACTGGACACTGTTCTTTGTAGGTCGTGGTCTTTTTTTTCGCGTGATATTGAGTTTTTTCAACGCATACCAAATACCATGTTTCGAGACACCAAAATGGTCAGCACGCTCCTGTTGGGTAGCATCTGGGAAATCAGCGACGTGTTGCTTGAGTGCTTGATAATCAAGGTTTCGAGGGCCTTGAGGCCCCGGTTTTTTACACGTCAACGGGTCTTCAGCTGCCAACCAGTCATAGATGATGCCGCGAGAGATGCCAAATCGTCGTGAAGCTTCGGCTTTACTACCGCCATTAGCAACGAAATCAAGCACGCATTTGCGAAAATCTGATGAATAACTCATAAGACTTAGACGATACCATAAATCTCAGAATATGTCAAATTATTTGCGGGCTTTACTATAAAA
>PYIY01000022.1 GCA_003635195.1 Candidatus Poribacteria bacterium | reverse complement strand
TTCAGTGTGATGCCTAAGATGTTCTGGCAGAAGATCGCAGTATTGTGTTTTTTCGAGTAGTAGTTTGAACAATAAGGCATCTTCTCTGCCTCCCGTGGTAGATTTGAATCATCCACACTGAGGGTGATACACCTTCGGGATTGCGTTGAAGCACTCTTACTTTCCGTATCTTTGATGAAATCAAGAGCCATCGCACATCCGAGTCGAAGATTCAAATGTTTCGCATGATAAAGACTCAGAAAGCTAAGATTGCGATAGAGACGTGATTTCGGTAGTTTCAAGGCATCTGCGACTTGATTCGGGTTGTAAAGTCCAAAGAGATGGCAAACACACAGCAGAAGTAGCGTTTCAACGACTTGCTGCCTCATCCGCCGAAAGTAAGAAGAAAGAAGGTCTTGAAAAAAGAGGGTAGATTTGATAAGCTTATACCGCATGAGATGTCCTCCGTGTTGACTCGAAGTTGGTTTTTCTGAGTCACTACGATGCCATCTCATGCCATAAAAATCAAGAAACTTCTTTAAAACTATCGCATTTTCATCTTGTTATACCTATGATCTATTGATGATTACTCACTCCTTGATAGATTTGATAAATATCAGTTGAATTATATCCTATAAAGAGACCAGTTGTCAAACAATTCTCTTGAAAAATTGAGTATACAAGATATAATAAACGGCATAATCAGCAGACTTGGAGTACACAAACAGTGATTCAACAAATCGAAATAACTTTACCTGAATATCCACGCGGCTTCCATCTCGTCACCGATGAGATCGTGAAATCGCTTGGGGAATTACCGAGAGAAGGTATCCTGCACCTGTTTATCAAACATACCTCAGCAGGATTGACCATCAACGAAAACGACGATCCAACGGTTCGCGAAGACTTTGCCAACAGTTTCGACCAACTCGTCAAGGAGCGGGAACCGTTCTATAAACACACAATCGAAGGTGATGACGATATGCCAGCACATATTAAAGCGTCGCTCGTCGGTTTCACCGTTTCCGTTCCGATTACGAACCATCGCCTCAATTTGGGTGTCTGGCAAGGTATCTATCTATGCGAATTTCGGAATCGCGGCGGTAGGCGACACTTAATGGCGACGCTCTATTCTTAGTGTACAGACAGACTCTACAGCGCGTTATAGAGTTCGGCGTGCCGTTGGAGCACCGCATCGGAATCCGGTGGGTTGATCACCTCTATGGAGATAAACCCGTTATATCCGTCTTCTGCGAGGAGTGTAAGTGAGTCTCTTTCTGTATCCGGTAGGGGTCCGTCGTCCCCGAAGTTGACATGCGCGTGTCGGACTTTGCCGCGTAGATGAACATACGCTACATTGACCGGTTCTCCGTGCCGGACGTGATGTGCTGCATGCCAATTCACATAAGTGTTTTGCGCTTCAGCGCGATGCAGTGTCTCCGCAACATAACTGCCGATGAGATTACCGTGTGTCTCTAAACAGAGTGCAACGCTTGCGTCGCCTGCCAACCCATCGCATTGACGAATACCGTCCGCTTCCCAATCTAAAGTTTGGGATACTTCAACTGGTGTCTCCGGCACCCTATCCCCAAAGATACGGATATTCGCTGCTCCCATGGTCTCCGCGAGATCAATGTAGCGTTTGAGGAGTTCAACCTGTTCGGCGCGTTTGTTCGCGTCGGGATCAATGAATCGGACACCCGTTGCGATACAAGAGAGATCAATCCCACTATCAACAAATTGGGCGCGTGCATCTCGGAGTTGTTGTGGGGTAGAATCCAATTCCACGCCGTGTCCGTGATCCCATTCGACGCGGAGTTCTAAGTGTTTATAGTCATATTGTTTCGCTTTGTCAATCAATTCCGCCAGCGTGAGCGGTGGACAAACCGACGACATAAATCCAAATTGCATATTTTTAATTTTCCTTGCGGTTCGGTCAGGTTAATTGGATAAATAACGTTAATCGACGTAGATCCGCCTTCCGCTTCGCTTACAGGCTCCAGTTTCGTTAAAGCTGCCTTTTAATACTTTGCGGATAAGCATCGATTGCTTCTCTCAACAGTTTGTGTGTTCAAGTCGCTTACACCGTTGTTGCCGGCTTGCGGTTTAGGAACATCAAAGAACGGTAGCATATTTACGTTATGGCTTCGTTTAATATTTTGTTAGGTTAGCCTTGAATTTTAACAGATGAACTGCCGTTTCCTTTTTTATCAACTTCAATTTTGACAGGCAACCGTCTCGTTAATTCCCGAATGTGACTGATGAGGAAGATGTTTCGTCCTTGCATGCGGAGTCCTTCAAGTGCTGCAATAGCGATATCAAGTGTTTCAGCATCAAGCGTGCCAAATCCTTCATCAAGGAACAGCGAATTGAGCTGTGCGCGTCCGCTACTGAGTTCCGAAAGTGCGAGTGCCAAAGCGAGACTTGTCAGAAACGATTCGCCACCGGAGAGCGTCTCAACAGGACGTTCTTCATTCGCATTCCAGCGATCAATAACAGATAAGTCACCGATAGTTTCAACCTTAAGCTGGTATCGATCTGAAGTGAGATATTTCAGTTGTTCATTGGCTAAGTTGCCCATCTGCCTGAACATAATCTCCAGCGCGAAATCGCGTAAAGCATTGGCGGGGATTGTCGCCTGTAGCCGCTGCCAGCGTTCCAATGCGTGCTGTGCTGTCCTGAGTTCATCACCGAGAGCCTCACGTCTTTCAAGTGCCTCTTTCAAGTCGTCTATTTTTTTCTGTTGTGCCCCAACCTCTTGCTGCTTTTCTTGAAGCAGCATCTCGATTTCACTGAGTTCGACCTCAATCCGTCCTAACGCCTCTGGCTCAAAAGGTTTTTCATCAAATCGGGCAGACAATTCACGGATATCTGACACAAGATCCCGCACTGCCTCCTGATATGCATCAATGCGCTCGGTTAAACCTTGTATCTGGTCATCGTCTCGGAAGGCATCGTCGTGTGCTTCTGGCGCGTCAAACCCTTCTTTTTTTAACTTATTGAAGTAGCCTTCGCGTGACGCGTCTAACTTTTCACCAGACGTATTAAGTTGTTTCTCGCAAAAATCGTGAGCCGCCTGTTTTTGCGTCAGCAAATTTTGACTTTTCTGTAATTGTGCTTCTGCATCATCGCTAGCGTCCTCTTTCGTCTGCAGATCGATTTCTAATGTACGAATAGCCTTGTTAATCTCATTTTCTGTCTCCAATCCACCGGTTTTCTCACGCGCAGCAGATAGGAACGCTTCCTGTTCACGCAGGTATTGATCTTTTTCGTTCTTTAACGCTTCACGACTCTCTTTCAGGTTCTGAAGCGTCCCTTCGTCTGCTTCAATACTTGCCTTAAGTACTCGGATATCTGCCTCTGCTTTACCAAGTTCAACTTCACGTGATGCCACCGTTTCAATCTTATCTTCAAATTGATCTACTGCCTCCTTCGGTGTGATGCCGTGAAAGGTCTCAGGCATAGATTCCCAGAAACGCGTCTCTGTGGCTTTAATATCCGCTTGCAAATCCGTAATCGTATTGTTGAGGTTTTCGAGTTGTCTTTCAGCTGCATTCAGGTCGTTTGTCTCGCGTTTAATGTTCTTCTCAGAGGTTTCAAGTTGCTGTGATACCATTTCGTAAGCGTGCGATGCTTCTGTTCGTACCTGATCGGCCTCTCCGAGGGCCGCAATAGCAATATCTGCCTCTGTAATTTGTTCAACTATTAAATCAAGCGAAATGTTTAAGACCTCCTCCGTCTCGTCTCCGATCCCTGTTTCTGAAGCAAATCCCTCGTCCATCGAAATCTTACCGTTGCTGATCGAAATCTTACCGTCTATATGAACCTCCAACTGGTTCAACTGTCCGGAAAGCACCTCGTTATCTTCTCGTATTCCCTCTATTTGTGAACCAAACTCCGACATTTGGTTGACAACGTTACGCTTATTCTGTTCAGCTTGCATCTGCTTTATTTTGAAAAACTGCATCTGCTCTTGCGCGGCTTGTGCATCATGCCTAGCATTTGCTAAGGCAGTTTCAGCATCTTGCAGCAAGTCCTCTCCTTCAGGTTCCACAACACCAGCAAACGGATGCTCCATCGCACCACACACAGGACAAGGTTCTCCTTCGTGAAGATGGTGTCGAAGCTGATTGACATGACTCGCTAACATTGCGGATCTGAGTGCCGACTCACATTTTTCAACTGCCTCCGCAGTGTGCTGACACACTTTTGTTTGTTCCCGCATTTTTCCTTTGATCTGCACAAGTTCCACATTCAGTGTTGATACAGTGTCATTTAATTCACTTATCTTCTCTGAGAGGTCATTCATATTCTTTACCACGTCTTGATACCCCTGTAAGATAGGATATGCCTTAGCTACCTGCTGTTTTCGGGCAGTCCACTCCTCGTGGGTGCCAGTTGTCAGTAGTTTGTTCAATTGCGTGGTGGCATCCTCTAACGTTGTCTCTGCAGATGCTTTTTCCGAAAGACGTTCTTCCTGAGTTTTAGATAATTTCTCAATTTCCTTGCTTAACGACGATACTTTCTTTTCTGCATTTGCTTTGTCTTTCAGTTCTGTTTCTAACTGTTTTTCGTGTGAACCGAGTTCCGCCAGAAGGCCGGTTGCCTTGGTAAGACGTTGCTGTCGATCCGATGGAAGCGAATTATCCCCCAAAAAATGCTCTGCATCATCAATCTCTTTCTGCAGCTCGGACTGTTGCGACTGTCTGTCCGTTAATTGGTTTTCCAGTTCATCCACCTGATTATTTACATCTACCAATTCTGGTGTCCGCTTATCCGCTTCTGCATATCTCTCAGCTGCTCGTTCTACATCTGATTTTGCCGCGGCGAAGACCGGCATCTTTTCGTCTCGCTCGGTAGATGCAGCTTGATATGCCTCTGCCTTTTCCTCATAGGCAGCTCGGTTGGTTTCAACTTGCGTTTCTGCCTCCGCTTTCTCGGTTGTCGCGCTACGGAATGCTTCCTCAGATTCTTCACACTCCGCCTGCGCAGTATCAAATTCCCGTTTTTCTGAAAGGAGACGTTGTGCGCGATGTGCATTTTCGAGTTCTTCCTGAACCGCATCAATCTCCGGCTGTTGCGCTAAGAGTTCTTTCCGCCGTTTTTCCGAGGACTGTAGTTTCTCAAAGTCCTCAGTCCGTTTTGTCTCCCGCGCTTTTTCTTCTTGGGTCTGCTGGATTTCTTCACCTAAGCGTTTCGCATCTTGTTTTTGTCTATCAAGTTCCGCTTCGGCATTCTTGAGTTGATCGGGAGAGGCTTCTGGAATTCCCTTCAGTTCGTCAATCACCTCATCATAAGCAGCCTTTACCTCCGCTACTTTGCGGTTCAATTCTTCTCTAAGTATATCATAGATGTGTACACCGGCAGTCGCCTCCAGAATATTGCGTCTGTTCTCTTTATCTGCCTTCAAGAATGCCGCGAACTCGCCTTGTGCTAACATGACTGACCGTGTAAAGGCATCAAAATCGAGACCCAAAATGGATTCGACCTCTTCGCTCACCGTTTTTTGGTCGGTACTGAGAGACTTTCCTTTTTTTGACAACCTGTCACTGATCAATTTTCCATCATCAGCATAAAATAGTTGGACCTTCGGCGCACCTTTCTGCCTAACAGACCAGGTTGCAAGATAGCGCGTCCCGTTTGCCATGAAAAGTACCTCAGCGAACGCCTCTTTTTCACCGTGACTGATCAGGTGCCTTGGATGTTGGCTCGTAGATCCACTTAACCTCGGTGTTTTACCATACAGCGCAACGGAGATCGCATCCAACAGCGTCGTTTTCCCCGCCCCCGTCGGACCGGTAATCGCTACCAGTGAGGCATCATCCAACGGCGGATTTTCAAAATCAATATCAACTGGGGTCCGAAAACTATTTAGATTCTTAAGCTTCAACCGACATATCTTCATTGAGACTCCTCAACTATCCGGACTAATTCGCTGAATGTCTGCGTCAAAGTTTCATCCGGTGTACTACCATCATAATTCGACTTGTAAAACTGTTCAAAGATCTCCTCTGGACGTTTCATATCCTCAACAGGGATTGTCGGTCCCTGTTGTGTCTCTGGCAGCTCGACTTCAATGCTCAGCACATCGCCGCTGCGGTCGCTGAATGCTTTTCGAATTTCATCGCCGATACCAACTGCTGGTGTAGTTAATTTCAACTTGACTTGGATATACTTATCGTCCCAATCTCCAGTCATTGCGTCTGATAGTACAGACGCTTCATCACCTTCAATAGTACACAATTCTTTGAAAACGGGGATCTCGATTTCCTCGTCTCGTGTAAGCGCGCCATCATCAGACAGTTCCAATAGATACACTTTTTTGCGATAACCTATTTCGTTGAACCTCATCGGAATCGGCGATCCTGAATATCGGATCGGATAGTCAGTGCCATCAATCGTCTGTGGTCTGTGGAGATGTCCCAATGCAATATAACTTACATCCTCAGGAAAATCGCCCGCGTGGGTAGCAGTCGCGCCACCAATCTGGACATTTCGCTCAGACGTACCTATTTCCCCGCCCTGAACAAAGAGATGCCCCATCAAAATTTTGGGAAGTTCCGCAGGCATAGCGGAAACGCAATCGGCATAAAACGTCTTGAGCCATTCCCGGTACCGCTCGTTCCTATCCACCTCCGTCTCATACGACAGGTGTCGGAGATCGCCTTCGGAGAGATATGGCACAGCAGCAACAGCGACCCGCGGAGTGTCGCGAGGAAAAGTGAAAATACATTTGGCGGGGTCATCTGCAAGTCCGACGACGTAAATTCTGCCCATCTCAAGGAACTCTCGTGGTGCTTCCAAGTGACGGGCGGAGTCGTGATTACCAGCGGTAATCACGGTGTATGCATCAGTCTCATCAAAAAGTCGATAGAGAAATCGGTAATAGAGGTTCGTCGAATCCGAGGAGGGGAGTGCCGTATCAAAAATATCGCCTGAAACGAGGAGAAGTTCAACCTGATGTTCTTGGATGATGCCGAGCAGCCAAGCCAGAAATTGTTCGTGTTCATCAGTGCGTTGACGTTCGTGGAGTCGTTGACCGATATGCCAATCGGCGGTGTGCAGTATTCTCATGTTTTTTGTGCGTTTACCACCTGTGGAAGATTGTTTTGAGGATTTGATACATATTATCATAGCAAACCCCTAAACATCTTTTCAAGCAAATTAATCGTAGCAATTTTCAGTTGCCAGTTTATAGTTGTCAGAAAGTCGTTGGTAGTCAATAGAGAACTGAACGGGTATGAATTAATCGTTGTCAAAAAAGGCGTTGCGTGATAGACTAACCTCAATGATTTAACTATCACAGTAGCAATGAGATGTGAGGAGTTGACACATGAAAGATAATACACGCCTCCTAAGTCCAGAGTTAGAAGAGATGGAAGTCTATGGGGAAACACGAGTCGGGTGGGACGAGAACACACCGGTCAATGAAACCGTCGATGCGGACGGAAACTACTCGCCCAAACGTAGAGGGTTCGGTGTAGAAGATCCGCACTCGCCGAAGCGTCGGGTCTATGACGACCCAGAGGTAGAGGCACTCCGCGAAAAACTACGCGAACATAACGGCATCCGTGGACTCGAAATCTGCGAACCCCACGAAACCCAAAAAATCGCTCGAATCTTCCATCGCGATGGCTTCGCCGTTGTCAAAGACCTGCTCAATCCCGAACAACTGGCGCGCTGGAGAGAAGGTTGCGCCGAGGCACTTCGCGATATTCTGTCAGTCCCCGACGCAGGAAACAGAAAATACGTAACCGAGACCGGTAGGCTACCACACCGCTATAGTTACGGCACCTCTTCGGCTTCAAGACAGATGCTGCATCATCCCGCTTGGGCAAGTATGGTCGATCTGCCAACAACCACACCGATTGTCAAAGAGATTTTCGGAGGTTCAGATTACCGCGTGTGGGGTTCAGGCGGCGACCTCTGTCTCCCCGGCGCAATAGAATACCAACACTTGCATGCCGATGGTAGAGATCCACAACATCTTTCCGAAGCACGTATTGCACAAGCGGAACGTCTCGGTGCTCAACTCCATAGAGATGACAATGGTAATCTTGATGTCCCCTCCCAAAAATTGATTATGGAGATGACACCCCCGATGGTTACCATTAATTTCGTCATGTGCGATCTCACTTGGGAAAACGGCCCGATCCGTCAGATTCCAGGAACACATACCTTGCAACAGTATCCGCCAGGGCCTGCTGAAGAACCCGATTGGATGAAGCATTCAACGCTCGTTGGTGCAACTGCTGGGTCCGGCGTATTTCGAGATAACCGAGCATGGCACGGCGCAACGCCGAATCTGTCGAAAGAGATCCGCGCACTTCCAAACGTCGAGTACGGCGCACCATGGTGGACACGACCAATGTTCAGTCAGATTATGCCTCACGAAATCTGGGAAACTTTGACACCATACGCACAGAAATTGTGCGACTGGATCAAGGCGGAACCGGGTGTCTGGCCCGCAGGTGCAGGTATTATGCATCCACTCGCAAGTCAGCGCGAAGCCGCAAAGAAATCATAGAAGGAGACAACAGATGTTAAACTGGGGAGTTATGGGAGCAGGTGGTATCGCCTATGTCTTCTGCAACGGAATGCGTTTTACAGATACAGGACAGATCCTCGCTGTCGCGAGTCGTACCGAATCACGTATCGATAGGCTCGCCAACGATTTCGGCATTCCTCGCCGATACAATGATTACGCAGATCTGTTGACAGATGACGATATTGACGCTGTCTATATCGCGACGATTCACCCGCTGCATGCGGAGTGGGCGATAAAATGTGCTGAGGCAGGGAAACATCTGCTGGTTGAAAAACCAATTAGTATGAATCACACAGAAGCCGCTGCGATGGTAAACGCTGCACGCGAAAACGATGTTTTTCTCATGGAAGCCTTTATGTATCGGTGCCACCCACAGATCACTAAAATGGTTGAGTTGATACAAGATGGCGCAATCGGTGATGTCCAAACCGTTCGTGCGACTTTCGGTTACCGTTCAGGTTTCAATCCAGAGAGCCGTATCTACAACCGTGAAATGGGCGGTGGTGGTATCCTCGATATCGGGTGTTATACCGCCTCAATGGCACGGAAAGTTGCAGGTGCCGCTGATAACAAACTCTTTCTGAATCCGATCTCCGTCAAAGGGAACGGGAAAATCGGTCCGACAGGTGTAGATCATATCGCAGCGGCGACCCTAAAATTTGAAAATGACATTATCGCCGAAATCATCTGTGCTGTTGAATGTAATTACGGAAGTAGTGTCACGATTTACGGTACGGAAGGAACGCTAACGATTCCGAGTCCATGGCTGCCGTCATCGCCTTGCCGCGGTGCCAGGGAACCTCTACCGCTTGATACAATCTTCCCCGCAACGCAGCTCATCGTTCACTCGTCCCAAAGTCGGGAAACGACTGAAGTGACGATACCCGTCGATAGGGATCTCTTCACCTACGAAGCGGATACCGTCGCAGCGCATATCGCTGACGGACAGGCACCCGCGATGTCTTGGGAAGATACGCTCGGTAACATGCAACTCCTTGATACCTGGCGCGAAGAAGTCGGAGTTATTTCGTAAACATCAGGTGCCCTCGTTCGGCATTAGGGTATTTGACACCGGTCGAATTTCAGCAAAAAACTTGTCTTAAATTTATGAAATTTTGGCACTAATTAGCGTTGGCACTTCAAAAATCTGAATAAGGAGTATTACATGAGATAAACCGAATCCAAGCACTGAAATCAAGATGGATGCTTACATTATCATGTTGCACCTTCGTTCACAAGGCTGGGAACGATTTTATGGCGAAATGGCACGACATAGAGTCGGACACATTAACACCATGATTATGTATCTCTCGGAAGAATGGGGCGAGGATATACCGAGAATTAACGCTTTCGTTTTTACGGGAGTAACTGAATGCACGTCCTACATTTGCAAGCATGTTTTTCGTAAGGACGATGGTGAGCAACCAGACCCTAAAGGGATCGCTGAACACGCTGCGAAGATCGCTGCATATCCTAAATGGGATAAAATTGTAGAAATCTTAAGGCGTGAGGCGTTTGAAGTAGCAGAATGATTGAAGTGCAAGCGGTTATGTGACTTGATCGACAATCGTAATACAGGGTCGGAAAAGGACGAGGAACTCGTTACGTACTGGTTGATGATTTCTAACCATTTTGGGTTGATGATTATATGATAAACCCAGAAACTATAAAGGTTTAGAGAGTTGATGATTTGGTTGACGATTAAAAGGTTTTCAAACATTAAAAGAAAATATATCCATACATAAAGTAAATATGTAAAACTGAATAGTTCTGTAAAACACACAGAGCCATTCAGTTTTCGTAACGTACTTTTTTCAGGATTCCAAGAGCTTGCCAAGGGTTTGCGGCAAAATAGCGCAAAGATTTTGCGATTTCTGTATATCCAGAAGCCCGTAAAAGGGTTAGCACACTATTGCGCAACGCCGCCATGACTTGCGGTATGTTGCCACAGCGAACCTGTGAGGCATCCTCATGAAAAATGACATCCCGCGTGCGATGTGATAGATTTTCTATCGTCCAATGTCCGCGTCGGAGTTTGAGTAAGCGTTCAGCGGATGCCTCCTCTGGGGTCAGACTCGTAATACCATATTGCGTCTGATGTGTGATTTCACCTGTCCGGGTGTGTTTGCGTTCAGATCGGTATTCATAGACTTGCGCCAAACCGGGCCAAGTAAGATAGTCGTTAAGTAATGTGCTTGCTTTCAAAGTTCGTGTCGTGATAAAGCCGTGTGCTTTTTCAACCATTGTGTAGGCATCAAGATGTGCGTCAGCGTCAGTGTGTAGGTT
>PYIY01000021.1 GCA_003635195.1 Candidatus Poribacteria bacterium | reverse complement strand
CCTCGCATGATGGCGTTCCTGCTCTCGAAAGAAAGAAGCCCATCCAGAGGTATCCGCAAAGACCTCATTCATCCGCACGCCCCGATAGCTCTGCGAGTAACCCATCACCGATCAACTCATCGTGGCGATCACTGATGTTCTCCTCGTCACATTCCAATGTCCCTGCTAATGCAAGGAGTGGAACTGCCTTATCCGAACTCTTTCGTTTTTCGGACTCCCCTTCGGCTGTCCAAAGATCAGAATTTCGAAGAGCAGCGAGGTAGTTAAGGGCGGTCTCGAGCTTTTCAGTCGAAAGTTGCTCAATATAAGCAATCGCTTGTTGTTTAAGTTCAACGTTTTTCATGATGTCTCCTTGTCGTCGGACAGGCGAGCCGAATTGGGAGATTTTACCTGCCAACCTCGCCATTTCTGGCTCTACTTTCCGAAAGCGTTTACAGCATCTGACACCCCTTCAGAATTGCCCTAAATACTGACCTGAATCAATTTTCCACATAAAATTTTAACACAGAATCCCGCGGCTGTCAAACTTTATTGCCGTGAAATAAATTGTCGGCTTGTCTCAATTTTTGTAAAAATTATAGTTGTTTCAAAAAACATAAAAAAATTTGACTTAATTATAAAATGTATCGTATAATTTTAGCGTGAGGAAGATGTTATTCTCCTCCATAGAAAACAAAAACACCCGCGAACACGTGCCTGCATTGCGTTTCAAGGCGTAGGGAACCTTGAAAATAGGAATGCGACTGGCGCGTGTTTCGGGTTAAGGGGAAATATTTTAAAATAATTTGACTTGATTCTAAAAAATACGGTTTGTTTGTTTATATAGTAAAGTTTAGAATTAATTGGGCAC
Source organism: Candidatus Poribacteria bacterium (assembly GCA_003635195.1). Taxonomy (GTDB): domain Bacteria; phylum Poribacteria; class WGA-4E; order WGA-4E; family WGA-3G; genus WGA-3G. The sequence continues at coordinate 10,036 of PYIY01000021.1, read as the reverse complement.
TCTCAAACAGTCTGAATACCTATAACAGGCATTCAGACTGGCACAAACTAAAAATTTATGCTACGAATGGGTCTATTTATTTCAGGTTTTACTATAATCAAAAATAATTGCGCTAGCTATATTAATGTATATAATGCAAGTTGCCACGGTTATAGGGGTGTGTAAAGTTTTTGTCCCGGTATTAATCTTTCCCATTCGGAACATTTCGGTTATGCGTAAGTGCTAAACCTATCAATCGTTTCAGGTTGACTTTAAGGCGGAATGCGTATCTATTTCCTCTAAACTTTGCACGGTCATCGCTTGTTCTAAGAGCGTGTCGAGGTGCGATAAGTTGTGGATGTTGCGGATTTCACGTGAAAGCACTTCAGGCACGTTCTGAAATTGGAGCTGCAGGAGTTTGAGGATTGCGTCCTGTTTACCTTCTGCTTTACCTTGTTCTCTGAGAAATTCAGCCGTTGTCTGTGCCATCGTCTCTAACCCCTTATGGTTTGGAATGTGTTGTCTAATAATGTCTACTAACGCATCACGCTCGCCAAGAGAACGTCGGTGGAATATCAACTGCACAAAATACCGAAAAGCCTCCGTAAGCATTTAGTTGTTGCGGTTCTGCCAATCAATCTCATCAAGCGTAGCGGCTTTCCAGACTTCTTCAAAGAGTGCATCAAGGCGCGAGACGCTCCGTATAGAGGCGATCTGATTCGCAACCGATTCTGGGACATCATTAAATCGAAACTGCAGCAGCTTGAGCACGGCTGCCTGTTTCGCCCGGGTCTCACCTTGTTCTATGCCTTGTTCTATGCCTTGTTCTATGCCTTCTGCTTTGCCTTCTGCTTTGCCTTGTTCTCTGAGAAATTCGGCTGTTGTCTGTGCCATCGCTTCTAACTCCTTATCGTCTTGAATGTGTTGTCTAATAATGTCTACTAACGCATCGCGCTCGTCAAGAGAACGCCGGTGGAATATCAACTGCACAAAATACCGAAGAGCCTCCGCAATTTGCGGGGCGAAATCCTTATCTAAGGACGCTAAATGCGACACAGCATCTGTGAGGGCTTCGCTTATCTCCGTCGCGTCCGCATGCTCCTTTTGAAGCACACGCAATAACCACCCCAACGGATGCCCAGATCGCGTCAACGCCTCTGCCTCAGTCTCCTTGACACCTAAAAACAGTGTGTCAAAACTCGGAACGAAACGCGCCAACATTTCAGGAACATCCATGATCGCTGTTAGCGACACCGGCACGCTCCACGGACGATCCCCCGTATAAAACAGGATTGGCAGGATCGGCCGTAAACGTCTTTCATTTTCAGGAAGTCCCTCCGTTTCCCATTCCCGCCGTTGCGACTCCCAGATTTGCACCATATAAGACAATAACCGAAACCCCATCGTTTTATCCACTGTAGATTGATGTTCAATGAGGATATAGATGAGCAACGCATCAGTATCTGTGGCCTCCGTGTCTTCTTGAAACGGGACACTCATTAGGACATCTGACTCGCGTTCTCGCAGTGCTTCAGAGATAAAACTTCGTTTCTCGTATGTGATCTGACTGAAGTCAAGAAACACCTCGATGTCGGGCGCGATAATTTGGACTAACCAGCGCACATATTCCTTGTCTTGCAGCAAGCGTCTGAGGCTCCGGTCAGGAAAGTGTTCTATCTGAGTCTCTTGTGTTTCGGGCATAGATGTCTATAGTTTCCAAGTGGTGAAAAACGTTTTGCAAAGTATAACATAGAAATACCGAAAAATCAATAGTATCAGTTACCAGTTACCAGAAAGAGGTGTTTTTGATAGGGTGTTTCTTCTATGATTAACCGAAAACCTCTTTAACTGGCCACTGGTTACTGCTAAATTGGCTTTTTAGTGCTAAAAAATTATAGTAAATACAACTTTTTTCAAAAAAATACAAAATAAATTTGACTTAATTATATTTATTTTGTATAATATTAATTGTATTAAGATAAAACTGTGTTATTTATTGAAAATTGAACGTTATTTGTCTTATATACAATTAAAAGTTTGGAATCAGTCAGCGTTGCCATCTGCCATTTTGGGGTGATGGTGTTGAGAAAATCGGTTTTTATTGCTAAAAAATTGGGATTTATCCAATTTTACTCAAAAAAACATAAAATAAATTTGACTTAATTCCATAAATTGTTGTATAATTACAATATATTAAGATAAACATGTATCATTTGTTGAAAATTGAACGTAATTTGTCTTAATATAAGTTCGAGGCTTAATTCGGGGTGTTTTGCTTAAATGACAGTTCGGATTGGCGGAAACTTGAAATCTGGCGAGAATTTGAGGCAGAGTTCATTAAAGCATATAAACCACAAGCATTAAGTCTTGAAAGCGTGACACCTTTGTAATGTTGATGGACAAAGGTGACCGCACAAAAAAGGTTAGTTTATTTGGAGTTAACAGTTACCAGTATCCAGTTACCAGTTAAGAGGATTCTGTTCTGGAAACTGGAAACTGACAACTGGAAACTTATATGAATGGGTTTATTTCCCTGAATCCATTCGACTGTTGAATGGAAGTTTCGCACGTGCGTGAAACTTAACACTTTTTTCTATTTACATTTTGGAGGAAAATAACGCATGTCAAGTTTGAAAATGACATTTTCCTTAGCAAGTTTAATTTTAATTTTCGCATTCGTTGCAGTGATGCCTGTGATGGCACATGAACCTGATAATGATGCCACTTTTGACGGGGATCATGATGGTAAGGACAACGCTACTCCTACTGATCCGGCTCCGACTGAGGTGAATCATACGCACCGCGCTGCACCGACAGTAACATCTATTGAGTTGGTTGATGTTAAGATTACTACTGGTGCTAAATCTACCGTGGATGGTACATCCGTGACACTTGTGGATGATGTTTATGATTCTGCGACTACTAACGGGACCCCGGCTGCCGTTACTGCGATCACGGATTTTACGGCAGCTGCTGCTACCGCCGGTCAATTTCGGATAAAAATCACATTCAGTGAAGATGTGTATACGCCGTCCGGTCAGGCATCAAACTATGGAGATCCATTGGCTGATGCCGCTCTTGCTGCTGATCTTATTGCTGTTGGGAACATCACGGATGTTGCCGCATCGAAAGCCGCACCGAATGTTCAAATTACAGACTTAACTGTTTCCGAAGTGGTTCGTATGTCGGATTCCTCGAAGGTATTCTTGGCAACTGTTACAGTGCCTGCTGCGAACCTTGTAAGCGTCCCGATGGATGTCTGGATAGGTGTGAGTGCAAACGCAGCCTATAGTAAAGGTAAATTTTCAGCAGGGCAAACCACAGACGGTAAAGGTAATGCTGCGTTCTCAAGTTCGACTCCGTTCACAATCGTCAAGATGTTTGATGATCCCGGAGACACCACGGCACCGATGATGAGAATCACCCCACCGGATATGCTTGATAGCATGAGCGATGTGGTCTTCACGATTGATGTTGATGAAGCACTTGTTGATAAAGGACCTAGCGCACTTCAAGCCAGTGACTTTGCTATTGTTGGTGGTGACCCAGCGACAGCGACTCTGGCGAAGGTTGCCAAACTCCCGACGGGTGATGATGCCCCAGCTATGATAGGTAAAAAGGCGGTAGTAGAGCGTTACACGTTAACGGTCACACCAGATGCGATGGGTGATGATTCAGTGACGATTACACTGGATACAGACGCGGTAGCCGATGCTGCTGGGAATTCTGTTGCGTCAGTGATGGCGACGTATGATGTAACGGCACCGATGGTAACGATTACATCTGCTGCTGGTACCGGTACTATGATGGGTAAGGTTGTCTTCACGATTGATTTTAGTGAAGCACTTGCATCTCCTCTTTCGATTGGTGACCTTCGTGTTAGCAACGCTGATCCCTTAGGTGTCAATGATCTTGCAGAGGTTGAAGGCACGATGGCAGCACCATTGCCTATGGGTGTAGCAGAGCGTTACACGCTAACGGTCACGCCGACCGATGCGACGATGCCAAATGTGTTGGATCTCGCTGCGGGTTCCGTGATGGATATGGCGGAGAACATGGTAGATGGTCAGCGTGCGACGTTTACGCCGGCACCCCCAGATGCACCGGCAGCCCCAACGAATCTTACCGCCACAGCGGGTGATGGAAAAGTCACCTTAAAGTGGACGGTTGCCGCGGGCGCGAGTTATCAGTATCGTAAAAAGAGTGGCACTGCGGACTTTATGGCGGATGGCTCTGATTACATGGATATTGCTGCGACAGCCTTGATGGATGTCACCGGCGATACCACAATGAAGATGTTTGAGGTGACGGGTCTCACTGGTGGCACGGAATACACTTTCCAAGTGCGTGTGAAAGCCGCAGATCCTGTCCCTGCTGGGATGGATAGTGCTTCCGTTATGGCAACACCGACGACACCGACGACAGGACCTTCAGCCACGCAGATTGGTTCAAAAGATTATTTGGTCTTTGTGCCTGCAAATCACGATGCATCGGCACTTCCAACCGGTCTGGCTACCAGTACAGTCGCTGATATGCCGAATCTGGCTGATTTTTTCAGAGCGGGTGGTACGATTGATATCGTGGTGACCGGTAAAACCAATCACCAGGTCATCATCACTGAAATTATGGTGGCTGAGGATCTTGGTAAACGTGGTGGAACCGGTATGAATCGTCCTGCAGCAAGTCAATGGATTGAGCTCTATAACGCTACAGATGCTCATATTAATATTAGTGATATAACCTTCACGTTTACACCGGGATATCCAGCACCCGCTGCTCCGACCGATGCAACAGACCGGTTCAGTAACACTGTGGTGCCAGGTTGGAGTTTTGCAGACACATTTGGGGATGCGTTGTCGGGTCAGACCGGTCTCAATGCTTCAGGTGCCGCCGTTGTAACGAAAATGTTCAAATCCTTACGTAGAAGTTACAAGAAGAACGCCAATGATTACGATGATGACAAGAAGTTACAAGATGCCGGCACGGTTATCGGTAATGGTTGGGATACACGTTCTTGGAAACTTACTGCTGATAGTAGAATCTTCCTCGCGGGACGCGTAGGGACAGCGGGTTTAGAAAACCGACCCACAGTGTTTACACCTGCTGAGTTTACGCCACCGGCGATGAATGTCACTATCAACGAGGTTGCTAACAGGAACGATGACGGTAACGAGTGGATTGAGTTGAAAGGTCCTGCCGGTACGAATATGAAGAAATTCAAGATTAGTATCGTCACCGGTTACGACAAAACGAACAACACCGGCACCGAAAGCACGATTTACCAGTTCCCGGATAATGACGACACGAAGATGCCGGCGGGTGGAGTCATGCTGTTGACTGACCAAAATCCTGCTGATAATGAATTGGCAGCCGATCTTGAGAACGGTGTGCCGAAACCTGTGCGTTATAAGATCGTAACATTGGCAGCTTTGCCGAACTCTGGTGACTTCCTATTAGTGCTACGTAACACAGGTGGTACTATTGAAGATGTTGCCGGTCACCTTGCCGGACTTGATGATGACGATCCTTACACGAAGCTTTGGCCTCTTAAGGGTAACGTTGGCAGAATTAGTGCCAAGAACAAGTTAGCCGGTGGTAACGTCTACAAGCGCCACAGAGCCATACAAGGCTACTCCTCTAACAAAGATAACGGTGATGAACCCGCCTTTGAAGGTGCCGGTTTCACCGGTATCGGTTATGATCGCCTCGTTAACGCTGGGAATAAGGAACATCACGGGACACCGGGTTATCCGAATGGTGCGCAGATCGGGGCAGGTGCTGAGGCAACCGGTAACGTTGTCATCAGTGAAGTCATGTACGGAGACGGTTCAGGCAACTTGCCGCAGTGGATTGAAATCCATAATAGGTCTGATACAAATGGTGTGGATCTTCATAATTGGAGAATTTACATCATTAACCATAACGACAATGCGGATGGATCGAAATTTGCGGGTAAGATACTTGATGAAGTCTGGCTGAGAAACGTGAAAATACCACAAAATCAGACAGCGTTAGTCGTCGCACACGCAGGACGGCATTCAACGAATCTTCCAGCACACCGGATCCTTAACCTTCGACGTGACAAACCGATTTTGAGTTCAAAAGGGTTTTCTCTGAGACTTGAAGCGAACTCTCACGAAGGTGACGCGGCGAAGCGTCAGGCAGGTGATATGGTTGGAAACCTCGCTGAAGCGGATCCTAAGAACCGTCGTGCCGATCATCAGGCGTTTATGGAACCTGCATGGGTGTTGCCAACAGGTATAGACGAGAGTGGTGCCCGAGTCTCGATCGCGCGGAGAGGTTCTGCTAAGGTTATGGCAAAGGGAACAGATGCCTATGCTTGGCTGAGTTCTGCTGACGATACGCGAAAGTATAATGCGGTGCCGTACTATGGTCGTCCGTCTGATATAGGGACTCCAGGTCATACATCAGGTGGTGTACTGCCTGTGCAGTTGTCAAAGTTCCGTCCGGAACTGCTTGATGACGGTTCTATCGTTATCCGTTGGATCACCGAATCTGAGTTGAACAACGCTGGCTTCAATATCCTGCGGAGTGAAACTCGGGACGGTGAATTCACCAAGATTAACACTTCTTTGATCGCAGGTCAAGGCACTACGAGTGAACGTACGACTTACTCGTGGGTGGATAAATCTGCGAAGCCCAATGTCGTCTACTACTACCAAATTCAAGACGTTTCCCTTGACGGTCAAGTCCAAACCCTACGGATGAGCCGTCTGAAAGGTGATGTCTCACCTGCTGGTAAGATAACAACGACATGGGGTGACATAAAAGCGTTGCAATAAGCAACAACTCGGTTATTCAGGGAGAAGTCTATAACCGAACTAACCTAACCGAAAAGCGGTGGATTCCCTGTCCACCGCTTTTTACATTTGTAATAGTTGCCAGTGTCCAGTGTCCAGTGTCCAGTTAAAGAGGTTTCTTTTCTGGTAACTGGAAACTGGTAACTTCTTTAACAGTTATTTTTTTGACAATTCATGCAGTGCATGTTATTTTATACTTATAGGGTAGAGGACCTTTTGAAAAAAAATGGGTGATTTCTGGTTAGCTCTCAGGGACTTTTGGAAGAAAGGGAAAGCCGGTGCTGTCCTTTTCCTGATTTCACTCTTTGTTACCATCTATGGTTTCATCGCCATGGATTATGAGGTGGCGCGAGGTTGGAAAGGACACGAGTCGGTTCAAAATGTCCTGAAAGACATTTCGACGTTTATCCCTGTTGGTGGGGCTTTTGTCGGAATGATCGTAGGAGGCGTTGACATCATCATGTTGTTATCAGATTGGTATCTTGAAAGACGAGAAAAGCGAATTCAGGCTGCTAAAGCTGAAGGCATTGCTGAAGGTAAAGCTGAAGGCATTGCTGAAGGTAAAGCTGAGGGCGAGGCGAAGGTTTATCGGGAAATCGCAGAATGGGATCGCCGGAGAAGGGAGGCTGAGGCGCGCGGCGAAAGGTTTACAGAACCGCCGCCGGCACCCACAGAAAATCAATCGCCCAAATAGTGCTAATGCCTTCACACCATAGGTGTCAATTTAGGGATTTTTCACGATGTTTTTGTAGCAGCGTCTCTTCAAATGCTGAAGAAACACCCAAGCAAAAACCCCCTACGGGGCTTAGGTTTCGTTGGACCCGCGTTTCTACAAAGATGCTGAAGAAACACCCAAGCAAATAAACCCTACGGGACTAAAGAGGGCGTTGAAGTATCCAAGGTTTACCTCTAAGGTCCGGTTCGGTTCGGAAACCGAACCTACCGGACTTGGGTATCCAAGCGATTATTTTTTCTAAAATTGACACTTATGGTGCGGTGGGAAACCGAACCTACCGGGCCTGAGGATCACGGCAACGGTTCACCTTCGTTGGCAGTCCGTTCTGCGTAAAGTTGCTGTAACCGCGTCGTTACGGGGCCGATGCCTTCGTCCCCAATTTTCCTGCCATCAACCTCTAAAACAGGACTGAGTTCACCGACAGTCCCCGTTGTGAAGACCTCGTCTGCGGTGTAGACCTCGACTAACGAAACATTCCGCTCTGTGAGCGGGATTCCGGCCTCGCGAGCGATGTGGATGACCATGCCGCGCGTAATTCCGGGGAGGCAGCTATCGGCGTGCGGTGTCAACACATGTCCGCGCTTTATGAGGAACATGTTCGTCGCGTTCGTCTCTGAGACGTACCCGTGGATGTCAAGCATAATCGCATCGTCTACACCAGCGACGTTTGCTTCAATCTTGGCGAGGATGTTGTTAATGAGGTTGTTGTGGTGGATTTTAGAGTCAACACACTGCGGTGGATTCCGACGGATGGCTGAAGTGATTAGACGGATGCCGCTCTTTGAATAGATGGGTGGTTTCCACTCTGCGAGTACAATTAAGGTGGTGCCGTACTGATTGACGCGTGCGTCCATACTGGAGGTAACCTTTTTCCCACGGCTGAGCGTTAGTCGGATATGAACGCCGTCCCGCATGCCGTTGGCTTCAAGCGTCTCGAAGATTGCCTTTTTGATGTCCTCACGTGTTGGAATATCTGCGAACGCCATGGCGTGCGCGGAATCTATGAGTCGGTCAAGGTGTGCATCCAATGCAAAGATTTTTCCGTTGTAGACGCGTAAGCCTTCCCATACGCCGTCGCCGCCTTGGACGAGGCTATCGAATACGGAGACTTTCGCATCTTCGCGGGGTAGGAGTTCACCGTTGACGTGGATAAAAATGTTTTCGTTTCGTGAATCCGGTAATTGTGGTTGCATATTTTCTCCATTTTAACTACCATGTATCTCGGACGCTTACACCTTCGTCTGTAAGGTAGGTTTTGATGTTCTCAATTGTGAATTCGCCGTAGTGTGTGATAGATGCGACAATCGCGGCATCGGCGTTGCTTTCGACAAAAACATCACGTAGATGTTGTGGGTTCCCTGCGCCGCCGGAGGCGATCACTGGTACCGGTACCAGATCGGCGATAGCACTCGTCAATTCGAGTTCGTACCCGGCTTTTGTGCCATCTGCATCAATGCTATTGACGACAATTTCACCTGCGCCTAAGTCAACACCGCGTGTTGACCATTCCAAGGCATCCCAGCCGACCGGTTTTCTGCCGCCGTCTATGTAAATCTCATAACCGCTCGGAATCTGTTCGCTTTTCGGGACGCGTTTTACCTGCATGCTCAGCACGACGCATTGACTGCCGAAGGCTCGCGCCCCTTCGGCGATGAGTTGAGGGTTCCGCACGGCACCGGAATCTATACTCACCTTTTCTGCGCCTGCGAGTAGGACGCGGCGCATATCTTCAAGGGTCCGCAACCCGCCACCGACGGAAAAAGGGATAAAAATCTCAGCGGCGACAGCGGAAACGACATCAATCATTATATCGCGTTGTTCGTTACTCGCTGTGATGTCGTAGAAGACGAGTTCATCGGCACCGCCTTGATAATAAAAGCGTGCCATTTCAACTGGGTCACCGACATCAACATTGCCTTTGAAAGCGATGCCTTTTGTGACTTTCCCTGCACGTACATCTAAACATGGAATGATTCGCTTTGTTAGCATTTTTTATTTTGGGCCTCACTGTAATCTTTCTTGTGTTAAGATCATCGGTTTTCTATTCAAGGTCATTTATAGTAAAGTTTAGAATTAATTGGGCACTCTCAAACAGTCTGAATACCTATAACAGGCATTCAGACTGGCACAAACTAAAAGTTTATGCTACGAATGTGCCTATTTATTTTCAGTTTTACTATAGTTTTATAGTAGATTCTGTAATTACTTATACACTCAGCATCGGTGCGGTTGCGCACCGAACCTACCGGGCCTGGAGATGGTATCAGTATCTCAACCGCTGAGTCGCTGTTTGAATATGTTCAAGATGTCATCAAATTCGGAGACCTTTAAAAGTCTATACATCGCTGCGAGTATCAACACTGCTAATCCTATTGGGGCAAATACGCCGACAGTGCGCGGGATGATGCCTTCCGTGCCGAGCCAATCGCTTTCAATGACCCCGTTTGTCAACCAACAGACGAACCCCATCACCGCCGAAGCGATTAGGATTTTAAGCGTC
>PYIY01000020.1 GCA_003635195.1 Candidatus Poribacteria bacterium | reverse complement strand
TGAAAACACGTCAATGGCAGTTTGATAGGATACCTTATACATTTCACAAGCACCGTCAGTGGCATGGCACGATTAGCACTCTCACGATTAAGCGCGATACATGTGGACGCTACTGGATTTGTATAACAACGGACTACACAGATTTTAGACCGCTGCCGACAACAGGTAAAAGCGTTGGGGCAGACAATGTAATACAAGGAATGGATTTGGTCTATCCCCAGACCAAATCCGGCATGAAAGACGCCTATTTGACACTGAGCACGGGTGAGAAAATACAACACCCACAACCTTTGAAATCTAACTTGAAGAAACTTCGGTCTCTCAACAAAGCGTTGAGTCGTAAGCAAAAAGGTTCTAACGGTTGGTGGTGGTGTGTGAGGCAACTCACACGCCTCTATCGGAAAATCAGCAACCAACGCAAAGACTTTCATTGGCAACTCGCCAGTAAACTCTGTAAGAAGTTTGATAAGATTGTCATTGAAACACTGAACCTTGACGGGATGAAACGCTTGTGGGGGCGTAAAGTCTCCGATCTTGCGTTCTACCAGTTTGTTGAGATATTGAGATATAAGTGTGGTAAACATAAGCGTCTTTTGAAAGAGATTGATCAATGGACGGCTACAACGAAACCTTGTAGCGACTGTGGTTTTCATAACGAAAACCTAACATTGGAGGATAGGCAGTGGACGTGTCCTGAATGTGGTTCCCACCACGACCGAGACATCAACGCTGCACGAAACATATTGCGGGCGGGGATAGCCGTCCCTTGACGATATACCTGTAGTGTAGGAGACTATAGGGAAACGCCCGCGGGTGGAGACGGAATAAGACGGTCGCCTCTATGAGAAAACCGCACTGTCTATGAAACCGAAGCCCCAACCTTTAGGTTGTGGGTGCTATCACCTCAATCATGACGGACCGCACTGTGCGTGAGTTTGACCCGCTACAGATTATCCTCTTCGATTCACAGGCGCGAGGGGACGCGGACCAAGATAGCGACATAGATCTGCTCGTGGTTTTCGCGGAACTCACGGATAAACGTAAAACTGCCATTGACATCCGAGTCGCTTTAGCGGATTTGCCTGTGGCGAAGGACATCCTTGTCTCAACGATCGAAGAACTTGAACGTCACCGCAAGCGAATCGGATCGGTGCTGCGTTATGCCCAACAAGAAGGACACGTCCTTTATGCAAGTGACTGACCGACTCGCAGACACCGCTTGCTGGCTGCGTTATGCCGAAGAAGACTTGATAACGGCTGAAACCCTTTTAGAGCAACCACACTTGCCGCCTCGCCAATCTTGTTGGTACGCACAACAATCTGCTGAAAAGGTGCTCAAGGCAGTATTAATCTTCTTAGAGATTGATTTTCCAAGAACGAATGACTTGAATGTTCTGCGGAATTTGGTGCCGGACAGTTGGCAATTCAAAGTTGAGCATTCAGACTTAGCCTCCTTAACAGAGTGGGCAGCTGAAGCCCGATACCCAAGTGACATGCCGGAAGCCACCAACGCAGACGCATCCAAGGCAGTTGAACAAGCACGATCCGTCTGGACATCTGTATCTACTGCGCTTGCAGAAAACGGTTATCATGTAGAGCAAGAATTATAAGAAATTCCGAAAAACTACAAATAGGTAAAATATGTTTTCACTCTCACAAACACAAAATAGTTTAACAGTCGCTTGGAACGAACAACAGGTCTTGGGTTACCATTTCCCAGAAGATGGCAATCGCCCGTTTTGCCACCCGTTGAATCTACCCGGTGCACCACCGCTCACGATGAACGAACCCGGTGATCATGTGCATCACCAAGGCTTGTGGGTCGCGTGGAAAAAGGTCAACGAGGTCAATTTTTGGGAACAACCCGCACCCGGTAGCGATCCAACAGGCTTCGGCAAAATCGTCCACCAGCAGATTGTCGCACAAAGTGCAAATGCCGACAGCGCGAATCTTACAACTGAAAACGCGTGGATAGATTGGCAAGGCACAACGCATCTCACAGAACAGCGTGAGATAACCGTCCATCCACCGACAGCAGACGCAATGCAGATTTCTGTGTCGCTGACGCTTCAGCCGAACGATCGCGAAGTCGTTTTAGATTTACGACGCGGTGAACCCGGTGCAGACGGCAGATTCTACAGCGGCATGGCAATCCGATTTGATAATATTATCACACCGGGCAACCTTTTAGATGCCGATGGACGCACCGAACCGATGGACATCTTCGGTAAACAGAGCCGTTGGTGCAGTTTCACAACACAACATCCAACTGACAACGAGACCTATGGTGTCGCTATTGTAGATCATCCCGATAACCCGCGCTACCCGACAACGTGGTGGGTACGCAACCGCGAGAACTACTGTTTAATCCATCCCTCGCTCGTTTACTACGAACCACTCCACCTCGCGGCTGATGAAACTTTGAACTTGCAGTATCGTGTTGTTCTTTACCGCGGCCAACCCAACGCCGGTGCTTTAGACAACCCTCTTTCTGAAAACTGATAACCGATAACTTTAACCATCAACTCGTCTACAGATGCTTTTGCTAAGGCACGAGTTGATGGTTAAAACTATAAACCATGCCAAATAGCGAAAACACGATTACCAGCGCGTTTGTAAGTGTTCTGCGTCCCATGCGGGAGGCATGGCGTGTTAACGAACAAATTACCAGACCGTTTCTCAACGCCACACAAAAGCCCGATGTAATTGTCACTGAAAAAGGACGAAATCCCGTTGTCATTGAGGTAAAGGTTGATGGTGACACACCGAACCTTTCAGGAGAAACACAAGCAGAAACACACTTCGGAATGCTTCTTGATCCGAGCGTTTTTACCGGTCTTACCTACAATACCATTGAGAATGTTTTACGCGTTCGCATGCCTGCCCGATTTAGAACGATGCCGCAAGATAAGATTGCGTCAGAGATGCAGCGTGCAGAAGACATCGCCTACATACTACTCAATAAACCCAAATCAGAAAGCGAACCAGAACCTGATCTCGTCCTATTCATCGCCGAACCAGAGCCTGACACGGAGACAGCACCGGAATCTTTTCCGCAAAGGGGTTGGTTAAGTGGGAGCGTCGCCGACATCGCAACCGCGATTCGCGTCAGAGCAACTCCTATCTCTAAAATAGATGCTGCCGCTAATTTATTGGAAAAACGGATAGAAACTGCCGCGCAGCAGCTTGAAGCAGCGATTCAAGAACGTCCCAGTATCGGCGCAGAGATCGAAACGGTTCTGTTCCAAAAGGCTGGTGAACAAACCTCACGGATGGCGATGCTCATCGTTACCAACGCATTTGTATTTCAGAGTGTCCTCGCGGGTAAACCTGAAATGGAAAGAGTGATGTCGCTCAAACGGATGCTCTCTGACAATGCGAAACGGCTTCGATACGAGCAGGTCATAGCAGGATGGGACATCATCCTTAAGGTAAATTACCGTCCAATTTTCCATGTTGCCAAACGGATCGTAGAGGCAATCGCAACCGACGATGCACTTGTTGATATGATACTGGCGACCCTCGGTGATACGGCGAAGGAGCTCGTTGATCAAAGACTCACACAGGTACATGAACTCGCTGGCACTGTTTTCCAACGGCTTATCGTTGACCGAAAATATGTCAAAGCAAACTACACGCGTCTTGAATCTGTTGCCTTGCTATCAGCGTTAGTCCTCCCTAAAACACAGGAGAATGTGAGCGAATTGAAGGTAGCGGATTTCGCATGCGGAACAGGTTCACTGCTCAACGGTGCCTATCAACGTATCCTCGAACTGCACGAACACGCTGGCGGCAAAGGCAGCCGCATTCACACGCAGATGATAGAGAAAAATCTTGTCGGATGCGATGTTATGCCGAACGCCAGCCATCTCACCGCTTCCCTCCTGACAAGCATCTACCCAGACCTGAAAATTGGTAACACCCGAATTCACACCATGCCCTACGGCAGTCAAGAAGATCGCAGTTATGCCCTCGGCGCGCTCGATCTGTACGATATTCCCGAAACATTACCGCTCCCAATGATGGGCACAGCAGCTCAACAAGTCGGTGGAGCGGACGACACGACAGTGATGACCCAACAGGAATTTCGCTATGGAGAATTTGATATTGTCGTCCTAAATCCACCGTTTACGCGACCAGATTCTGATGCAAGCAGTGGTACCCCGAAAGCCGTGTTCAAAGGAAGTGGCAGGGACAAAGAGGAAGAACAGAAGATGCGGCGTGCCCGTAGACAAAAAGATTGGCGAGTTGGCGATGGTAATGCTGGTCTCGCTTCGGATTTTGTTGATCTTGCAGACAAGATGCTGAAAGCAAATGGAAAAAGCAAAATGGGATTTATCCTACCGGTTACTTGTCTTACAACCTCGGACTGGCGGAAGGTCAGGAATATGTGGGCAACTGAATATCACGATGTGGTTGTGATTACTATTGCAGATGCCAAGGGCGAAAGCTGCGCTTTCTCTGCGGATACGAGTATGGCAGAGGGCATAGTAGTAGCGACTAAAGGAAAGAAAACTGATAATACGGGTAGGGGAAGGTTTATATCTCTAAACCACCGTCCCCGAAGTGTGTTGGAAGCACTTGAGGTAGTCAATAGCCTCTATAGGCTGGATAGCGTCCGGCGACTGGAGGATGCACCGAGCGGTGGTGATCCACTCAAAGTCGGCGATGAGATCCTTGGATACGTACTCAACTGTCCGTTATGGGTAGACAAGGCGTGGGAGGCTGTCCGTATCAAGGAGATGGCGTTAATCCAATCCGCGTATCGTTTGGCAAATGGTGAGATGTGGTTGCCAACACAGGTAGTCCCTTTAGAAATCCCTGTTTGCCTTGTTAGCGAAATTGCGGAGGTTGGAGCAAGCCATCGGGATATTCATGAAAGGGGAAGGCGAGGCGCGTTTGACGTGGAAAAAGGTTACACGGACACGAATCTCTATCCAGGGTTGTGGAACGTTAACGCCCCCGTACAACGAGCAATGGTTGTTGAACCTGATTGCCATCTCATCACCCGCCCTAACCGCCACGAAAAAGCACAGATGATACTTTCACGTAATGGACGCGTGCATTTTAATGTGGATATGAGGTTCAATGCCAATTCACTTGGAATACTCTTCACAGAGAAACCTACTATTGGAATAAGTTCATTACCCAACGTTGTGCTAAAAAAGTTCGTTTGGGATTATGTTTGGACGCTCTGGGGTAATTCAACATTAGGGCTTCTACTCCACTGGGCACATAGCAGCAAACAACAACCGGGGAGAGGCAGAGGTTCAAGAACCTCCTTACTCCAAATGTCTACATTGGATGTACGCTGTCTATCAGATGAGGCATTGGCAAACGCTGAACGCATCTTTCACGCCTTGAAAGACCAGAGAATGCTGCCTTTCAATGAGATAGATCACGATCCGGTGCGGCACGAACTGGATCGTCTTTTGCTCACTGAGGTGTTGAACATCACAACTGAAGATGCCCACAATGCTGTCCATCGCCTCCGCGAACTATTGTGTGCCGAACCGAGTATCCACGGCGGAAAGAAATCCAAATGCGATCTT
This sequence comes from Candidatus Poribacteria bacterium, assembly GCA_003635195.1. Classification (GTDB taxonomy): domain Bacteria; phylum Poribacteria; class WGA-4E; order WGA-4E; family WGA-3G; genus WGA-3G. The sequence continues at coordinate 5,820 of PYIY01000020.1, read as the reverse complement.
GAAAAGGAATGGGAAAAACTTAATCGATAAGGGCCTCTCTTTTTTTCCACCTTGCCTTTTTTTATTTATGTGATAGACTATCTGAACCAGTTGGGCAGCACTGCAAAGCATACTGCCTGACCTGTCTGTCACCCTCCTACCTTTACAGATGGCTAAAAGAACTGGCTATATAGGAAGAATAAAAAAGAGTCAATATTTTTTCAAGGAAAATCTGGTGATGTGTCCAGAGTTGGGCTTACTCTTTTATACGGGGAGGTAATCATGGAAGTTAAGTTTGAGGAGAAATTTGAAGAAGTTTTGAAAGAAGAATCAAAAAGTTTTGGTATAGACTGGTCATTAGTCGAAATCAAATACATACGCTATCACTTTACACTCATGGAAGCTCTACCCATAAAGCTTGATGAATACATGGTGAGAATGAGGGTAGTAGGAGTTGAAGACAAAATTCCTGAGATGGAGATAGATAACTGGTTCAGATCTCATAAGTTCATATATGCAACAATGTCAAAAAGCGTCAGGACTGAGTTGGAACAGACTGATATGGTGACCTTTGATATCGGAACTATTGAATCTATAGCCATGAAAATTCGTGATGTATTCAGAAATTTTCATGGGCAGTAGACTAACATATTCACTTTAAAAGAAGAATTTTATGTATAAAGAATTGAAAGGCATCGGACAACCTAAAGATGAAAATGCTGTGTGGCGATATATGAGTTTTGAGAAGTTTGCCAACGTTTTAGCAACAGGGTCCTTATTTTTTACAAGAGCCGATAAATACGACGACAAATTTGAAGGATACATCCCCGAAACAACGACGCTGCCTCACAAACCCGAGGACAACCCTCCAGTCAATCGTGATGATTCAAATTTTCGTCAATACATCATGTGTAACTGTTGGCATCACGGAAAAGAAGAATCAATGGGGATGTGGGACAAATACCACCTACGCAACAGCGGTATAGCAATCAAAACAACTATGGGAAACTTGAAGAATAGCTTGCTGGATGAACCGGCGGAACCTGATGTATTTATCGGTAAAATAGAGTACATTAACAATCACAATCAAATTAAGATGCCTGAAGATATAAGGAATCTCCTATATTACCCCTACTTCTACAAAAGAAAACCTTTTGAGTACGAACAGGAAGTACGTGCGATCATTGATATTGCATCAATTTCAGGTGATGCCGCTTATGAATTTGGCAGACCCCTTAAAATCGATGTTAAAACCCTCATTGGTGAAAATAGCGAGGTAATTGTATCACCACACGCTGAAAAGTGGGTTACACGTACGCTTGAATTGATAGTTGAGCGGTGTGGCTTCCCATTCCCTGTCAACCCCTCAAGACTTTTAGATCCGCCAGTTTGAAATAGTCTCTTTTTTCCTTTACATTTTTTGGAAAGTGGAATATACTTTTACTCAGTCCGCGCGAAATATCTGTTGCTGAAAAATGCGAAACAAAAAATCTTCAATAGGAGGAAAAGACTGTGCAAACGCCAACTTCTGCGCTTGAAGAAACCGGTATCGGTTCCATCCACGTTGAAGCACCACCGATAGAAATAGACGAAACTCAACTTGATTATCACCAACTCTGCCCGGCTGAAGATTTTGAGGAACTCGAAGGCAAACCCTTTCACGTCAACGGCACGCATCTGGCTGTTTTCAAGTCCGGCGACAAATTTTATGCTGTTGACAATCGCTGCCCGCACATGGGGTACCCGATGTCCAAAGGGAGTATCCGAGACGGTGTGCTAATCTGCCATTGGCATCACTGGGAATTTGATCTCAAATCGGGTGCTTGCTTCTTGGCATTCGGCGATGACCTGAAAGCCTTTCCTGTTGAAGCCCGAGAGGACGGTTATTTGTACGTCGGGTTAGCGAAAGGTGAGCGAGAGGCAGCAAAACAGCGTGTCATCGCAAACGGTAAGCGGGCACTTGAGCGTGGTCTTAAAGACCGCAGCACCTTCTTTATCGCGAAAGCCGTTACAGCATTGCGGGATGCAGGCGCGACCCCCGCGGAGATTATTCAACAGGGACTCCACTACGGTGCCCATAAAAGTAGTGACGGCTGGTCGTCAGGTGTGGCTATCCTCACACTCGCAGCGAACCTGTGGGATGACGTTGATCCAGATGACCATAACCTGTTTCTCGTACACGGACTAAGCCAGATTAGCCGTAGAACAACGGGAAGCGCGCGTCCCTATCGCGCACCATTTCCGCGAATGAACGAGGAACATGACCTTGAAACACTGATGCGGTGGTTCCGCTATTTTATTGATAAACGCCACAGTGGCGCGGCGGAACGCATCTTGCTAACGCTGAATGATCGAGGCTACGATAAATCGGTCCTTGCAGACTTTGTATACACGGCAGCAACCGACTACTACTTCACCGGTGACGGACACGCCCTCGATTTCGCGAATAAGATGTTTGAAGCGTTGGATTACGTCAACTGGGAAGGCTCACACGAGATTTTGCGCCCCATCGTCGTCGATCTCGTCGGTAGAACACGACATGAGGAAACCTCTCGATGGGCTGACGCTGTACCCGTCTTAGAACCCGTCTTTGAGCGACTTGAGAGTATATGGGAAGACAATCAGGCAAACGAAGCCGAACTTGATATTTCAGCGTTTGCACAAACACTGCTCGGTGACGAATTTGAACCCACTGTTGCGGAGGTTGAAGCGAAACTTCGCGCCGGTGTCAATCCAACCGACATCTGTCGTGCTATGACGTATGCTTCGGCGGTTCGCACTGCTCGGTTCCATCTCAAAAACGAAGGTGACTGGCACGATGTGGCGAACATTTACTCGTACGCGCACGCCCTTTATCACGCGTTTCAGTATGCACCGAGTGCTAATCTTCTACGTGGCATCTTCCACGGTGTCGTTTTCTTGGCATACTTGCGCTGGTTGAACATGCCTGCCGCCCGTATTCCGCGACCCGGGCAACGCCTTGATGAAACCTATGCCTCTGCTGACAAGATGTTAGATCGACTCCAAGAGTTCGCTGACTTCCAAAAAGTCTACGAAGCAGAAATTCTGGTCAACCAATACCTTGAGGAGGGGCACGATGTTGACGCGCTGAAACGGACGCTCGCACACATCCTGCTCCGTGAAGACGCAGAACTCCACATGTTCCAGGTCCTCGAAGTCGCCTTCCGGCATTACGATTTGACAGACGACTTTGAAGAGCAACGGATGCATCTACTCGCAGCGACGCGTTACATCACCGCTCAGAAGCTGATGAAGAACATTCTGTGGTCCACCGAGAACGCAGAACGTCTCGCACGCGGGGAATTACTCAGCGAACGCGACGATGATTAGATTTAACGGTTTCTAACGCTTCGGGCTGGATTCCCGCTGCCTTTGCAGTAGGAGGAAAGCCCGTCTCTTTTTTGAAATAGAACGCCAATGATGCCGAAAAGTACGCACAAACCCAGTTTTACAGATAGACTTGAAACTGTTCCTGACATAGCAAGGCGGGACTTTCTTGCCAAAATTGGCAAAACGGTGCTGCTTGCGAGTTTGGGGGTGTTTGGTGTGGGTTGCGAAGCCGTTGATCGGGGGTTATTGGACAGAGGACTCACACCCGTTGTCTTGGAAGATCCAGAAGCAGCAGGACTCCCAAAGCCGGACATGCTCGTCCATTCGGAGGTCCCTTTTAATGGGGAGTTTGATCCGCACCTCCTCAACGACGATGTTACCCCCACAGAACGACATTTCGTTCGTAACAACAGTGGTATCCCAGAACGGGCGGTAAACAAAGATCTCCGGGGATGGAAATTGGTCATAGACGGTGAAGTTCATAAAGCACTGGCACTGTCAATGGATGACCTGACACGTTTTCCACAGGTCACTACGGAAGTCGTATTGGAGTGTGCCGGGAATGGCAGAAGTTTATTTGAACCGAAGGTTAGCGGAACGCCGTGGCAACGCGGCGCGGTCGCTTGTAGTGAATGGACTGGCGTACGCATGCGCGATGTCTTGCAAGCCGCGGGTGTGAAGCCGAGTGCTGTCTATACCGGAAACTATGGTGAAGACCTACCCAACGACGGCAGCGAACCTTTTTCACGCGGCATTCCGATTGAAAAAGCGATGGATGAACACACGCTCATCGCTCTTAAGATGAACGGAGAAGTGTTGCCAGCAGCCCACGGTTTCCCCGCCAGATTGATTGTCCCCGGATGGATCGGGAGTGCGATGCAAAAGTGGCTTAATCGTATCTGGGTGCGAGATACGGTTCACGATTCCGAAAAGATGAGCGGCTATTCTTATCGCATCCCGGCTTATCCCATAGCACCCGGTGATAAGCCTCCAGTTGAGGATATGCGCATCGCGACCGCGTGGCAGGTAAAATCCTTGATTACCCAACCACAATCATCTCTGGAATTCAGTCTTGGTACGCCTATAAATGTCCGAGGACACGCATGGGCAGGCGAAAATCAAATTGATAAGGTCATGGTCTCTACAGATTTCGGTCTGCAATGGCAAGAAACCCAGTTGATCCAGCCATCAAACAGATATGCTTGGTCCCATTGGGAAACCGAACTCACCTTGGTAAATAGAGGCTATTATGAAATATGGGCCCGCGCCTATGACGATACAGGTGCCGCGCAACCTTTCACACAACCGTGGAACCCCAAAGGCTACCTTGGAAACGTCATTCATAGGGTGCCTATCTCGGTAGTTGTGTAACATCAAAACCGTAGCCCGTAACGTAGTGGAGGGGTTTTGCTTGGGTATTTCTTCAGATTTAAGAAACGTATTTGCCAGTTCAGACGCATGTTATTTAACCGCAAGGTATAATAGAAAAAAGGAAAATTAAAATTATGAAGCTCGGTGTTATGTCTGATAGCCACGACAACATCCCAAACGTCAAACGCGCTGTCGCACTTTTCAATGAACTCAGTGTAGACTTAGTCGTCCATGCAGGTGATTTTATTGCACCGTTCGCGATCGATCCGTTAGGAGACTTGAATTGCAGCGTTGTCGGCGTATTCGGCAATAATGACGGTGAACGCATTGTCGTTGCCAAACGATTTGAAATTATCGGTGGTGAGGTACACCCGAACCTCGCAAGCGCATCCCTCGGCGACAGAAATATTGCCGTGATGCACTACCCTGAACTCGCGATTCCGATTGCCAAAAGTGGCGATTATGACATCGTTGTTTACGGGCACACCCACCAGATAGACATCCAAAAAGGTGAATCTCTATTGATCAATCCGGGTGAAACAGGCGGATGGACGACAGGCAAAGCAACGGTTGCCGTTGTGGATATAGAAACGCTTGAGGCAACAATTCATGAATTGTAGAGGTGGTGATGAAATACAAGGATCTATTCACACCACTGCACGGAGAAGCGCGAGAACCCAAGCAGCAGTGTCTTATCTGGTCTGAAAACCATGAACACGCTGTTGCTTCCATAGACGATGAGATTCACTCGCAGGCGAAGCGTGTCTGGCTGGAATTTGAAGGTCTCAATGTTATCTATGCCTACGAAAAGCATTGGAAAACAGGCGACTGGGGACTCGTTGAAGAAAAAAAAGGGAACATCCCGTTAGTAAACAACAATCCTTTTAAACCTGACAGCGAAAGTGTCTTTCCAGTCAATAGATATTGAGAGATATAGTAAACGGTTCTTTGTGTAATACTTTTGCTTTCTGATCCGTTTACTATTCAGCAGGACAAATTTTCACCATGTTTACGGGCAGGAAGCCCAAACTTTTAAGTTTGGGAGGAATGCCTGCCCTCGTTAATGAGACCAAACGCCTATCAAAAAGATTTGATATTGTGTCAAGAATATAGTATGAT
>PYIY01000019.1 GCA_003635195.1 Candidatus Poribacteria bacterium | reverse complement strand
GGCGATAACACCTACGTCCACCTCAAGCACCGCTTCATCTATCTCGCTCTGCTCATGGATGTCTTCACGCGCATGATCAGAGGGTGGAAACTCAGTCAACACTTGACGCAATCTCTGACGTTGGAACCCTTAGAGCAAGCTTTAGACGACAGGGTTCCGGAGATTCATCACTCCGATCAAGGCGTGCAGTATCTTTCAAGTGCTTATCTTTCGAGACTCAAAGAACACGGTATTCAGATTTCAGTCGCTCGCAGAGGGTGTCCTTGGGAGAACGGGTACGCCGAAAGGTTGATCCGAACCCTCAAGGAAGAAGAAGTTCACCTCAATGATTACCGAGATATTACCGAGGCTCAAGAACGCATCGATCATTTTATCACACAGGTGTATAACTATAAACGCCCACATTCGGCGTTAGGGTATCTGACGCCTCTCGAATTTCAAAGACAAACCTTCTCTTAACTTTGCTAAATTTTGGTCTAAATAAAGGGGGGCACTTCATATACCTTGCGTTCCCAAGCTGTTCATAATGGAGAACTTTCTCCAACCGTTAGGATTAAGAAAGGGAATCAAAATGAGCAAGGGAAGTCTGTTCCTACATCAGAGTTTCTTCCAAGAGCACAAGAGTTATGTCGTGCTTCGATAATAAAGATCCTGAAAGATGGTGAATTCCCTGATGATGCGTATTGGAAGGACTTGATACTCGGTGAAGATTTTTTTTAGTGTAATGCCACAAGACGCAGTAGACGATCTCATCGCCATTGATGACCTTGAGATACCAAAACATCAATTGATAGAGTTGCAGCATAAAAATCAACTCTACGTCAACCTCTCCGAAATAGAAGATGCGGATTTTGCTGTGGGTTCGGAAGATAAGAGGTTGAATAGGGCACTTTATGGAGAATAAAGAAACCTCAGAAACACCTTCTTCAATCCGCCACTATTTTGTAGATGAAGGCGGCGACGGCACTCTCTTTTCCCGTAAGGGAAAGGTATTGGTCGGTACAGAAGGGTGTTCCCGATTTTTCATTCTCGGTTTGCTGGATGTGCCGAATCCGTCAGCATTAAAGGATCGTTTCGATACACTGCGCGCGCAACTGATGAGCGATTCCTATTTTAAGAGTGTTCCATCTATGCAGCCCGCCAACCGAAAAACGGCACTTGCATTTCACGCCAAGGATGACCTCCCCGAAGTCCGAAGAGATGTTTTCAGCCTTTTACGTGACACGGACGGATTGCGCTTTTTCGCTGTTGTTGCCGATAAATTGAGCGTCCTTGAATACGTTCGCCAACGCAACAAACGGGAATCCGCCTATCGCTATCATCCCAACGAACTTTACGATTATTTAACAGGACGTTTGTTCAAGGAAAGACTAAGCCAGCATGATAGATATGATATTATCTTCTCAAAACGCGGCAAGTCCGACAGACTCACCACTTTGCGCCAATTAGTTGAGACCGTTCGCTCCGGTCTGGCTGCGCAGCAGAATATGAATGCTAATACTGCCATCCGCGTATCTGCCGCGACACCAAAGGAACATGCAGGTTTGCAGGCTGTCGATTATTTTGTTTGGGCATTACAACGACTTTATGAGCGGGATGAGGAGCGATATCTGTTATACCTATGGGACGCTTTTCGGCTTGTACACGATATTGATGACATGCGCGAAGCGAGTTATGGAGTCGATTACACGCAAAAGAAACCTCTGACAGCGGCAGCCTTAAGGTGGAGAAAATAAAAAGCCAGGGATATAGGATTGTGCGAACCGCAGCCCGACAATCACGTGGCATGGAGCCATTTCGTCCCTGGCACTTACTATAGTACTACATTTTGCGTGAAATGTCAAATAATTTTATGTATATTTTTGTCTTTCAACAATAATTTGTTCTACTCGGGGTTCCAAACCCCTCCTACAACAAGGATTTGTGACAACTAAATGGCTCTGATTCAGTTGAGTTTCCACTTGACTTTTACGCCCAACAAGAGGTAAACTTAATGCGTATCCAGAGTTAGCACTTTCGGCATGAAGAGGAGATACACTTATGAAATCCATTGTTGACAACCTTAATAAGATGCCTCTTAGGATTAAGACGCTTGACCTGGCTGGACGAGTACCAGGTCCTGATTCTATTGAGCTCCTGCGGGTGGAACTCTATTATTATGAGGAGTATGGACCGCTCTCCGGAGCACGGGTTCGGTACGCCCGCGACGGGATTGAACAAGAAAACGGTTTCCCCATTGATTTACACAAAGGGGCATTCGTTGCCACTGTTCCTATCCAAGAGGCAGGGTTGGAAGAAGAACTCCAGAAAATTGGACCCGAAATCGCCCGGATTGTATATGAAGATTTGGCGGAGAGCCGACGCACGTCTGGGATGTCATCATTTGTTGATCAAGGGTAATTGGAAACTGTTCGATGCTTGAGCAATTTCTTCATGAACAACTTGAAATCGCATTTAACTACGGGGTCCCCAAGCCCGAAATGCCCGGTAGCATTACGCAAAACCTGAATCCTGCATTTGAACTTCGGGACTACCAAAAAGAAGCGTTTGCAAGTTTCATCCACTACTTTAACAACGACCTACCGAGTAAAGAAAAACCCGTCCATCTGCTATTCAACATGGCAACCGGCAGCGGTAAAACCCTCATCATGGCAGGTTTGATCCTCTACCTCTATGAAAAAGGCTACCGCAACTTCCTCTTCTTCGTCAACTCCACCAATATCATCGAAAAGACAAAAGATAACTTCCTCAATCCGCGCGCCGCAAAATACCTTTTCAGTCAAGATGTCCGTTTTGAAGGGAAGCCGGTCAACGTGACGCAGGTGGATAATTTCGAGGGTGTCAACGAAAACGACATCAATATCTCCTTCACGACAATCCAGCAACTGCACACCGATATGACATCGGAAAAGGAGAACGCTTTAACTTATGAAAATTTCGCTGAGCAGCAAATTGTGCTATTAGCAGATGAAGCGCACCACATGAATGTCAGCACCAAGTCTCAACAAGGCATGGAACTGTTTGAGAGTTGGGAGAACACGGTAGAACGTATTTTTAAGTCTAATGATACCAATCTATTGCTGGAATTCACCGCCACCCACGATTACGAAACACCTACGATGGTAAAGAAGTATCGGAATAAAGTTATCAATCGTTATGATCTGATAAACTTTCGGAACGATAAATTTTCAAAAGAGGTTGTGCTTGTGCATTCCGATTTAGACCAAGACTCACGTATCTTGCAGGCACTCATTCTCAATCAGTACAAACAAGAGGTCGCGGCGAAAAACGGCATTAACCTGAAACCCGTCATTCTGTTCAAGGCACAAAGGACAATCGCACAATCACAAGAAAACAAAGAAAACTTTCACAAACTGATTGATGGATTAACCGGTAACCAAATCCAGGATACTCGGAAATCGTCTCTTGAGATTGTTAAACGGGCATTTGACTTCTTTGATGAAAATGGAATCGGTGCCGATCAGTTAGCAGAACGTCTGAAATCCGAATTTCAGGAAGCATACTGCCTCTCGGTTAACGATGAAGCCGAAAAGAAGAACTATCAGATGCAGGTGAATACGCTTGAAGACAAAGATAATCCGATCCGTGCTATCTTTGCCGTGCAGAAACTTAACGAAGGATGGGATGTCCTAAACCTGTTTGATATTGTCCGTTGCTACGAAACACGTGATTCAGGCAAAAACAGAATCGGAAAAACGACAATCTCTGAAGCACAACTTATCGGGCGCGGGGCCCGCTATTTTCCTTTTGTCCTGCCAGATCAACCAGACCGGTTCCGTCGAAAGTTTGATGAGGAACTCAACCATGAATTGCGCGTGTTGGAAGAACTCCATTACCACAGCATCCACGATTCGCGCTACATCTCTGAAATCCGAACTGCCCTAATTGAGCAAGGGATGATGGACGAGCGCATGGTGACTCGCGAACTAAAGTTGAAGGACAAGTTTAAGAAAACCAACTTTTACAAATACGGTGTTATCTATCTCAATGATCAGGTACCGAAAGACTATCAACATGTCCAATCCTTTGACGACCTTGCGCATCTAAGTGTGAAGCAGAAAAACTATGAATATACTATCCATACGGGTGCCGCAGGTGAAACGACTGCGATGGAGAACGACACAACACCGATGCAACAAAACGGCGATGGACGGGACATACCAATCGCTAATATTGAACAGAACATTCTCAGATCCGCAATTGCCCGCAATCCGTTTTTTACCTTTGCATCGCTCAAACGGTACTGTCCACATTTGACCTCTGTCCGCGAATTTATGACATCAGAGAATTATTTAGGAAGTTTGGCAATCACTTTCAAGGGAAACCTCGCCCGTTTGGAAGAGAACCGTCCGGCGAAACTGTCCGCATGTGAAGGATTATTAAACCAAATCGAGACCGAAATTCGGCAACAAATTACTGAATACGAAGGCACAAAACACTTTCGACCAAGACAGGTCCACGATATTTTCAAAGATAAACTTCTGAATTTCGATGCACGAAACCCACACGCCACTATTGATCGGCAGTTTGAAGATCAAGACTGGTTTCCTTTCAACTCACTTTACGGCACGAGCGAAGAAAAAGCTTTCGTGGATCTGTTAATCAGGAAGATTAAAGATTTAGCCATAGATTACGACGAAATCTATCTACTTCGCAACGAAGGACATTTTGCTATCTACAACTTCTCTGATGGGCAAGCGTTTTATCCCGATTTTGCCCTGTTCCTCCAAGAGAAAGAAGGAAAATTGGTTTGTTATCAATTTTTCGTTGAACCTAAAGGTAAATTTCTCCAAGCGCATGACCAATGGAAAGAAGACTTCATGCGCGATATTACCACCAAGTTTAAGGGGAAACTCCTGACCTTTGAAAACACAAAATACCGGTTGATCGGTTTGCCATTCTATAACGAAGAAAATGAAAATCCATTCTGGGATGCCCTCAATGCCGCATTAACGCCCCAGTAGAAATCGACTACGCTGTTTTTGACGAGTAAACAGTCCGTCCCCGCCATCCTACACTTCTATCATTTCTCTAAGCACTCAGAAATTTTCGCGTCAATTTTCTTCCATACAACTCGAAAAAATAAATTTGACTTTTTTTCCGCTAAATGTGATATAATCACAGCAATATAGAAAATCTTCGGCTTCAATCCGTCGAGGACATTCCTATTACAAAACCCTCAACCTATCAATTTTAGGAGGAGATCATGAAAACGGAACATCTTTCAACCATAGTTTTCGGATTCACAGTAACTCTACTCTTAACGTTTGCCCTGGTGATTCAAGTACCAGCAGAGACCCGAGGGTCCGAGTTGGAAGGCGGCTTGCAGATCTGGATTGACGTAGGTACAGAACCGAGTAATCGCGGGGGTGAAGACACCTTTAAACTCGGCAAAGATAATGCTCTGGCACAAGATTTTTTGGCTGGCACAGCAAAATCACAAAACGACGGCTCAGATATCGGTGGACCCGCAATCGGTGACGATGTGGTCATTGCACTTGCCGGCAGCGTTGGTAGCGCATTCATCGAATACGATTTCGAGAGTCCTATAGCTGGAGACGCGTTTATCTACTGCCGTGTCGGAGACACCCGAGGCGGTGGGCAATCCATGTTTGTTGTCCTTAACAGCGAGGACCACGAAGGAGATGGATTGATTATTGATACCCCCGGCAATTGGGCGTGGGCTACGGGTAGAGATAACACAACCAAGTCTCCGACACAGGCAGTTGTTGGGACAAATACCATCCGTATCGTCCCACGCGAAGCTGACACCAACAGGGAAACACTAATGGATATCATCATGATTTCTTCAACAGATTTCGAGCCAAACGACGATATGTTCAAAAACGCTTCACCGTTGGGTGGCGACCCGACACCGGTTAAACCAGCCGGTAAGTTGACGACAACATGGGGAGCCATCAAGCATAGGTTTTAATTAGCTTTGTCCTGTTACAAGTTAATCAGACTCACTTTCTCAATTTCCTGTGGGTACGCTTCGGAAGTCCTATGCATTCAGAAAGCACGCTGTCGTAAAGCGGACCCACATATAACGGTATTTGTGTGAATCCAATGAATGTGTCACTGTTTGCATGTAGTGGCAGGATTGAGCAATTTGATGGATCGCGTCACTACACGTAGACATCAAGGAGGGAAATCGTGAGACCAGTAAATCTATCAACGAAACTTTTTATAGCTGTCATGAGTCTATTCTTGACGATACTGTTCATACTGCCGGTCTCAGCTGTAAAAGAATGGCGTGAATCAAACCTCAAAGGCGGATGGCAGATCTGGATTTCAGCCATAGACTTTGACAAGAGTGAAGTCCTTAGAACCGGCGACCAAGAAAAAAAATTGGCGGGCGCCTCAGAAGAACCGTGGTTAGCCAAAGATATTCTGATCGCTAAAGTGGCAAACGGGTTCGCTGACTACACATTTGAAAGCCCGGTGGCAGGAGAAGCATACATCTGGGGGCGAGTCGCAGATTTCCGTGGGGGTGGACAGTCTTGGTTTATTGTCCTTAATAGCGACAACATCGCTGACGCTGGCGACAGTTTGATAATTGACACGCAAGGCCCCGTATGGATCTGGAACGGCGGCAGAGATAAACCGGAATCACAGTCCCCGACGGATTTAAAAAAGGGTACCAACACCGTCCGCATTCAACCGCGTGAAGCAGCTGCCGGCCTTGAGGCTCTGTTTGATGTCTTTATGATCTCAAGTAAACCCTTTAGACCAGAAAACAAAGACTACGAAAAAGCAAGAGATGCACTACCCGTCGAACCAACAGATAAACTCGCAACGACATGGGGTGCTATCAAGCACCGCTTCTAAAAAGCGAACGAAGTAACAGCGTTGGGACACCTACGAAAACGGGGTCTCAACGCCGTCTACGCCAAACACACCGTTCAAACATTGCATGCCAGATAACGCCTCCCAAACAGAACCCTCTATTCTGAAAAATGTCCTCCTTATCACCCCACTGAGCCTAATCGGACATGCTGGCACGCTTCTCATCTACATCGTTCTTGCCACTTGGTTCGGCGACCCAGTGGAGATGGATTTTATCTACTACTATTGGGGTATCGCTGTATTCCTTATTCAGCTGCTCAGTGCCGCCTCCGCTTATTCTGTCCTCGTCCCTTTGTTAGCCGAAGCCCGCGCAAAAGGTGAAACTGAGGCACAACGCTGCGTCCTATCAATCTTTTCCCGTTATATGACGGTAATGCCGTGGCTCTGCTGTCTCCTCGTCGCCATTTCGTGGACAATCTCCCAACGCTTTTTACCAAATGCTGAACTTTCGTCTGTTGCCACAATCGGCATCGTGTGTGGATTCCTCTGCTTCACGATTATTGCATCAGTGCGTTGGATGTTTAAGGCGATATTAGACACCTATCAAGCATTTCAACTTCCAGTTATTGCCCAAGGACTCCGCGCTGCCCTCGTCATCGGGACTATCTACTTGTGCAAGCCATCGTTAACGTGGTTCAGTATACCGCTTGCCCTAATCCTCGGCGAACTCTTCCAAGTAATTGTCCTATTTCCACGATGTTGTGCCGTTCTAAACCTCAAAGCGCGTCATCTGAAACCGGATTTACAAGAAACCCCTTACACCAAACGCTTTTTGCACCAATGCCTACTCATGATGGGCGCAGCGGTTGCCGATGGCATAAATCCAGTTGTCGATAGAGGAATGGCAAGCACGTTAGGAACAAGCTCCGTCTCGAAACTTGATTACGCACTCCGCTTGTGTGCAATTCCTGAAACCCTTACAAGTGTAGCACTGCCTGTTCTACTGTCCCATTGGGCAAAGATCTCTTCATCTGAGATGCAATCAGAAAACGGTTCAACTGCTAACGGCACACAGTTAAAGCGAAGCGTCTGGCAAGGCGTTGTTGCACTTTTGGTGCTGATGGTGCCGTTCCTCACAGGCTTTTATTTTCTGCGGGAAAATATCGTCTCGATTTTGTATGGACACGGAAAATTGTCTGAGGTGGGGCAGTTCCATATTGCTTCATTGCTTGGCATCTATCTGTTGGGAATGCTGCCGCGTTTAATTAGCAGGCTGCTAATTCGAGCGCATCTGGCGCGTCAAGCCCATAAAGCTGTTTTCACAGCAACCCTTATCAGGCTTATCCTAAATCCGGTTTTTAATTGGTTGTTCATGCAGTATTGGGGATTGGAAGGGGTTGCTTGGTCAACAACACTATTGTCTTATCCGATTCTCGCGTATATCGCAATCGCGTTTTGGGGGGGTCAAAGGCGGCAAACTAAACGATAGCGAAGCGTTCCGGGTAGTTTGACGTGATGCCTTGCACACCGAACGCCCTCATTTCGCGCATGCGCGCGAGATCATCCACCGTCCAACACCACAATGCGATACCGTGCCTGCGGATTTCATAGGCGAATTCCGCCGTGATCAACTCGTGATTGACATTCAGTAGACTGCTACCGAGCTCCCCTAACTGCTGACACAACGCAATAGGCGATACGTGCTTGTTGTGACTCCCGATGAGCCAGCCTGTAGCAATACGAGGCTCTAATGCGCGGATGGTCTGTAAAACTGTGGTATGAAAGGAGATAACAAGGGTGGTACCTAACGTCTCTGTCTCATGAATTTTCGCGACAACTGCCTCAGCTATCAACGGATCTTTGATCTCCAGAACAGCAATCGTCTCTTCTCCGATGCATTCCAACGCCTCTGTAAGCGTCGGTACGGGTTCACCTGCAAATTCGGTATCAAACCAGCCACCAGCATCAGCACCTCGAACGGTTTCTAAGGGAGTTTCGTTGATATACCCCTGGAGGTTCGTCGTCCGATCCAAGGTGGCATCGTGTATCACGACAACCTCACCATCAGCCGTACCGTGTAGGTCAAGCTCAACGGCATCCACACCGATTTCGAGTGCCTTTTTGAACGCTGCGAGCGTATTTTCCGGCGCGTTTCCCGATGCGCCACGGTGCGCAATCCGAATCCAAGAACCCATGGTGTGTTTCCCCGTCGTGTCTATTCGACACCAGTCCGACTACTCTGTTTAATCTTTTTTAAAAGTGTGGTACGACTCATACCGAGCAATTCGGCTGTTTTACTATGATTACCCGAAAATTCATCCAACACCAACTCAATCAGCGCTTTATCCAACATCGTGACGACCTCTTCATAAAGCCCGTGTTTTCCTTCAGCAATAGCCGCTTTTGTAGAATCTTGTAAAACGGCTTTGAGAGAGGTCAGGAGTTGCGATGTGTTCGTAGGGTCCGCAACCGACCCTGTACGGATTTCTGGCGGTAGGTCGTCGGGCAGAATCACATCCGCCCGACAGAGTGCTGCCGCGCTTCTGAGGCAATTCTCCAATTCGCGAACGTTGCCGGGCCATGTGTAATCTTGTAGCAGCTTCATCCCGTCTTCCGAAATACCACGAATCGATTTGCCAAGTTCCTGTTGTATGAGTTGTAGAAAGTGCGTAACAAGTAACGGAATATCCTCTTGGCGTTCCCGCAAGGGCGGAAGGTGAAGCGCGATGCGTCTGAAACGGTAATAGAGATCCTCGCGGAACTGTCCCTGTTTTACCATTTCACTGAGTTCCTGATTGGTAGCGGCGATAACGCGGACATCCACTTTAAGTGTCCGGGTGCCCCCTAATCGCTCAATCTCTTGTGTTTGCAGCGCGCGGAGCAGTTTCACCTGCAGTGCTGGCGTCATGTTACCAACTTCATCAAGAAAAAGGGTGCCGCTATCTGCCAACTCAAATCGTCCGGGTTTCCCTTCCGCTTTGGCACCAGTGAACGCGCCAGCTTCATACCCAAACAGTTCACTTTCCAACAGATCATCCGGGAGCGCGCCACAATCAACTGGAATAAAAGGCTTCTCTTTGCGTTCACTTCCGGCGTGGATTGCGCGGGCAACAAGGTCCTTTCCTGTCCCTGTCTCACCCTCAATCAAGACTGTTACAGTATTGCTCGCCATTAGCCCGATGAGCTTGTAAATCTCTCGCATCTGACTGCTTTTCCCGACCAGACGATGCCCCCCAATCTGGGTTTCCGCTGGCGACTCATCTGCCTCGTCCACAGGCAAGGTACTACGAACGGATTGTGTTCGGAAAGCACGCTCCAACACACCCTTGACGATATCCAGATCAATCGGTTTCGGAACAAAATCAAATGCCTGCAAGCGCATCGCCTCTATTGTTGTCTCTACATCGTCATAAGCCGTGATGATCACCACAATCACCCACGGGTGATTCGCTTTTATCTCACCTAACGCCTCCAAACCACTCATACCGGGTAAGTTCACATCGAGTAAAACGACATCTATCTTGTCAGCAGCGATGCGGCGCAAACCCTCCTCAGCACTGTTCGCAATACTGGCGGAGTAGCCTTCACCGTCCAAAAACTGCTCAAATGCCCAACAGATTTTCTCATCGTCATCAACGACCAATACATTTTTCATTATGAACCCCGCGCAAGCACGCCAGTGTCTACGTGTTTTTCTCAGTTCGCTTTCCACCTTCTATAGACAACAGAAACTTTTCGCCATCATCGCTCATCTCAGTCGTTTCGGTTTCTTCCGTTTTTTCTTCTAACTTCCGTTTGAGAACCGGATAGGCATCCACAACCGGTACCTCACCGAGAGAAGTCAATGCCGGTTTTCGTTTTTCTGCGCTCTCAATCGCCTCGGCAAGTCGTTTATCTTTTCTCTCAATCTGTGCTGCGTCCCGCGACTTGAAATCTGGGAGCACGCGTTCTGCAAACAGTTCCAGCGATTCACATATATCTTCATGGCGGTTCGCGCCAGCCTGCTGAATGAAAACAACTTGGTCCACCCCAGCATCCTCCATCACCTCAAGATGTTCGCGCACCTGATCCGGCGTACCGATGCCTGCTCTACCTTCAGCCGGTTCCTGCGTTGTCTGTCTATATAACTGCCAAATATCTGTCTGTCCCGGTATCTGTGAGCCATTGTGATAGTAATGCGCAAGCGCGAATCGGAAGAAACGCAACCCATCCAACCCACGAGCAACAGCAGTCTCTTCATTATTATGGCATGAAAATCCCGACACCATGGCGATGTTCGGGTTCACTCGCTGCGTCAAGGGTTCACATTCCTTCTCAAAAATCTCGTAATATTCTTCCACCCAAAATTTGGCTTCGCTCGCATCAACAAAAGCAAAGGTTAGCGCGCCGAGTCCATATCTGGCGGCGTAACGCAGGCTGTCACGACTGGAACAAGCCACCCACGGTGGCGGATGTGGTGTCTGCAACGGTTTGGGAACGACATTACGCGTCGGCATCGAAAAATACTGTCCCTCATATCCGGCATAAGGCGATTGCGTCATCATTTTCGCCGTCTCTCGGGTACACTCTGCCCACATCTCGCGTTTATGTTTCGGGTCAACATTGAATCCACCCAACTCTATATGCGAAGCTGACTCTCCCGTTCCCCATTCGACACGTCCGTTTGATACCAAGTCGAGCGTCGCAATCCGTTCGGCAACACGTGCGGGATGGTTGTACGCTGGCGGCATCAACACAATCCCGTGTCCTAAACGAATCTGTGTCGTCCGCTGGCTACAAG
>PYIY01000018.1 GCA_003635195.1 Candidatus Poribacteria bacterium | reverse complement strand
TCATTTTGCTGACGACTTCCGCCATGATTTCCCTGAACACCGATGATTTTCTGCGTATCGGTGGGATTGTTCTGGCGTCCCTCGTCTATCTATCACTGTTCTATCTCATCGGTATGCTCATTTCTGCGATCACACGTCGAACCAGTACTGCGCTCATCCTCTCGATGTTCGTCTGGGGGTTCTTAGTGCTTGTCTACCCAAATCTGATTCTCACTGCAATTGATACTGCCCCGCGCACGGACACGGAATCCGCCGCTTACCATCAGGTGAAACGGATCTGGGAGGAATTTGAGAGAGAGTCGGAGCAGTTTCTCCGCAACGACCCTGTCCTATCAACAGAGGGTTGGAGAAACGACATTTATGGGGGGCTATCAGACCGTCCATCACGTTTAGTGTTTCACTCCCTCAGAATGGCTTCAAGCGAGCTTGAGACGATTGACGCGAAATTTGAACCCTATGTGCCGCACCTCCAGAATTATTTCCGCCTCTTTGGACCGCTAATGGTCAATACCGCGGAACGCACATGGCTCATCCGAAAGCCAGCATTCGAGAAGATCTACGTCCAACCCGCAAATAGCGCGCGAATGTTGTTGAAGTTCTCCCCTGCGGGTTTGTATGATGCCGCAACCGAAGCGTGGGCAGGCACCGACCTCAATGGCATCCAAGATTTTTTCATAGCGGCACAAAACTACCGACAAGCAATCATCAATTACTTTCATGATGAGAAAATATTTGCGTCCCGACAGTGGTTTTCTTCCGATCAGGACGCTGTTGATTGGGATACACTCCCGCAGTTCTCTTTTCAGAGAAGTGATATAGGCATCAACGCAAAACGCGCAGTGCCGGATCTGTTCCTGCTGTTCACGATGAATATTTTTCTCTTTATAGCGATATTTCTCGTTTTTATCAAAAGTGAGGTGTAGAATGGCTGTCAGCGGTCAGGTCGCTGCGCTTTCAGCGATCAGTTAAGAAACCTATGTAACGGTTGCTCGTATGCTCACTCCACAAACTGCTGATTACCGACTGCACTTACTAATATAACACAACTACTCTTTGCTGAAGGCTGATTGCTGACAGCCGACAGCCATAAAAAAATGTGGCATATCACAAAACGCGAACTCTACGACAACCTGAATAGCCTTCGATTTGCGCTGACGACTGTGTTGTTGCTGGCACTGATGGTAACCAACGCTGTGAGACATATCCGAGAGCATCCGAAACGGGTCCAGAAGTATCACGACGCTGTCACTGCATCCATGAACCTATTAACGTCTCGCGCCGACGACAGTCTCTATACACTGGCACATGAGGGACCCGGCATGCTCTACAAAAAACCGTCGCCGCTCCATTTCTGCGCAGCGGGTGGAGAAGCCCTTTTACCCGATAGGGTGGATGCCCCTTCTGGTAGCCGGGGATTCTGGAGACTGGAATATCCAGATGTCAACATAAATATGAAGAATGTTGGACCCGACGTTTCCCAAATTGATTGGACCTTTATCATCGGTTATATCTTGAGTCTCGTTGCACTTATTTTCACTTTCGATGCGATCTCCAGCGAACGCGAGCACGGCACGCTCCGATTAACATTGGCAAATGCAATCCCACGACATACCGCGCTGATTGGTAAGTTTCTGGGGGCATTGGTAAGTATAACTATTCCCTTTATGCTGGCTATGTTAGTAAACCTCCTAATGATTTCCTCCGCAAGTGAGATTCACCTGAATACTGAAGCGTGGGGACGCTTAGGTATCATCCTCTTTATCGCGCTTTTGTACACGTGTCTGTTTCTTGCGTTGGGACTATTAGTCTCGGCGCGTGTGCAACGGAGTGCCGTGAGTCTTGTGATACTTCTGTTGACATGGGTCACTTTTGTTGCTTTTATGCCGAGTACGCTCGCCGCACTTGCGAGTGGTTTTTCATCATCTATGTCTCACCATGAATATTCTCACCGATACGGCCAAAGTTATCACAAATTTCGGAGAACTTGGCGGCACGCTTGGTACCAGTCAAATGACGAAAAAATGCTAAGGATAAGAGGTGAGTGGCACACCCAAATAGCAGTAAGCGGCGAACGCTTGGCTGGGGAGTACTTAACCTTTAAGATTACCCAAGTTCAACGGGCGCGTGCGATCACCCGTATCTCACCCGCGGCACTCCTGCAGCATCTCTTTGAGGCGTTCGCTGGAACAGGTCTGGATCGGTACCAGCAATTTACTGAGAATGCTCAGCGTTACGCCCGTGAATACCGAGAATTCGTCGTCGATATGGAGAGAGGCGATCCGGAGAGCCGCCATATCATGGGGGTTCGCGAGGGGATGTCCCAGAAACCTGTCAGTCCAGAGGCAGTCCCAAAATTTGAAGATACGCGCAACATCGGTAAAGATTTCAACACCGCTGCGACGGAGTTGCTGCTGTTGACGTTGTTTGTCGTTGTTTTGCTGGCGGGTGCTTATCTCGCGTTTGTGCGTGTTGAAATCTAATTAATTTCTGCTAATATTTTAGCATATTTTCTTGACATAGTTTTTCGTAGATGCTAAAATATTAGCATAATTCCCAATTTCTGCTAAATTTTTAGCATATTTCCTGATTTATCGCTTTTATAAGTGCTAAACATTAGCACATTACCAAAAGAGGTGAGAAATGGAAGATTATGGTGCCGTTAAACTGAGTCGTCGGGAACGACAGATCATGGATATTGTTTACCAACGCGGACACGTTTCTGTTGCCGATGTGCTTGAAGATCTTCCCGACCAACCGAGTTACTCTACAGTTCGCGCGTTGTTGCGGATCTTAGAGGAAAAAGGGTATCTCACGCATAAAAAAGACGGCAAACGTTACATCTATCATCCGACGCAACCACGCCATCAGGCGGGACGTTCCGCCCTCAAACAGATTTTTCAGACGTTTTTCGATAAATCCGTTGAGAAAACGGTCATTGCACTGGTTTCCGAGGTTGACCTCTCGGATGAGGAACTTGACCGTTTAAGCCAGCTCATTGCGCAAGCGAAAAAAGGAGGCACCTCGTCATGATACGATTCATTGAGACGCTCTATGCAGACCCATTACTGAAATTTCTCGTTGACACCACGATAAAAAGTTTGGTAATTTTCGCTGTTGCAGGTTTATTCGCATTCTGCCTTCGTCGCAAATCGGCGGCGGTGCGCGGTTTTGTCTGGGGCATGGCAATTGTCGGGTGCCTCATCGTCCCACTGTTTTCTTTTATGCTCCCGAAGTGGGAGGTCAATGTCTTACCAGAGACACCTATCCGATCTGGGATTTATCGGTTGGCAGATAACACCCAATCTTCTACTACACCTATTTCAATTGCCCCAAGCCAATCCCTGTCATCGTCAGAGACGGTGTTTCCAACGCGAGTTACGCCAACACCGCCTCAACCAAACCCCATGGTCGCTCGGAGAGGTATCCTTTCGACAATGCAGTGGACAGACTGGGTAACGTTAGCCTGGGCGGGTATCAGTGTCCTCTTTTTTGCCCGTTTGATCGCTGGAATCGGTACTGTCTGGCGTATCTCCACACGTAGCAACGACTTCAACTACGCAATCAAACCTATCCACCCCAGTTGGAATCGCCACGTCAGCGTCCGTCTCAGCGACAGCGTCACAGTCCCGATGGTGTGGGGCTTCTTACGTCCTGTGATTTTACTGCCAACTGACGCGAATCGTTGGCACACCGAGCGGCTCCGCGCTGTCCTACTCCACGAACTGGCGCATATCAAACGATGGGATTGGGCGATGCAGACAATTGCACAGATAATTTGTGCAATCTATTGGTTTAATCCATTCATATGGTTTGCAGCGCGTTGGATACGGATAGAAGCGGAGCAGGCATGCGACGACCAGGTGCTAAACGCTGGGTATCAATCGGTTGACTATGCTCAACATCTGCTTGATATTACACGCAACGTGAAAATAGCCAACGCGACTTCACGTGCGGCTGTAGCGATGGCACGTCCCTCAAAGATTGAAGGACGACTCCGAACCATCCTTGCAGAAAATTTGAATCGGCACCCGATGACGAAGGTTGCCGTAGGGATAGGATTGCTCGTCTTCACCTGTTTTGCTATCCCGATGGGTGCAATGCGCTTGGCACAAGCGGTTAATCCAGAAGGCACATTGTCCCAACAAATTCAGGAAGCATCCAAATCTCAACCAACACCAGAGGAGTTGCTACCAAAACCGAGAGTGTATGGACAGAAGACGGGTTTGGAAAAATACCGACAAGACTGGGAACAGAATCTTGAACGCTGCGAAGAATTTCTTGACACTTATCCAGACAGCGATCAGTACGACATGGTATGGTTCAAGAAATTGAACTATCTCTTTGGACTTCAACGCTACGCTGAGTTTGATGTCAGCGCAGAAATGTTTCTCTCGGAACAGTCAACCTCAAAATATACGGATAGACTCCGCCGTTTTCGTGTATATCGGTTTATGGACGAGCGTGAATTCGATCAGGCACTCACAGAGTTGGACAAGATTGTTGACCCTGCAATGCTGCCCGAAGTCTATCAACGCAAAGCAGATGTTTATGATGAGATGGACAATTGGGAGAAAGCAAATGAATTTAACATGCTTTGGGCTGAGCTCATCTTAGGCAAGCCGGCACCTAAATTTTCGCACACAAGCGTAGACGGCACTCCCGTTTCGCTGCAAGACTTTCGTGGGAAAGTGGTTTTACTCTATTATTGGTCAGTACGAGAAGATACGACGGAATGGATGCTCCCAACGCTCAAACGTCTCTACAACATGCATCGCGATAGGCCTGATTTTGCTCTGATTAATATTTGCACGCGGAGCAGCAAAGCGGAGATGACACAATTCATTGAAAAACACGCGATGCCGGGCATTCATCTGCACCTTGAACCTGAAGCAGTGCCAGCTCGATTCGGGGTCATCGCTTTGCTCAACTATTTACCCCGCTATGTGATTCTTGATAAAACCGGAATAATCCGCGAGAACGGAAACACTTTCCGGATGGGTGATTTCAAAATTGAACACTTGGTCAATGCCCTGCTTGCAGAGGACCCAAATGCTGACAGCGAACGTATCATCCCTGAAATCACTTTATATCTTGTTGACGCTTATCTGAAAAGTAATCAAACTGAAAAAAGCATCGCTGAACGTGAGAAGCTGCTCGCTTTCATGCCAAACAATCTTGACCTCATGATGGACATTTTCAATCTTGAAATGTTCCCGAGTGCAAGGATAGATTTGATGAACCGAGCATACGATCGATTGCTTAAATTGCACGAATTGAACCAACAGTCACCGGAACTTGGCCTTGATGTGAATTATTATAGCCTTGAGTTGACCCGACTCTTCGCGGAACAAGGTGACCCAGAAAAAACGTGGAAACTGTTCCAGATTGCGGTCGAGTACGATCCTGTTGGAACTATCAATCACGCAAAGGAAAGCGAGAAACTTTTCGCTTTGCTTCAGGATAGACCCGAATTTCAGAAACGCCTCGCTGAGGGACCACCGCAAAAACCGAATGAAATTTCTTCTGATGATCCCGCGAAGGCAAAACAGATTGACGAAAACGTCGAAATCTGCAAGCAGCAGTTGCTCAAAATCGGCAAGGCGGTCCAAGCCTATCAGAAGGAACATGGCAATTTCCCAGAATGGCTCTCTGACCTTCATCCCAAATATTTGCCGGACGCAAATCTTCTGCTGTGTCCTGCAGATTCCAAGGGAGGCAAGCCAATTTTCTCTTCTAATACAGACCCGAAGATGCCGGTGAGCTACGGATACCAATTTCACCCCGGATATCAGAAAGACACACGGGAAAATCGAGCCATATATGGCGATGTCATTCCGCTCGCCCGGTGTCGGCATCATGCGAATCAACCCTTTGATTGCCTAAACTTGAGTTTCGCTCTGAAGGTCTATCCATCATCCCAGGTTTGGCAAAATACACCGGAAGAGATGTATGGCACCCCGAAAAAAACTATTGAAGCTCTGGAAGTGGGACTTCAGCAACTGACAGATAAGGAAAAATCCTTCTATGTCTATCGGTCGCTCGTTCGTCTCTACATCGAAGTCGGACGCGAAAAAGATGCTGAGCGTCTCATTAATCGTTTCAAATCAACTTTGAAACCTGACGACCTTGAGGCACATTTTCTGCTCAGCGCGATGCTTGAGATGGCGAACCGAGATAAAGAAATACTTGCGGTTTTTGAGGGACTTGAGCAGCGGTATCCAGACAACTACTATGTTCTTGACGAACTTGCGCGAATTCACGAGGAACTTGGTAATCTTGTACTCGCCGCAGAATATCAAAAAAAGGCGGATCCGATGTCAGAACTGGTAGGAAAGGTCGTGCCTGACTTCTCCGCAACCGACCTTGATGGCAAACCCATTTCGCTGCAAGACTATCGCGGGAAAGTCGTTTTACTTGACTTTTGGGCGGTCTGGTGTGGTCCCTGCATCGGGGAAATGCCAAATGTAAAAAGGGTTTATAATTCTTATAAAGATCAGGGATTTGACATCATCGGGGTCAGCCTTGACACGGATGAAACGAGACTCCGAAACTATCTCAAGGAGAATGACATCCCTTGGCGGCAGATTTTCAGCGGACGAAAGTGGAAAAGCCCTGTCGCACAACAGTATCATATTCATCGGATCCCCGCACCGTGGCTCATCGCAAGAGACGGCACCTTAATCTCACGCAAAGCCAGAGGATGGAAATTAGAACATCTCGTAACGGAGGCACTCAAGGATAAGACCAAAAATGAATAGCCGAAATTGGCAAAGGAAAACAAAATGAAACGGTTTTTGATCCTTTTTCTTGCAGTTAGCGTGATGCTAAGTTTCATAGCAATCTCATTAGAAAGCATACCTGTCCGAGAATTTTCAGAACAGTCCGGTAGCCTTAAAATTTTTCTTGACATCGCAGGTGACGACGATCTTAAACCCTTAGTAGCGGAACATTTTCTTGAAGCCTTTAGTAGAACCGAAAATATAAATGTTGTTTTGGAGATTGAAAAAGGTGTATCCTACGTAGTATCCGTTGTGCTCGTGGAAGCACGCGCTGGAGAAGATAAGCGAAAAACCGGTAATATTGTTGCCTGTGTTCAGTATATTGATTATTTTGACAATAGTATTCTCAAAGCGGATGTTGCTGTGTCAAATTGGGAACGCGTTAACGATCTCACAGTCAATCTGATTGAACATTCTCAAGCGGGTTTGTACCTATTTCCTAAAAATGATTTAGGAAACGTGGCAGAAGGTGTCGTTTCTAAATTTCAGAAGTTATTTTTAGAAAAGCGTGAATAGTCAGTTCCCGCAGATGCGGAAAATGTTCAATATTATTTCGTAAGAAATTTGAAAGGGAGAATACTGAAATGAAAGCAATTTCGATTGTGGCAATGGTGATAGGCTTACCAGGCACTTCTGTGAACGCAGATACACCTGCAGAAAAACCCAACGCAAGAATAATTATTACAAGGGGATTGAAAATGAAAATCTTAGCAATTGGACTGCTCATTCTGGTAATGATGAGTGGACAGCTGAACGCCGACAACCACTCGGCAGCTAATAACAAAATTACACTTAACCTTGACAGCACATCAGAAGTGTTAGTGAAAGGTTTCATCGCACCGATTGGGGATACTGTGTCCGATGACTTTAAGGACTGGGATGCCTTAACAAATCTACGGGTTGCTGAACCAGAGAAACGGTATCCTGCCTCCGTTTTCCAATCTTTTCTTCCAAACAAACCGATTTCGGTTGGCGAACTCTGGGTGCCAGACATGACAGGAATAGTTACCTTGCTCAAGCAACTGCATCCGACCCCTAACCTACTTATGCATATCAATGCGGGAGATTCCCTCGGTTTGTGGGCATGCCTGCGCGCTTACAACGATCAATACGCTGACATCGTGTTTCGGATCCATGCGGAATTTGCTTTTAAGGATGGTTGGTTCACCCCTTCTCAGTTTACTGGGCATCTTGTGATTGACCGTTTAAAAGGAAAAGTCTCGTTTTTCGAGATGTACGTCCCTGAAGGTCCAGTAAACTTCGATGTCAATCGGGTAGTACATGGAAGTCGCATTGCTGGCGCGGGTTATTGCTCGAAAATGGAACTCCGTGCTGGAACGCAAGATTTGCTGGAAAACGTTGACTTCGCAGCATCCATTACGCAAGCAGCCGCGGAACGCGCACTGATATTGCGTTTCTACAAATCGCAGCAAATTAATTGGGTAGCACCCGACCAAGTATTGGAGATGGCACAAGCACAGCAGAAGCCGATTCATGTAATTTCCATAGATGGCCCGTTAGTTGATGAGTCGTGCTGAGGGAGCGGTAAAAGCCTGAGGGCAGGTGTCCTCTCCGACGACAAAAATATTGAATTCATGAACGAAAATTTCATTAACGCTTGGGTGTCGAATGTCGAATTAGAGCGCACGCCCTTTAAGCAAAAATTCATGGAACTCAGACAACAGCAAGGATTTAAACCGTTTGACAAAACGCGTCCATTAGCACAGGCAATCATGAAAGGCTGGAAGGAAAACTCACCCTCAGATTCTTTGGTAATCTCACCAGAACTTGAACTGCTGGGCAGACTACCGGTCAATGAACGCGCTTCGCCCTACAACGGCGAAAAGGGCTATCTCTTATTTCTCCAAGAATCCTTGGACGGAAAGCTCCCGGGATTGCGCGAGGCGTCCTCAGAACCGCAACCAAAAGATTGGGATAGCGTCCTCGAAGCTGCTGTCGAATCGGGTGTTATTAAAGATAACAGTCTGAGCGTTGTACTCACCCGTGAACACTCCGAGAAAGAGATTCTCAGTGTTTTTCGGACATCTGAGACCGATTCTCAAAATTATACTGTCATTGAAATTGATGCAACAACCTTTAAAGAGGGTGGCGTGCTTACGATTGATGTCTGGGTTGGCGAATCCGAAGTTGCGGGTTCGTTTGATCTATTTTCTGCTGACACGGACCTGGTATCTGACAATGCACTTGTCTCTGTAAGAGATATTCCAACGAATCACAGAGAAGTGGTCGAGTATCCTTTTGATCGCGGTCAAATCTTTAGGTTGGGGGCTATTGGCAGTTCCAGTGAGAAAGGCAAAATCAACGGTTTTCTCGCGAAAATTTCTGTAGAACCGCCATCAGCAAAAAATACCGAAAATTAACTTATCGCAAGTCAGATAGGTATGGTTTTCAACAACTGAAAAGGATACGAAAAATGAAGATGACCAGATTCGCAAGTTTCATGTTCCTTTTAACCCTTGTTATGTTTCTCGCAAACGGGTTTGCCGAGGGGTTGCCTAAACATGCCATCACTCGGATTGATACCGGCAAGGGACCTGTTAATGCTATAGCATACGCTCAATCCATAAATCAACTCGCGATAGCTGCCGCGAACAATATCCATATCTATGATGCGGATACCCACAAAGAACGGATGGTGCTTGCCGGACATACTGATTCGGTGCTGGCAGTCGCTTTTTCTGCAAACGGCAAACTGATCGTCAGTGGCAGCGCGGACAAGACGGTGCGGTTATGGGAGGCAGAGACAGGGAAACTCAGACGGGCCCGGGAAGAACACACTGCACCTGTTAATATTGTCGCCTTTTCTCTGGAGGGAGAAAAATTTTGGAGTGCAAGTCGCAAAAACAACATGCTTCGGTCGTGGTACTCGCGTGATGGCGGCCGTTGGACTTCCAAAACCTCCTCATCAGAAGATACAGTGATTACGACGGCGTTCTCACAGTATGGTGAAATTTTTGCAGAGGCAGTTGAACTGCCAATGGCTGTTAAAGACAAGTTTAAATTTGCTGTTTTCTCGTCTGAGATAGACCCTTACAAAGAGTTTGAAGCTATCTTGACAAAACATAAAGAAAAAATCGTCGCTTTAACGATTTTTCCCTCCGGCGAATATATCGCAACTGGGAGTTCCGATTGGACAATAGAGGTCTGGAACATTACGGATACGGAGCCACTACGGATGGCTATGGATCTTGGAACTCCTCTGTGGATCCTCACAGGACACGCAGGGACAGTCACTTCGGTGGCGTTTTCTCCAAGCGGCAAGATACTTGCGAGTGGTAGTGTTGACCAAAGGGTCCGGTTGTGGAATCTCACAACCGGAAAGCACCTTCATACCTTCGCGAACCATACAAGCAAAATCAGTGCTCTGGCATTCACGAGAGACAATGTGCTTGTCAGTGGCAGTTCAGATGGCACCGTTTTTATTTGGGACCTGAATAAAATCGTCTCAACGGATTAGCGTCCACGTTATCATCTACATACACAGACATCCGAAATAACAAACCTACGACGTTTCGCATAAAGAGGAGGTTTTGACAATGCTTAGTAACGTGCTTTACATTCTAAATTTTATGGTATACTTGGGTCTCGCAGTATTGCTGGTGTTTATATGTTTACGAACGAGATCAAAGGGATTGATTCTCATTAGCGCGATACTCCTTACCGGTGGAATCTTTAATTCGATTTTTGAACAAGGTATTGATTTCTATATGGAACAATGGATAGCGCGTGAGGCAGCCAGCGACGGGGTGTGGCATATGAATGCTGGAGAGTTCCTAATGGGAGTTGCCTTGGTAAAATCCTTGCTATACGGATGTTTATGTTTGATCAGTGGCTTCCTTGTCTATAGGGAGTGGCGACTCGGAAAGTTTCGCAACCCCCAACCTGAACATTTAGAAGAATCTATGGCATAAGGCAAAATCAACGGTTTTCTCGCGAAAATCTCTGTGGAACCCGCGTTCGCAAAAAACGAGGGAAACTAAAAATATGAAAATGACGAAATTAGCAAGTTTCATTCTACTTTTAATTGTTGGAATGTTTCTCGCAAATGGGTTTGCCGGAGATTTACCGGTGGGTGCAATTGCTCGAATCGATGTCGGTGAGGGACCTGTAAACGCTATTGCCTATTCTCGATCCACAAATCGGATCGCTGTAGCCGCTGCGAACAGCATCTATATCTACGATGCGAGCACTTATGAAAAACAGATGGTATTTACCGAACATACCGATTCGGTGTTAGCTGTCGCCTTTTCTCCGAACGGCAAACTGATCGTCAGTGGCAGTTCGGATAAGACGGTCCAGTTGTGGAATGCCGACACCGGGAAACTCAGACGTACGCGCGAAGAACACAAGGCACCTGTGAATACGGTTGCGTTCTCTCCTGACGGTAAAAGGTTTTGGAGTGGAAGTGGCGAGAACGACACAATTCGGTCTTGGCACCCGCGTGATGGGGGTCGCTGGAGTTCTCAAACTTCACCGCGGGAAAATGTTGCGCTCATAGCAATCGCATGTTCCTACAAGGGAGCAACCGTGGCAAAGGTGTTGGTGTTTGATGGTAGACTGAGTAGCTGTTTTATTGATCTCATCGGGTCCGACTGGCATTTTGTAAGCGGACATGCAGATCCGGTTAGCGTCCTAACCCTTTATGAAGATGGAAAAACTGTCGCGACCGGAGGCGCGGATAAGACAATTGAGGTGTGGAATAAAGCAGACACCGACAAGCCGCTTTATACGCTTACAGGGCATACAGGCGGTATAACTGCTATGGACTTTTCAGTAGATGCGAAACTTCTTGCCAGTGGGAGTTCAGATAAGGCGATTCGGCTGTGGGATCTTACAAATGGGCAATCCATCCAGACATTCACAGGACACACAAATGAAGTCGGAGCAGTGACATTCTTGGAAGACAAAGCACTTGCGGGCATCGCACTCGCTAAAGCTAAAACACTCGCGAGTGGCGACTCAAACGGTACAGTTTTCATCTGGGATATGAAATAAAATTGTCCTAACGGATTAGCGTCTATGTTATAATCTACATACGCAGACGCGCAAGATAACAGATTTTTCAACTTGCGCGAACTGTAAGGAGATAAAAAATGAGAACCTTAACCATTATTCTACTCGTTCTAACAGTGATGAGTAGACAACTCAACGCCGACAACCATTCGGCAGCGAACAATAAAATAACGCTTAACCTTACAGATACTTCAGAAATCTCAGTGAAAGGCTATATCGCTCCAATTGAGAACACTGGCTCCAATTTCCATGTGGAGTGGGACGCGTTGGCAAATCTGCGGGTCGCTGAACCCGAAAAACAGCATCCGACATCCGTTTTCCAATCTTTTCTTCCGAACAAACCGGTTGCGGTGGGTGAGCTCTGGGCGTTAGATGTCCGTGGCGTACTCGCGTTGCTCAAGCAGCTGCACCCGAAGCCGAATTTGTTCATGCATATCAATGCAGGAGATTCGTACGGATTATGGGGGTGTTTGCGTGCTTACAACGAGCAATACGCCGACATCGTGTTTCGCATCCATGCCGAGTTCAGACTCGAAGATGGGTGGTTTACACCGTCGCAGTTCACCGGACATCTTGTCATTGACCGGAACAGAGAGAAAGTCGCTTTCTTTGAGATGTACGTCCCTGAAGGCGTAATAAACTTCGATGTTAACTGGAAGCAAGATGAAAACGACTCCCATTTTCATACAAGTACCGGTTTTTGCTCGAAAATTGAACTCCGCGCTGGGAATCAAGAGCTTCTTGGAAGCATCAAATTCACAAAAACCATTGCCCAAGAAGCCGCGGAACGCGCACTGATACATAAGTTCTATAGATCGGAACGAATTAACTGGGTGCCGCCGGAGCAGGTCCTGGAGATGGTAGAAGCACAGCAGAAACCGATTCACGCGGTCTCCATAGATGGACCGTTAGTTGATGAGTCGTGCTGAGGGAGCGGCAAAAGCCTGAGGGCAGGTGTCCTCTCCGACGACCGTATCATCAAATTCTTGAACGAAAATTTCATCAATACTTGGGTATCAAATGTCGAATTAGGACGTACCCCGAATAAGCGTGCCTTTATTGCAGCGAGAATTCAACAAGGTTACAAACCCTTTGACAAAACGCACCCATTAGCAGAGGCAATCATCACAGGATGGAAACTCAGGTCCCCGGCAGACTCTTTAGTGATCTCAAAGAATCTTGATGTGATGGGTAGACTCCCCGTCAATGAACGAACTTCGCCATACAACGGACCCAAAGGTTACCTTTTATTTCTCCAAGAATCCTTGGATAGGAAACGTCCGGGATTGCCTGAACCTGCCCGGAACCCGCCATCAACGGATTGGAATACTTTCCTTGAAACTGCTGTTGAATCTGGTGCGATTACAAATGACGATTTAAGCGTTGTGCTCACCCGTGAACATCCTAAGAAAGAGGTTCTCAGCATTTTTCGGGCACCAGGACAC
>PYIY01000017.1 GCA_003635195.1 Candidatus Poribacteria bacterium | reverse complement strand
GCCAACGGTGAGAACTTCACGCGCTCAGGGATAGCCGCGCCCCACGCCTCCAGCACTTGCGGCATGCCTTCTGCTGGATAGGTGTACAGACGCATTTCATACAGGGGTCCGATGTCTTTTTCGCCTAAGGGTTCCATAAAGGGAGCAGGCAGAAAAATCTCAGAGACCATTGACACGATGAGATCGCTTGTATCGGGGGGCCATACCGGATTTGGTTCGGCTTCTGCAGCGCGTCGGACTTCTGTTCGCTGTTCGAGGCTTTCGTAGGGCCAGATAGCGACCATCTGATTTAATGGTCCGACTTCCGTATACCAGTGTCCACCGAGTTTCGAGAGTTTCTGACGACCGGGTAGTTTTTCACCGAAACGTTTCCAGTACTCTTGGAGTTGTCCGAGTTTCAAGTTGTAGGTTCTTATCTCGTGGATCATGCTATCTCTCCTGTGTTTTGGGAGTTATTGACTTAGCATTGAGCGGATATCGTCTTCACAGATGAAATCAACTGTGACACCATTCTGACGAAGTGCTTCGCGGTAAGTCCACCAGGCACTATCTACCGCCTGCAGGATGGGAGGTTTCTCGGAATGTGCGAGTGCGACAGCGATGAATTTTCTGTCATCTGGATCAAAATCCGATAGTGCAGGGTCTGTTGGGAACTCTTGAAAATCAGTTTCTAAATCATCAACAGGCGTAATGGAAACCAAGTCGCATTGTTGCGGGTTTGCCCAATTTATCTCTGCCCATTTGAGGAAAGCGTCTCCAACACCGGGAAAGCCTCCCGGATTCAACTTATTCCGGTATTCTTCAATAATTCGCCGCTGGTCATCCAACACTAATTTTACATCACCTTGGGTAATCTTCATCAGTTCGTCAATACAGGTTTCTACACAATCTTCAGAGGCTTGGTCTGCTTTCCCATTGGCAACCAAGGGAACATTTGTATCTACAATAATTTTCATCATTTGCTGGCTTTCTTACGTTTCATCTCCGCTTTAGTCTTTGCTGCTAAGTCGCCCATCTCATCGCCAAAGAAGTTTTGTGGCCAATTGGTGATGTTTCCGTAGTCATCTACATTGAGTCTCTTAATTCCAGATACCCCTTCGTTCATTTCGCAAAAATAGAAGGCGGTGTCGTCTGCCGAAATTTGCTCCTCGGCGATGCGTCGCATTAACCGTATCAGTAGGTGCTCGCTGTGGCTCTCAAGGATAATCTGTACCCCCCGATTTTTGACGACCTCAATGAGCAGATCCGCTAATTCTGACTGCACTTTCGGATGGAGGTGTGCTTCAGGTTGTTCAAGGATGAGAATGCTGCCTTCAGGCACGTAGTAACAGAGTACCAACACCGGTAGCACTTGCGAAACACCGAAGCCGACATCTGTGAGTCGGACTTCGGGACCGCCTTTATATTTTCTGACGAGGAATTCGTACTCTGTTTCTAAACCAGAGATAGGATTGAG